>NZ_CP097332.1:0-698982 GCF_023516435.1 Jatrophihabitans telluris | reverse complement strand
CCCGCGACGCCGGCGGCACCGTGACCGACCGCACCGGCGGCGCCGTGACCGACCGCACCGACCGCACCAAGCCCCGGAATCCGTAGTCGGCCGGGCTGCCTGCCTCCAGGCTCACCTCGTACTCGACCGGCGCCTCCAGCCTGAGAGCCCGGGAGGCGACCGCGAGCACCGAACGCGGATGGCTCAGGATCCGCTCGTTGAGCGCGGCACCGAGATCGAGGGCGTAGGCCATCGGATCGAACACGAGTCCATCGACGCCGGGGACCTCGGCAATCTCAGCGGCACGAGCAACGCCCTCGGCGCTGGCGATCTCGGCCAGCACCGGCACCTCCGCCCGGGCGATCCGCTTGGCGAAGCTGCGCAGCGCCGCCGGGACGCGGATGTCGGGCAGCAGCAGCGCGGACAAGCCGGGAAGGCCGAGCACCTCCTCGACGTCCTCGCCGCAGAACGGCGTGGTGATGCTGTTGACCCGGGCCACGGCGCGGCCGCCGTGAGCCAGCCACTGGGACAGGTCCCGCCGGTGCTCGCGTTTCTCCCGCGCGTCGGTCCCGGTCGTCAGATCACAGATCAGGACGCCGTCGGCCGCGGAGTCGACCTCGTACCGCCGCAGGTCCGTGCAGCCGCCGAGCAGCCATACCTCAAGGTCGCTCACCCGGCCTCCCGAAGTCCGACAGTCCCGACCACCGCGGGCCGAATGCCCACTCTATTCGCGTGCCCCGGGCCTCAGCGAGAGCGCTGGATCAGCCGTTCGCGGTTCTGGATGACGAAGCTGCCCACCGAGATCCGGGCCCAGCCGCGCTTGGTGAACTCACGCAGAGCCTTGTTGATCGTCTCGCGGCTGGAACCGAGGATGGCGGCCAGGTCCGACTGGGTCAGGTTGTGCTGGACGAACAGATCCTGGCCAACGGGCTGGCCGTACTGCCGTTCCAGGCGCAGCATCAGCTTGGCCAGGCGGGCGGCTGCGTCGAGGAAGACGAGATCGGTGAGCGCTTCGCGAGCGTGCGTCTTGGCCGCCTCGGTGATGTCGAGAAGGCGCAGGGCCAACGGCGGAAACTGCTCGGCCAGCGCGCGCAGCCGCTTGGTGTCCAGTCGGACGGTCCAGCAGTCGGTGACCGCCTGGACGGTCTCGTCCACGCCGGCGTCGAGCAGTTGGCCGGGCCCGGCGACCCAGGTCAGGCTCTGGTCGGCGGTCCGGGCGAACAGCTCCGCGCGGAGGGTGCCGCTCAGCACGACGATGGTCGACCCGGCCGCGTCGGGCAGGACGTCCTTTGCGGCGTGGCGGGCGAACCGAGCCTGCGCGACGACCGCTTGGATGCAGCTCTCGTCAAGGCCACGCAACAGATCAGTCGCCGCCAGTGCGGCGTATTCCTCGAGCGCGACGCCGCCGATCCGAGCCACGTTCGCGGTCGCCGCTGTGGTCGCTGTGGTCGCTGTGGGCGCGATGCTCACCAGGTGCCGGCGGGCCGTGCCGGGGCCGAGGGCCGACAGAGCTGCCTGGGTGGGTTGAACAACCGCTGTCGTCATTATCGTGACCCCCTGAGTCCGTGGCGCCCTTGTCCTGGCACTTGATGCCATGAAATGATACTGAGTGCCACGAGAGTACATCCGTGCACGAGAGGGGCGCAATGGCAGCCGACACGCGAACGCGACTGACCGATGCGGCCTTCGCGTTGTTCGAGGAGCAGGGCTTCGAGGCGACCACCGTGGAGGACATCGCCGAGCGGGCCGGCGTCGGGCGCAGGACCTTCTTCCGCACCTTCGCCTCCAAGGAGGACGTGATTTTCCCCGATCATGACCGCATCGTCGAGCAGGTCGAGTCCCTGCTGGCCCAGGCCGTGACCGAGGCCGAGGTGGTCCCGACCCTGTTCCGCGGCGCCCGCACGATCCTGCTGCACTACCTCGACGAAGGCGACCGGGCGCGGCTGCGATTCAGCCTGACCAGCTCGGTCACAGCCTTGCGCAACCGTGAGATCGCCAGTGTCTCCCGGTACCAGCGACTGTTCCGCCACTACCTGGACGAGCACGGCTCACGCTCGGCTGAGGACTCGCTGCGCGCCGATCTGCTTTCCGGTGCCGTCGTCACCGTCCACAACCATGTGCTGCGGCGGTGGCTGCGCCGGCAGAGCGAGCAGCCACTGACCGAGTACGACCAGGCCACCGCGGGGCTGGCGGCGCTGTGGCGCTTCGAGGTGGCAGCCCCCCTGGAGCCGAGCAAGGCCGCTCAGGCGTTGATCGTCATACGCACGAGCGAGGATCTCGACGAGGTCCTGCCCCGGCTACGGCAAACCCTCGACGGCTCCTCGGCTCCTCACTGACCGGCCCGCCGGACTGGCAGTCCCACGTGGTTCGGGCCGACTTCGATCTGCCGAACGGGCCGAACGGGCCGAGCGGGCCGAGCGGGCCGGACTGCTCGCCGGAACGAGTCAGCCGGGCCAACGTCAGTTGGCCCGGCTGCTCAAGGAACTGCTACTCAGCTGGGAACGCAGCGGGCCCGGTCAGGGCCCGGTGCGCACCAGATCCCCGATCAGTACCAGTGGCGACGGCCACCGACCTCGCGACCAGCGGCGCCGAGCAGGAAGAGCACGGCTCCGACCAGGATCAAGATGATCCCGATCGTCCACAGGATGGCGATCTTGGCTACGAAGCCGATGATCAGCAGGATGATGCCGAGAACGATCACAGTTTCTCCTTTTCAGATGGGTACAACGGGTACGACGGGTACAACGGGTACAACATTGAAACGATCAGCGCAGCCGGAACATCCGCTGCACATCCGCGGCTGTCGGACGAGCCGCGGCGTCGGAAGCGGTCATCTCAAGGAGGGCGCCGCGCCAGGCCACCGGCCATGAGGTGCCGGCGCCTGACCCCTTTCGATGCCGAGCTCTACGGTCGGCCCCCGCGAAGGTGGCCAGCAGCACCTGCCCGAGCGCTGCAACGTCGTCGGCGGCGGACTGTTGGGCCAGACGGCTGCCGTGGGCACCCGACTCCCCCGTTCGATACAGACCCAACAGTCCGACCTCGACGCGAATATCGGTCCCGGAGCTCACCAGAGTGGAGATCCGAACCGATTCCGCGGTCAGGCCTCGATGGCCGTAACCGCGCTCGTGCAGGTAGGCCAGCAGGCCGCTGAGCACGCTGGTCACTGTCGACAAGAACGCGGCCGACGGGGCGACCGAGGTCGCGGTGAAGACATCGACGAGTGCATGCCCCGACCCGTAGGCGGTGACCACGAAGGTCCGGCCGTCCTGGAGCAGGCCGGCGTCCAACGGCTTGGGCAGGCTGGGGTGGTTGAGTTCGGCCAGTGCGCCGACCCGATCCGGGCTCTGCAGGATCCAGTCGTTCGGCGAGGCGGCACTGGTGGCGTGACCGTCGAAAGCGTCGGGGTCGGCCGGGTCGGACGCGATGGCCACCTGCACCTGGCGCCCGAGGGTCAGATCATGAGCGAGGAAACCGGTCGACGTGCCGGACATCGGGCGGATCAGGCGGTACCGATTGGCGATGATGGTGTCCATCTCCGGGCGGGGAGATGAATAGTCGGCATCGGCAGTGTCGGCCGCCGATGGCTCGTCCACTGCGAAAAGGTCTGGCAGCGCGACCTGAACTCCGGTCCAGGTCTCGACACGTGCGGTCATGACGTTCGCTTTCACGGGGGCTCGCACAGGACCCGCCGCTTCGTGGACCGCGGGTTTAGTTGACCGCAGGGTCCACGCTCTGTTCCGGGACGCCAATCGTCAGCGACTGCGCCTCGTAGGTTTCAGCGTCGCCGACGTTCAGCGTGTTACAGCTGCTCGCGCGGCTGCCTCAGGGTAGCGCCACCACGGGGCCGAACAGCGGGATTCGCGCGGTGTCATTTCATCGGGGCATGAGTAGGATCCTCGCGAGCCCAACCACGGCCACCCAGTTCCCCGGAGTGAATCCCCATGACCATCGGTGCAAGCTTGCTGCTGATCGCGATCGGCGCCGTGCTGAAGTTCGCCATCACCGACAACGTCAAGAACATCGACCTCGGCATGATCGGCGTCATCCTCATGGTGATCGGAGCGGTCGGACTGATCCTGGGCATCGCCATCACCATGTCCCGGCGGCGCACGGACATCATCAGTCGGCCCGGTCGCACCACTTACATCGAGCCGAACGATCCGACCGACCCTCGTCTGTGAAGCTCGTCCTCGGCCCGGTTCTGCGTCACGTCGGCGAGCACGACGCGACGATCTGGGTCGAGACCGACGAGCCGTGCACCGTCGAGATCCTCGGCGCCAGCGAGCACACCTGGACAGTGGCCGGCCATCACTACGCGCTGGTCATCGTCACCGGGCTCGCGGCCGGGACCTCCGTTGCCTACACGGTCAGCCTGGACGGGACGCCGGTGTGGCCGGCGCCCGCTGACCATCGGCCCACGCCGCGCGTGCGGACCCTCGGTGGCGCCGGATCGTTGCGCATCGCCTTCGGATCCTGCCGTTACGCCCGGTCGGCCTCGGTCGCCGACGATCCGCATTTCGAGGCCGACGCCCTGATGGTGCTGGGCCGCCAGCTGGCCGCCGAGTCCGAGGAGCGCTGGCCGCACGCGCTGTTGATGCTCGGCGACCAGGTCTATGCCGACGAGACCACGCCGCAGACCCAGGCCCGGATCCGGCGTCGCCGCGACATCACCACCGGCGCCAAGGAGCAGGTCGCCGACTTCGAGGAATACACCTGGCTCTACGACGAGTCCTGGACCGATCCCGATGTGCGCTGGCTGATGTCGGTCGTGCCCAGCTCGATGATCTTCGACGATCACGACATCCGCGACGACTGGAACACCTCGCGCCTGTGGCGCCAGGACATTCAGCGCACTGATTGGTGGCGCGAGCGGATCATCGGCGGCTTGTCGTCCTACTGGGTCTACCAGCACCTGGGCAATCTCGCCCCGGCTGACCTCGCCGCCAACGAGCTCTACCAGCAGATCCGGACCGGCGGGGCCGACGGCGAACACCTGTTGCGTGCCTTTGCCGAGCACGCCGACGCCGAAGCCGATGGGGCGAAGGGAACTCGCTGGTCCTACCGCCGCGATTTCGGTGCCGTCCGGCTGGTCATGATCGATTCCCGGTGCGGACGCATCCTCGACGAAGACGAGGGCGGCCGCAGCATGGTCAGCGATGCCGAGTACGCCTGGATCGCCGAACAGGCCCGAGGCGACTACGACCACCTGCTGATCGGAACGTCCTTGCCGTGGCTGCTCGCCCGCGCGCTGCACGACCTGGAGGCGTGGGACGAGAGCCTGGCCGCCGGGGCGCGCGGCCCTCGCCTGGCCCGGTGGGCCGAGCGGTTACGGCGTGCGGCCGACCTCGAACACTGGGCGGCGTTCCAGCGCTCCTTCCGTGAGCTGTCCGGGCTCATCCGCGACGTCGCCACCGGCGTCCACGGCCACGCGCCCGCGACGGTCTGTGTCCTGTCCGGCGATGTCCACCACGCCTACGTCGCTCGCGCGCAATTCGAGGAGGTGACGGACACGGAGATCTACCAGCTCACCTGTTCGCCGCTGCACAACTTCGTACCGACCCCGATGAAGGCGACCTTCCGCGTTGCCTGGAGCCGGGCGGCCGAACGCGGAACCCGTTTCCTGCTCGACGCCGTGACACGGGTACCGCGTCCGCCGATGTCCTGGAAGCGCGAAGCCGGCCCCTACTTCGGCAATGAACTGATGACCCTGATCATCTCGGGCCGGCTGGCCACGGTGGAACTGGCCAAGACGACCAGCGCCGACGAGCAGGAGACTGCCCTTGAGCTCGTCGACCGGGTCGCGTTGTCCTCCCGCTAGGCTGGGCGCCGGAGCGGCCGTGACCGTCACGCGAGGGGCGCGGCCGACGCTGACGCTCGGGCAGCAGTGTCGGCAGGCGGCGAACAGCGAGGGCGAGTGCTCACAGACGAGACCGCTTCAACAGCGGATCATCATGCTCGTGACGCAGCGATGACCGAGGCGCCGGACGCGACCGAAACGTCGCTGGCGGCTGCCCAGAGCGGCGACCACGACGCCTTTGCCGAGCTGTACCGCGAGCTGCAGCCCAAGTTGCTGCGCTACGCCGTGGGGTTGGCCGGCCAGGACGCCGAGGACATCACCGCCGAGGCGTGGCTGCAGATTGCCCGCGACTTGGCGACTTTCTCCGGCTCGGCCGACGCCTTTCGCGGGTGGGCCGCGCGGATCGTCCGCAACCGTGCGCTCGACCACGCCCGCTACCGGGCCCGGCGCCCCGTGGAGCCCGCCGACCTCGCCTTCCTACTGGAGCGACCGGCCGATTCCGACACCGCTTTGCTGGCCGCGGAGAACCAGTCGACGCGATCGGCACTCGCGCTCATCGTGTCTCTCCCCCACGACCAGGCTGAGGCGGTGCTGCTCCGCACGGTCGTCGGCCTGGACGCCGCGACCGCGGGCGACGTCCTCGGCAAGCGCGCGGGCGCGGTCAGGGTCGCCGCGCACCGCGGGCTGCGCACGCTGGCCGAGAGGTTGCATCCGGACAGCTCACCCCAGGTCGCTGCCGGCACCGACCCAGGGATTCGCGACCGCGACCGTAGAGCCGGAACGTCTGATACGTCACCCCCGCACGGCAATGAGTAACGGCTCGGCCAGCGTGCACGCTGGAGGAATGTGATGCGATCTTCCAAGCCGTTCCCGAGCCGACTCGAGCTCGACGAACTGCTCGATCACCGCGCCGCTACGCCCAGCCCGTTGAGTTACCTGCTGGACGCGGCCGCCGCGCCGGCAGCACAGATTCAGTCCGAGACCGGAGCCGCCGGCCGGTCGGCCGGCCTCGATGCCGCGATCGCGGAATTCGCGCGAGCGCAACTGGCCGGTCCTCGTCCAACCAGGCGCCGGCGGCGGGTCGTGAAGATCGTGGCCACCAACGCGTTGGCCGCGAAGCTGCTGTTCGCCGGAGCAGCCGCCACGGCGGCCGTCGGTGGGGTCGCCCTGGCCACCGGGCATGAGCCCACATGGCCGAGCCACGGACATCGCAGCACCGCAACGTCCAGCGGTCCGGCCGCTGGCGCGCTGACGACGTCGGCAACCACGTCTGCCAGCGGCGTCACCGGGTCAGGTTCGACCGGTTCATCAGGCTCGACCGAGCCGGGAGCCTCGTCGGCTCCGCTGTCCGGCCAGGGCTCCCGAACGCTGTCGCCGTCACGGTCGACGTCCGGATCGCCGTCTCTCACACCATCGACGACCGGGCCCAATCCCGATCTCGTCGGGCTGTGCCGGTCCTGGCTCAAGCGGCCCCACGATCACGGAAAGGCCGACAACAGCCCTGCGTTCCGAGTGCTCATCCAGGCCGCCGGAGGGGCCGGCCACGTCAGCACGTACTGCACCGCGCTACTGGCGCAGCCGAGCGTGCGGCCTTCTGCGAGCGCTCCGCCTTCGATCAGTCAGTCCGAATCGGAGTCCTCGACCCCCGAAAACAGCAACAGCAACGGCAACAGCAACAGCAACGGCAACGGCAACGGCAACGGCAAAACGAAGCCGGGCAAACCGGTGAAGCCCAAGAAATCGAAGCCGGCCAAGGACGCTACGCATACCAGCACGGCAACCTCGTCCGACCCCGCCGACCCCGCCGACCCCGCCTCGAAGGGACCGGCCGACGACGCCTCGCCTGGGATGCGGAACTGACCCGCTGCTGATCTCCCGTCCGCGCCGCAGCAAACGTCACGTCCCGGCGGCCTGGAATCGCGGTCGCGACAGGTCCGCTACTTGATCTTGGCTGGAGCGAGCGAGATCGCCCGGATTCACATACAGTGCAGAAGGCCAACAGCGCCCCCTTCCACGACGGCGTATCGCTGGCCGCGTGTTCGCAGGACAGGACCGCATGAGCTCCGAGCGTGCTGCCGACGACGAGACCGGTTGGCTTATTCTGCAGGGCGATCTTGACATCGCTTCCGCCCACGCCCCGGTTGAACTGGGACATCGGCTGTTCGGTGAGCGAACGCCCAGGCGCGTCATGGTGGATCTGACCGCGGTCAGCTTCATCGATTCCAGCGGATTGGGCGGCCTCGTTCAGCTCAGCAACCTCGTCGCGGCCCGCGGCGCCGCCCTGTTCCTCACCGGAGCCAACCCGCGCATCGTCACCCTGCTGCACCTGTCCGGGCTCGCGGCGGTACTTCCGCTGGCCGACCCGGCAACCCCGGCCGCGTCTGGCACCGTGCCCGAAGCGATCGGCTGAACCTGGTCAGACCGCGTTGGGGACCGTCGGCCAGTTGTCGCTGAGACCGGTCAGCTCCAGCACCCGTGCCACCCGAGCCGAGGGACTCTGCAGGGCGAAGGTGCGGCCCAGATCGGCCGCGAAGCTCGAAACCTCGATGATCGCGCCGATGCCGGTCGAATCGATGAACTCGACGCCGGCCAGGTTCAGCACCAGTCCGGTCGAACCGGTTGCCTGCAGAGCGAGCTCGCCCGCGGCGATCAGTTCGCCCTTACTCATGAGGTCCAATGACCCGCGCAGGCTGAGCGTGTACGTACCGGTGGCCGAAACCTGCTCGACGATCCTGAGATCCATGACCGCATAGTAGCGACCAGGACGAGCCAGAAGGACCGGGGCGGCTCCGATGCACGCGAGCCCGGCCCATCGAATGCTCGATGGGCCGGGCTCGGCGTGATGCGGACTAGGAGATCGGCGTAGCGGCGCTGACGAACTCGTTGGTGTAGGTCTTGGACAGATCGATGGACTTGCCCTTGACGGCCGGGTTGAACGCCGACAGTACGGACAGGTCCGTCTTCGGACCGTCAGCGGGCATGAGGCCGTTGGGGTTGAAGATTCCCTTTTCGCTGTCGAGAGCCTTGGCGTAGGCGTCCTTGCCGACACCGGCGTAGTAGTCGGCCGGCATCTTGTCGGCGATCTCCGCCCCGGTGTGCGCCTGGATCCACTTCAGCGTCGCCACGTAGGCGTTGACGAGCTTCTGGACGGCGTCCTTGTGACTGTCGACGTAGCTCGTCGTCATGTACAGCGAGGTTGCCGGATACGTCCCGCCGAGCGCCTGGCGGGAACCATCCGCGGTACGCATGTCGAGCAGGATGAAGCCGAGGTTGTTCTTGAGCACCTGCGACACCGTGGGCTCGGTGGTCATGCCGCAGTCGATGGCCTTCTGCTTCAGCGCGGCGATGAATGTCGTACCGGCGCCCACTCCGCGACGCGTGGTCGTGGCGGGATCGACGCCGCTCTTGGTGGTCAGGTACTGGGTCAGGAAGTCGGTCGACGAACCGGTGTCGGTGATGCCGAGCGCACGCCCCTTGAAGTCGGCCGGCGACTTGACCGTGCCCTTGAGGTCGGTCCGGCAGATCTCCACCTCACCAGGGATCTGCAGCATCGACACCACCGACTCGGCCGACTTTCCCTGTCCCTGCAGGGCAATGGTGTGGTCGTAGAAGCCACCGACGCCGTCGACCTGCCCCGCGAGCAGGTTCTGGGTGGCGTCGCCGCCGGCGGGTTCGTCCTGCAGCTTGACGTTGACTCCCGCCTTGGCGTAGTAGCCGAGCTGCTGGGCGAGCATGTAGGGAAGGTAGATCTGCTTGCTCATACCGCCGACCATGATGTTGACCGTCGGCGAACCGGCCGCGGCCTTCGCGCCGCTACCGCTGCCGCTGGTGGCCTTGCTGCTGCAACCAGTGAGGACGAGCACCGCGGCTGCCCCGCAGGCAGTGATCGCGGACAGGCGTTTTCCGAGCATTGTTGTCTCCCGATGAAGGTGGGTGGGTGGTGCAGGGGTGTAGAGCAGGACAGTGGTGCGGGTCGAGCGGGCGGTACGGGTTCGAGCTCAGAAGGCAGTGAGGTCGTCCGTGCTGATCTGGGAGGGTCGCCAGGACAGGACCCTTCTTTCCAGCAGCGTGATCAGCGCTTCGGCGACCAGCGCGATGATCGCCACCAGCAACATGCCGGCCATCACCCCGGCCATGTTCAGTTCGCTCTGCGACGTCTTGATGAGCAGTCCCAGGCCCTGGTTGGCGCCGAGGATCTCTCCGACCAGCGCCCCGATCAGGGCGAAGCCGAAACTGACGTGCAGGCTGGCGATGATCCAGGTGAAGGCCGACGGAAGGATGACCTGGCGAGTCACCTGCCAACGCGATCCGCCCAGGATGCGGGCGTTGGAGATCAGATTGCGATCGACCTCGCGAGCACCCTGGAAGGCGTTGAAGAAGACTCCGAAGAAGACCAGCACGACGACCAGAATCACCTTCGACTTCATCCCGAAGCCGAACGCGACGGTGAAGATCGAGCCGAGGATGATGCGGGGAATCGAGTTGCCGACCTTGATGAAGGGCGAGAACACGTCGGCCAGGAAGCGACTTCGGCCGAGCAGGATGCCCAGCACGACGCCCAGGACCACGCCGATGATGAAGCCGTACGCGGCCTCCTCCAGCGTGACCAGGATCTGGGAGGCCAACGAGCCCTGCGACGTCCCGTTGCTGACCCAGGTCCGCAGCTGGGTCCACACCATGCTGGGCTTGCTCCAGAAGAACGGATCGATGTAGCCGTGGTCGGCACCCAGCTGCCATCCGCCGAGCAGGACGACGACGACGGTGAGGCGGACCGCGTTGACCTGCGCGCGCCACTTCGACCGCGGGCGCATGCCCTTTCTCGGCTCGGGCTGGCCGGCCTTGACGCTGGTGCGCATGGTGCTGCCGGCCAGTTCTGCGGTCATGAGGCCACCTCCGCGGTCGTTCGGGCATAGGCGGTCTCGACCTCGGCGCGCAGCGCTTCCCAGATCTTGGAGTAGATGGACACGAATTCCTCGGTGAACCGGATCTCCTGGGCGCGCCGCGGGCGGGGCAGGTCGACGTCGAAGACCGCCTTCACCCGTCCCGGACCGGCGGTGAGGACGACGACCTTGTCCGCCAGGGCGATCGCCTCCTCCAGATCGTGGGTGACGAAGATGACGGCCGGACGGGTCAGCTCCCACAGGGACAGCAGCTCGTCGGACATGATCGAGCGGGTCTGCACGTCGAGGGCGGAGAACGGCTCGTCCATGAGCAACACCGAGGGCTGGTTGATCAGGCTCTGGGCCAGCGCGACCCGCTTGCGCATACCGCCGGAGAGCTGGTGCGGAAAGCGGTCCTCGAAGCCGGACAGTCCCACCCGCCGCAGCCAGTCCCGGGCGTTCTTGTTGGCGCTCGCCTTCGAATCGCCGCGGAACCTCGGGCCGGCCGCGACGTTGTCGAGCACGCTCTTCCAGGGGAACACCGCGTCGGTCTGGAACACGAACCCGACACCGGGGGTGATGCCGTCCACCTCGTGCCCCCCGACTCGGGCCACGCCGCGCGAGGGCCGCTCCAAGCCCGAGACCAGGGTCAGGGTGGTCGACTTGCCACAACCCGTCGGACCGACGACGGCGCAGAACTCACCCGGCGCGACGGTGAGGTCCAGATCCTCGATGGCGGTGTACAGACCGCCCGAGGGAGTCGTGAACCTTTTGGTGACGTTCACCAGCTCGATCGCCGGTTGATCGGTGGGCGCTGCCATGCGTTGCCTCCTTGTGGCCGTTGGAGCTTTGTGGCTGTTGGAGGGCAAGGCTGCAGGCAAGCTGTGGCTGGGTAAACAATTGCGATCGTTTGCGGGCAATCCCGCGATACTCGGGGTTAGCTGGTCAATCGCGCGTTACGATCACGTTTCCGAAACTTTCGTGCGTTTAGTTCACGGGGTCTGGTCAAGAGGCACGCGAACGTGCTTCCATCCCGCGAACGAACCGGCGATCGGGTGAAGGTGATAGGACATGGGACGAGGACGTACCTTGGCCTCCCAGATCCTGCTCGCCATGGTCGGGATTCTGCTCGGAACGGTCGTCCTCGGCGGCATTCTCGATCTGCGCCTGACCACTCACTCCCTCGATCAGCAGTACGAGGAACGAGCCCGCGTCACGGCCATCGTCGTGGCCGACATCCCCGACATCCAGACGGCGGTACAGGCGCAGGACCCCAACCACGTCATCCGCGGACTGGCCGCGCGCGTCGTGCAGAATACCGGCGCCGCCTACGTGGTGGTCTCTGACCGCGACGGGGTCCGCTACTCCCATCCCAACCCGGCTCTGATCGGAAAGCGGCTGGAAGAACCCGTCGCCGTGCTGGACGGCCAGGACCGGGTCGGCATCGACCACGGCAGCCTGGGCCGTTCGGCGAACGGGAAGGCCCCGATCTTCGACGCGAACGGGCGGGTGGTCGGACAGGTCTCGGTCGGCTACCTGGAAACGGCCGTTGCGGGCCAGGTCCACAAGGACATGGTCGCCATCGCGGCGTACTGCGCCATCGTCCTCGGGCTGGGCGTCGTGGTGGCCCTGGTGCTGGCGCGAACCATCAAACGGGTGACCTTCGGGCTGGAGCTGCGGGAGATCGCATCGCTGCTGCAGGAGCGCGAAGCGATGCTCCACGGCATCAAGGAAGGCGTCATCGGCTTCGACACGCGGGGCCGGATCACGCTGTTGAACAACGAGGCTCGGCGGTTGCTGGGCATCAGCACCGCCGGGGTCGGTGAGCGCCTGGAGGATCTCATCCCGGCCGGCCGGCTTCGCCAGGTCCTGGACGGAACGTCCGGCGGCAGTGACCAATCCGTCATGACCAGCGACGCCCTCCTGGTCGTGAACCGCCGGCCGGTGGTCATCGGCAATCGGGACGCCGGCAGCATCGTCACCCTGCGGGACCGCACGGAGCTGGAGAGCCTGATGCGGCGGATGAACGCTGTCACCGGTCTGACCAACGCCTTGCGCGCGCAGGAGCATGAGTTCACCAACCGGCTCCACGTGCTGTCCGGGCTCGCCGACCTCGGCGATCTGGAGGAGATCGCGAAATACCTCTCGATCATCACCCGCGATCAGGTGTCCTCGGCGGAGGATCTGCGCGCCCGGATCGGATCGCCCCTCGTGGCCGCGCTGCTGCTGGCCAAGATCTCGGTGGCGACCGAAGCGGGCGTCGAGCTGACCCTCACCCCGGAATCGAGCTTCGACACCGATATCGATCCGCAGAACCTCATGTCGATCATCGGCAATCTGGTCGACAATGCCATCGAGGCCACCGCGGGGGTGCCGACCCCCCGCCTGGTCACCGTCGACCTGGCCGACCAACCGGAGCTGAGGATCATCGTCACGGACAACGGTCCCGGAGTGGCCTCGGACCGACTGGAGGACATCTTCACCGACGGCTTCTCCACCAAACAACCGCGCGGCCAGATGCGCCGCGGCATCGGGCTCGCGCTGGTTGCTCGCCTGGTGGCCAAGAGCGGCGGGACGATCGAGGTACGGCCCGGCCCGGGCGGCTATTTCGAGGTCCGGCTGCCACGAACCGCACCGTTGGTACGGTCCTCTTCCGCGGCCGGGGCCATCTTCGGTGATCAACCGTGATTCGCACGTTGGTCGTCGATGACGATTACCGTGTCGCGAAACTGCATTCGGCCGCGGTGGACCGAGTCGAGGGCTTCACGACCGTCGGCGAGGCCCACACGGCGGGCGAGGCTCGCACCATGATCGCCGAACTGCATCCGGACCTGATGATCCTCGACATCTACCTGCCCGACGAGGACGGCTTGAGCCTGCTGCGCTCGCTCACCGCCGAGGACCCGGATGCCCCGGACTGCATGATCGTCACCGCTGCTCGCGACCTGGACTCGGTCCGCGCGGCCATCGGCCTGGGCGCCGTCTACTACCTCGTGAAGCCCTTCGGCTTCCGGCTGCTGCGCGAGCAGTTGGAGACCTATCGACGCTGGCGCCAGGAGATGACCACCGCGGGCAACGTCGACGCCGACCAATCAGTCGTCGATGCGCTGTACGCCATGCGCCAGCCCGCGGGCACCGAGCGGGGAGGGCGCCCGCGACTGCCGCCCACGATGGCGCGCATCCTGGCCATCGTCCTCAATTCGCAAGAGACCCAGTCGGCAAGCTCGGTGGCCGATCAGCTCGGCATCAGCCGGCCGACCGCCCAGCGGTACCTCACCGAACTCGAACGCAAGGGGCTCATCGCGCTCGATCTCGAGTACGGCGCCACGGGACGACCGGTGCATCGCTACGCCCGCCCGTCGGCGCCGGAGCTGTAGCGCGTCCCGAGCTGCTGTCTGCCGGAGACGACTCCGCGGGACGGCCCTCAGAAGCCCAGGGGGAGCCCGGCGTAGTTCTCGGCCAGACCGGTGGCACCCGCGTCGCTGCGGGCCACCCATTGGAGCTGGGACAGCTGGAGCTGGCGGGTGAAGGGATCGTCGTCGGTGTGCAGCATGGTCGTCATCCACCAGGAGAAGTGCGTGCACCGCCACACCCGGCGCAGCGCGGTGTCACTGTAGGCATCGGCGAGCCGGGCGTCGTGCTTGCCGAGCAATGCGACCAGCGCCGGCGCCAGCAGAGCGACATCGGCGACGGCGAGATTCAGTCCCTTGGCTCCCGTGGGAGGCACGATGTGCGCGGCGTCCCCGGCCAGGAACAACCGCGACGAGCGCATGGGTGACTGGACGAAGCTACGCATCGGCAACACGCTCTTGTCCGTGATCGGACCGGGTGTGAGGCTCCAGCCGTTCACCCCGTCGCCGAGGCGCTCGGCCAGCGCGGCCCAGATGCGGTCGTCCGACCAGTCCGCCAGGTCCGTGCCGGTGGGAACCTGCAGGTAGAGCCGGCTCACCGTCGCCGAACGCATCGAGTGCAGGGCGAAACCGTCGGGGTGCCAGGCGTAGATGAGCTCGTCGGTCGAGGGCGCGACGTCGGCGAGAATGCCCAGCCACGCATAGGGATACTCGCGTTGCCAGACGGTCCGCTCGGCGGGCGGAACCGCCGCCCGGCTCGGTCCGAACGAGCCGTCGCAGCCGACCACCACGTCGGCGTCCAGTCTCCGCGGTGCGCCGTCGGCGTCGCGAAACGTGAGATAGGGATGGTCGGTGTTCAGATCGTGCAACGCGGTTTCGCCGGCCTCGTAGTGGATGACCTGACCGTCGGCCGCACGCGCCGCGCCGAGGTCCTTGGTCACCTCGGTCTGCCCGTAGACCCAGACACTGCGTCCGGTCAGGTCGACGAAATCCAGATGGTGCCGCTCGCCTGGCCACTGCAGGTAGATGCCGCGATGCTCGTCCCCCTCGCGGTGCAGCCGCGCTCCCAGCCCCACCGAGTCCAGCAGCTGGACCGTGGAACTTTCCAGGATTCCGGCGCGGATCCGCGCTTCGACGTAGGCCCGGGAGCGGCTTTCGACGATGACGGAGTCGATACCGTCCGCCGCGAGCAGATGGGACAGCAACAGACCGGCGGGACCCGCACCGACGATCGCGACCTGAGTACGCATGGGAGCAGTGAACGCCACCTCGGCGGCCCGAACCACCCCTGTCTTTCACTGAGCGGAAGCTGCGGCCAGACTGCGCCCGATGCCCTGAGCGGCGACCTGCAGGGCGGCGACGAGGCGCGGACGGTCCCGCTTCAAGCTCGGCACAACGATGCCGAGGGCCGCAACGACCTGACCCGGCGAGGTACTGATGGGCACCGCGACCGAACACGCCCCCAGGCTCATCTCCTCCGAAGTCTGGGCGAATCCCTCGCGACGGACTCGGCGCAACTGCTCGCACAGGCGACCCGGCTGGGTGATCGTGTACGGAGTCACGCGGGTCAGTTTTCCCAGTACCTGCGCCTGAATCTCCGCGGGGGCATAGGCCAGCAGGACCTTGCCGACCCCGGTCGCGTGCAGGGGCAGGCGCGCGCCGACGTGGCTGACCACCGGCACCGACGCCCGGCCGGAGAGCCGGTCGAGATAGAGCACCGACAGCCCGTCCCGCTCGGCCAGATGCACCGTGGCCACCGTGGCGAGGTAGAGATCCTGCAGGAAAGGAGCGGCGATCTGGCGAAGACCGGACTGCACCGGAGCCAGCAGGCCGAGATCCCAGATCCGCCGGCCGATCACGTAGGCGCCGTCGGGGCGCCGCACCAGCGCGCCCCACGCGGTCAACTCCGAGATCAGCCGGTACGCCGTCGGAATCGGCAGTCCCGCTCGCCGACCCAACTCGGTCAGACTCAGGGCGCGATGCTCGCCGTCGAAGGCCGCCAGCACCGCCAGGGCCCGCGACGTGACGGTCGAGCCGGAGATGGACGTGTTGCCGGCCACGGGTACGCCTTCCGCTGAGTGGAAGGTCAGTGTCGCATCCGGGCCAGCCCGTGCCTAGCGTGCCCGCGCGGCTGTCGGCGTCTTCGCGTTCATCGCGTGGATGGGTTACCGTGCAAGTAAGCAGGCAGAGAAAGTGCCTCGCCCCCGTGCCGGGAGCACAGATGCCTTCGCTGAGCGCCGCTCGCCTGTTGTCCGCTGACTTTCGCCTGGTGGCGCCGTGACCCTCGGTGACCTCCGCCCACCTAGCTCACTCAACGCCCAGCCCGCTCCGGGCTGAGCAATCCCACCGCCACCGCCACCGCCAAGAGGTATGCATGTCCGCACCACCCCAGCTCCACCGACCGCTCGGCGCGGCCAGCCATCCCGGCCGCCGGCCGAGTTTGTGACCGCCACTCGCCTGCCCCTCATCGATCCCGCGCGCATCGATCACGCGAGCGCGGTGCCGAGCAGCACACCCGCCACCGGACCGATTCGAGTGGCGTCGGTGCCTGCCGGACATGTCTACGTCCGCCATCTGTCGCCGCCCTCCGAGCTCGACGAGCAGGACGTGCCGGAAGCCGTCATGCGGCTGGCTGATCCGCCACCGAAGGTGGCCCGCAGTGTGGACTCCCAATGGTGGCCCCCGGCGATGCTGTCACCGGGCTGGATCGACGACCACGCCGGCGAGTTCGACGTGTTCCACATCCAGTTCGGCTTCGACGCCCTGTCCCCCAGCGAGCTCGAGTCGATCGTGGATGCCCTTTCCCGTAATGGGAAACCGCTCGTGTACACCGTTCACGACCTTCGCAACCCGCACCACCGGACCCCGCAGGCCCACGACGCCCAGCTCGACGTGCTGATCCCGGCGGCCGCGGCGTTGATCACGCTGACCCCCGGGGCGGCCGCGCGGATCCTGCGGCGGTGGGGACGTCAGGCTCAGGTCATCAGCCACCCCCACGTAGTGCCTCTGGACGGAATTTCCCCACGGCTACCGAAGGAATCGGGCCCGTTCGTGGTCGGCGTGCACGCCAAGAGCATCCGCGCCAGCATGGATCCGCTCGCTGCCCTGCAAGCGATCGCCCCGCTGACCGAGGAACTGCCTGAGCTACGCCTTCGCGTCGACGTCCATCGCGACGTCTACGAGACCACGGGACTGCGCCACGAGCCGGCGCTCGCGGCGTGGCTGCGGGTTGCCCGTCCGGGCGTAGAGGTGTCCGTCCACGACTACTTCACCGACCGTGACCTCTTCGCGTACCTGGCCGGGCTGGACCTGTCCGTGCTGCCCTACCGCTTCGGTACCCATTCCGGCTGGCTGGAGACCTGCTACGACCTGGGTACAACGGTGCTCGCGCCCGATTGCGGTTTCTACGCCGAGCAACGGCCTTGCCTGAGCTATCACGGCGACGAGACCGGCCTGGACGCCGGGTCCCTTCGCGAGGCGGTGCGCTGGGCCTACCGGCATCGTCCGGTGTGGCAGGCGGATCGGTCGCAGCGGGCCGGCGAGCGCGCGGCCATCGCCTCGTTCCACGATGCGCTGTACCGGTCCCTGCTGTGACCGCGGGCATGCGGATCGCCATCATCGCCTCGGCGCGCTTTCCGATCCGGCAACCGTTCGCCGGCGGCCTGGAGGCACACACCTGGTCGCTGGCCGAAGGGCTGCGCCGACGCGGGCACCAAGTGACCCTGTTCGCCGAAGCGGCTGACCGAGCCTTGTCGGTCGCTTCCGTGCGGTCCCGCTGGCCGGAGATCAGCGTGGCTGCCTCTCGCGATCCGAGCGCCGCGCCCAAGGCCTTCCTCGATGAGCACCACGCTTACCTCAGTGTCATGATGCGACTGATCGACACCGCCGAGGGCCAGTTCGACGTGGTGCACAACAACAGCCTGCACCACCTGCCGGTGGCGATGGCACCCGCGGTGCCGGTCCCGATGATCACGACGTTGCACACTCCGCCGATTCCCTGGCTGGAATCGGCGATTCAGATCTCGGCCGACCCGGGCACGTTCGTCGCGGTCAGCCACCACACCGCGCGCTCCTGGCGTCATGTCGTGCCGGAGGCCGAGGTCATCCACAACGGCGTCGATCTCGCTCGCTGGCCCGTTGGCCCTGGCGGCAACGCGCTCGTCTGGTCCGGGCGGGTGGTCCCGGAGAAGGGACCCGAGCTGGCGATCGCGGCCGCCAGACGCGCCGGGCTGCCGCTCACGATCGTCGGCGCCTGCCCGTACCCCGAGTACTTCGAGACCGCGATCGCTCCACTGCTCGGGGACGGCATCACTTATCTGGGACATCTGCGCTCGGCCGAGCTGGCCGACCTTCTCGGGCGCTCCGGCGCGTGCATCGTCAGTCCGCGCTGGGACGAGCCCTACGGCCTGGTCGCGGCCGAGGCTCTCGCGTGCGGCACGCCGGTGGCGGCGTTCGCCCGCGGAGGACTACCCGAAGTGGTCGGCCCGGACAGCGGCGTGCTGGTTCCCGCCGATGACGTCGACGCCCTGGCCGAAGCGGCCGTGACGGCCATGAGCCTGTCGCGCACCGCGGCGCGGGCCCGTGCGGAGAGCTTCTGCTCGGTGGAGCGCATGCTTGATCGCTACGAGGGCCTCTACACGCGCCTGACCTCGAGGCTGGCCGCATGATCGGCTACTACATCCACCACGTCGGGCGCGGGCATCTGAATCGCGCACTGAGCATTGCCCGCTACCTGCCCGAGCCGGTCACAGCGCTGTCCTCGCTCGCACCCGAACCGAGCTGGCCCGGCGAGTGGATCCAGCTCGAACGCGACGACGACGCCGAGCACCCGATCGCCCCGGACGCCAATGGGGCGCTGCACTGGGTACCGCTACGCGACGCGGGGCTCAACGCCCGGATGCTGCAGCTGTCGCAGTGGTTGGGCACGGCCCGCCCGGACTGCATGATCGTCGACGTATCGGTAGAGATCGTCACGCTGTCCAGGCTTTTCGGCGTTCCGGTCGTCTCGATGGTCCTACCCGGTGATCGCACCGACGCCGCCCACCAGCTGGGCTTCCAGCTCTCGAGCGCGATCGTCGCGCCGTGGCCGGCCGAGTTCAGCGAGCTCGCCCGCGGGCTGGAACCCCACCGCCACAAGGTGCATCACGCCGGGGCACTGTCGCGCTTTCACGACCGTCCCCGCCCGCCGCGCACGACGCCGCCCGGTCAGCGGGTCCTGCTGCTGCACGGCCAGGGTGGCGCCATGCCCCTTCCGGATGGGCTCGTTCCCGGTTGGGAGCTGATCCATCTGGGCCAGGACGGACGGCTGCGCGATCCCTGGACCGCCTTGGCCGATGCCGACGTGGTCGTTACGCACGCGGGGTTGGGCGCCCTGGCCGACCTCGCCTACGCCCGACGCCCGACACTGGTGCTGCCCGGAGCTCGGCCACACGACGAACAGCGGTCCACCGCCGCGGCGATGCAGAAGGCCGGGATCGCCACGGTCCACTACGGCCCGGTGGCCGCCCACGAATGGCCGCGCCTGCTGGAGTCCTGCCTCGGCGGCCGGGACAATTGGCAGCGCTGGCGCTCCGGAGGCGGCCCTCGCGGGGTTGCCGACCTGGTGCTGGACCTCGCCGCGGCGGGAGCGCCGTGATCGACGCCGGCACCGCGGTCATCACCATCGCCGCGGGCCGTCACGATCACCTGACGCGCCAACGGCAAGGACTGCGCCGCTCCCACCGGCAGCCTGACCTGCATCTCGTCGTGAGCATGGGTGATCCTCAGATCGCTGCTGTCGTCGATGACGACGAGCGAGCACCACGACTGCCGACCGAAGTAGTGCACGTCGACGTGCCCGGGTCAGGCCTGCCGTTGGGACACGCACGCAACGCCGGGGCTCGGCGGGCGATCGAGCTCGGTGCGAGCACGCTGATCTTCCTCGACGTCGACTGCATTCCGGGCGACGCCCTGGTGGAGCGCTACAGCTCATGTGTACAAGGCGAAACGCTTCCCACGCTGTACTCGGGGACGGTCGGTTACCTGCCCCCACCGCCGGCGACGGGTTACCTGGAAGAGGATCTCGCGGCCTTGGCCGAGCCGCATCCAGCGCGGCCCGTCCCCGGCCCGGCCGAACTCATCGCGGGCGCGGATCCGGCCCTGTTCTGGTCACTGTCCTTCGCGGTGTCGTCGCGGACCTGGCAACTGATCGGCGGATTCTGCGAGGCCTATCTCGGATACGGCGCCGAGGACACCGACTTCGGCCAGCTCGCCCGAGCGCGCGCCGTCGGACTGACCTGGGTCGGCGGCGCACCCGCATACCACCAGCACCACGCCAGCCAGAACCCTCCGGTCGATCACCTGGCCGACATCCTGCGAAACGGCCGAATCTTCCGCGATCGCTGGGGATGGTGGCCGATGGGTGGCTGGCTGGACCGCTTCGAAACCATGGGGCTCATCCGCCATGACCGCGCCGCGGACGACTGGCTGGCCGTCGCGCGCTGAGCCCACTGTCGCTCAGCCGACGGAACCTCGCCCGCGCGGCCGGCCGTCCGGGTCATAGATCACCCGGTACAACGGGGTGGCCCAGGCCAGGGTCCGGCGTGAGAGGTCCGGAGCGGGATAGTTCCGAAGCCGTCCCGGTGGTCGGGGACCTCGTTTCCCCGCCTCGTGCCAGCGATCCAGTGCGGCGGCGGTGTCGGCGAAGGCGGCGAAAGCGACGTCCGGATCGCTGAGGTCGTCCACGCCGTCGGGCGCCCGGTCAAGGTGTTCGGCGGCCAGCTCCAGGCGCAGATCGCGAGCAAATCTCCTTGCCCCACAGGCGAATCCGTCTATGGTCCTGGGCTCGCGAGTGTCCTGCGTCTCGTCGATGACCGCGCAGGCGAGCTCTGAATCGTGCGTCCAGGAGCGGCGATTGATGTTGTCGGACCCGACGCTGGCCCACACGTCGTCGATGATTCCCACCTTGGCGTGGACGTAAACCGGCGTGCCGGCATGGTTCTCGATGCCGTAGATGCCCACGCGCGGGCCGCCCGCCGCCCGCACGGCCGCCACCGCGTGCTGGCGGCCCACGAGGTTCGGCGGCTCGGAGAACCGGCCGTCCTGATCGGGGTACAGCGGCAGCACCACGATGAGGTGCAGCGACGGATTCGCCGTCAGCGCCTCGGTGAAACAGGCGACGATCCCGGCGTTCCAGAAGTACTGGTCCTCGACGTAGACGAGGCTGCGAGCCAGCCGCACCGCCTTGTCATAACCGCGGGCGACGGTGCGCTCCCCCTCGGGCGCGAAGGGAAACTCCGGCCGCTTGCGCGGATAGGTCCGCAACAGTTGCACGGTGCGGTTGCCCCGCACGGGCGGTGGTGGCAGCTTCGGGGGCAGCGGACTCGGATCGACGTCCTCGCCGCGAAGGCGATCGGCCAGGCGGCTCAGGGGATTGCGGTTCAGGGGCGAGGGATCCTCCCAGCGTTCGCGGAACACATCCTCGACGTCGGAGACCGCAGGTCCGTAGATCGCCACCTGGAGGTCATGCCACGGCGGGCGATCACCGTAGACCGCCGCCATCGGCTGACGCTGGACGTCTCCGTGATGGTCCACGTCGTCGTTCCGGCTGTGACACAGATCGATTCCGCCCACGAAGGCAACGTCCAGCTCAGGACGATCAGCGTGGCGCAACACCACGAACTTCTGATGGTGCGATCCTCCTGATCTGACCCGCATGTCGCGGGCGACCTCACCACCGGCGCGGTTGATCTCTTCGCCGAGGTGCCGGTTCTCCTGCTCGCTGAACGACAACCGGTCCAGATGCGAGCGCCACACCAGGCCCTTGACGATGACGCCACGCTCGGCGGCGCGGCACAGCACCGTACCCACCGCGCTGTCCGGTCCATCGAGCAACTGGTCGGGGTCCCCGCGCCAATCGGTGAACAACAGCAGATCCCCCGCCCGCATCGCGTTGACCCGCCGCAGCAGTTCGGGGAAGTACCGACCACCGTGGACGAGAGGGACCACGTCGTTGCCGGCGGTCCAGGCGCGGTCCTCGGGCCGGTCCCGGTAGAGGCGGGTGTGATCGTTGCCGCGCTCGGACCGACTGAGAAACCAGCGATCCACCGTGTCGTCCATCGCGCCTCCGAAGCTGAGACCCGGCCGGGGCCGGAATGGCGCTCCACGAAAGGGCGCCGACAGTTGCTGACCGTTCTACCACCGCCGGGTCAGACCGATTGACCGGCACCGCGAGTTCCTCCGGACGTCATCCTGATGCTGTTCACCCCTCACCCGACCGGCCTAGGGTGATCGCGGGGTCAAGGAGGCGTTGTGATGGTCGAGTCATTGAGCCGGGTAGCCCAGATCATCGAAACACACCACGACCGGCTGGCGCTGCCGGGCGTGCTGAGCGTGCGTCCCGGTTGGAAGTTCCGGCACGGCTGGCCGGTGGATCCACCCGAGCCCGCGATCGTGGTGACCGTGACCGCGAAATCGGCCGCGCCGGTAGGCGGGGCGCTGCTCCCGCGCTCCCTGGACGGGATAGTGCTCGACGTGCGGCAGGCCTCGCCCCGCAAGCGCGCCGAACTCGAGGACCCCGAATCCGTGGTGCCCCTCACCGCGGTCGACCCGCCCACCGGCGCGCTGCCTCGCTTCCTCGATGAGATCTCGCCTCGTCATGACCAGGCAGCCCCACCACCGCCTGCGGCAGGCGCACCGCCTGCGGCCGACGTTCCGGCCGCGGTGGCGCTGGCGGCCAAGCCGCAGGTGCCCTACAGCGCGCCCGACGGGGTCACTCTCGATGCCCTGACCGGGGCGGTCACGGTAACCGCATGTGCCAGTCCGGACGCGGGATGGCCGGTGCTGAAGGCCTTTCTCGCCTCGGTTCAGAACGGAGTCACCATCGGTCTGTACGACTGGACGTCCAAGCACATTCTCGACGCCTTCACCGCCGCACTGGCCGGCAAGACCGTGCGACTGGTCCTGGACCATCCCGCGGAGAACCCGACGGCCGACCAGACGGATGAGGACACCGTCAGGACGCTCGTGGCCGCGCTGCAGGACGGGCTCATCCAGGCCTGGGCCCTGGACCGGATGGATCCCCGCGCCGCGGCGTGGGAATTCCCCTCGGCCTACCACATCAAGGTCGCCGTGGCCGATGGCCGGCGGGTGTGGCTGTCGAGCGGGAACTGGAACAACTCCAACCAGCCCGACATCGACCCGGTCGGCGTTGCGGCCGACGCCGCGCAAGCTCGAACCCGCGACCGGGACTGGCATGTCGTCATCGACTCACCGGCTCTGGCCGCCGTCTTCGAGGCTTATCTGCTCAACGATCTGACCGTTGCGCAGGCGCACCAGCTCGCTCCGGCCGCGGCGGCAGCGGCGGCGGTTTCGCCGGCGGTCCTGGCTCCGGCGGCGAGCACCCCTTCGTTCCTGCAGTTCTGGGGGCCGACGACGGTGACCCAGGAGATGACCATTCAACCGCTGCTCACACCGGATCCCGGCAGCTACGCCGAGCACGTCACGGCACTCATCCACTCGGCGACGACGAGCTTGTACATGCAGTTCCAGTACATCGAGCTGCCGGCGGACATCACCGGCGCTCCGGCTGCCTTCACCGACCTGATCGCTGCGGTGATCGCACGGCAGCAGGCCGGCGTCGACGTCCGGATCATCATGTCCCAGTACGAGGTTCAGGGTTATCTGGAGAAGCTCATCACCGCCGGCCTGGACGTGGCCAGATCGGTTCGGATCCAGAACAACGTTCACAACAAAGGGATCCTCGTCGACGGCGCGACCGTGCTCGTCTCCAGCCAGAACTGGTCCAGCGCGGGGACGACAGCCAACCGCGACGCCGGCGTGATCCTTTCCAGCCCCGGCCTGGCCGGCTATTTCCAACCGATCTTTCTGCACGACTGGGATCAGCTGGCGGTGCCGAGGGCAGCCGAGGACTGAGCAGCGGCGATTGCGGCGATGACCGTCGGTCAGGCGCGGGGCGGACGCCAGCGCCGGAGGATGCCGACGGCACCGGCGACGGGGCGCCCGGCCAGACCACCGACGCCCGCACCCAGCCTGGTCAAGCTGCGGGCGGACGGACCCGCCGGGATGTCGCGTGGCAGCGAGGACACCGACACCAGCCACTGCGGAAAGCCCAGCAGTCGCAGGCTGTCAGCCAGTCGTTCGGATTCGACGACACTGTCTGGATCGAGCCGGTCACCGAGCAGATCTGCGAGTTCGGCCGAGGCGGTCGGGCGCCCGGCCGCCTCGGCGAATGCCGATGCGTACTCGACGCCTACGGGTTCGTCGTCGAGGCTGTCCCCGGCGCTGGCGTAGGACGGGTCCGAGAGGTAGCGACCGACCTCGGTTCCGCCCGCCCACGCGGCGATCGCGAGCTGGCGATCAGCCAGTACCCGGAAGGCGAAAACCGTGGTCTGAAGCTCGGCCGAGAGCCAGCCGCCGACCTCCAGCACGCCGCGGCGCCCGGCGGCGATCGTCGCATCGCCCTGGCCGGCGACCACGACGATCCAGCCGTTGTCCGGGGGCGCGATCCAGCCGCTGAAACGGATCCGGCGAAGCGCGGCGTCAGTTCGGGCCGCCTCGATCTCGGCCGCACCCTGGACGACGAGACCGGCGTAGGTGTAGCCCGACGGGCCGCCGGCGTCGTCGTAGGCAGGTACCGGATAGGTCATCCCCGCATGATCCCCAGTTCGGCGACCGGACTCAACCGGTGGAGGCCGTCGCCACGAGCGTGCCGTAGACCCGCGCCGATGTCACGTCCGGCTCCGGTTCACGACGAGGACTCGACGCGGAATTGGGTGCACAGCTCCGCCGTCGAATCGCCACCGACCCAGACGTCGAAGGTCGATGCCTCGTTCACCCAGTCCCGAACCGCGGCGTTCCAGTACCGCCGTTGCTCCGGGCCGATCCGAAACTGCACCGTGCGGGTCTGTCCCGCGGCCAGGGTCGACCGGGCGAAGCCCTTCAGCTCGCGCACCCCGCGTACCGCCGTGCCGTGCCGCTGGTGCAGGTACAGCTGCGCCACCTCGTCGGCGTCCCTCTCACCGGCGTTGGTCAGCTCAACGCTGATGGTCACGGTGTCCTCGAGGCCGATCACCGGACGATCGACCCGCAGCCCGGCGTAGGAGAACCGGCCGTAGCTCAACCCGAAGCCGAACGGGAACAGCGGGGTGCTCGCCTCGTCCCAGTAGCGTCGGGCCTGGTTGTCCGGCTCGTGCGAACGCGTGTGGGCGTAGATCATGGGAATCTGGCCCACTGTTCGTGGCCAGGTGAAGGGCAGCTTGCCACCCGGGCTGGCGGCGCCGAACAACAGATTCGCGACCGCCGCGCCGCCCTGCGTGCCCGGGTACCAGACGTCCATCACGGCCGGTACGTTCTCGACGGGCCAGCGCAGATCGAGTGGTCGTCCGTTCATCACCAGCAACACGACCGGTGTGCCCGTCCCGACCACCGCCTGGACGAGTTCCAGTTGCTGCCCGGGCAGTTCCAGCGAGGACCGGGAGGCGGCTTCGCCGATCATGTTCTGCCACTCACCCACGACGACCACCGCTACGTCGGCGTCGCGGGCGAGCTCCACCGCCTTCGCAAAGGCCACCTGGGGATCGAAGTCCGGAGCATCGGAGGGCGTGTTGCCGCCGAACATGTCGAACAGCGACGGGTACGTGCGCTGCACGACCGGTATCGCGGCGGCGTGCTCGACGCGCACCCGGTCACCGACCAGGGCGCGGATGCCGTCCAGCACACTGACCGTCTCATCGAGGTCGTAGTCGAACACCCACGGTCCAAGCGTGTCGCGCCTGGAGTCGGCCAGCGGGCCGAGCACGGCGATCGAATCCAGCGAGGTCGCATCGAGCGGCAACAGGTCGCCCTCATTGCGCAGCAGGACCGCCGAGCGTTCCGCGGCCTGGCGGGCGACGTCGCGATGGGTGGGGTCGGCCAGCACCTCACGGGCGCGGACCTCATCCACATAGGGCTGATCGAACAGGCCCAGGTCGAACTTGGCCTGCAGGATGCGGCGGACGGCAGTATCCACCGTCTGCGCACCGGCCTGGCCCGACTCGACCGCGGAAGGGAGCCGGCCATAGGCGGGGTCCATCATCGCCATCTCCAGGTCGGTCCCGGCGCTGACGGCGCGGGCACCGGCCTCGGTCAGGTCGGCCGAGAATCCGTGCGTCACCAGGTTCCTGACCGCGTTGGCATCGCTGACCACGAACCCGTCGAAGCCCCACGTCTCACGCAGGACCTCCTGGATCAACCAGCGGCTCGCGGTCGCGGGAATCCCGTTCAGGCTCATGTACGCCGTCATCACGTTGCCCGCACCGGCGGCCACCGCGGCCTGGAAGGGTGGGAAGTACACGTTCCACAGTTCGGGGTCGGACAGGTTGACCTCGTCGTAATCGCGGCCGCCGAGCGCGGCGCCATAGCCTGCAAGGTGTTTCGGCCCCGCGATGACGCGATCGGGGGCACCGAGCCGGTCGCCCTGAAATCCCCGGACCTGAGCCGCGGCCACCGCGGCGCCGAGGAACGGGTCCTCTCCGGCGCCCTCGACCATCCGCCCCCAGCGCGGGTCGCGGGCGACATCGACCATCGGCGCAAAGGTCCAGTGGATACCCACCGCACGGGCCTCACGCGCGGCCACGGCCTGCGCCGTCTCGATCAGCTCGAGGTCCCACGAGGCCGCCATCGCCAACGGGACGGGCAGAATCGTCCGCAGCCCGTGGATGACGTCGAAGCCGAACAGCACCGGAATGGCGAGCCGATTGCCCTCGACGGCCAGACGCTGCAGGCGATTGATCTCACCGGGGTCGGTGACGAACAACAACGATCCCGCCTCTCCGCGGCGCAGCTTCTCCTCGACCATCGCGGGCTGGCGATCCGGGTCCAATCCCAGCGCAGGCTCGGTATCGGCGCCTTCGGGCAGCCGGAAATAGAAGTACTGGATGAGCTGGCCCGCCTTCTCGGCCCAGCTCAGCTGAGCGAGCAACTCATCGACCTGCGACGAACCGGTGGCCATCGGAGCCTCCTTCGCATCCGGGCGACCGGGGCCGCCGACTTCGGTCATGAGGCCGGCCCCTCGACGAGGTCCGCGCCGACGTCGGCGGCCGAACGGCAGCCCGCCAGGGCGAGCGTCTCGGACAGATCAGCCGTGAAGTCCCTGAGGTACTCGTGCACGCCCGCTGCTCCGCCCACTGCCAGCGCCCACAACACCGGGCGGCCGATGAGGACGGCGCGCGCACCCAGAGCAAGGGCTCGCACGACATCGCCGCCGGTGCGCACCCCGCCGTCGGCGTACACCTCGACCTCTCCGCCCACCGTCCGGACGACCTCGGCCAGTGCGGCCGGGACCGTGATCGTGCCGTCGAGCTGCCGCCCACCGTGCGTCGAAACCACCACCGCGGCGGCCCCGGCATCGCGGCATTTGAGGGCCTGGTCACCGCGCAGTACGCCCTTGGCCACCACGGGAAGACCCGAGACCTCGTGCAACCGACGCAGATCCGGCGGACCCAGGTCGCGAGCCTGCTGCAGCCGAGGGTCGGCCGGGTCCCGGCCGTCGAGGACGTCGAGCAGTCCCGTCGCCCAGGCCAGGGCGGGGATCTCGGCCGGCTTGCGCGCGACGATCGGGGTATCCACCGTCACGACCAGGGCCGTTGCGCCGACTTGGGCCGCGCGCCGGGCTACCTCGTCGGAGATGCCCCGATCGTTGAGTACATAGACCTGTTGCCAGAACGGTCCCGATTCCTCGGCGATCGAGCTCAGCCGCCGGCTGGCCCGCATCGAGACGACGTACCGGCATCCGGCCTTGCGGGCCCCCCGAGCGGTGGCGAGCTCTCCGTCCGGATGAGCCAATCCGTGCAGCGCGGTCGGAGCGATCAGAATGGGCGAGGCCACCGTGTCACCGAGCAGGCTCACCTCCGTCGACACGAGGGAAACGTCCTGAAGGACGCGAGGCCGCAGCCCGATCTCGCGCCAGGCCTGTTCCTGCTCGGCCAGTGTCTGCTGGGCCCCCGCACCGGCGGCGTAGTAGGCGAACACCTCGGCCGGCAACGACTCCCTCGCCCGGTCGACGAGGCTGACAGACCGCGGCGGCAGCACGTGGTCAGTGTAGGTCGACCTCCTCGGCATCGAGTGCCGGCAGGGCCGGTGCGCGCGGCGAGCGGCTGAGACCGACCGTCGCCGTTGAGGACTTGACCCGGTGGCCGTACATTCCACCCAGTCGACCATCCGCACCGATCGGGGGCTACGTCCGGTGAACTGTGCCCTACTGATCCAGCGGACCTCCGTGCCTCGCGCGACGCCGGCCACGTCATGAGCCCGCCCGGATCGCAGGGCAGCGGTGGGGACGACGCGAGCGTGTCGCAGTGGTTCCTCACCGCGGACGAGCGGCGCAATTCGGCCTCCGACATCCGGGCCTGGACGACCGGCAACCGCGTCGAGCCGCTCGTCGACGGCGCGAGCTACTTCGCCCGGTTGCACGAGGCCCTGACCGCGGCCGGCCCCGAGGACCAGATCTACCTGGTCGACTTTCGTGGTGACACCGACGAGCGGCTGGACGGCGAGGGCTCCGAGGTCGGCACGGTTCTGGCGCGGGTTGCGGCGTCGGGGACGAAGGTGTTCGGTCTGATCTGGCGATCCCAACCCGGCTGGCTGGATCAGAGCGAAGGTGCCAACGCTGAACTGGTGCGCACGGTCTCGGACTCCGGCGGCGAAGTCCTGCTCGATTCCCGCACCCGCCGGGCCGGATCGCACCACCAGAAGTACGTGGTCATCCGGCACCCGAACCAGCCGGCTCGCGACGTCGCCTTCGTCGGCGGGATCGACCTCGGTCTGAGTCGCAGGGACGATCACGACCACCGCGGAGATCCGCAGGTGATGGACTTTCCGAAGGTCTACGGACCCCGTCCGCCCTGGCATGACGTGCAGGCCGCGATCCGGGGGCCGGCCGTGGGCGACATCGAACATTCCTTTCGAGAGCGGTGGTACGGCAGCACGGTGCTCGACCTGTCCAGTCCGCTACGGATGCTGATCGACCGGGCCTACCACGCCGGCAAGCTGGTGGGGCGCGATCTGCCGGACCGCCTGCCCGACCCGCCGGCCACCGGCACGCAGGCGGTGCAGGTGCTGCGCACGTACCCGGCGCGGCTGCGGAGATATCCCTTTGCTCCGCTGGGTGAACGCAGCATCGCCCACGCCTACCGCAAGGTGTTCTCGCGTGCCCAACGGCTGATCTACATCGAGGACCAGTATCTGTGGGCGCCGTTCGTCGCCGATCTGCTGGCCGATGAGTTACGCCGCAAGCCCGAACTGCACCTGATCGCCGTGGTGCCGCGTTATCCCGACAAGGAGGGCGCGTCCCGCTGGCCCAGCCTGGTCGGACGCGAACAGGCGATCAAGGTCTGCCGGCTGGCCGGCAAGGATCGATTCGCCATCTACGACGTGGAGAACACCTCCGGCACCCCGGTCTACGTCCACGCCAAGGTCGTGGTGATCGACGACGTGTGGGCCATGATCGGCTCGGACAACCTCAATCGGCGTTCGTGGACGCACGACAGCGAGCTGTCCTGTGCGGTGCTGGACTCCGAGCGCGATCCCCGCCAGCCGTTGGACCCGGCCGGGCAGGGCGACGGTGCGCGGGTCTTCGCCCGCGATCTGAGGCTGGGCCTGTGGCGCGAGCATCTTGACCGCGCGGCCGGCGATCCACTCGACGACATCGTCGATCTCGAACAGGCGTTCAAGGCCATGCGCAGCAGTGCGGAGGCCCTTCAGGATTGGTACGACCACGGTCGGAAGGGTCCGCGGCCGCCAGGGCGGCTACGGCCCCACGTGCCGGAGCGGCTGAGCCGTCTGCACCGCCTGTGGGCAGTTCCGGTGTACCGGGGGGTCTATGACCCCGACGGCCGAGCCGTGCGCGATCGAGTTCGCCACCGGCCGTGAGTCACCGGACTCGCGCCGCGGGCCTTGGCGGAGGACGATAGCGCTATGTCCGCGACCGCACGACGGCGAACGAGTGACGCCACCCGCCATTTCGAGCGCTGCGGCTGATGGAGATTCAGCAGCGTCTGGCTGAGGCGATCGGTCGGCAGCGGGGTACGGCCGCGGCAGACAGCCTGTGCACGGAGTGCGTGGGTGCCTTCGAGGTGGACGAGGCCGCGATCTCGATCATCTTCGACGGCGCCAACTCGGCCACCCTCGGAGCGAGTAGCCCCCGCGCGCGGATCTACGACGAGTTGCAGTTCACCTTCGGTGAGGGTCCGTGCCTGGATTCGGTCGCGCAGCAGGGGCCGGTGCTGGTTCCCGATCTGGCCCGCCTCGACGAGCACCGTTGGCCGGGCTACGGGCCGGCCATGCTGGAGCAGGACGTGCGCAGTGTCTACGCGGTGCCGGTGGTCCTCGCGGGTGAGTTCGTCGGTGCGCTCGATCTGTACCGTCGCCGGCCGGGCGGCCTCGCCGCCGACCACCTCGCCGGTGTCCTCATCGCCGCGGAACTGGCGGAGATGCCGATGCTCGATCTGCTGGCCGGCAACCTCCAGACGCTCATCAATGACCCCGACATCGAATCGTGGACCGAACTCGCCTCTCTCACCCGCGTCGAGATCAGCCAGGCCACCGGCATGCTGATGGCGCAGCTCGGGATCGGTGCGGGTGAGGCGCTCGTCCGGCTGCGCGCGCACGCTTATGCGACCAACGTCAGCGCGACGGAGGTCGCCCGTTCGATCCTCGATCGCGATCTTCGACTGGAGGGCGACCGATGACGGGCTTGCTGACGGGAGGTCGCCGATGACGAGTGAAGGAACCGGCGCGCCCAATGATCACCGCGAGGGACAAGTGCTGGATGCCGTCGTCACCCTGGTCGACAGCCTCATGCACGACTTCGACCTCGTCGAGTTGCTGACCGACTTGAGTGAGCGGTCCGTTCGACTGCTGGACGTGAGTTCGGCCGGCCTGCTCCTGGCCGATCCCAGCCACCGGCTTCATCTCATGACGGCGACGACCGAGGAGACCCGCCACGTCGAGCTCTTCCAGCTGCAGGCCGAGCAGGGTCCGTGCCTGGAGTGCTACGCGACGGGCGAACCGGTCAGCGTGGCCGACCTCGCGAACGAACGGGACCGTTGGCCACGCTTCGTCACGGCCGCGACCGAGGCGGGCTTCGCCTCGGTCCACGCCCTGCCGCTACGCGCCGCGGGTTTGGTTCTCGGCGCCCTCGGCCTGTTCGGCACCCGGGTCGGCGATCTCAACCCTGCCGACCAGGCCGTCGGCCAGGCGCTGGCCCACATCGCCACCGTGGCGATCGTCCAGGAGCACGCACCCACTCCCTGGGTGGTCATGCCGCAGGTACGAAACGCCTTGATCGGTCGGACCGTTGTCGAACAGGCCAAAGGCTACCTACGCGGCCATTTCGGCGTTTCCGTCGACGACGCGTTCGTTCTGCTGCGCCGCTACTCGAGCGACAACGGTCAGCACCTGACCGACGTCTCGCGAGCCCTCATCTTCGACGAGGCGCGCCGGGCGGAGATTCTCGACGCGATCGCCCAGCTCACGATGGCGGCGTCGCGGGACACCGGCCGCGAGGGCGAAAGTCGGAACGTCACGGACGAGGGATAGCCGGGGCTGACGAGCGCCGACTCCGCCTGCGTCAGCGGGTCAGGACGCCCGGCATGAGTAAGGACTGAGAGCCTCGACCGGAAATCTCTGCGACCTGTCAGATCACTGTGCCACGCTGGGCAGCGATTCCGTTGTGGCGCGCGCTGCCGACCTTGCCATCAGCAGCGTCGCCGTCCGCAACGACCACAGCCGAGTGAGGAGGGAGCGGCGGGAATGGCCTTGACGGGGCGGCCGACGGTGATGCTGGCAGTGCTGATCGCGACACTGTTTCCGGTCGCGCTTGTCCTGTTCTGGAACCGTCTCCGAGCTCGCGGCCCCCGGTACGTGTTGCGCACTGTCCTGCTGTTCGGCTCGCAGTTGTCCGCAATCGCGTTGGTAGCCATTCTGGTCAACGATGCCGGCAATTTCTACACGTCGTGGCGCGAGCTCCTCGGGGAACGACACACGCTTCGCCAGCTATCGGCGGCGCCCGGCAATCAGGACGGCGCACTCGTCGCCCGGCTGGCCGAAGACCGGCGGCGCGGGCACGGCACCGTGGTTTCTCTGGCGATACCGAGTACCAGCCGGGGTATCGGCACCTATCGGGCACTCGTGTACCTGCCCGCCCAGTACGGCATGGCCGCCTACCAGAACCGCACCTTCCCGGTCGTCGAGCTGATCGCGGGCTCGCCCGGAACACCCCAGACCTGGACCCACTCCCTCGCCGTCGCCGCCAAGCTCGACGCCGAGATCAAAGCCGGGCGTTCGGTGCCGCTCATCGCGGTAATGCCGACTCAGGACGTCGCCGGTGGCCGCGACACCCAGTGCGTCGATGTCGTCGGAGGCCCGGCGGTCGACCACTATCTGACCGTCGACGTCCGATCGGCCATCACGCGGGCCTATCGAGCCAACTCCGAGTCGTCCGCGTGGGCCCTCATGGGCTATTCCAGCGGTGGCTTCTGCGCGACGAACCTCGCCATGCGTCATCCCGACTACTTCTCCTCGGCCGTGTCCCTGGCCGGCTACGGCCGTCCCGCGCACGACCATCAAACCGGTGAACTGTTCGGCAACAGCACCCAACTGCGCAACCTCAACACACCGCTGTGGCGCGCGAAGAACCTGCCGCCCCCAGACATTGCGCTGCTGTTGATCGCCAGCCGACAGGACCCGCAGACCGCCCGGGACGCGCGGGACCTCGTCGCCGAAGCCGTATCACCACTATCGGTCAGCACATTGACCCTGCATCACGGCGGACACAACTTCGAGGTGTGGCGGGCCGAGGAACCGATCGCGTTCGCGTGGCTGTCCCGTCGGCTCACGGGCCCGCTCGCTCCGCCGCCACTGCTCGACAACATGGAGCCAAGCGCGGCGGCCCAATGAGCCGAGGGGCCCGGTCCCTCACACCTCGCTCAGGTACGGGTCGGCCCAGGCGCTGATGATGCGGGCGGCGCGCTTGGCCTGGGTTCCGGCGGTCAGCAGATGGTCGGCGCCCTCCAACGACACGAAACTGCGCGGATGCCGGGCCGCCCGGAAGATCTCACTCGCGTTGGCGATTCCGACCGTGTTGTCCGTCGGCGAGTGCATTACCAGCAAGGCCCGCCCGAGCGAGCGAATCTCCTCATGCAGGTCGACCGCCTGGACGTCCTCGATGAAGTGCCGCCGAAGCGTGAGCGCCTTGCCGCCGATCAGGAAGGGCGCCTCACCCTCGGCGACGATCCGGTCGACCAGGGCGTCGTAGTTGCGCGCGACGTGCGCGGGCTCGTACGGGGCACCGATGCTCGCCACGGCCCGCACCGACTCCACCTGGCGCGCGGCGGCGATAACCGTTGCGCCACCGAAGGAATGGCCCACCAACAGCCTCACCGTGCGCCCTGAATCGCTCATGAACCGCGCCGCTTGGACGGTGTCGGCGACCTTGTGCGAGAACGACCCGTCGCCCCAGTCGCCTTCGGAGTCACCGAGCCCGAGGTTGTCGAAGCGGAGCATCCCGACACCTTCGCTGGCCAGCTGCTTGCAGATCCGAGAGGCCGCGGGACTGTCCTTGCCGAGGGTGAAGCCGTGGGAAAATACGCCCCAGCCCCGAACCGGACCATCGGGCAGGTCGACCAGGCCGGCCAGCCGCGGCCCGATCGTGCTGGGGAACCACACGCGCTCTGCCACGTCAGGGACGCGCAGGCTCGATCTCGAAGGCCTTGTCGAGGCCGGTCAGCTCGAACAGTTTCGACACCGCCGCGCTGGGGCGGCGCATGACGACCGGACAACCCCGGGCGGCACCTTCGTTGGACAGGGCGACGAGGACACCAAGCCCGCTCGAATCGACGAAGCCCACGTTCGCCAGGTCGACGACGAGGCGTTCGCCGGGCGAGAGCTCTTGCAGGGCCTGGTTGCCGCGCGCCAGAACGACGCTCCGGGTCTCCAGATCCAGGTCCCCGCGCAGCACCAATGCTTGCTGACCATCGACCGCAGACAGGTCTACGTCCAGGCTCATGACAACTCCCCGGAGGTGGCGTCGGTGGGCGGGATCACTCTAGCTTCTGTTCGTCGGGACATCGCGCGAAGGCGAGTCGTCCTCGACCACGAACCAGACGAATTTTCCCGTCGCGCCGACCGGTGCGTAAAGCCCGCAAACGTTGGCAAGGCTGGCAACTATCGCCAATCCGCGGCCGCCGACACTGGCCGTGGTCAGCGGACTGCGGTCGATCCGCGCCGGCGGTGTGTGGTCGCCGACCGCGACCGAGACACGGTGCGACTCGGCGTGAATGTGGACCGCGACCGGTGGCCCCGCGTACAGCAGGGCGTTGGTGACCAGTTCCGAGGTGAGCAGGACGGCATCGGCGAGGCGCGGCGCTGACAGCATCGGGTGGGCCGCACCACGCACGGCGGCGCGCGCTAGTCGGACCGCAGATGCGTCTTCAGGAAGCGCCAGGACGACGGTCGGATGGAGGAGTTGGTGGGGCAGGTCGGCGGCCTTGATCGCGTCTAGCACACCCGTGCCCCCTTGAAACAGTCCGACCGCACGGCGAGGACGCTGTCTCGCGCGTCAGCAAATCAGCCCAGAGGGCAATTGTCCACCCAAACCTGCCGCCTGTCGGTCGCGGGGCGCCGAATCGGACACCGCGTGGCGCGTCCGCCATACTCGGTTTCATGAGTGCCGCACCGAGGACGACGGACGCCAGCGTCGGTGCGGCCAGCAGCGGTGCCGCCCGCGGACCGCTGAGCCGCGCCCGCGGACCGCTGAGCCGCGCGAGCTGGGTGTTCTGCCTCGTGACGGCCGTCGGTCTGGTCCTGACCGTCTCGGCCTCGCTCACGGCGCGACGACTCGACAGCAACAGTGAACACCGCCTGCTCGAGGTGCAGACCCGACAGGCCGCCGCCGTGGTGTCCTCGGCCATCATCGGGATTGAGGCACCCCTGAAGACGGCGGCCGCGATCGGTGCGGCCAGCAACGGCGATCCCGCCGCGTTCCGCAACTTCATGTCCAGCTACATCGGCCCGAAGTCGCTGTTCATCGCGGCGCAGTTGTGGCGATCGGGCGATGCCTCGTCCGGTCCGGTCGCGTCCGTCGGCGTCACGCCGGCTCTCGACCCCGCCGGCGACACGGCCCGAGCGATGCGCTCGAAGGCCAGTACGAGTGCGACGTTCGTGGTGGAGGGGATCTCCGTCGCCGGTCAGAAGCGGATCGCCTATGCGCTGGGGACCCAAGGCCGGCCCAGCTATGTCGTCGTCGCCGAGCGCGGCATCCCGGCCAACCGCCGCGTGCCGGTGGAAAGTACGTCCGCCTTCTCCGACCTGCACTTCGCCACGTACCTCGGCAAGTCGACCGCGACGGCAGACATGCAGACGACCGACGTCGACGTTCGACGCCTGCCGCTGCGCGGAACTGTGGTCGTCGAGACGATCCCGTTCGGCAATACGTTCATCACCCTCGCGACCTCACCGTCCACCCATCTCGGGGGGACGTTGGGCGTTGAACTGCCCTGGATCCTGCTCGTCGGCGGCTTGCTGCTGACCCTGATCACGGCGCTGATCACCGCGGCGCTCGTCCGGCGACGCAGTAGGGCCGAGGCCGACGCCAACACGATCATCGCGTTGTACGAACAGCTCGACGAGCTCTACGGCGTTCAGCGCTCGATCTCGGAGACTCTGCAGCACGCCCTTTTGCCGCAGAGCAATCCGGCCATCTCTGGCCTGGAGATCGCCTCTCGATACGTGGCCGGCGCACGTGGCGTCGAGGTGGGCGGCGACTGGTACAGCCTGATCGGTCTGGACGAGAACCGGTTCGCCTTCGTGGTTGGTGACGTGTCCGGTCGTGGCGTCGAAGCGGCCGCCCTCATGGGCCGAATCCGGTTCACGTTGCGCGCCTACCTGGTAGAGGGCCATCCCCCCGAGGTAGCGCTCGGGCTGTGCTCGAGGGAGGTCAACGTGCTGCGCGACGGGCACATCGCCACGGCCCTCGTCGGTGTGGGCGATCTGAGCACCGGTGTCATCACGCTGGCCAACGCGGGGCACCTTGGTCCGCTGCTCGTCACCGAATCCGAGGCCCGGTTCATCACCACCAGCGTCGGGCTGCCCCTCGGTGTCCGAGTGAGCACGTACCAGACCACCCAGATGACGCTGCCCTACGGAGCAACGCTGATCGCCTACACCGACGGGCTCGTCGAACGTCGCGGCGAGCCGCTCAGTCAGGGTTTGGACCGGCTGGCCGACAACGCCCCGGTCGAAGGAGCTCTTGACGAGCGTCTTGATCGGTTGATCTCTGCGCTCAGCCAGGCCGATTCGGAGGACGACATCGCCGTGCTTGCCTTCCGCCGCCTGCCCCAGGCCCAAGCGGCACGCGAGTCGACGGCGAGTTCGGCTTGACTCAGGCGATGGTCTTCGGCACGGTATCGGCGCTGACCACGGTGTGGCCGTCGCGGTCGAAGACATAGAGCCGGTAGCTGTATGTGCCCGACGCCGTGCTCGCCGAGTCGGTGCACGACATGACCGGCCGATGCCAGAACTCCGAGTCCGCCGTCTCGGCGGCGCAGGTCACGGTCACTGGCCCGGTCTGGGTCGAGCCGACGCGGACGAGGCGGTAGGTGAGGGTCTTGTCGTCCTGGTCCCAGTTGGCGGTCCAGGTGAGGGTGATCGGCGTACCTGCGCTTCCGCCCGTGACCGTCGGCGTCAGCTTGGCGCCGCTGACCATGGGACCGTCGCCGGCGAGCGCACCGTTGACCCGGGGGACCCCGAAGCGCACCAGGCCCTGCTGGCCGACGCCGTTCACGGTCAGGAACTCCCCGCCGAGCACGAGGTAGCCGGAGTTGCCGGTGACGCTCCACGCGCCCTGGTTCAGACCGGTCGCGTGGCCGATCGAGATGTCGGGAAACCAGTTCACCAACGAAGGGCTGGGCGTTCCGACCCACTTACGCACCCAGGGCGCGGTGCCGGTCGCGGTGTCGGGGCCGATGACGCCCGTCGCCTGCAGGGTGAAGGCGACCGCGCGCTGGTAGTGGACCGGCGTGGATTGCGGGTAGCCGTTCACGGCCGAACAATCGTGTGGGTGGCCGACGAGAAAAAGCTGTCCCCACTGGGGGAAACTGCCGTAGACGTCGCCCCGGCAGCTCTCGACCCAGCGCAGTTTTCCGGTTGCCGGATCGACTGCGAAAGCGCCTTCGAGGTTGGCCCCGCTCAGATACATGTACGTGGTCGCGAACACCAGGTGGCCGTCGGTGCTCAGGCTGGTGACCGCCGAGTGCAGGCCACCGACCTTGACCGGCGCGCCGCCACGCCAGCCGGCAACGGACTTGCCGGCACCGGAGTCCACTGCCGCCAGACCCCAGTGCACCTTGCCGTTCATCTTGGTGAAGTGACCGCCGAGGATGACGTTGAGGTGCCGCCCGGATCGCGACAGCAGCATGGAGGTGACGGATTGGTCAGCGGCGGGCGCCCATTTCGTAAGGGTGCCGGTGCGTGCGGTGAAGGCGGCCAGCCGCTTGCGGGGCACGCCGTTGGCCAGCCGGAAGCTGCCACCGGTGTACACGACCGTCGGGGTGGCGATGATCGCCGCGACCCGGGCACTCAGCTTCGGAGCGAAGGTCCGGATCAAAGCTCCGGTCCGGACGTCCAGAGCCGCGATCCGTGATCGCTTCACTCCGTTGACGGACGTGAAGTCGCCGCCGATGTAGAGCCGCCGGTGGTCGGGCGACACCGCGATGACGCGGATCGTGCCGTTGACCGTCGGCGCGAAGCCGGAATCCAGGACGCCCGTCGTGAGGTTGTAGGACAGCAGGTTTCGGCGAAGGACCTGGTGAGTCCCAGGGGCGGCGCCGGCCGGGCGGGCGTGGCTGAAGCGGCCGCCGGCGAAGACGCGGTTACCGACGATCTTCTGGGCGAACGCGACGCCGTCCAGTTGCGCTGTGGGCAGGGCAGCGGAGGTGACCGCTGCGGCCGTGCGTGCCGCGACCGGGGACGGCTTCGGTGTTCCGGCTGCCTGGGCATGGCTGGAGGCCGATACCGTCTCCGCGATAAGCGCCATCGTCGCCACGGCCAATACCGCCACGCTGCGCCGTCGTCTGGTCCTGCACAACACGATGACTCCCCCGAATCGTCGTCGACCGCGCCTTGACGGCAACGGTGAACACGGAATTTACACGGGGTCGCCGGGCGTGTCAATTCTTTGTTAGGTGTCTCCAGGGGTAGTCGGTCAGTTCGCGGTGACTCCCTGGATCGCGAAGCGCTCCACCTGCTGCAGGTGGCCGCCGGTCGAGGCGACGATGGTCAGCGTGCCGTGCAGTCGCAGGTCGATCGGGCCGGTGGACCACGGCGAGTGGTTGCCGCCGGCGGGCACGGAGGCCAGGACCGGCGCCGTTGCTCCGCCGCTCGCGAGCGAGCGGACCGAGACCCGGATCGCCTCGTCCACACCGGTGATGTGGCCGCCGACCGCAACGGGTGAGCTCACGCTCGAGCCGTACGCCGGCTGCTCAAGGGACAGCGTCGTGTCGTCGCTTCCGACGACCTCCCACGGCGCCTGAGACGTGGTCCCGAATCGCAGCAGGTGCAGCACGGCGGACGTGTGCGTGGTCCCGTTCGGGTCGAGATACCCGACCCCGACGTGGGCCCCGGTGTCGTCCACTCTTGTTATCGTGACCCGGGTCAGCTCGGTGAACCCGAGGTAGTTGCGGGTGAAGAACAGCGCGGTCTCGCCCGCGTCCAGGTGCCAGGGCTGGGAGCCGTTGGTCTGGTGCGCCGACTGCCAGGCAGCGACCTGGCTGCCGTCGGCGAACGGCCACAACGGCTGGTAGCCGAGCTCGAACGTGGTGCTGCCACTACCGCTGGACCCGCTCGACCCGCTCGGTGCCGGCGACGTACTGGCCGATGGACCAGTGCTGGGACGACTGCTCGAACCGGTGCCGCTGGGCGTAGCGCTGCGGGTCGGCGACGATGTCGGAACCGGCGTCGGGCCGAACGTCGGAACCGGCTGGTGCGGCATCGGCGTTCCACTGGGTGATGCCGGGGGTGCGTGATGGCCATCGGCCCGGTGGACGATCGTCGAGGTGCCGACCGCGAGTGCCGCCACTGCGGCCGCGGCCAGTACCGGGCCTGCCCAGGGCCAGCGCAGGATCGTCGCCGATCGATTGTCCGTCAGCTGGGGTGGGGCGGCCGGGCGCAGCATCGTCTCCACAACCTGATCCGCGCGGGCGGTCAGCGCCGAGCGGATCAGCGCATCGAGATCGTCGGAGGCTTGCGGGCCCCGGGTGCCGTTGGGACTCATCGGGTTCCTCCTATCCGAGCGGCGATCGCGTCGCGACCACGAGATGCGTTGGACTTCACTGCTCCGAGGGAGATGCCGAGCGCCTCAGCGACAGCCGGCTCGGTCATCGCCGCCCAGTAGCGCAGGACGATCACCTCCCGTTGGCGTCGGGGAAGGCTCCGGATCGCTGCCAGTACCTCGCGATGTTCATCGGCCAGCAGGGTCGGGGCGTCGGCGCCCTCGGCCACGGCGCGGGCCTCGTCCGGCGACGGGTTCAGCCGCACGGTTCGCCTGCGACGCAGGACGGATCTCGATCCGTTCAGAACCGAGACCCGCAGATAGCCGATGGCCGCGTCGGGCGATCCAAGGTAGTTCCAGCGGCGGTGCAGCGACGCGAACGCGTCTTGCACAACGTCCTCGGCGGTATCGAGATCGTCGACGAGCAGCAGGGCGAGCCTGACCATGCCCAATCGATGCGACCGGTACAACTCAGCCACGCCGTCGGAGGCCGTCACACGCTCGGCGAGCGCCGCGGCATCATCCTCCGGCCTGTCGGTCATGGTCACCCTCACGGTCCCGGCCATCCCCGTCACCTCCGCCTGCACCGATGAGCCCTCTGTCGGTGTCCTCATAAGCAGAGACGTCTGGCACCAGCAATGGTTGCACCCACCTCCGGGTCATTTCGTGCTGATGCTCACGGCTACGCTGCCGCGTTCGGTTGACCGCCGATCACCGTGCGGGTCTGGGGTCTATGGGAGTCATCGCGCCACACGCGCGCTCGAGTTCGCGGCCCGCGGCTACGCACAATGCCTCGCCGAAGAGCGGGCCGATCAACTGCACGCCATCAGGCATCGCCTCCGACTGCGTGCCGACCGGCAACGCCAGGGCAGGCATGCCCAGGCAGCTCACCGCGACCAGCAGACGATGGGCGTGGCAGATCTCGTCGACCGCGTCCGGGCCGGCCAGATCGGCGCCGACCGCGAACGGAAGCTCGGTGATCACCGGAGCCAGAATCACCGGGTGGCTGGCCTGGAACGAACTCCAGGCCGAGCGGATCTCATTGCGTCGGCTCACGGCGGCACCGAAATCGCCCAGGGTCAAGCGTCGGGTATGGGCGACGAACTGATCGGTGTAGTCGCGAGCACCGTCGGAGAAGTGTTCGACGAGTCCGGCGGCCGGATTGAACAGGAATTCCAGCAGGTCGGCCACGACCAGTTCTCGCCACAGCAGCGCCGCCTCCGCGATGTGCGGTGGCTCGACCTCCTCGACCTCCCACCCCGCGTCGGCGAGGGCGTCGGCGGCTCGTCTCACAGCGGCGGTAATGCGTGGGGCCGTGCCGAGGCCACCGGGATCAGTCACGACCGCCACTCGGCGCGGCGCGCCGGCATAGGGATCTTTCGCCACCGGAACGGTCAACGGGTCGATCTCGCACGGCCCGCGCATGATCTCGTACCCGAGCGCCACATCGTCGACAGTGCGACCGAGCGGGCCTTCGACGGAAAACAGCTGTGCCGTAAGGGGAAAGACACCCGGGCCCGGCCGCCACAGCGGGATCCGGCCCGGCGTGGGTTTCAGGCCGCAGACACCGTTGGCGTGTGCGGGCAGCCGGATGGAACCGCCGTAGTCATTGCCCAGTCCCAGCGGCGTCATGCCGGTGGCCACGGCGACGCCTTCGCCGCCCGAGGATCCACCTGGAGTCCGGGCGGGATCCCACGGGTTGACCGTCGCTCCGTGCAGGGCGTTGTCGGTATGCCAGCGCATTCCCATGTCGGGCATGTTCGTGCGGATGAGCGGGATGGCGCCGGCTTCCCGCAATCGCCGGACGTCGACGGCGTCGCTGTCCGGGATCGCGTCCTTGAACAGCGCTAGACCGTGAGTGGTCGCCGACCAGGCCAGGTCGACGTTCTCCTTGACCGAGATCGGGACGCCGTGCAACGGTCCTAGCTCGGCCCCACTCCGGACGGCCCGGTCGGCATCGTCGGCCGCCTGCAGCGCTTGCTCGGTGAACACCACAGTCGCCGCGTTCACCGCGGGATTGACGTCCGCGACCCGGTCGAGGCAGGCCTGGACGACCGCTCGGCTCGACACCTCCCCGGAGCGAATCGATTCGGCCAGCGACGTTGCCGACCGGCTCCACAGCGCGGTGGTATCGGGTGCGAGGTGCGCGGCAGTCATGATTGCTCCGTATCTGCAGAGGATCCCGGCGTGCCCGGATCGACGGTGGACGGCGTGGGCAGTTGGACGTGCACGGTCAGCGCGATCCCGTTCAGGCCACCGAGCGGCAGGGTCTGGGTGCTGACCACGGCGGTGGACTGAGCCCAGCGATTGCCGCCGAATCCCCAGGCTGGCACGAACTCGGGGGCGTCGCTACTGGCGATGGCCAGCCGTAACGCATGGCCGGCGGGCAGCCGATAGCCGAGCTGGCCGAGGTCGATCGCCACGTCGGACCCGTAGCCGGCCGCGAGGACCGTGAGCTGGCCGCGGGCGATGAGGTGGACCGCTCCGTCGGGGGCAACGTCCAACAGCCGGGCAAAGACATCCGCCTCCGGTCCATCGGACTCGATACGCACGCGCAGGCTCGCCGCGCCGACGAGGTCGAGCGCCTCGGTGCGGGCCGTCGCGGTGAAGGTCAGGACGTCAGGGCGTGCCGCTGACGATCGCTCGTCGGGGTAGTAGGCCAGGAACGCGAAGGCGTCGGGCATCGGCGAGACAACCGGGTCGCTGGGATCGTGCTTCCACGTCGCGATCTCACTGCGGGCCGGCGGCGAGTCGGCGAGGTCACCGCTGCGCGTACCGGACACGGCGGCTGCCGCGTTAGCCGGATAGAACGTCACGGCGGTCACCTCCGGCGGTGGCCAGGTATCGGCGCTCCGCAGCGCCGGATCGGCATTGGCCAGCTGCCAGCGCACCCTGGGCAGATCATGCGGACTACCCAGGCCACGGAGGAAGATGTCGAAGAACTCCACGGCCGGGTCCAGGTAGCGAGCCATCATGCCGAGGTGCTCGTCCGTCGCGGGCTCACCCGCAGCACGCAGCCACGGCCGTTCGAAGTGGGAATTGTTCTCGTGGTCGATGGCCTCGATGAGCAGGTACTCGTTCAATGACCAGTGCGGGCTCTGCTGGATGCGAGCGTGGTCCTGCCATTGCCACGGGGCGCAGTTGTCCCACCAGCCGATGGTCATCAGCACCGGCACCGCAGGCGCGGCGAACGGGCTGCCATGCCGGAATCGACGCAGCCGAACCGGGTTGCGGTACCACAGGTCGTAGGAGGCCGAGCGGCTGCCGACGGCGGCGAAGAACTTCTCGACCGTGTCGTGGTACGGAAGGGTGTTCCAGTCCATGTCCCAGTGCAGGATGTCGCGGTCGTGGAACATGGTGAGGGCGTACAAACGGTGCACACCCATCTCGACTTCGCGAGTATGAGTGCCGGGGATCTCCTCGGCGAGCTCACCCAGGCGCGTGCCGGTGACCCTCGGCACGATGGCCCGCAACGCCGGATGGGCCATCGAGACCGCGGCCCATTGGGTGAAGCCGTAGTAGGAATCGCCCCACATGCCCACGACGCCATCGGACCAAGCCTGCTTGGTGATCCAGTCGATGGTGTCGTACCCGTCCTCCGCCTCGTTCACGAACAACAAGGTCTCGCCCTCGGATCGGAATTTGCCGCGGACGTCCTGAACAACGACGCGGTAACCCCGGGCGGTGAAGTACGCGGCCACGTCGGCCATGAACGTGTAGTCGCCGCTCTTGTCGTAGGGCAATCTGGTGAGCACGGTCGGGCCAGGCGCGGTGCCGTCGTCGTCGGGCAGGTAGACGTCGGTGGCCAAGCGGACGCCGTCGCGCATCGGGATCATGAACTCCCGGCAGCGCTCACTGCGCTCTCCGGGGCCGATTCTTTGAATCTGCATGTCCGTACCTCAGTCGAGTACGAAGAATCGGATGCAGACCACGCCGGCCTCGTCCCGGGCCATCCCGACGAAGACCCGAGAGGTCAGCCAGGAGTGGCTTTCGGCGTCGGTCTGGAACACCGGCGAGGTACGGTAGTAGTACTCGGACTCGGCCACCGGATCTCCCTTGACCAAGCGCGTTTCGACCTCCTTGCTGGACTGGAAGACACCGCGATTGTGGATCTCGATCACGGCCCCGTCGTCGGCGCGCAGGAGGTAGCGGGCGTCCAGCGTCGTCCCGGTCGGGCGGGTCGTTGACCAGTCACCGCCGTATGGCAACACCACGCCGCTCAGCCGGGGCCCGGACACGGTGCCCCCGGTGATGGGCGTGAACCAGACCTCCTCCCCGGGGCCGCGCCCGATCCGCAGGGATTCGGCAATCTCCACCCGGGCTTCGAAGGCGAAGGTGAGGGTGGGTTCGAGCAATTGCATGCGGTGCTCCAAGTGGCTCAAAGAGGTGGGGACTGCGGGACCGAGTGCCGGCCACGCTGGGGATGTTCAGGTCGCGGCGCGGGCCACCGGACGCCAGCCCGGCCGCGGCGTGGAGTTCAGAAGCCTTTGCGTATAGGCATGTTCAGGTTTGCCGAAGATACGGTCGGCCGGCCCGTGTTCCACCACGTGCCCGTCCTTCATGACCACGACGGAGTCGGCCACCTGACGTACGACGCCCAGGTCGTGCGAGATGAACAACATCGCCACCCCGGTCTTCTCCCGAGCGTCCGTGAGCAGGTTCAGGATCTGCGCCTGGATCGAGACGTCCAACGCCGCGACGGCTTCGTCGAGAATGAGCAAGCGTGGTTGCGGCGCCAGGGCCCGCGCAATCGCCACCCGTTGCCGCTGCCCCCCGGAGAGCATTCTCGGCCGGACGCGTGCGTGGTCGGCGGTGAGCCCGACCAGCTCGAGCAGCTCGGCCACCCTGGACGCGCGCTCGGCCGACGACAGATCGAAGTGCAGGCGCAGCGTCTCGTGCAGGCAGGCTCCGACCGTCTGGCGCCGGTCCAAGGACTGGTACGGGTCCTGGAACACCATCTGGACCACCCGCGCCCGGCGCCGTCGCTCGCGAGTGGTCAGCCTCCCGATGTTCCAAGGCTGTCCGTCGACCGAGACCCGGCCGGAACTGGCCTGCTCGAGTCCGGCGATGATGCGTGCGGTCGTGGTCTTACCTGAGCCTGATTCCCCCACGACAGCAAGGCATCCCCGCGATTCGAGCGTGAAGGACACGTCGTCGACGGCGACGAGACCGCCCCCGCGCGGGCCACGCCGTCCGCCGTAGATCTTGACCAGCTCGGCGACCTGGAGGATCGGAACGTCGCTCACGCCACCGCCCCCTTGCTCTGCTCGGCGTGGTGGCAGGCGACATCGCTGCCGAGCACTTCCCGGGTCCGCGGGTCGTCGGTGCGGCACGCTTGGGAAGCGATGGGGCAACGGGGTTGGAACGAACACCCGTCACCCACTTCCCAGGCCGAGATCGGGGCGCCCGCGACGGTGGGCAGCCGCGACCCGCGCTCGGCCTTGGCCGGCTGTGCGGCCAGCAGCGCCTGCGTATACGGGTGGCGAGGATCGGCGTGCAGCTGTCGCGTCGGTGCCGACTCCACCACCCGCCCCGCGTACATCACCGCCGTCCGGTCGCAGACGGCACCGGCGAGTTCGAGGTCGTGGGTGATGAACAGCAGAGCCAACGAACGAACCCGGCACAGTTCGGCCAGGATCGCCATCACCTCTTCCTGCGTAGTGACGTCCAGCGCCGTGGTGGGCTCGTCGGCGATCAGCAGCGCGGGCTCGATCGCCAGCGCCGCGGCGATCATCACGCGCTGCAGCAGGCCGCCGGAGAGCTCATAGGGACGCTGCCGCATGCGCCGGTCCGCGTCGGGAATCTGCACGTCCGCCAGCAGTTGGCGGACCGTGGCCTCGGCCACCCTGCGCGAGGTATGGCGAGTGGAGATCAACCCCTCACAGAGGAAATCGCCCACCGTCCGAACCGGATTGATATGCGCACGCGGGTCCTGGAAGATCATGGCGATCGACTGGCTGCGCAGGCGTCGGAGCTGAGAGCCGGACATGTCCAGTACCGAGGCTCCGTTGAAGGTGATCCTGCCGTGCACAGTGGCGTTGTTCGGAAGCAGCCGGGTGATCGCCCGCGCCGTCATCGACTTACCGGAACCGGATTCCCCCACCACGCCGAGCGCCTCCCCGGCCCGCAGCTCGAAACTGACGCCGCGCAGGATCCGACGCTGGAGTCCTTTGGTCATCGCCAGGTCGAGCCGCAGGTCACGGACCTCGAGCAACGGCGGTACCGGCACGGTTGTCATGCGTGATCTCCGCTCTCGAAGCGCAGGGCCAGCCGTTCGCCGACCAGATTCACCGCGACCACGGCGAGAACGATGACGATGGCGGCGTAGAGGGACTGCTCGGGGTGCCCGCCCAGGATCGAGGGTTTTCCGTTGGCGACCATCAGTCCCCAGTCGGCCACCGGCGGCTGCAGCCCGAGTCCGAGGAACGCGATGGCCGCGAGGTCGAGCATCGCGTAGCCGAACCCGACCGTGCACTGCACCAGTAGTAGCGGCAGGAGGTTCGGCACCAGGTGGCGCAGGCAGATCGCGGGGCTGGAAACCCCGTTGAGCTGCAGGGCTTCGATGTAGGGCAGCCCGCGTTCTTTCAGCGCCGCAGCGCGGATGACCCGGCCGATGACCGGGAGGTAGGAGATCGAGATCGCGATGACGGGCGCGAGGAATCCGGCTCCGAAGATCGTCGAGGCCAGGATCGCCAATACGATCCCCGGGAACGCGAAGAGCAGGTCGAACACGCGGGAGACCACCGCGTCGAACGGCCCGCGCCACCAGGCGCACAGGACACCCAGCGTGGTACCGAAGATCGCCGACAACCCGATCACCGACACAGGGCCGGCCAGGCTGGCCCGCGCCCCGTAGATCAGACGCGACAGCAGGTCACGTCCGGTGTCGTCGGTGCCGAGCAGGTGCTGCGCGGACGGCGGTCCGAAGATGCTGTTCACGTCCAGCGCGGTCGGGTCGTGGGGCGCGATCAGCGGTGCAAGCACGGCGGTCAGCACCAGGAGCGCGCAGACCACCATCGCGATGACGGCGACGGGACCCAGCGCGGCCAGCGCGCGGAGGGGACCGTAGCCACGCCGGCGGACGACGGCCGCGACCGGCAGGTCCAGCCCGCTCGTCGGGGGGAGCAGAGCCACCTCGCCGTGAGCGCCGGCGGCCTGATTCGAGTCGGGCATCTGCCTCACCGCCCCGTCCGGGCCAGCCGCGGGTCCAGGCCCACGTTCAGCAGATCGACGATCGTGTTGACGACGACGAACGCCGACACCATCAGCAGCGAGATGTCCTGAACCACCACGAAGTCCTGCTTCTGCGCGGCCAGGACGAGCAGGGAGCCGATACCGCTGACGCCGAAGGCCTGCTCGGCGACGACCGTCCCGGCGACGAGTCCGGCCACGGTCAGGCCGGACACGGTCAGTACGGGCGCGGCGGCGTTGCGCAGGACGTGGCGGCGGACCACCAGTCGCATCGGGATACCGCGCGAGCGGGCGGTGTCGACGTGCTCGGAGCGCAGTTCGGCCGATACCGCCGACCGGGTCACGCGACTGAGGTAGGCGACGTAGGAGCACGCCAGGGCGACCGCCGGTAGGGTCAGGTGCCGCACCCGGTCGAGGAATCCCGATCCCGAACCGAAGATCGGAAACCAGGTCAGCTTCGTCGCGAAGACCCAGATCAGCACGATCGCGGCGACGAAAGTCGGCACAGCCATCAGGAGGCTGGTCACCGTCGTCACGATGTTGCCGAGCACCCTTCCTCTCAGCGCGGACAGGGTTCCGGCCGCGATGCCGATGGGCAGGATCAGGACCGTCGCGTACCCGACGAGGAACAGAGTGTTGGTCGCACGCGAGGAGATCAGGTGGGAGACCTGGTCGTCGAACCCGATCGAGCGTCCGAGCTTCCACTGCAGCAGGCCGGACAACCACCGCCAGTACCGGGACCAGAACGGATCGCTCAGGTGGTATTCGGCCCTGATCGCGGCGAGCGTGCTCTGGCTCGGGTTGTGCCCGCCGGCGATCAGGGCAGCCGGGTCCCCGGGGCTCAGATACAGCACGCCGTAGAGCAGCACGCTGGAGACGAACAGCGTCACCACGAGCGCGGCCAGGCGGCGCAGGATGAACCCCAGGACCGGCGAGATCACTGCGACTTGCCCACCGAGGCGGCCCACGCCGAGCTGATGTAGGCGAACGAAGCGGGCGCACCGGTGATCTTGTTGTTCAGGTAGAGCAGTTCGTTGAGCGAGGCCAGGCTGATCTGCAGGTCCGCGGGGCCGAAGATGGCCTGCGCGGCAACGAAGTCCTTGGCGGCTACCTGCGGGTCGGTGGCCTGCTGGCCGTCCGTCATCAGCTTGGACACCTGAGGGTCGCTCCAGCCGGTCCAGTTGAACGGGCCGTCCTTGAGAACGAAGCCGGGGGCGTAATAGTAGGCCCCTGGCACCTCGATGTAGCCGCTGGCGACGATCAGATCGATACCGGCACGCTTGGTCGGGTCGTAGAACAGTTCACTGAACGACGTGGGCTGCATCTGCTTGATCGAGATGGTGAGTCCGATCTGGTGAGCATCGGCCTGCACGATCGTCGCCGTCTGCAGGCTCAGCTGATCACCGGACGGGATGACCATCGTCAGGTTCTTCGTCGCGGGCGCGGCTTGGGCGATCAGGGACTTGGCCTGCGCCAGGTTCGCCGCCGCGTTGTCGGGCAGGCCTTGGTAACCCTGGTCATAGACGGCCTTTGCCGGATCGCCTGCCCAGGTCAGCTGGGGTGTGAACGTACGCAACGGGCTACCCGCGCCGTGCAGCACATTCTTGATCAGGCTGGGCTTGTCGATCGCCAGGTCGAGCGCGCGACGCACCCGTGGATCGGCGGCCGGTCCGGTCGCCGACACCGGGCCGATGCTGAGTGACTGGGTCGAGGGTCCGTAGTAGAGCTTGCCGCCCGAGGCCTTGCGCAAGGTGTCGATGCTGCCCAGCGGCGCCTCGTAGGTTCCGTCGATCTGCCCGGCGAGCAGCGCGCTGGTGAGCGTGCTGTCGTCGGTGAAGAAGACGAAGTCGAACTCCTTGGCCTTTGCCTTCGTCGACCAGTACTGGTCGTTGCGAGCAAGGACGATGCGATCGCCCGCGGCCCATTTGCCGAACTTGAACGGCCCGGTGCACATCACTCCCGCCCGCGGTGATCCGTAGTTCTTGCCGGCCCGCTCGACGAAGGCCTTTTCACTGATGGCGCTGGAAACGCTGGCCATCGTGTTCAGGAACTGGGCGTCGTGCCGGACGAAGGTGACCGTCACCTGAAGAGGGCCGGTTGCCTTGATGGCCGCAACACTGCGAAAGAGCGCCCCGCCGACCGGTGTGTTTCGAGGATCGAGATTCCGTTGCAGGCTGAAGGCCACGTCCGCTGCGGTGAGCGGGGTGCCGTCCCAGAACGTCACGCCCCTGCGAATCGTGAACACCATCGTCTTGCTGTCCGGCTGAGTCACGTTTTCGGCCAGGCCGGGCTTGACGCTGAAGTCGGGCTGCAAGGCCATGAGCGGCTCGCACATGTTGAGGACGACGGTGTTGGGAGAGTAGTCCCCCGTCTTCACCGGATCCAGCGTCGACGGTTCGCCCTTCGGCAGCGCCCAGTTGACCTTGTCGATGTCGCCCGCTGCCGGCGGCGTGGTGATGGTGAGCGTGGCGGGCGTGGCCTTGGTCGAGCTGGCGGCGTTGCCGCTACCCCCGCACGCACTTACCCCCACGGTCAGCGCGAGCATGATCAGGCCGACCCCGAGGCGACCGGCCGAACCGGTGCGGACCTCGGATGACTCGAGACGGTTCACGCGATCTCCCTGTGGTTGGGAACCCGTCGCCACCGGCACCGCCGGACGCGCGTTCGGTTGAGTTGCACGAGTGTGTACCGTCGACCGATAGTTAGTCAATACAGACTAAAAAAATATCGCTAATCTCAGTGACGTCCGTTCGGCCTGGGCGGGATGCGCGACGCAACTGGAAGGAGACGCACGATGGGGCGTACCAGCTTGGCGGCAGCGCGAAGGGAACAGGTGCTGGCCGCCTTCGCTCGATGCATCGCGCGGATGGGGTTCGCCGGTACATCGCTGGAGGACGTGGCGGCAGAGGCCGGACTGGCCCGCGGTCATGTCCGGCACTATCTCGGCAATCGCCATGACCAGGTCCTTGCGCTGACCGAATGGATCAGCACAGCGGACCAGGCCGAGTTCGACAAGGTTCACGACGCACCGGACGACGCCGCTCGGGTACAGGCGGTGATGCGCTACCTGTTCGACGCCTCGTTCTACGAACCAGGCGAGGACCAAGCCGTCCTGCTCGCCCTCTTCGAGGAAGCGCGCCGCGATGATGCGCTGCGCAAGATGTTTCTCGACGGCTACGACGACATCCTCACCACGATGAGCAGAGCGCTCACCAGCGTCGATGAGTCCATGACCGCCGCACGATCGAAGGACATCGCCTATCTCATGCTGTGCGCGGCCGTCGGCAATGCGCACCTGTCGCAGAGCGGTGTCGATCCGGCCCGAGCGCGTCGCCTCGGCCCGTTGTCTCGCCGCGTGCTTGCCATGCTGGTTCCGGCAACTCTCACGACCTGAGACGGCGGGCGATCAGGAGGCCGACCGGCGTGAGGGCCTGCGTTCCGGCGAGCACCCGTTCGCTGAGACCGACCAGCGACCCGAGCGCCAATGTGGTCGCGAACCAGCCCAGCAGGAACACCAGCGCCAGCGAGAGCCAGCGAGCCGCGCCGAAGCCGCGAGGTGTGAACGCGGGCCAGATCGCCAACGCCAGAAAGCCGATCGCTGCCGCCGGTACGTGGGCGGCGGCCGGTTGTGGCGACGCCGCCACGACGAGCGTCGCGGCGCCGCCGAGCCCCAGGACCGCGCGGGCGACGGGGCCGCAGTCCCCCCAGCCAAAAGCTGTGATCAGGTGGCACGCGCCCAGGCCGGCCAGGCCCGCGGTCATGATCCAGGCATCGGTCGCGTGGTGGGCGGCGAGCGCGCTGATCGTGTCGCGCACCGGGTCGTAGCCGCTCGGCTGGCGGGACTGGGCCACGGTCCAGCCGCCGATCAACAAGATCGGCGCTAGAGTCGCCGAGAACCACACCCACGGACGCATGACCTGCAGTCTGCCTGGCCGGACGGCGATCATTGTCAGTCGGGGCGATCGTCGGTTAGATCGGGGCATGAAGCCGAACCGGTCCATACCTGCGGCGACGGTCATTCCCGTGTTGAGCTATCCCGACGTCCGGGCCGCCGTGGCCTGGTTGACCGACGCCTTCGGATTCGTCGAGCGCGTCCGTATCGGAGAAGACCATCGCGCGCAGCTATCGGTCGGTGAAGGTGCAGTGATCGTCGCCGACACCGGAGGAAACCGGCGGCCGCCGGAGCCAGCCGTGATCACGCACTCGGTTACCGTCCGGGTAACGGACGTCCACGCTCAGCGTGACCGAGCGGCGGCCCGCGGCGCGGTGATCATCATGGAACCCACCGACCTCCCCTTCGGGGAACGGCAATGCACCGTGCAGGATCCGTGGGCCCATCAATGGACGTTCTCGCAGACTATCGCCGACGTCGCGCCGGAGGAATGGGGAGGCGTGACCATCACGCCCTAGCACCCGATCGCCGACCGTTGCTCCGGCTGCCCGTCGAGGCTCAGTCATGCATTCGAAGTCTGCGCCCAGCTGGAGATCGTTCTGCCCGATCTCGTCGAATGCTCGCCGGTATGCGTTGTATGCGCCACGCGCGAACACCAGCCCCGCTACGCCTTGGCTGACGAGACCATTGCCGCCGGAATCCCAAACGTGCGCCTATATCTCCACAGACCCGAATACGACGTCGCCTACGGCAACCTCAACCACACACCTACCGTGAAGGGTCGAGTACGTCTGGAAGCCAGCGCCGCCCACTAGCCCACCGCAGTACCCCGCGCGGTGTGCTCGCCCACCGGGTACTCGGCGTCGAGCGCGAGGTTGACCTGCAGTACGTTCACTCGCGGCTCGCCGAGGAAGCCGAGATCACGACCCTTGATGTATTTCCGCACGACTTGATCGACCTGACCGATCGTGAGCCGGCGAGCACTGGCCACCGTAGCTTCCTGCAACGCTGCGTAGGCCGGACTGATCTCAGGATCGAGCCCGGACCCGGAGGCCGTGACGGCGTCGGCGGGGACCGCTGGTGTCGCCGGCGCAGGGCCGCGGACCGGGACGACCTGGCCTCGTGAGTAGTCCTGTCCGAACTGCGCCAACTCGACCTTGACCCCACGGAACGTGCTGATGAACGGGGTTGCCGCGCCCGTCTGGTTCAGGCTGACCACCCGGGTGACAGTGCCGAAGTAGCCCGGGCCGGACCAGAAGACGGCCAGGACGGCACCGACCCCGTCGGGCGTGCAGAAGGGGCGTGACCCATCGACACCGTAGAGCCTTCCGATCGCAACGCTGCGCGAACAGACCTGCGTGAGCAGGCTGAGCTTGCCGGTGTCAGCCTTCCCCGCTGGGTCCGGCAAGACGTCGACGACCGATTCGGGGCCGAGGTTGCTGGCGCCGGAGGTGGTCGGGTCATACCCGCTGGCACCGGATGCTGATGGCCGAGGTTGGAAGTACTGCGGAAGTGGGCGTCCGGTGCCGTCGGTGAAGTTCTGCCCGAGCAGTTTCGACCCGACCACTCTGCCGTCGGCAGAAATGCGCGAGCCGTCGGCCGGGCCCCTGAGACCGGGCAGCTGAGCAATCGCGGTGACGAGAAGCGGGTAGGCGACACCCACGATCACCGTGAAGATCAGCAGCATCCGCAGGGAGGCCGCCAGTGTGCGAAACGAGCGGAGGTGTGAACGCATCAAGGTCACCGAATCCCTGGAAGGTACTGAATGAGCAAGTCGATCGCCTTGATTCCGACGAACGGAGAGATGATGCCGCCCAGGCCGTACACATAGAGATTCCGGCGCAACATCTGGCTCGCTGAACCGGGCTTGTACCGCACCCCGCGCAGGGCCAACGGGATCAGGGCGACGATGATGATTGCGTTGAAGATCACCGCTGACAGGATCGCTGACTGCGGCGAGTGCAGTCGCATGATGTTCAGCGTGTCCAGCCCTGGGTAGAGCGCGGCGAACAACGCCGGAATGATGGCAAAGTACTTCGCTACATCGTTGGCGATCGAGAAGGTCGTCAGGGAGCCACGAGTGATCAACAGCTGCTTCCCGATCTCGACGATCTCGATGAGCTTGGTGGGATCGGAATCGAGATCGACCATGTTTCCGGCCTCTTTCGCCGCCGACGTACCTGTGTTCATCGCCACCCCGACATCGGCCTGGGCCAGCGCCGGAGCGTCGTTGGTGCCATCGCCTGTCATGGCGACGAGCTTGCCGCCTTCCTGCTCCCGTTTGATCAGGGCCATCTTGTCCTCGGGCTTGGCCTCGGCCAGGAAATCGTCCACACCCGCTTCCTGGGCGATTGCCCGCGCGGTCATCGGGTTGTCGCCGGTGATCATCACCGTGCGGATTCCCATCCTGCGCAGCTCGTCGAACCGCTCCGACATTCCCTGCTTGACGATGTCCTTGAGGTGGATCACGCCCAGCACCCGTGCGCCGCCGGCGCCGACTCGTTCGGCCACCACGAGCGGGGTTCCGCCGGAGGCACTGATGCCGTCCACGAGCTCGGCCAGGTGCTGCGGCACGTGTCCCTCGTTGTCCCGCACCCATTTGGCGATGGCTGTGGCCGCCCCCTTGCGGACGATCCGGCCCGGCGTGCCCTCGACCTCGGCGAGGTCCACCCCGCTCATTCGGGTTTGCGCGCTGAACGCTACAAAGCTGGCGTGCTCAACGTCGCCGACCGCACGCTTGAGTAACCCGTACCCGGACATGGCCAGCGCGACCACCGAGCGTCCTTCAGGTGTTTCATCGGCGAGCGAGGACAGTTGAGCGGCGTCGGCTAGTTCGCGAGGCGGGACATCGCCGACGGGTAGGAATTCCGTCGCCTGCCGGTTGCCCAGTGTGATGGTGCCGGTCTTATCCAGCAGCAGAGTATCGACATCACCAGCGGCCTCGACTGCTCGGCCGCTCATGGCCAGGACGTTCCGCTGGACCAACCGGTCCATGCCGGCGATACCGATGGCTGAGAGCAAAGCTCCGATCGTCGTCGGTATAAGGCAAACGAGCAACGACACCAGGACGATGCCGGTGATCCCGTCGTGATTCAGGGCTGCGCTAGCGGGGATAGCGGGCTGGACGTCCGTGGAGAAGATCGCCAACGGTTGCAGGGTCACGGTCGCCAGGATGAAGATGATGGTGAGAGAGGCGAGCAAGATGTTGAGGGCGATCTCGTTCGGGGTCTTCTGCCGACTCGCGCCTTCAACGAGTGCGATCATTCGATCGATGAAACTCTCGCCTGGTCGCTGAGTGATCTTGACGACGATGCGGTCACTGAGGACCTGCGTGCCGCCCGTCACCGAACTACGGTCACCACCACTTTCCCTGATCACGGGGGCGCTCTCGCCGGTGATCGCACTCTCATCGACGCTGGCCACCCCGTCGACGACGTCGCCGTCTGCAGGAATCAGATCGCCGGCCTGGCACACGACCAGATCACCGCGACGTAGTTGTGGCGCCGGCACCAGTTCGTCGGGTCCGGTGAATAACGCGGAGTCCACAAGCCGTCGGGCCACGGTGTCGGTCTTGGTCCGGCGAAGGGCGTCCGCCTGGGCCTTTCCGCGCCCCTCGGCGACCGCCTCGGCGAGGTTCGCGAAAAGCACCGTGAGCCACAACCACATCACGATCAGCCACGCGAACACCGACGGATTAGCTATTGCCTCGACGGTGGTGAAGACCGCACCGATCTCGACGATGAACATGACCGGGTTCTTGCACAGCGTGCGCGGGCTGAGTTTAGCCAGCGCAGCAGGTAGCGAGGCCCACACCATCGACGGGTCGAGCCGTCCCGCTTGCACCCGGTGCGGGCTACGGTCCAGGTCCGACCCGGATCGGGCCGGAGGGTTTGGAGTCAGGACTTGTGTGGGTGCCATCAGTGCAGTCCTTCTGCAAGCGGTCCGAGCGCCAGCGCTGGGAAGTAGGTCAGGGCGACGACGATCACCGTGACGCCAGTGAGCAGGCCGACGAACAGCGGCCGGTGGGTGGGCAGCGTGCCCTCCGAGGCCGGAATGGGTTTTTGCCGCGCGAGCGAGCCCGCCAGGCCCAGGACGAACACGATGGGCAGGAAGCGTCCTAACAGCATCGCGAGCCCAAGAGCCGTGTTGTACCAAACGGTGTTCACCGAGATGCCGGCAAACGCGCTGCCGTTGTTGTTTGCGGCCGAGGTGAATGCGTACAGCACCTCCGAAAGGCCATGGGGGCCGGTGTTCAGCATGGCTGCCCGCTGGCCGGGCAACGCCGTCGCGATAGCTGTCCCGACGAGGGCCACCAAGGGCGTGGTCACAATGTAGAGCGAGGCGAACTTCATCTCGCGTGCACCGAGTTTCTTTCCCAGATATTCAGGTGTTCGTCCCACCATCAGACCGGCGATGAACACGGACAGCATCGCGAGGACGAGGATTCCATAGAGCCCCGACCCCGTACCTCCGGGAGCGATCTCGCCCAGCATCATGTTCAACAGCAGCGTCCCTCCGGCCAGACTTGTGTAGCTGTCGTGGAAGCTGTCTACGGCTCCGGTCGATGTCAGCGTCGTTCCCGTCGCGAACGCCGCCGAGTCCGGCACTCCGAACCTGGTCTCGGTGCCCTCGGTCGCCGCGCCCACGGCCGTTGGGACCGTGCCGTGGTGCGTCGTCTGGGCAGCAAGATTCAACCCCAGGCTGAGCACCGCCAGCAGCGCCATCACCGCTACCACCGCGTGGCCCTGCCGCTTGTCGCCGACGATCCGACCGAAGGTCCGCGGTAGCGAGAACGCTATACACAGCAGCAGAAAGATCTGCAGCCAGTTCGTCCAGCTGGTCGGATTCTCGAACGGGTGTGCGCTGTTGGCGTTATAGAACCCGCCGCCGTTCGTACCGAGTTCCTTGATGATCTCCTGGCTGGCGACCGGGCCGCCAGGCAGTGGTTGGGTGCCGCCCGCCAGAGTGTGAATCTCGGAGTACGCATGGAAGTTCTGCACCACCCCGGCGCCGACGAACACGATTGCGAACACGATCGAGATCGGCAGCAGGATGCGCAGGCAGATCCGGGTCAGGTCGACCCAGAAGTTTCCGACACGGTCGGTCCTGCTGCGGACCAGGCCACGCACCAGCGCAACCGCCACCGCAATGCCGACCGCGGCGGACAGGAAATTCTGCACGGCCAGGCCTGCCATCTGCACGACGTATCCCAGCGCGTTCTCCCCGGAGTAGCTCTGCCAGTCGGTGTTGGTGACAAAGCTCGCCGCGGTGTTCCAGGACTGATCGGGACTCATCGGCCGCATCTGGTACGGCGGCCAAAGATGGTGCTGTACGCGGAGGAATGCATAGAGGAAGGCAACGGATACACCACTGAAGGCCAGTACCGAGCGTAGGTACCGCCCCCACGTCTGATCCGCGTCGGCGTCCACTCCGCCGGCCCGGTACACCGCCCGCTCGGCTGCCAGATGACGGTTGCCCGTCAACACTCGCGCCATGTAGTCACCGAGCGGCCTGTGCACGAGCGCCAGCGCGGCGACCAGCGTAACCACGAAGAGGAGGCCCGCCGAACCGGTGCTCATCAGAAGCGCTCCGGAAACAGCAGGGCGAACACGAGATAGCCGACCATCAACACCGACGCCACCAGGCCAAGCACATTGTCGGCACTCACAATCGTTCCGCCCCACGCGCGATGAAAGCCAGCAGGAGGAAGACGGCGGCGGTGAGCAGGAGGAACACAACGTCGTGCACGGTGACTCCACGAAACTGGAACTTCGAACGGAGTTCCGAGCCGGCCCGGCAGTGCTCTACCGGGCTCCAGAATTCAAAGCCCGGGCGCGTGAGGAGGACGCGTGGGGCCGGACGTCCTCACGGTTCGATCACGCCGACCATGGGCAATCCACACGTGCCACTCTCGGCATGGCGATCACGGTCTCACCGTCGGGGTCGGCGGCCCTGCTCGCCGAGTGGGCAAGAAGGATCAATCAGCCTCGGGGATGGGCCGGCCGAACGTTTCCAGAGTGATGGCCTCAGGCTCTGGCCCACCACGCTTGCCACTGTCGAGTGCGTCGATGGCGGCGAGTTCGTCAGAAGCCAGCTCGAAATCGAAGACCTCGAAGTTCTCGGCGATGCGCTGCGGCTTGGTCGACTTCGGGATGACCGACCGGCCCTGCTGCAAGTGCCAGCGCAGCATGACCTGGGCCGGGCTCTTGGTGTGCGCCCGCGCGATTGCGACTACAACCGGATCCTCGAGCGTGCTGGTGTGCCCGCTCTCGCGGTAGAACGTGATTCCGCCGATGGGCGACCACGCCTGGGTCAGGACATCATGCTCGGCTCCGAACGCCTGCACCTCGCGCTGCTGGAAGTACGGGTGGACCTCGATCTGGTTGACCGCGGGAACCACCGTCGCGTGGTCGAGCAGTCTGGTCAGGTGCTCGACCATGAAGTTGCTGACACCGATGGCGCGCACCCGGCCGTCGGCGAGCAGCGTCTCCAACGCCCGGTAGGCCTCGAGGGTCTTGTCGAAATCCGTGGGCAGAGCCTGGTGCAGGATCAGCAGATCGATGTGATCCACCCCGAGCTTGGCTGCGCTCTTCTCGAAACCGTGAAGGGTCTGCTCGTAGCCGTAGTCGCTGATCCAGATCTTCGTCTCGACGAATACGTCCGATCGGTCGAGGGCGGACGACCGGATGGCCTCGCCGACCTCACGCTCGTTGCCGTAGGCCGCGGCGGTGTCGACATGGCGGTAGCCGGTTTCCAGCGCGGCCTGCACCGCTGCGCGTGTCTCGTCCGGTGGCGTCTGAAAGACCCCCAGTCCGAGGGCGGGCATGGTGACGTCGTTGTTCAGGGTCAGGGTGTCCATATCCACACGCTAAGACGCGGCGACTGTGGCAGGGAGGGTCTGGCGTTACCTCCGTGGATACGGCGCTCGGCCCCCTCGCGCGGTCGACGCTGAACCGAGTGCGTCCGGAGCGGTGCACACTGAGGTATGAGTACAGACCCGAACAACAAGCCGCTGATGTCCGGCCGCAACGACGATGCCTCGGACAGCTCAGACAGCTCGGACACCACGAACGCCCCGGCTTCCTCTGCTCCCGAGCAGGCTGAGCACACCGGCCAGACTGGGCAGACGGGGCAGGCCATTCCGGATCCAAGGGAAACCGATCACCCCGCCGGTGACGAGCACGCGGAGGCCAACGCCGAGAACGAGCCGCCGGGATAACTCACCTTTCGGTCCAGAACAGCCGCGGCCGGACGGAGCCGTGTAAGTAAAATGTTTAGGATTTATGCTACTGTGAGTCATCTGCTGATTACACGGTGACACAGTCGCGCTAGGTTCGCGGGCACCGTAGCGGTCTCCCATTCGGATTGACCTACGGCGGTAATCTCTCGGCTTCGCAAGTTGACTGTCCCGCCTCGAAGGCGGCTCTATGTTCTCCTCATACTCGCATCCATCCCGTACTGGTCGCCGACTCGGTCGGTTTCTGGTCGCCCTGGCCGGGGCGCCGGTACTTGCCGTGATGGTCGGTACTGCGGCACCGGCCGGCGCCTCGCCCGCGACTCCCTCGATCGATCTCGGCACCGCCGCGTCGTATTCGGTACTGGCTGGTCAGACCGTCACCAACACGGGGCCGTCGACGCTGTCGGGCGACCTCGGCGTGAGCCCAGGCACCGCCATCACCGGCTTTCCACCAGGAATCGCCGGCGGGGCTCGGCATTCCGCGGACGCCGTCGCCGGACTGGCGCAGTCCGACGTGAGCAATGCGTACCGCGACGCGGCCGGACGGGCGAGTACCCAGGCGGTTGCGGGTGACCTGGTCGGAAGGACTTTGAACGACGGGGTCTATACCTCCAGCGGGCCTCTCGCCCTGAGTGGCACCGTTACCTTCGACGGCCGCGGTGATCCGAGTTCGGTGTTCATCGTTCAGGTGGCCTCCACGCTCATCACCGCCACCGCAAGCCATGTCGTTGCAATCAACGGAGCCCAGGCTTGCCACATCTACTGGCAGGTCGGACGCTCGGCCACCCTGGGCACCGCCTCGACGTTTCAGGGCACACTCCTTGCCGCCACATCCGTGACCGTGACGACGAGTACGCATGTGAAGGGCCGTGCTCTCGCCGGGACCGGTTCGGTCACCTTGGACAACGACGTGTTCACCGCACCAGACTGCTCAGACACGCCGCCGGCGGGAGCAGCTTCCACCACCACGAGCGTGACTGTGCCTTCATCAGCCAAGGCGGGCACCCCGGTCAGCATCGGGGCCCACGTGATCAGCACGGGCGGACCGGTGGTGGGCACGGTGAGCTTCTACGACAATGGCGTGGCGATCGGTAGCGCACCGGTCGACACCACCGGCCACGCCACGATCATTGTTCCTGCCGGCACGACCTTGCCTGGCGGCACGGTGGTTGCCGTCTACGGCGGCAGCCCGAACTCCGCACCCTCGACCTCCGCGCCGAGGGCCTTCGTTGTCACGGCCGCCGCAACAACGCCGCGACGTACGGCCGCCCCATTCACCACGAGCGCTCACGCGACGGCGACAAGGTCTGTACACCCGGCCACGTCCCACCCGATGCCGGTGTTGCCCAAGACCGGCCCAAGCTCGGTCGCCCTACTGACAGCTATCGGTGGTGCAGCCCTTCTGCTCGGGCTCCTTCTCCTGCTCGCCGCGCGGACCCGGTCCACAACCGACCGACGCCATTGAGAACGCCCGGCCGGGGACGCGTGCGGTGCAGGTTCAGGCGCACCGGGGATTGGCGATGACCCCACTGGTCCACTCGAACGGCGACTGCGGGTTGGGGTGGTTGTACTGGGCGTCCTGGCCGAAGCTGAGCCCGTTGTGCATCTGCCCAAACTCCCACGCGCACGCTCCACCCACGCGGGCCAGCGTCCACCACGGGTAGAAGTGTCCGGGGGCCCCGGGCGCCGGGATCGCGCAACCGGTGCCATCGGCCTGGCAGGACGGTTCGAAGGCCGGCAGGTCGGTCTGGATCTCGACCTGGGAGTACCGCGCTCCGGAGGTCGTTGGCTGATGCTGGAGGAAGGTTGACGGGAACCGCGTCGGCCTCGTACTGATCGGCCAATCCGGCCAGTACGGCGTTCCGTCGAAGTCCAGGTCGGCGTTGTTCGGGAACGGGCCGGTCACGGGCTCGCAGCCGGTGACCTCATCGGGAGCGGCCAAACCGCCGTGCGTGTCGCCCTTGGGATAGCAGGGCGGATCATCATTGGCCGCCGGGTCGTCCGCGGGCGCGCTGGACTCGTACGGTCCGCTGCAGTTGTTGAAGAACGTGTCGGTGAACGCGCCGAACGTGAAGGTCCCGGGGTTGGTGAGTCCGGTGCACGGGATGAAGTGTCCGGTCTCGACGTCACTGGCGATGTTCGTGTTCCCGATTCCCCAGGGCAGGATGTTCGCGGTACCGGCCGTGTCGTACTCGCCGGCGAAGTTGTAGGGCGTCCCCGAGCAGTCGACGATGCTGGTGTGCATGAAGCCGTTCCGAGCCGAGGACGTCATGAAGCCGCTCTGATGGGTCGTCAGGTCATCTACCCGAGCCCGCATGGCCAGTTGCCCTGGGCCGACAGCGACGTCGTGAATGGATACCCGCAGCGTGTCCCCTGATCGCATGAGCAAGGTTTTCGCGGTAGGGGTGAACGTGCTGACGTCGGCCAATTGCGGGCTCGGCGGACCGGTCGGTATCCCATCGCGTTGGACGAAGGCGAAGTTCACCGGCTCGGTGCAATTCGGGTTGCCCACTTGGAATCCAGCCGTGAACTCCAAGCTGTCCAGCGTCATGGCCGCGCACCAGTGCGTGTTGTCGCAACTCTGCGCGTCCATGATCGGGGCGAACCCGGGCGGGTAGAACTGAAGTTCCAGAAGGCCACTGCCGCCGCCCGGGAACGCTCCATGTGGCGCGTTTCGATCACTCTCGGGTGTACAGGGCAGCTGCGGGTAGGACTGGTTGTCGCAATAGGCCATGCTGAACCAGTTCGTCGCCGCAAGCTCGAAGCTGTGAGTGATGTCGTGGCCAGGAGAGTGCACGGTCGGCAGATGCTTCGGCTCCACCGGCAGCTTCTCGACCCACGTCACCGTGTTGCCGGAACCTCGCTTGTGCGAATAGAAATTGATGGTCGGTTCGTCGTGTCCGACATAACGACCGTTCTCCTCGAACTTGTCCGCGCCGATCCCTCGCACGTCGGCGCAGATCAGCGTGGGCCGAACCGAACGCTGGACCGGGCTCAGATTGTTGCAATCCAGCTCCCCGCGCGCCGCCGGCCGCACCGCGGCGACCCCGGCAGAGGAGGGACCAGCCTGTTGGCCAGACGCGGCGGGGACCCCCATCGCCGAAACGAGTAGGGCGACTGCCCCCACCGCCACCGCACTCCGACGTCCCGCCGCGCCACTTCGCATAACGCACCCCACCTCGGCCAAGGTCCGTCCTAGACCCACCGCCCAAGCTTTGTCCAGTCACGAATCGATAACTGACGGGCGGCCGCCGCTCCCTGCTCTGTGCAGTTCTTCTCGCGAGGGTCGGTTCAGGCCAGACCCTGGAACGGACGGACCTCGACCTTTCCTCCGCACGCCTTCGAGCCCTCTGCCGCAAGCCTGATCGCGACGTCGAGGTCGGGCGCGTCGATCACCCAGAAGCCCCCGATGACCTCCTTGGTCTCCAGGTAGGGCCCATCGCTCAGCACCGGCTCGTCGCCCTGACCGTCGACGACGGTCGCGGTCGAAGCCGACTGCAGTCCGCCCGCGAACACCCAGTAACCATCGGCGTGAAGCTTGTCGTTGAAGGCACCTGTCGCGGCGAAGGCCGCCTCCATCTCCTCCTTCGAACCGTAGTTGCCGAACTCGCCCATCTCGGCCGGTCCGTGCACGCTCAGCAGGTAGTGCGCCATCTCAATTCTCCTCGATTCCGGGCCGTCCTGATGACTGCCTTCAACTCCACTACGAACGGCATCTCGCCGATACGACAACCTGTCCGAAGATCGGCCTCGCCGGCGATCAGAATGGATACGTGGGCAGGCTCCCGCGAAGGGTGACCCACTGAGTCTCGGTGAAGGCTTCGATGTTGGCCTGCGGGCCGCCGTGACGAGAACCGGTGCCGGAGGCGCCGACGCCACCGAAGGGCGCGACGGCTTCATCGTTGACGGTCTGGTCGTTGATGTGGACGAGACCGGAGGGGATGCGCTCGGCCAGTTCCAGGCCCGCGTACACGTCCCTGGTCAGGATGCCCAGGGAAAGACCGTATTCGGTGCCAGCGGCCATGCTGAGGAGTTCCTCTGTCGAGGAAAACGGCGTGACCGGGGCGACCGGACCGAAGATCTCCTCGGTATAGGCGGGAACGTCGACCGGTACGTTGCCGAGCACCGTGGGCCGGTAGAACAAGCCCTCGTAGGTGCCGCCGGTGCGAACAGTCGCACCTCGTTGCGCCGAGGCGGTCACGAGTCCGTGCACCCGGTCACGCTGCCGCGCATCGATGAGCGGTCCCATCGCGACCTGTTCGCGGAAGGGGTCGCCCACCGGGAGGTTCGCGACCTTCTCCGTCAGGATCTGGGTGTATTCCTCCGCGATGTCGACGTGGACGAGATGCCGAGAGGTGGCCATGCAGATCTGGCCCTGGTGGGCAAAGGTCCCCCACGCCCCGACGGAGGCGGCCGCGGTCACGTCGACATCGGGCATGACGATGAGCGCGGAGTTCCCACCAAGTTCCAGATGGGCGCGTTTGAGGTGTTGCCCGGCGAGGGCACCGACAGCGCGACCCGCCTTTGTGGAACCGGTGAAGGCGATCACCCGAACGGCGGGCTCGATCACGAGGGCCTCGCCGACAGCCGCACCTCCCGGAAGAACGTGTAGGACGCCGGCCGGGAGTCCGGCCTCGGCGAACACTCGAGCGAACAAGGCGCCGCCAGAGATCGCCGTTCGCGGGTCGGGTTTGAGGATGACAGCGTTGCCCAAGGCAAGCGCCGGTGCAATCGCCCGGATCGCCAGAATGGTCGGCACGTTGAACGGCGCGATGACGCCGACCACCCCGGCGGGCACTCGACGAGCGAAGGACAGCCGAGGCGCGCCGCTGCGCAGCAGCTCGCCGTAGGGATGCGAGGGCAGCGCAGACGCCTCGTAGCATTCGGCCGCCGAGGTGTGGACCTGGAAGTCGCCGAAAGGCTGGATCGCACCAGATTCGCGGGCCAGCCATCCCCGGATCTCCTCGGCGTTGGCTTCGAGGATCTCACCGGCGCGGCGCAGCACCCGGGCTCGCTCCTCGAACGGCGCCGCCGCCCAGTCCCGCTGCGCGCTCACCGCCCGCTCGGCTGCCTCATGAACGTCCTTGGCCGTCGCCATGCCTACCGAACCGATCACGCCGCCGGTGGCCGGTTCCACAGCGTCATAGACGCCGCCGTCGCCGGTCGTCCAGGTGCCGGTCCACACCTTGCCCTGCCATGCGCCATCGTCGAGTAGAGCCATGAACATCGTCCTTCCGGAGGCCGCGATCGCGGTCGAGGTGGCCAGGTGCGAGGCGAGACGATGCCGCAGACAACGCTGGGCATCGGCAAGCAACCGAGCACTCAGCCGAGCGAAACTACCGAGTAGTGCCTCGTCGAGAAATCAGGTGGAGGCGGCTCAACAGTAAACGCCACCGCGCCACGACCGACGCGTCGCCGAGCAGGGTCGAAGCTACACGAGTGTCGAGGCAATCGGGTCGGCGATTGTCGTTGCGCCGCACGATTCGTGCGACGCGGCAGACGCTGATCGAGTCGTAAGGATCAAGGCACCAAGCTTCGGGACCATCAAGATCTGGTTCCATGGCGCCACCTCCCACGACCGCGGGACGAATCGGTCGTCTGTCTGAACGCTCCATGAAGGCCTACCGCAACGACTCGTTCTACGTAGGTCCGGCCTTCGGGGCGGGCCTGCGAAAAGGAGCCCCAGTCTGACTCGCACGTCGCGCTGTGGCAATGCCCGAGACCCGCGACTTTCCCGCCGCCACCGACGATGCCTCCGTCGTTCCGCCGGCACTCGACGGCCCTTGGTCCACACGCGTCAGCTCTCGTGGCCATCGCCGGCCCACGGTCGCGCAAGCGATAGCGGTCGGCGCGTAAACCGCCGTGCCAACTGGCCGGCGAGCGGGAGCACCAGGTAGAGGACGGTGGGGACGGTGGCGACCGTCAGTAGGAGAGTCTTGACCGGTAACGGCCACGACGATATGTGCGGGCCGATCACAAACTGAAATATCGTTATGAGTGGATAGACCGCCAACCAGATCTTGATGACCTGGCGGTGAACTGAGGTTCTAGCCGCGGGTGGGTCGGCGGCCCCACCGCGCGCATCCTGCGTCGGTATCAACTTCTCTCCGCTCCTGGATCGTCGCCGGAAACTGGTAGCTCCGCCCCCCGGCGCTCAATCGCGGCTACGGGCGCCAGCGCCCGGAATGAAGCGTCCAGCTTTGGGTCCGACGGGTCCACCCTCGCTCATGATCTCGATTCCACGAAGAAGCACTGACTTGACCTCTCCGCGGAACTCCCTTCCTGCGTAGGGGCTCCACCCAGCCTTCGAACGAAGATCCTCATTGGCCAGAGTCCATCGAGCCGCTGGATCGACCAAGACGACATCGGCGTCCGCGCCCACCGCTAGGCGACCCTTTCCACGCAGGCCGTATCGGGCCGCCGGCGTGTAGGAGTAACTACGGACGAGGTCTTCGACCGAGATGCGTCCAGTGAGTGCAGAGTCCAACAGCACTGGCAAAGTCGTATCGAGACCCGGGAGTCCGAACGGTGCGTCCCAGATTGTGCCCGCTGCCTTCTGGGCAGCCGTCGAGGGAGCATGATCACTGGACACATGCGACAGGGTCTCGTCCCTCAGCAGCCGCCACATGTCCGCTTCGTCGGCAAGACTCCGAGTACGGGCGGGTGGGGTGAATTTTCGAAGTGCGCCGTGGGTCAGGATCTCCTCTTCCCGCAGGAGAAAATACTGTGGGCACGCCTCCGCAAATATGTTCGCACCAAGACCGCGAGCGTGGGCGATCACCTGAGCAACCGCCGGACTGCTGACGTGCGCGATCGTCGCTGTGACTCCGGTTAGTCGGGCGAGCATGCAAACCGCGTTGACCGCGACAAGTTCAGCCTCACGAGAGCGCCACTCGCAGATGACCGCGCCATCCGACCGACCCGTCGCCCGTAACTCCTCTTCCGCGTGAGCGGTCATCGATTCGTCTTCACAATGAACCAGACAGCGGGCGTCGACCGCCGCGATCTCGGTGAACGCTCTGTGCAGCGCGGAGTTGTCGAGTCCGGGGACGCCGTGAGTCGTGCACGTGAAGATCTTGAAGAACGCCACGCCGGCCGACCACAGGGCCGGGATCTCGTGGAGCTGGTCCGGCCAGGTGTGAGCGGCAAGCCCGTAGTCCACGAAAGATCGGTTCTCCAGATAGGCCAGCTTTTCGCGCAGATCCGCAACCTGCCGAATCGGGCGCGCGTGCGTGTGCTCGATGATCGTGGTGACCCCGCGCGATGCGGCTGCCGACGTGCCGGCGGGAAAGTCCTCACGTTCGGTGGCACCCGGGTCCATAAGATGCACGTGGGTGTCCACCATCCCCGGTAGGGCCAGCAGGCCGGCTCCATCGATGGTCCGCGCGGCTTTGAGCGTTTCGTTGCTCAAGCAGGCGATACGACCTCCTGACACGCCGATGTTCAGCCGTGCGCGGCCACCCCTGTTCACCACCACCGCGCCGTTCACCGCGACGCCTAGCTCATCCATGCCAGCTCCCATTCCCTTCCCGAGGTTTGCCAAGCGCGCGGTCTGCCGACTGCGACACCTGCATTCACGCCCTCCCCGGCACATGCATGAACTTGCTCATGACGAACCCACCATCGACGAGCAGATCGCTGCCGGTCATGTAGGACGCATCGTTCGACGCCACAAAGTGCACGGCATGAGCAATCTCCTCAGCGGTCGCGATCCGACCCAGAGGCACGGCTGCGCTGCGCCCCGCCAAGATCTCGGGCCGGCTGTAGAGCTCCTCTGTCATCGGCGTCCGTACCATCCCCGGGCTCACTGACACCGACCGAACGCCAGATGAGGCCCACTCGAGGGCAAAACTCTTCGCGAGCATCAACAATGCTGCCTTGCAAGCGCTGTACGCGCCCGTGTAGGGATACGGGCTGTAGGCGGCGTTCGAGCCGATGAAGACGAGGACCCCGGAGCCGGCCGCAATCATGTCTCGTCCGAACGTGCGTCCCAGAAGGAACCCCCCGCGCAGGCCAACCGCGATCAACCGATCAAAGCTCGCTGCCGGCAACTCGTCCAGATGGCCCGGCATGCGCTGGATCGCAGCATGGATCATCACGTCTGCAGCGCCGTACCGTTCCCGCAGGGTGTCGGCGACCCGCTGTACCTCCGCCTCGTCCGACACATCGACGGGGAATGCATGCCCACGGCCTCCAGCTTGATCGACCTCGGCGGCAACCGCGGCGGTGGCGTCGGCGCTGATGTCGAGAACGGCGACCGTCGCCCCTTCCTTCGCGTACAGGAGCGAACATGCTCGTCCGATGCCGCCTCCTCCGCCGCTGATCACGACAACTCGATTCGACGGTGCCCTGCTGACTGGCCGATCACCACTTGCTGGCTCGTGCGTCATTGACTGATCATCTCCGTTCGGTAAGTCGTGGTGCGCCCGTCTGTTGCCGTGGCGCCGAGGACGCTGCCCCGTGTTGAGGCTGAACGCGGGCTGGTCATTGACGTGACCGCAGGCCGTCGCCCGCGAACGGCGACAGGCGTACCGCCTCCACGAGCGGCAGCGTCACCAGGATGGCCAGAACAAGGAAGGCGAATCGGTATGGAACGCTTCCATCGAAGAGTGCCTGTCCCGAGCGCAGAGCGAGGACAGCAAGAGCCACGCCTAGGCCTTGGGCGAACTGTTGAATCGTCGCGGCAAGGGTATTCGCGTGGGTCATAGCGCCGTAGTCGACGTCTGCGAAAGCGATGGAGTTGTACGCAGTGAATCCGATCGAGCGAAATACCCCCACCAGCAGCACGACGACGATCGTGACCGCAAGCGGGGTAGTCGCCCTGAGAGCGGCGCACATCGCAACGCACGTGCCGGCCGCAAGCGTGGTGAAGACCAGGACCACGCGGAATCCAAGTCTGTACAACAACGGTGTCGTCAGTGGCTTGATCGCCAGGTTGCCGACAAACATGACGAGCACGACCCCGCCGGCCTTGGCGGCACTCCACCCGAACTGATCCTGGAACAACAAGGCCAGCAGGAAGGGAACGCCGTTGACGACGGCACGGAACACCGAGCCACCCGCGTGGGCCGTCCGGAAGGTCCGCGTGTGGAGCATGCTCAGCGCGAGCAGTGGATCGGGTGTCGATCGGAGGTGCGCAACGGTTGCTCTGCCTACTACGAAAGCGCCACACGCAAGCCCGACAATCGGGAACCACTGCGGATGGGCAGCGCCCAGAAGCGTTACCAGATATACGACTGCGCACAGCGATACCGCCGATCCGATGAAGCCCCGCGCGTCCAATCGAGGTCTCGGCGTCGGGGGCGCAGGCTTGATCAGGCGCAGCGCCAAGGCCGAAGCGAGAAGACCAAGGGGAAGGTTGATGAGAAAAATCCAGCGCCACGAGGCGTAGGTACTGAGCAATCCTCCCACCGCCGGAGCCACGATCGGCGCTACCAGCGCTGGCCAGGTGAGGTACGCAATCGTCCGGATCATTTCGCGCTTGTCGATAGCTCGCAAGACGACAAGTCTGCCGACGGGAACCATCATCGCGCCACCGACGCCCTGAGCGATGCGCATGACGACGAGCTCCGTCAGGCTGACGCTCGCCGCGCACAACGCCGAAGCCACGGAGAACACCACTATCGCGCTGACGTAGGTTCGACGAGCACCCACGCGATCCGTCGCCCACCCACTCAGCGGGATGAGCACAGCCACGGCCAGCAAGTAGGCGGTGATGGCGACGCCGATCTGCGCCGATTGCACTCCGAATGATCGAGCGATTCGTGGGGCCGCCGTTGCCAGGACAGTCCCGTCAAAATTCTCCATGAAGAACGTTCCGGCAACGAGCAACGCGAGACTGGTCGGAACACCGACCTTCGCGTTGCGGCTGACCGTCAAGGTCGGCCGTCGGGTTCTGGAGACTGCCACGTCTCCGCAAGGCTTGACCGCCACCCGCCGCGACCGCTCATCGAGCGCGCTGGCCGGCGCCGGTGACCCCGTGCTGCGGAGCGAAGCACGGCATCAACCACTCGTGGCCGAAATCGCGGTAGGTGACGCTGACCGCCATGTCGATGCGGATCTCCTCGACCGGACAGTCGACAAGACGCGTCATCATTCTGACCCCCTCGACCAGGTCGACGAGCCCGACGACGTAGGGGACTTCACTGGAGAACCCCGGCGGCGACTTGTGCACTATCGCGTAGGAGTACACGTGGGCATCGCCGGAAAGGGCTTCCCACTTCAGCGCGCGAGACATGCAGTGCGGGCACACCGATCGCGGGTAGAAGATGAACCGCTCGCACCGGCTACACCGAGGCAGCCGGAGCTCACCTCGGTTTGCCGCTTGCCAGAATGGCGCGGAGTCAGCGTCAGGAAGCGGCCACGGCCTTGTTTCGTCGACCATTGCGACCTCACCCTCGCCCTAGTATGACGGTGGCCGACGAGCTCAGGGCTCCACCTACGCCGTGCGCTACGGCATGGCGAGCTCCTGTCACCTGCCGCCTGCCCGCGTCGCCGCGAAGCTGCCGAACCGCCTCGATGAGCAGAAAGATGCCGAACATGCCGGGGTGACCGAACGAGAGACCACCGCCGTTGGTGTTCATCGGAAAGGTCCCGGTCGGCCCTGTTCCCCTGTCGACGATGAAGGGACCGCCCTCCCCGGGCAAGCAGAAGCCGAGCATCTCAAGGGTGAGGATGGGGGTAATCGTGAAGGAGTCGTAGAGCTCGACCACGTCCATCTCGTCGGGTCTGAGACCGGCCATCCCGAAAGCGCGGGCGCCGCTGTCTCGTGCCGACGGCTGGGTCAGGTGAGTCATGTTGCTGATCGTGGCGTGGGTGTGGGCGGTCCCATGGCCAAGTACCCAAACGGGTTCTCTTCGCAGGTTGCGAGCAACGCCCTCCTTCGTCACCACGACCGCGCCGGCACCGTCGGTCACGAGGCAGCAATCGAGGAGGTGCAACGGGTCCACGATCATCGGGCTCGCGAGCACATCTTCGATAGAGAGAGGGTCCTGCATCTTTGCCGACGGGTTGAGGGCGGCCCACTCCCGCGTTGAGACCGCGACCTGGGCCAGCTGTTCCTGGGTCGTGCCGTACAGATGCATGTGGCGCCTGGCGGCAAGCGCATACGCTCCGATTGGCAGGGGCAGCCCGTACGGCGCCTCGAATTGTTGGGTTAGCCGCACCGGGCCGCTTGCCCCCAGCGCCCGGCTCCGCCGGCTGCGCTGGTTGCTTCCGTACGTGATCAGCGCGATTTCACAAAGGCCCGCTGCGATCGCCGCAGTCGCGTGCCCGATGTGAGCCTCAAACGATGATCCGCCGATATTGGTGGAATCCGAGTACTTCGCTGCGATCCCGAGGTACTCGGCCACCAGCACCGATGGGATCCAGCTCATGTCGTTGGATGCCGTGAAAATTGCGTCCACATCAGCTGCCACCAGACCGGCGTCCTCGAGTGCGATTGCCCCCGCCTCGGCCTGCAGTTGAAGTTCGGAACGCGTACCGGCTCCTTCCAACCCATGCTCCGCGATCCCCACGATTGCGGCTTTCACGAAGCACGACCTCGAGCGCACTCTCGGATTGCCTGCAGCGAGTCCGGATTTTCGATCGCTGACTGGTCCAGGTTGGATACGCCACCGTAGGCGAGTCGAATTGCCTTCCGAACGATCTTGGAGTTCCGCGTGCGGGGAAGGTCCGGCACCAAGAAGACCTCTGCGGGCCGCAGTGGCCGGCCGAGAGCACTGCCCACCATGTCGGCGAGTTCAGCCGGCAACAGTGACAAGTCTTGCGGCTGAGCGCCCCGAGCCACGACAAAGCAGATCAGCTTTTCCCCTTTCACCGGATCCGAGACGCCAACGGCGGCCGAGATGAGTACATTCGGGTGGCTGTTCAGCACGGTCTCCACCTCGGCTGGACCCAAGCGCTTCCCGGCGACCTTGATCGTGTCGTCCGAGCGACCCAACAGGTACCAGAGACCGTCCGTGTCGTCGATATACCCCCAGTCTCCATGAACCCACACGTCCGGCCAGCGAGACCAGTACGTGTCGAGATAGCGCTCGTCGTCATGCCAGAATCCGCGGGTCATCCCCGGCGTTGCCGACCGCACAACCAGTTCGCCGAGAGCGTTGCGTACCGGGACGCCATCTTCATCGACCACATCGGCCGCCATGCCCAACATAGGGGCCGAGAAAGATTTGGGCCGCAATGGTGTCAGGACGTTTCCGCACAGGATCCCGCCGGACAGCTCGGTGCCGCCGGCGTAGTTGATCAGCGGAATCTGCCCGCCGCACACCTCGTCGAAACACCACATCCAGGACTGGGTGTCCCACAACTCCCCCGTCGCACCAACGACGCGGAGTGACGAGAGGTCATAGGCCGCGGGCCCGGCAGCGTTGGTGGTCATCAGCGAGCGAATGAGGGTGGGCGACACTCCGAACACAGTCACTTTGTGGGCTTCGATGAGCTGCCAGAGCCGGTCGGGCGTAGGTGTGTCCGGGGTCCCTTCGTACATGACCATGGTTGATCCGGCCATGAGAGATCCGTAGATCAACCATGCGCCCATCATCCAGCCGATGTCGGTGAACCAGAAGACGGTGTCCGATGCTCCGACGTCGAAGGCATACGCCATATCGGAAAGTCCTTTTACGGGAAAGCCTCCGTGCGTATGAACCGCGCCCTTCGGCGGCCCGGTCGTCCCTGAGGTGTAGATGATCATCAGGGTTGCCTCGGGGTCGAGCTGTTCGGTCACGGTGGGTGCGGCGTGACCACTCGCCAGGACCTGCGACCATTGATGGTCTCGATCAGACTGTGGACCAGGCGCAAGGCCCGCGTGCGGCACGGTCACCACCGCCGCCAAGGCGGGGCATTCGTCGGCCGCAGCGTCGGCGACGGCCTTCATGTTCACGGTCGACCCGCGTCGGGAGAACCCGTCGGCGCAGATCAGCATCGACGCGCCGCAGTCCCGCAACCGCGCCGCGAGCGCGTCCGCGCCATAACCGCTGAAGACGGGCACCAGGACGGCGCCGATCTTGGCGCACGCAAGTACCGCGACTGCGACCTCCGGGATCATCGGCATGAAGACACCGACGCGATCGCCGACGGCGACGCCGAGCACCCGCATTCCGGCCGCCAGGTCGTCGACGCTCTGCCGGAGCTCGGCATAGGTACGCGTACGCACCTCGCCTGATTCGCCCTCCCAGATCAGCGCCGTCTTCAGATCCGTCGGCGTACCGGCGTACCGGTCCAGGCAGGAGTGCACCACGTTGAGCTTGGCGCCTTCCCACCAGGTGGTCCAGGCAAGGCCGCGAGACGTGTTCTGGACCCGCTCATAGGGCTGATAGAAATCCACGCCCAAGTCTTTGACGGCCGCGTCCCAGAACCAATCCGGGTCACTGACCGATCGCTGATGCAACTCCTGAAAGGTCTCGATGCCGTGCGCACGCATGAGCGCGCTGAGCCTGCTCGACCCGGCGACCTGGGCCGACGGGCGCCACACCACATCTGCCCGCTCGAAACCACGTTCCTGAGGTCCGGCGATCGCTGCGTCGCTGGTCACCGTCCCCGCACCTTTCTGATCATGTCTCTCGCTATGACGAGCTTCTGGATCTCGCTGGTGCCCTCATAGATGCGGGTGATCCGGGCGTCTCGATAGAAGTGCTCGATCTCCGTCTCCGTGCAGTACCCCATGCCGCCGTGAATCTGGACCGCCTTGTCGACGACTCGACCGTAGGTCTCCGTTGCGATGAGTTTGGCCATCGCCGCCTCGCGCCTGGCCGAGCCCCCCTGATCCAGCAGCCACGCCGCGTAATAGGCCAGGTGCCTCGCCGCTTCGGTCTCAGCTGCCATCTCCGCCAGATACGCTTGTATCATCTGGAACTCGGCGATCTTGCTGCCGAACTGCTCCCGCTGGGTCGCGAAGGTCAGGGCAAGCTCGGTCGCCCGGCTCGCCGCCCCCACACAACGCGCGGCGATGCCGACCCGTCCTTGCGCCAATGTGCTGAGGGCGGCCTGGTAGCCGGTGCCGGGTGCTCCGATCATCTGGTCATCCGGTACCCAGCACCCGTCGAACGAAAGTTCGGCCACGTGCGAACCGCGGAGGCCCATCGTCGTTTGGGCTCTGCCCACCTCGAAGCCCGGCGCGCCGGCCTCGACGACGAACGCGGAAATGCCCTTGCCCCCGCTCTCACCGGTTCTCGCGAAGACCGTGAAGAGGCCGGCAATCTTCGAGTTCGTGATGTAGTGCTTGGTGCCGGTGAGACGCCATCCCTCGCCGTCGCGGATCGCTCGTAGCCTGAGGTTTCCGGCATCGGAGCCGGCCTCGGGCTCTGTCAACGCAAAGGCCCCGATAACCTCGCCAGAGGCCAACGAAGGCAGATATCGCTGCTTCTGCTCCTCCGACCCGGCCGCGACGATGACTGAGACGCCAATCCCGCAGTGGGTACCGATGATCGACGTGAATCCAGCATGGGTGCGCCCCAGCTGCTCATAGACGAGAGCCTTCGCGACCATGGGCAGGCCCAGGCCGCCATATTCCTCAGGAATGGAAAGGCCGAACAGCCCGAGTTGGCCAGCCTTTTCGAGAAGTCCTTCGGGGATTGCGTTCGACTCCTCAATCTCCCGCCACAAGGGATCGACCTCGTCCTCACAGAAGGATCGAAGAGTGTCGACCAGGACTTGCCATTCGTTCGATACGGTGAAATCCACGGATTGAACCCTTCTGCCATTGACGCCCCAGGATTCGACTCACGAGCTACCTGAGGCGGTCTGCCGTCGTGAACGGGCTATCCTTTTGAATCGATCGCGGGATACTCGTAGACACCGCGGCCGGTCTTGCGCCCCAGACGTCCGGCCTGCACGTATTTCACCATCAGGGGATTCGGTCGGAATCGGTCTCCGAGCGTTACGTGCAAGTGCTGCAGCACCTTGTAACGGACGTCCCAGCCAACCAGATCGCCGAGCTCGAAGGGTCCCATCGGATGGTTGAGGCCAAGACGGAGCGCCTTGTCGATGTCTTCAGCAGACGCGACGCCTTCCTGCAACATCGTGAAAGCCTCGTTGCCGATAAGCGCGTTGACTCGGCTTGCCACGAACGCAGGCGAGTCATTCAGGATCACGGGATCCTTACCAAGTTCGAGGCAGAAGTTCGCCGCCCGCTCCACCACAGCTTCGGAGGTCTCCAGACCGCGGATTACTTCAACCAAGCGCATTCTCGGCACCGGGTTGAAGAAGTGAAGACCGACCAGGCGGTGTGGTGCACCGCTTGCCGCCCCCATCTCGGTAACGCTCAAGGCGGACGTATTCGTGGCAAGGATGGCGTCCGATGTCGTCGCCTCGGCGGCTGCGGTGAGTATGCCGACCTTGACCGCCAAGTCCTCGGATGCGGTCTCGATCACGACATCGGCCCGCAGGCAGGCTGTTCGTAGATCCGTGCCGAGACACAGCGTGTCGATGCTGGGTTGCGATGCCGGCTCGCGGTCGGCCGGCCGACGCGCCAAGCGCCGCATGATCGCCGATCGTGCGGCCTGCAGGATCTCTTGATCAACGTCGACAAGGTGGATCTCCCACCCTGCCGACAATCCGACTTCGGCGATGCCCTGTCCCATGGTTCCGGCCCCGACGATGACTGCCTTCATCGCCCGTGCCCTGACGACCGCGCACCGATCGTGCGACGAACGGGCAGGTCGCGCGGGGAACCTCGCATCGGAATCCTCAATAATCGGTCATCTATGATGCGTCACTGTAGGACTGGAGTGGTTCCCTGGCAAGACGCTCCGTCGCATCAACCAGCGCCCCGCGGAACGCCGCGAACTCAATGAGGTCGAAGCCGCCTGGCGGGTTCGGAGATTGGAGTAGGAGTGCTTGCTCTTGCCGTTTCCCGTGGGTCGGCCGCGCAGCTCGAGCTCAGAGAGGTACCGGATCCGGCTGATCCGCCTCCCACACACGTCGTCCTGAGGGTGTTGGCCTCTGCCCTCAATCGGGGTGAACGATCGCGGCTGAACGAGGCCTCGGACGGGCACGTCTTCGGATGGGACGTGGTCGGGGTTGTCGAGCGGGCGGGGACAGATTCGACTCTGACACCGGGCGAGCGAGTGCTCGCGCTGTCGCTGCCTGGTGGTGGCTGGGCGGAGCTCGTCAGCGTCAGACAGGCTGATGTGAGCCGGGTTCCCGTCGCGGTGAGTACGGCAGAGGCCGCGACCATACCGGTGGCCGGGCTGACCGCACTGCGGGCCGTCCGAACGTGCCCGAACCTCCTCGGCGCGACCGTCCTGGTTATTGGCGGTGGCGCAGTCGCCTCGTATGCGATCCAGTTGGCGGTGCTCGCGGGAGCCCGTGTCATTGCCCTTGTCCGTAGCGCCGAGGCCGCTCAGCGCGTACGCGACCTCGGCGCCCACGAGGTTCTGTCTGGCGCCTCACCGGTGAGGGCATCCTGCGACCTCGTCGTCGACACGGTGGGCGGGTCGGCCACACAGGTCGCGGTGGGCGCGTGCCGGCCGTTCGGCCGGGTCGTCATCGTCGGAAATCTCGGGGATGCCTCGGCCGGCCTGGCCCCGAGCGATCTGGTGTCCGCCGGGTGCCTTGTTCAGGGCTATCGCCTGGTGGTCGATGCCACGGCAGCCCCTGTTGGAGCCGACCTCGGCAACCTGATCAATTGGGTGAGCGAGGGCCGCATACGCACGGCCCCGGTGCAGGAGATGAACTGGCGCGACTCGGCTCGCATCGCCGAGGCTCTCGCGGGCCGGATGGGAAATGACCGCGCCGTTCTCCGGATGGCCGAGGACTGATCAGCCAAAGACGATGAGGAGCGCACGATGAGTCAGTTGCGGGTGGGCATGGACGGAGCGGTGGCTACCGTGTTGGTCGACAGGCCCCCGGTCAACGCACTCTCGACCGCCTTGCTCGGTGAACTGCTTGCCGCGTTCGAGGCGCTCGACCGGGACCCCACGGTGCGGTGCGTGGTTCTGTCAGCCCTCGGTGACCGGTGCTTCGTCGCTGGGGCAGACATTCGGGAGGCTGCCGAGACCCCGCCTGACCGGGCATCGGAGCGCACTGCCCTGGGCAGTCAGCTCATGAGGCGAATCGAGTCAGTGGCGGTACCGGTCGTCGCCGCGATCAACGGGCTTTGCCTGGGTGGGGGGTGCGAGCTTGCGATGTCCGCCGACCTTCGAATCGCATCGACGAGCGCGCGGTTCGGGCAACCGGAGATCCGCCTTGGCATCATGCCCGGGTTCGGGGGAACCCAGCGACTCCCGCGACTGATCGGAGTTGGACCTGCCCTCGACCTCATGCTCACCGGTCGAGACGTTGATGCCGCCGAGGCGTTGCGGCTGGGGCTCGTGAGCCGTGTCGTGGCGCCGGAGGAACTTCAGCAGGAGGCTGCGTCGATCGCAGCAGAGATTGCCGGACGAAGCGCAACCGCAGTCAGATCCATCAAGGCCGCCGTACGACGAGGCCTCGACCTTCCCCTGGATGCCGGGCTCTCGGTGGAGTTCGAACTGTCGAATGCGGTGCGGACGTCGGCCGACGCCGCGGAGGGTCTGCGGGCATTTCTGGAAAAACGGCCGCCGCTGTTCGGGCAGGCCCCCGTCAGGGACCGCGACTGATCGCGGCGGAGTTGCTGTGGGGCAGTGCTTCATACGTGTGCTGGTGCTCGCGTAACAGGGCCGAGACCAGCTCGATGTCGCCACGCTCGACGGCCTCGAGGATCGGGACATGCCGTTCCGCTGCCTCGGTCAGGTTCGGCACCGTCGTCATGGTCGTGACGAGCAGGCGAGCCTCCACGCCGAGTGACTCCCATGCGGTCAGTAACGGGGTGTTTCCCGACGAAGCCACGATGACCCGGTGAAAGGTCGCGTTGTGGTCGCTGTAGGCACGCGGGTCGTTGGCTCGCGCCGCCTCCCGCATCGCCTCGAGTTCAGCACGCAGCGGGGAGGAATCACGGGCCAACGCGGGAACGGCGGTCTTGGCCGCGAGATCTTCGAGCACGGCCCGCACGGGATGGATCGCGGCCATCTCCTCATAGGTCATAGACCCCCGCACCCTGACGCCCCGGTACGGTGTGGATTCGACAAAGCCCAAGCCCTCCAGGGCCCGCAGCCCCTCGCGGACCGTCCCCTGGCTCACACCCAGTTCCCTGGCAACGCGTGTTTCCACGAGACGCTCTCCGGGCTGGTAGTCACCCTGAAGGATCTTTTCCAGCAGAATCTGGCGTACCTGCGAGCTGAGCATCGCGTTGCGGGTCACGGACTGGGAGGGGCGGTCCTCCTCCGAGGACGAGGCTGCCAAGCTGCCGGCCAAGCGATTCTCCACTTCACTCGCGACGAAGAGCTGAGAATACCCGCCTGATCCCTCGGGAGGACTCAGCCACCGTCCGGCATCGACTGCTGGTACTTGCCCTAACGTGCTCGATCATAGATCATCGAGAATCTAGGAGGCGTTATGCGAGTAGCGATTATCGGAACTGGCTTGATGGGGGCTGCGATCGCCCGAAGGTTGACCGAGGTCGGCGGGTTCGAGCTGACGCTGTGGAACCGGACGAGGAGCCGCGCGGAGGAAATCGGCGTGGGAACGGTCTGCGACACCGCGGCAAAGGCGATCGAGGGCGCAGACGTTGTCGTAACGAGCCTCTTCGACCCGACGGCGTTGCGGCAGGTGTTCCTGGGCCCTGACGGTTTGGTGCAGGCCGCTGACCATCAGGTCTTTCTGGAGACGAGCACCGCCGGCCCTGACGTGCTGACCGAGCTGGACGAAACCCTCAGCCTCTCCGGCTCGCAGCTGATCGATTCACCCCTGCTCGGCAGCACGGGCGCGGTGCTGGCGGGCAGCCTCGACATAATCCTGGGCTGCACCGAAGCCGCAATGGAGAGCGCGCGGCCGGTCCTCGCCGCACTGGGCGAAGCCCGAATCGTAGGTCCCGTCGGCGCCGCAGCCCGGCTCAAATTGCTGCACAACAGCATGCTCGCCATCGTTTCGGCCGCGACGGCGGAGATGATGGTCGCGGCGGTCGCGGCCGGGATTGACAAGTCGGACGCCTTCGCGATGCTCACTCGGATCTCGCCCTACATGAAAAGGCGCGAAGACGGCTTCCTGCACGAGAAGTTCGATTCGGTCTCCTTTGCAATGACTGGCGTCGTCAAAGATCTCGATCTCGCGATAGACCTATTCCACCGCAACGGAAGCGCTTTGCCGGTCACGGCGCTGTCGCGCGAGCTGTACGCCGACGCCGTCCCGAAACACGGCCACCTGGACATGTCCGCGGTCATACGGCGCTACCAGAACTGATCTTCTGCTCCACACGACTCATCTGAGAGGCTGTCCATATGGCGCCCGCTGACGACTACGAGACGATTACCTGTTCAGAGGACGGGCCGCTCTTCACCATCACGATGAACCGGCCCGAGCACGGGAACATGTTCAACACGACGATGTTGCGAGAGATCCATGCCGCGCTCGAGTCAAATCGACGGGAAACGCGTACGCGGGTCGTGGTCATCACCGGCGCCGGAGATCGCTTCTTCTGCATCGGCGGCGAGAAAACTGACCTCGAGGACAGCTTCGGCTACCCCGGCTTCATCCCAGTCGTCGACGTCTACGCACAGATCGAGCGCCATCCCAAGCCGGTTATTGCCGCCGTGAACGGTTACGCGGTGGGCGGGGGGCACGTGCTCCACGTGGTCTGTGACTTGACCATTGCCAAGGAGTCCGCAGTCTTTCGGCAGGTTGGGCCGGCGATGGGCAGCTACGACGCGGGCTACGGAACGTGGTGCTTGGAGGACCTGGTCGGACGGAAACGCGCCAAAGAGATCTGGTTCCTCAACGAGAAGATCACTGCCTCGAGCGCGCTGGCAATGGGCCTTGTGAACAAGGTGGTTCCGGACGCGACCTTCGCCGAGGAGGTGCGAGCCTACGCACTCGCCGTTGCCGACCGGGGTTCGCACGCGCTCCGAGCGGTCAAGGCTTCGTTCGCGGTGCGAACCGGCGGTGTTGAAGCGGTCTCCAGGATCGCCACTGAAATGCTCATGCCGTTCTACATGCGCACGGCCGAGTCCGCGGAACTCGGGGCCTCGTTCCGAGAGAAGCGAGCACCCGACACCACGACGTTCAACCACTGAGACAACCGATGTCCTGGACGTCCCGCGAACGGATCTACCACACAGGCCCTCAGAAGCAATGACGAATTCGTCCTTGCCGTTGGTAGCGGTCGGCTCTCTCGGCGGAACTGTCACGATGGAACGGGAGCGCGGCTCACCCGGCTTGATCCCGAGCCTGGGCGCGGAAGACCTGGTGGCAGCGGTGCCGACCGCGACGGCTGTCGCAGACCTTCGGGCCACGACCTTGGGCCGGTCCGCCGGGGCATCGCTCAGCTTCGAGACCGTGCTCAACGCGCTGACGTGGGCGCGTGCCGAAGTAGCCGACGGTGCTGACGGCGTGGTTCTGCTACAAGGCACCGACACGATCGAGGAGGTCGCCTATCTTCTCGACCTGCTCTGGGATCGTTCGGAACCGCTGGTCGTTACGGGAGCTATGCGTGGGCCGAGCCACCCCGGCTCCGACGGGCCCGCCAATCTGCTGGCCTCGATCGTAGTAGCGGCCAGCCCACTCGTCCGAGATCAGGGCGTCACCGTGGTGATGAACGACGAGGTACACGCGGCCTCGCGAGTCCGCAAGGTGGACAGCATCGCCGCGCACGCCTTTACGTCACATCCCTTCGGACCGCTCGGGCGCATTGCGGAAAACCACCTCGTCCTCGCCGGTCGACGGAGCAGAACCCCACCGCTCCAGGTCCCAGTCGTGACGAGTGTTCAGATCGAACTGATCGAGATGACACTCGGGAACTCGGGTCGTCTTATCAGCAGCGCGGTGAGTCACGGTGCTGACGGTCTTGTCATCGCCGGCTTCGGCGCGGGTCACGTACCAGTCGACGCATTGGACCGGATCTCCGCTGCGGTCGACATGGTCCCGGTCGTTCTCGCAAGCCGCGCAGGCTCGGGACCCGTCCTCCGACATACCTACGCCTTCGCGGGGTCCGAGGTCGACCTGCACCGCCGTGGGGTGATCAGCGCGGGGTGGCTGGATCCGAGGAAAGCGCGCGTACTGCTTTGGGCTGCTATCGCCAACTCGATGGCGGAGGCAGAGATCCGGTCGCTGTTCGATCAACGGTCTGAGGTGGGTTGAGCATCATGGCCCAGCGATCGTCCGCTGAATATGAGGTTTCCAGATTGTTGACCGGTGATTCGAACGCGGAGGCGCTCGGGTACGACAACCTTTACGAACTGGCGCTGCCGCCCTGGGCGGTCTCCGTCGTTGCCCGCGCTGACCTGACCGACCTGCGAGCCAAGGTCGTCGAGCACTGCCTGCGCGTCGCGTTCCCCGCCTGCCGTCAGGACGAGACGTTCGTCGAATCCCTGTCGACCAGCGTGCACGAGAACACCCAGGCGCTGCGAGACGTGCTGTGCGGTCGGCTCGCGCTGGCGCGGGTCCCCCTGGAACGTCGGCTGGCCTTCGCCGCGCTGCAGGCCGAGTTGCGTATTCCGCAGACCGCGCTGCAACGTTCGTACCGGATCAGCTTCTTCACGCAGTGGGAGGAGTGGGCACGGCTGCTCAGCGAAGAGGTGGCCCGCGCTGACGTACCGCGGGAGGAGGCGCTGGCCGCCCTCTCATCACTCACCTGCATCGTGCAGGCCTATTCGGACCGGGTTGTGTCCTACGTAGTCGGCAGCTTCGCCCGCGCCGAGGATGCGTTCAACCGGTCACGGGCGCACATTCGACAGCGCCTGATCCGCGAGCTCCTCGATGGCACCGAGGAAGCCCTGTCACCCTCAGACATTCTTACGATCGACTATTCCTTCGAATCCTGGCACGTGACGGTGCTGCTACCGGCCACGCCGGAGGCGACTGCCACCCAACTGGTGGTCGGGCTTCGGGGCGCCGTCCGTCCGCAGGCGTCACTGGTCTGGTCCGAGGGCCTGGTCGGCTCGGTGATCTGTCTGGGTTCGGTAGCCGGCTGGAACAGCACGCGCCGCGCGATCCTGCGCGAGACTCTGGAGGCATTGGGGATCGTGGCCTCACTCAGTGATCCCCACCGGGGCATCCCTGGCTTCCGGAAGGCGTACGAACAGAGCCGTCAGGTTGAGCGGGTACGCACCGCACTGGCCCAAGACGATGTCTACCCTGTCCTGGAGTACGACGAGGTACGTCTGGACATCCTGCTGTTGCAGAATCCCCAGCTGGCGTCGGAGTTCTTGACTGACGTGCTGGGCCCGCTGACGGCGAACACGGTCGAGGCCGCTCGGTTGCGAGCAACGCTGGAGGCATCCTTCAGGCTCGGTAGCCACGTCGCCGCCGCCGAGCACCTGAAGCTGCACGAGCACACGGTCCGCAACCGCCTGCAGCGTGCCGAGGAACTGATCGGCTCATCGTTGCGGGACCGGCGGACCGAGATCCTGGTCGCGTTGCGCCTGGCGAAGTTGATCGATCTGCCCTGACGCCGCGCTCGACAGATCTATTGCCGAGAGTTCACGGCCTTGGTGGCCGCGTCGGGCTGGTGTGCGGAGCGACGCGGTCCAGTACCGCATAGACGCAGGCGGTGTCCTCGCCGCCGCGACCCTGCTCGGCAGCCATCCGGTAGAGCTCTGCGGCGGACTCGAGCAGGGGGGTCGGTGCGGCCACCTCGGCGGCAAGTTCGGCGATGAGCGCCAGGTCTTTGCTGAAGGTGTCGACCCGCATGGCCGCCGGCATGAACCGGCCGCTGGCCATCATCGGCCCACGTACCTGGAACATCCGCGAACTGCCCGCCCCGTCACCGACCGCGGTGATCACCTGTTGCAGGTCGAGGCCGGCCCGCTCGGCCAGTAGCAGCGCCTCCGCGGCCGCCGCGTTGTGCACCGCAACCAGATGATTGGCCACTAGCTTGACCCGGGTTCCGTTCGCGCCGGAGCCGAGGTCGTACTGGCTGCGGGTGAAGTACGCCAGCACCGTCAACGCCGTGCGTTTGGCGCTGTCATCGTCTCCGCTGAGGTAGGCCACCAGGTCGCCGGTGACTGCCTGCTGACCAGTGCCACTCATCGGACAGTCCAACAGAACGACTCCGGCCGCTGCAGCTTCGACTTGGGCGGCCAGCTTGCGGGACGCGGAGAGAGTGCTCGTTTCCAGAATGATCAGGTCTGCGCGAGCCCCGGCCAACAGGCCCTCGTCGGCCGAGAGCACCGAATCCAGCGCCTGCTCTGACGGCAATGAGGTCAACACCACGCTTACGGTTGAAGCGATCTCGGCCGGCGATGCCGCCAGCCGACCACCGCGCGCGACGAATCGATCTCGGCAGGACTCATCCAGATCGAAGCCGATCACATCGATGCCGGCATCAAGCAGGTTGCCGGACATGGCCGAGCCCATCACGCCCAAACCGATGAAGCCGACTGAGGCAATCACGCAGCGGCCTCCTTCATGAGAAACTCCTTCAGTACCGAGGCAAACTCCGTCGCGCTCTCGAAGGCGGCGGCGTGCCGCCCGGGCAGCCAGACCAGCTGTGCGTACGCCACCGCGCGGGCGAGCCGTTCGGCTTCCTCGCGGAAATGAGCAAGGTCGTCCACGCCACACGCCACCAGGGTGGGCACGTCGAGGGTCGCTAGCAGGCCAACGGTATTCGCCTCGGCCAGTGCACAGCAGTTGAGCGCGTAGCCCTCAGGGTCCCCCGTGCTGAACACTTCGATCAGCTGGCTGAGACGAGCGTCGGGATCGGCCAGGTAGCCGGCGCTGAACCAGGTCTGCATGGTTGGGTCCACCAACGAGCGCATGCCATCGGTGCGAGCGGTCAAGGCTCGGCTGCGCCATTGCTTCCGAACGACGCTCGGGTAGCTGATGACCGTGTCCACGAGCACGAGGTGTGCCACGACGATATCGTCCTGCGCGGACAGGTGCTGCGCGATCAACCCCCCGAGTGAAACCCCGACGAGATCGACCTCGATCAGTCCGGCGGATCGCAAGGCACTTCCTACCGACCGGGCCAGCACGTCCAGCGACACCGCGCTCGCCGGCGTAGGGGACACTCCGTGGCCAGGCAGGTCGAGGGTCACGACGTCCCGATCGGCGATGTCGTCCACCAGCGCCGCCCAGAATGTGTGGTCGACGCCAAGCGGGTGCAGCAGCACCAGCGGCCGAAACGCGCCCGCTCCTGCGTGCCGGAACACGGCGATGGACATACTCAACCCGTCCGGTGGGACGCTTCTGGCTGCCTGAGGGCACTGTCCGAAGGCACGGCACCGGCCTGCGTTCGCCCCAACTCGGGTGGCCGGGCCTCCGACGACATCGGCGGGAGCTCGCCGTTGAGTGCCCCACGTGACGAGTCGTTCGAGGTGGCTGTTTCGATCCGAGGCATCACCTCCAGAGCCATCAATTCCATCGAGCGCACCGCCAGTTGCGGGTTCACCCAGTCCAGCCCGGCGTAAACGATCTCGCCGAACGGTCCGGTCACCTCCCGGAAGGACAGCAACTGCTCGGCGACCGAGTCCGGGGTGCCACACAGAACCAGACGATCCAACACATAATCCAGGGTGATATCGCCGTCCGGCTGGTCCCGGGTCTGCTTGAACAGGTCGAGCCGGCCCATCTTCTTCATCTTGGTCAGCATCTGCCTGTAATAGAAGCGATAGGGGCTGTCTTCCCGGTCGCGTGCGTACGCAACCGCGGTCGCTTCGTCCTCGGCGACGAAGATTGTCCGCGCGATCCGCCAGTCCTCGACCGAGGCCTGCTCCTGAACCGTCTCCTTTCCCTGCACGTAGTTCGGCCAGTGCGTTGCGACCCATTGTGGCAACAGGAAGTTCGCCGAGAGTGGATGGAAGTCGCGCGCACCCATCGCGACCACGCCCTTGGAAAACGGAGCGACAACGGTGCCCACGATCTCCGGGCGCGGCGACTGCAGGGTCGTGGGCAGCACGCCGACACCGAGTTCTAGATCAAGGGTGGTCTCCGAGGTGACCTTCCAACGGCCGCCGGCGCCGAGATCATAGGGTGGCTCGGAATTCCAGATGCCGGTGATGATGTCGATCGCTTCGGCGAACATGGCGTTGCGATCCTCGCCGAGAATGCCGAGCACCTCGGCGTCAGACGCCAGCGCACCAGGGCTCACGCCGAGGATGAAGCGTCCGTTGGCGAGGTGGTCGAACATCGCCGCGTGGGCGGCGACCAACACCGGGTGCAGGTGGGACAGGTTCGTGGTGCCGGTACCAAGCTTGATCCGCTCGGTTTCGGGAATCAACGTCGCCAGGAACAGCAGGCTGCTGGTGATGTTCTCGTGCTGGTCGGTTAGGTGTTCACCGATGAACGCGTCGTAGAAGCCGAGCGAATCGGCCAGGATGACGGCCTCTCGATCCTCCCGCAGGGTTTCGGTCCAGCTCCGGCCAAGTGGATGCATCGGCATCGAAAAGTACCCAAGCCTCATTGCCCGCTCCTTGCTGGAACTGCCGTCCCTTACCTCGACTCAATAGGAACCGGGACACAGACGCACTGGTGCTGCTCGTGAAACTGCACCTGTCCCGATGACGTAAACCGTCAGCCACTGCAGTCCCCCAGGCTGAACCTGACGGACCCCGTCAATGGGGACTCACCGATTGCCCGCTCTCGTCATCGCAGTGACAGCACCCGGCGGGTTTCACTTGGGGTGCCAGCCTTCGCCGACATCCGAGGATGTGCATCACGATGAAAACCGGCCCGGACGAGCGCATACCCGAGGTCGACCCCGCTGACTTCAGACACGTCGTGAGCCACCTGGCTTCGGGCGTCAGCGTGATCACCACCATCACCGGCGACAACGTCAAGCACGGAATCACGGCGAGCTCTGTCACCTCACTGTCGACGGATCCGCCGATGATGCTGATCTGCTTGCACAACCTCGCCCCCACCTCGAAGGCGGTATCCCGGGCCGGCGTGTACGTCGTCAACGTTCTCGGTCAGGGCCACGCGTCGCTCGCAGCGCAGTTCGCCACTCCCAGCGAGAACAAGTTCCGCGGCGTGGAAACGGTCCAGGGCGTCACCGGCGCACCGCTGCTGGTCGGCGCGCTGGCGCATATCGAATGCCGGGTGGTCGAGGAGGTCACAGGCGGCACCCACACGATCTTCCTGGGCCGTGTTGCGCGCGCCAAGGCAGAGGACGGTCACCCCCTGACCTACTACCGAGGAGGCTTCGGCCGATTCGAGTTCGCGCGGGACGACGAGGTGTATCAGCGAGCGCGCCAGTGGGTCATAGACCGACGCTACTTCGCCGACAGCGTGATCGATGCCGGTCAGTTGTCCTTCGATCTGAACGCCGACGAGTCCGCCGCTTTCTACGCACTGACGCGATTGTCCTCGGAGGGTCTGGTCCGTCGCGATCCTGACCGTGGTTACGTGGTGGTTCCGCTCGATTCCCGCTTGGTCGATGAAACCTTCGACGCTCGCTGCGCCATCGAAGTCGGCGTCATCAACACCTCGCTGCAGCTAGTGACCGACGACGATCTGGCTCAGCTCCGACGCAGCTTCGACGCGATGTGCCGGCAGTTGACAAACGACCGGTTCGTTGACTTCGACAAGTACTTGGAGGCGAACTATGGATTTCACAAGCAGATCGTCATGCTCGCGCGGAATTCCTCACTGAACGTCGCGTTCCGCCAACTCGCCATCAAATCCGTGATGACCCGCAGCTTCGGCTCGACTCGAGAGTCCTCCCAACAGTTCCTCGATGCGCAACGGCGCCTGCTGGACGCAATCGAAGCGCGAGACGCCACAAGCGCGGAGTCAGCAGCGATAGAATATCGAGAGCTCGCCAAAGTCCGTGCCCACAAAATCCTGTCTCAGACGGGTGGCCTCCTGTAACCTGAACCAAGCAGGCGAGAATCACGCAGCAATTGCATCGAGCTGTCTACGATTATTGCGCGAGCGCCGTTAAGGCGCACCGGTTTCCCCGTATCGATAGGTCCATCCAGTCCAGAACGGAACCTCTCTAGAATGAACCACTCCACCGGCCCGACTATCGACATGCACGCACATGTCGGGACACCAGCATGCGAGCCGTTGGTAGCGGGCCTGTTCTCGACAAGGATGGACCCTTTCACGCATTTTGGCGGGCCCGAGACTGTCGATTACAACAGGGCCCACTTCAACGATATTCGTCCAAGGCTCGTCGACCCTGCGCTCCGCCTCGACGACATGGACGCGATGGGAATCGATATCCAGGCACTTTCGGTGGCCCCTCCGCAGTTCTACTACTGGGCCGACCCCGAGCTAGGCCGCCGCCTGGCACGTATGCAGAACGAACACCTGGCCGAGATAACCACCGCACACCCTCACCGATTCGTGGGGCTTGCGACAGTTCCGCTGCAGGACGTCGCCGGTGCAATAGCTGAACTGGAGTATGCCGTAAGAAGTCTCGGGTTCCGCGGTGCGGAGATCTGCACCAACGTCAACGGGCTGGATCTCGATGATCGTAGGTTTAGGCCGTTCTTTGCCAAGGCCTCTGAACTTGATGTCGTGATACTGCTTCACCCGCACGGTTTCAGCCAGGGCGATCGGCTGACAGAATACTATCTGAGCAACGTGATAGGGAACCCGCTCGATTCCACCGTCGCGCTCACCCGAATAATCCTCGGCGGAGTGCTCGAAGAACTGCCGAACCTGAAGCTGTGTTTCGTACACGGCGGAGGATATTTGCCGTTTTACTCGCCCCGCATGGACCACGCCTACGCCGAGCGGCCTGAGAGTCGCCACCTCATCTCAAGGACGCCGAGCAGCTACCTTTCGCAGGTCTACGTCGATGGCCTTGTGTACGACGCGCCACATCTGCGTTTCCTGATCGATCGGATGGGGGCCGACCACGTGGTTCTGGGCACCGACTATCCCTTCGACATGGGTCACTACGATCCACTTGGCCAGCTCGGTTCCGTGATGGGGCTGACCGACGCGGAACGTAACCAGGTGAGAGGCGAGACGGCCGCCAAGCTGCTCGGCATCAGCTGATCCGCATACCGCGGGCGACGGACACGTGACGCGGGTTCACTGCTCGTCCAGCCTGCACTAACGGTAGCTGTGCTCACTTGATGGATAGGTGCCGGCGCGTACCTCGGTGGCGAACGCTTCGACGGCGGCGCCGAGTACGGCGTTGAGGTCGGCATACTCCTTCACGAAACGCGCGGGCCGGCCCCCACCTCGCAGCCCAGCCATGTCCTGCCACACCAGAACCTGAGCATCACACTCGACCCCGGCGCCGATGCCGATCGTCGGGATGCCGAGTTCCTTCGTTATCGTCGCGGCCAGGGCCGCGGGCACCACCTCAAGCACGACGGCAAAGGCTCCCGCAGCTTCCAGGGCGCGAGCATCGCGAAGCATCTGCTCCGCCTCCTCGTCGCCTCGCCCCTGCACCCGGTAACCAGAGAGGCTGTTAACGGCCTGTGGGGTGACCCCGAGGTGTCCCATCACCGGAATTCCCGAGGAGGTCAGCGCTTTGACCTGGGCTGAGATTCGCTCTCCCCCCTCGACCTTCACGGCCTGCGCCCCGCGCTGCATGAACCGCGTCGCGCTCGCAAGGGCCTGCTCGGCGGATGCCTCATAGGCTCCGAACGGTAGATCGGCTACAACCAAGGCACGTTCGGCGCCTCGGGCCACGCCTCCCACGAGAGGCAGCAGCTCATCGATGCTGATGGGAACGGTCGTGTCGTAGCCGTAAACCACGTTCGCGGCCGAATCTCCAACGAGTAGCACCGGAATGCCCGCTTGATCGAACACCCGAGCCGTCGAGTAGTCGTAGGCGGTCAACATGGCCCATCGGTGGTGCGAGCGCTTCGCCTCCTGCAAGTCTTTGGTCGTCACCCGTCGGGTCGAGTCACCGACGTACGATGCATTGCTCATACTTCGCCTCCTCCGGTCGCGCTCATGTGCACGCCCTGCAGGCGGGCGGCTGGTGTGAGATTTGCGATCACCTCGGCGACGACTGCGTGATCCTCTGCACCGAAGCCCGCTTCCACCGCGGTGCGGTACAAGCCGGCGCACACCTCGAACAGCGGAAGCGCGCTGCCCGCCTCAGCTCCAAACGCACTGATCAGTTCGATGTCCTTCATGAACTCATCGAGGCTGGCCGAGACCTGCGAGTACTGCCGCATCACCATCAACGGCCCACGGACTTCCAGCATCCGTGAGGTACCAGCGCCGTCCGCCAACGCTTCCAGCACCCGATCCGCAGCCAATCCTGCCCGCCGCGCCAACACGATCGCCTCGGCCGCCGCTACGTTATGAACGGTGACCAGGAGGTTCGAGAGCAGCTTCACGTCCGAGCCGTTACCGAACGTCCCAAGGTTGTACTGAGACCGCGTGAAAGCTTTGAACAGCTGCCATTGAGCCTGCACGGCATCCTGGTCTCCGGAGGCATACACAGCCACGTCGCCCTGCGCCATCTGTGCTGCTGTGCCACTGAGTGGGCAGTCCAGCATGACCACCGCTGAGGCGCGGAGTTCGTCGCACACCGCACGTTTTGCCGCCGAGGTCATCGTGCTGGTTTCTACGACTGTCAGACCGGGTCGCGACCCGGAAACCAGACCGGTCGGACCCCGAACCACATCCCACAGCGCAGCTGTGGAGGGCAACGAAGTGATTACCACGTCCACGGAGGATGCCAACGCGGCGGGCGAGGCAGCCACGCGTCCACCGCGATCTGAGAGTTCCGTCAATGCAGCGGAGCAGACGTCGAATCCGAGCACGCTCCACTGCTGCTCGAGCAGGTGACGCGCGATCTGGCCACCCATCTTGCCCAGCCCGATGACGCCGACCGCTCCCCGCTCACCCCGCTCCGGGTCAGGCGTCGGGGACACAGAGCTCACCGAAATCCACCTTTCGCGGGGTCAATCCCTGTTCCCACGCATATTGCGTCATCGCTTCGAGTACATGAGCATTGGCGGACAGTCCGTAGGGGAACGCGTCGCCATCAAACACTTGATCGACCGTATCGATCGCGGGAGCCAACCACGGCAACCCCACGGCGAGGCCGGTGATCGCGCGTAGTCTTCGCTGCCCGATGGCTTTCGCTTCCTCGAACGCAGCAACCATCGCGCTGGCCAGCCAGGGGTCTCGTTCATACACATCCCGTCGCATCACGACGAGATGCATGATCGGAAACAGGCCGGTTCTCTGATAATAATCGCGTTCAACGGCTTCATAGTCAGCGAACAATCGACGGACGCCGGTGCTCCCATCCAGAGTGAACGACTTGGGCGGTTGCGCCGTGACGAGAGCGTCGAGATCACCCGCCGCAAGCATGCCTTCGAGCGTCATTTCGGCGGGGATGCGCTCCAGGCTCACCCCCGGGGGCAGGTCGACCGGGAGCCGCTCCCGCCAGTCAGGCGTAGTGAGACCTCCGGTCTTCCAGAGCATCTCGCTCGCTTCGACCCCATAGTCATGAAGAAGAAACGCCCGAATCCACAGCGCAGCGGTCATTTGGTATTCGAGAACCCCGACCCGCTTCCCTTTGAGATCCGCTGGGACGCGTATCCCGCTTCGCTCGTTGACGTATATCTGCCCGTGCCTGAAGTTCCGTGAGATGAACAGCGGTAGACCAACGAAGCGATGGTCACCCTTCCCGAGGAGAACCAGAAAGCTGGAGGCCGACATTTCGCTTACGTCATAGACCTCCTCCTGAATCTGGCGCTCGAACAGCGCGGGTGCCGACTCGTGCACCGTGTAATCGAGTTTCACCCCCGCCGGCGCCGCCTGGCCGAGCAGCAAAGGCAGCGTCCGGTCCCAGTACAGGAGCCCGCCATAGGAAACCTCACGGCTGCTGATGGTCAACCTCCTGTGATTGAACCCGTTGATCGTCTCCTACTGCTCATATCGCCCGCGCCTGCCGGTGCCCCTCGAATACCGCTTCATATGTGGAGCGCGGAGCAACCGCATCCCCGATGACCTCGACCGTGACGGGAAGCGCACGAGCAGCGTCCGCGAGAGCGTTGTTCGACTGCCGGGCGGTAACCATGACCACGGCATCGGCGGGCACCTCGACGACCTTATCGGGCGCGTAGATGTTGTACAGCGTTGCCGAACGCGGACCGATGGACTTGACGAAGTGATCGACCGACAGCGCGACGTTGTGTTCGTACACCTGGGGGATGATCCACTCGAAGTAGGCGTCGGCGATTGTCTCCATCCCGACCATCGGCCACCTGGTAACGAGGCGCACACTTCGCGCGCCGTTCTTGGCCAGATGGACGGCGATCAGCGGGCCGACCAGGTCGGCCTGGTCGTCGATGACAACCACGTCTCCAGTGGGAGTGACATCTCCCATCGCAACCTCGTCCCAGCCGTAGCAGCGCTGAGACTCCACTCCGGGCAGGCTGTCGGCGGTCCAGCCTTGGAAACCGTCTCGGCAAACCCGCGAGCCGGTCGCGACGACGACATGATCTGCTTGGAAATCGCGCACGATCTCGCCTAATTTTTCAGCGCTGACGTCGACGCCGAGTCGTATTTCTGCGCCTCCCTTTTGCGCCTGCGCGCCGAGCCAGGTCGCGATCTCGCCGAACTTCTCACGGCCGGGCAGCTTCGACTGAAGCAGGACGTGGCCGCCGATCTGCTCGGACCGCTCGCAGACGAGAACGTGGTGGCCGCGTGCGCTGGCAACCCGGGCAAATTCCAGTCCGGACGGGCCCGCTCCAACGACGACAATCCGCTTCGGCTCCTTCGCCAGTACGTCCTTACCCTTGCCCCATTGGACCTCGCGGCCCATCGTGGGGTTGTAGACGCACTGCACGCGCTGCCCCTTGGACACGCTCTTCCAGCAGTGATTTGCCGCGACACATTTGCGGATGTCCTCGCTACGGCCCTCGGCGACCTTGAGGCCCCAATCCGGGTCGGCAAACATCTGCCGCGCAAGACCGATACCGTCGGCGGCTCCCGACGCGAGCAACTCCTCGGCAACCTCCGGGGTCGTGATGCGGCCCACCATGAAGACCGGCTTGTTACTGACCGCCTTGATCCCCTGGGCGTACTGGCGTTCCCAGCCACCCTCGAAATGCATCGGCGCATGGATCCACTGGTGGTGCACGCCCACGCTCACGTCGACGAAGTCGACGTCGGTCGCGGCCAGCAGATCCTGGACGATCTGCTGCACCTCATCCTCCTCGAGGTCGCCTGGCCACAGGGACGTCGAGTTGATTCTGAAGCCGATGAAGGGTCGGTCTCCGATCGCCTCGCGCATCCGCCGCATCGCTTCGATGCAGAACCGCAGCCGGTTCTCGTAGGAGCCACCCCACTTGTCCGTCCGCTTGTTGTAGAGCGGAGACAGGAACTGCCAGGACAAGTAGCCGTGGCTCAGGTGGAATTCGATGCCGTCCAGGCCGGCCTCCATGGCGCGCCGGGCCGCGCTGCCGTGCGCGTCGAGCACCTCCTCGATCTCGGCGTCGGACATTTCCTTGGGTGTGCTGCCACCGGGGAACTCCCCCAGCGGCACCTGGCTCGGCGCGAGGGTGTACCACGACGAGTTGATGTCGTAGGTCGGATCCATCTTGTAGCCCGGGAACCCACGCACACCGGTGTGACGTAGCTGCACCGCGAGCTTGGTGCCGTGACGGTGGACCTCGTGAGCCACCTTCGCGAAGCCCTCGATCTGTGCGTCCTCCCATAGTCCGGGTTGGGCGAGGGGGGCGGCGATCGAGCTCTCGGTGACGTGCGTGCCGCCGATGATGATCAGGCCCGCTCCACCGCTGGCCCGCTCGCCGTAGTACGGCACCGCCAGTTCGTTGAACCTGGCGGTCTGCGGGCTGCTCACCCACGAGGGGCACGTCGGTGGAAAGATGATCCGGTTTTTCAGGGTGTCGTTTCTTATCTTCAACTCGCTGAACAGATGCGGAAACTGCTCAGCGCCCGGCATCCTGCGTGGCTCGGAAATTGCGGTCACAAAAAATCCCTTTCTGGATTGCTGTACCAAACGAGGTCGATGGCCATCAGGACCGCCCGGCACGTTGCAGAGGACTACGGTCGGCTACTGAACCTTCGACTCAGCAGCCGATACGGCGGCGGCCGTGATCGTGGTAATCGTCTTCAGGTTGCCCTTGTCGTCGGCCTTCACCACGTCCCACGGTCCAGAAACGTTGTGGTTCGGGTCGAAGTCCATCGGCCCGCTCGCACCCTCGTAGTTGCTCTTGCCGCCCGACTTGATCTCGGATACGCAACTCGCGTAGGTGAAGCACGGCGTGGCCGGTGGGTTGGAAACCGACGGCAGGTTCGCGGTGATGTCTGCCGGCGTGGTGCTCTTGCCCGCAGTGATGGACAGGGCCAAATCGATAACGCCGTCGTAGGTGTAGTTGGCTCCGCCGAGCGGCTGGTCGTTGAACAGAGCCTTGTACTGCGCCGCGAAGGCATCACCCGCAGCATTGGTTGGGGTGCCGCCTTGCACCGATGTAACCGCCGCGTGTGCGTACGACGCTCCTACCGCCTTGATCCAGTCAGCGCCGGCCGTGACATCCGTGCCGTAGAAGGGCATCGTTGTGCCGACCTGGGTACGTAGCTGGGAGAAGAACGTCGCCGCCGTCGGCGGATCGAGCTGGCCGAGGATGGCCTGCGGGTGACTGGCCAGCAGTCCCACGATCTCGGAGTTGTAGGAGCTGACCCCGGGCGTCACGTTCACTACGGTCGTGACCGTCCCGCCGAGCTTCGTGAAGTCGTTCTTCAGGAATGGCTCAAGGGATTGTTGGGAGGCCTCGCTCGTAAACAGGATCGCGGCCTTGTTGATTCCCGCCGCCCGAGCCTGCAGTGCCAACGCCAAGGCGAGCTGGGAGTCCGAAGGGTTGATGCGCCACACCCACGGGTCGGTGTTCTTGTCGAAGGCCGTTGACCCCCCGTTGAAGAAGTCAGGAATCTTGTTTCGGTCGACGATCGGTTGAATCCCGAAGATCTCCAGCGTGGTTGGACCGATCACTGCGACTGGATGATGCGTGGCCAACTCCTGCTGAAAAACCGGCACCGCGTCGGCCGGGTCGCCCTTGGTGTCCACCTTGTCCAGAACGAGTTTGCGGCCGTTGATGCCGCCCCCGGCGTTCACCGTCGCCGCGCCGGCGGCGGCACCGTTGTACAGCGCCGTGCCGATCTGCGCGTACGCACCGGTGTACGAGCCGAGCACGGTCACGTGAATATCGCCGGTACCGCCGCCCTTCGCTGCACCGCCGGAGCCACCGGACGCGGTGCTTTTGGAACAAGCCGTGACCGCGAGAGCGGCGACGGCGCAGACAGCGATCGTGCGGCGGACTGTTCGACGGCTGGATCGAGTGTCAATCATGGCATCCTCTTCCTGGGGCGGGTGTTGGCGCAGGGCTGGTCGATCAGCGAATCGGGTTGAGCTGGGCCACAAAGGGCCGTTGAGCTAGCGAGGGCGTCAGGCGCCGCCGAGGTACATGTCGACAAGATCTGGACGATCCAGCATCTCGGCGGCGGTCCCATCAGCTGCCACCAAGCCGTCCACCATCACGTAGGCGGAGTGGGAATGTGTCAGTGCTCGACGGGTGTTCTGCTCGACGATGAGGACGCCGATGCCATGGGCTTGAATGGTCAGGATGTGTTCCCACACCTGGTCCTCCAGCTTGGGGGCGAGCCCAGCGGTCGGCTCGTCCAACAACAGCAGCTTCGGATCACCCATCAGCGCCCGGGATAGGGCGAGCATGCTGCGCTGCCCCCCGCTCAGGGTGCCGGCGGGACGCCCAAGGGCGTCCCGGAGAGCCGGAAAGAGTTCACATATCGAGTCGGTTCGCTCCTTGATTCCGCGGCGCTTGGCGTGCGCCCCGATCTGAAGGTTCTCCATCACCGTCAGCGTGGCGAAGACATTCGCCACCTGCGGTACGTAGCCCAATCCTCTGGCGACGCGGGCATCCGTACTCAGCCGCGTGACGTCCGATCCGTCGAAGATAATCTTGCCGGCAATCGGTCGCAGAACTCCGGCGACCGCTTTCAGCGCGGTGGACTTGCCGGCACCGTTAGGCCCGACAACGCAGTTGATCTGACCCGACCCGACCGCGAAGTCAACGCCACGTACGACGGGTGCTCCGCCGTAGCCGACAGAAAGCCCCTCAACGGTCAACACGCTGTTCGTTGTCATGAGACACCCTGGCCGAGGTAGGCGTCGACGACATCGCTGTTGGAACGAAGGTCTCGCATCGAGCCCTCGCCGATCACCTGGCCGGTGCCCATGACGATGACCGTCTCGCAGTTTCGTTCGACGAATCCGAGGTTGTGCTCGACCAGGACAACGGTCGCACCATCGTCGCGCAGACCTTGGATCGCACGTCCCAACTCGTCGCCGAGAACGGGATTCACCCCGGCAAGCGGCTCGTCGAGCAGGACGAGCTTCGGCGCGACCATCGCGACGCGTGCGAATTCCAGTAGCCGCTTCTGACCACCGCTCAAGCGACCTGCGGGCTCGTGGATGACCGCAGTCAGGTTCAGGCGAGTGAGCAGTTGATGCGCCCGCTCCTCCAGCCGTGCCTCCTCCCGCGCGATGGCGCGCCGACCGAATACCGCGCGCCACACTGCCTCGCGCTGCCCGGCCGGAGCCGCGGCGAGGACGTTCTCGAGCACCGTTAGCTTCGACCACTCCCGTGCGACCTGGAAGGTTCGGACGAGCCCGGCCCGGCTGACCCAGTCCATGGATCTGCCTTCGATGTGCGTCCCATCGAAGATGATTTCGCCCCGCTCCACCGGGATCAGCCCGGAGATGAGGTTGATCATCGTGCTCTTTCCGGCCCCATTGGGCCCCACCAAGCCTGTGACACTGTTTCGCCTGACGGTGAAGGAACAGCCATTGACTGCCTTCACCCCGCCAAAGCTCCGCCAGACGTTCTTGACGACGAGGGCAGGTTCGTCAATATGGGTGTCGGTCACGAGCAGCCTCCAGTCGGTAACGTCACAAGCCCACTCATCACGAAGTCGCCTGCCGAGCAGATGCGTCCGCCGTCGGGCTGACTCGCGCCTTCCGCCTCCAGAAGACGTTCCACTGGCCCCGGGTGCGGAACTGGCCACTCATAGACTTGAGCTCTGGGATCAAGCCACCGGGTTTGAAGTACAGGGTGAGGATGATCAGCGCACCAACCACCATGTTCTCGATCGCCGGCAGGGCGTCCGGGCTCGATGCGAGCCCCGGAAGCAGGAGCACCAACTGCGGGAACGCAATCAGGACGACCATGGCTCCGAGAACGGCACCAAGATTGTTGCCCGTGCCGCCGACGAGCAGGGCGCCGTACAGAAGGAACGTCTCGAGCGGGGACCAGGCGGTTGGGCTGAAGGCCTGTACGTAGTTCACCAGTAGGGCGCCACCGATCGCACCGACCACGCCGCCGATCACGTAAGCCTTCAACCGCAGCACGTATGGGCTGCGCCCGAACGCCAAGGCCGCGACTTCGTCCTCCCTCACGGCCTTCACCGCGCGGCCGAACGGGCTACGCCGAATCATCTCCAAAATCGCATAGATGACAAGGAGGAAGGCCAGGCAGATGCCGAAGAAGAAATCGGCGTATTGCTGAGCATCCAAGTTGACCGAGCCAGAGAATGGTTGGGCGATGGCGTACAACCCGTTGTAGCCATTGAAGAGGGGCTTGTACTGACTAATGAACGCGTACCCGATGATCGCGCTGGCCACGGTTACGATCGCAAAATAGTTGGCTCGCAGTCGGCGCAGCGAGATCGCTCCGAGCACGAGGGCCAGGACGGCTCCTACTACCGCTGCAGCAAGAACGCCTACCGGAAAGGACTGGTTCCAGCCGAGGATGTAGCTGATGCTTGCTGCCTTGCTGGCCTTCGGCAGCGTCACAACTCCGTAGATGTATGCGCCGACAGCCGGAAAGAGGTAGAAGCCTAGATCGAGCTCGCCGGCAAAGCCCCAACGGACGTTGACACCGAGCACAAGGATCGCGGTGATCACGCCCAGCGTGCCCACACTCACCAGGTACTGGATCATTTCAGGCAGCCGCCAATCGCTTTGAAGGAACGAGGCCTTGCGGTCTGACGAGCAGCACCGCGATCAGGATCACGAACGCCACGACTGTCTTGTAATCCGAAGGTATGTACGTGGCGCTGACTTCCATCGCCAGGCCGACGGCGACCGCCCCGGCCATGGAGCCGTACGGATGCCCGATGCCGCCGAGGATCGCCGACGCGAAAACTACGAGCAGGAAGCTGAAGCCCATCACCGGAGTGAGCGATCCGGTGGTGAGCGCGAGAACGAATCCGGCGAGGCCCGTCAGAGCGCCGGTCAGCAGCCAGGTCAGATTGATCACTCGACCAGACTTGATTCCACTGGCCTCGGCGAGCATGGGGCTTTCGGCTACCGCTCGCTGAGCGCGGCCGAAAACCGTGTATTTGAGCAGTACGTGTACCCCGGCCATGCTGAGCACAGCGCCACCGATGATGATCAACTGGGCGGTCGTGAGCTCGAATCCCAAAATGTGGTGTGGAAGGCCGGGCTCGATCTGCAGCCTCAGAGAAGACCCCCCGTAACGCCAGAGCACAGCATTCTGCAAGATCAGCGAAAGGCCGATTGTGACGACGAATAGTGTGAGTGACGCCGTGTTCTTTCTCCCGAAAGGGGCGAGCAGGAGCATGTTGACGCCGACCCCGAGGATCGCGCCGACGGCCATGGCGACGACGCAGGCGACGATAGCGCTGTGTGTCGCCTGGTATGCCGAATAGGACGAGTACGCTCCGATCGTCATAAACTCGCCGTGCGAGAAGTTCGGGAAGTTGGTAACGCTGAATTGCAGGGACAGTGCCACTGTCGAGATTGCCAGCACCGCGGCAGTGACGATCCCGAATCCGATTCCCAGAATCAATGCATGCATCCGGTGAACTCCCAGTTGAGATAGCGGGCGACCTACGTCGATGAAAGTCGTGCTTCGTGCCGCATGCGGGCGTGCGGCGTTCAGAGAGTTGCGTGTCGCGGGAGGACTACAACGTTCGCTCCCCTGACAGTTCGGGAACCCATGGCCAATCCGTTGGCACGCCCACCTCATCGACCACTCGATTACGCAGGCTGCCGATTCCGACGATGTCGACTTCGACAACGTCGCCGGCTTGTAGATACGTGGGCGGCGTTCGAGCAAAACCAACGCCCGCCGGAGTACCCGTCGCGATGACGTCTCCGGGCATCAACCTGGTGAATGAGGAGAAGAACTCGATACTCCGCACGACACTGGTGAGCATCTGCGAGGTGCTGGCGGACTGCATCGTCTCGCCGTTCACTTTCGTCGTCACGACGACATCGGAGATGTCAACCTCATCCGGCGTCACGATCTCGGGGCCGAGGGGCATCGTGCTGTCGAAGTTCTTCCCGGCGGTCCATTGTTTGGAGGCTCGCTGCCAGTCCCGAGCCGTCACCTCGTTGATCACCGTGAAGCCCAGCACCGCGTCGAGTGCCTTCGCCGCCGGAATGTAGCGGCCCCCTTGTCCGATGACGACAGCGAGTTCCCCCTCGAAGTCCAACTCTGAGCTCAGGAGCGGCTTTACGATCTCGTCGTAGGGACCAACGAGGCTCTGCGGCCCGCGAATGAATGGCTCAGGCCACGCCGGGGGCAGCCAACCCGCCTCGCGCGCATGGTCTCCGTAGTTGAGGCCGAGGCATAGCACCCGACCCGGAGACGGGGCAGCCGGCGCGAAGTCGATCTCTGCGACCTCACGGCCTGGGTGACGGGTTAGCTCCTCTGCAGCCGATAGCGCTTCGTGTCCGCCGAGCAAGAAGGTGGACAGCGTCGCGAACGACTCGTTGCCCGTCGCGTGGCCAACATCGACATACCCTGTCGTGCCGCGGACGTGCAGGCGCGTGCCCTGTTCGTTCCGGATCGTGGCAAATCGCATGCGGAGTCCTTGTCGAGTGGGCGACGTTGACTGTCACGACAGGTGCATGATGCATCATGCATGATGCATAATGCAGATCATCTGATCGATGATTGATTATGGGCCGCACCCCTCACGACGTCAATGCCTTCGCGAAGGGTTTCCGACAGCGAGGCACGGGCACTGCGGAGGGTGCGACGCGCATGATTGCTCGTACGCGTAGAGCCACTCAGGATGTGGGATGGATGCATGGACGTTAACGACTGGCTCGGACTGTCTACTCGGGAAACCCCGCCTCGACTGACCGCAAACCAGATGGTGCAGGACACGTTGCGTAGAGCAATCCTGCGGGGCCAGCTCGCTGCTGGATCGAGGCTCGTGCAGGCGGACATTGCCTCGACGCTCGAGGTGAGCACCACGCCCGTCCGGGAAGCTCTCATCCAACTCGCGGCCGAGGGGCTGATTCAGTTCGATCCGCACCGTGGCGCGGTGGTCCACGAGATCGACCTCACCGAGCTGAGGGAGATCTACGAGATTCGCACAGCGCTGGAGGAGATCGCGGTCCGCCGCGCGGCCGTGCGGATCACCGATGATCAGCTCGACCAAGCGGCACAGTGCATCAAGGAGATGGACGCAACGGACGACCCAGCGACCTGGGTCGAACGCAACTGGCAGTTCCACTTCCTGATCGAACAGGCCGCAGCCTCAAAGAGGCTGGCCACCGTCATCAAGACCGTTCAGAATTCCGCCATCCTCTACGTCGCTCACTCAGTCCGCACTAATCCGCAGCGGATGAAGGAGGGAAACAAGGAACACGCGATGCTCCTCACTGCCTTGCGCAAGCACGACAGTGACGACGCCGGAAAGGTCATGACGCATCACCTGAGCAAGACGATGAACCTGATCGTTCGTGAGGCGTCCAAGGATTAGCGGGTCAACGGGTTGCCAACTGCCGAGCCCGGTCCTGGCTCGGCCATGCCGACGCGTCGTTCACGATGCGTGTGTACGTCCACTCACAGGAGGACGTGCTGAACGAGGTCAAGCGGCATTTCGAACGTGGCTTGTGACATGTGTGTGACATCGGAACTCGGCCGTGCGAACGCTTCGACTCGGAGGTCCCAAATACGGGCCCCGTAGAGAGCCGACGCGCGGACTAGAACCGCGAACCGCCCGATTACAAGTTCTGCGCGCCGGTGTCCACCGCGACACATATCCACTTGATTACAGGGAATTCTCTCTCCATCGGCCGGCCTTGGCCGAGCTCAGCGCGCGGCAAACTGTAACCAAAATTGCAACAACCGTGGCAGCAGGCGCCCGTGCCACCTGGCCAGTCAAGCGGCACAACGACTAGTGGCCGGTCGTCTGCGCCCACATCCTCGAAACCGGCATACAGTCCTATCGGCTCCGGACGAGCAAGTCGACCGGGCGCGCTCGGAGGAGGAAACAGGCCTGACGCGGAGCGCATCCAGGCACAATCGTGCTCATGCCCGACCCGACCTGGCAGTCCAGCCTCGATTTCCTCCGAGACCTACCCGGCGTCCCAGCCGCGCAGGCGAACGCGATCACCCTCGCACAAGCCCGAGCGCGCTGGCAGCATGCCGTGATCGCGCGAACCTCCATGCACGATCTGTGGTTCACGCTGCCCGGAGAGGACTACCCGTTCGCCTCGTCGGTCCGGGTTCAAACCGCACACGGTCGCCACGTCCTGCTCCGCTGGGACCACGACCGACTGGCCGAGGAGCACGCCACCGACAGCGACCACATCGACGAGATGCTCGACTCCTTCCTCGAACGACTCACCACGCCCGCCCTGATCTGCCGACATTGCGGGCGTCCAGTCACGGTCTCTTCCGACCAGTTCGAAGCCTTTGAGCGCATGCACTACAGCTGCTTCCACTACCTCTTCGAGCACGACCCTTTCGATCCCGACGAAGAATGCACCGCCGGCGGATGTCCCTCAGCCAGCATCGGACCCGGTCAGCGCCCCGAGGAACCGCGAGACTCCCTCGTCGAGGAACTCATCGACGACCTGATGGCCAGCGAGCTCGGCACCGCGTCCGTTGAAGTCCGGATCGAGCGTCGAGGGCCCGGCATTATCGCTGCATCCTTCGACGCCAACACTTACTTGATCACTGTCCGAACAGAATCCCGGCGACGCTGACTGGGGCCACAATTCGCGACGGCAGGTCGGGTCGAACATCTTGACGAAACCCAGGCGGAGCGTGCTCGAGGAAGCCTGCGGCCCGACACTCAAGATCAACTGTAGGTGGTCGAGCCCCTACGTGTGTTTCCGCTGAGGCAGAACGGGATTGAATGCCGACCACTGACAGGGCGGAATTCATGACGGCCACCACGCAGGCAAACCAGCGCACGATCGTACGGCGAGACCGTTGCGAAACTCGGTCGATTGCAGCCAGCTCTCAGCCCCGCGCCCGTCGCCAGATTTCGTCGAACTCGCCAGCGTCGATCGCTGCTGGCAGGAACTGCTCATCCATCGCGATCTCCTCGATGGATGGCATAAGAGTCTCCGAGAGCATCGTTGCTCCGCTTGAAGAGCTGATATCCGCAAAGTCGGCGAGGTCGCCTACGTTTCGGATGCGCAGCAGAAGGCCAAGATCGGCCAGCTGCAGGACCTATCTGACGCTCAGGAGTATGACGATTTGCTTCAGCGGGAACGGGAACTCGTTGGCGGTCACACGGACATGCTGTTCGCAGGCTTCATCGCCGTCACAGCTGAATCCAAGGACGAACTGGAGGCAGCGATCGCCGAGATTCAACGGGCCGCCACCCAGAGCGGCTGCGAAACGCGCAGGCTGGTCGGCCAGCAGAGCCAGGCGTTCACGTCTGGCCCCCTGTGGGAACGGCATAGTTAGCATCCCCAGGCGAGCTCTCCCGCCGCCTCCCAATCGCTGGATCGCTCTCTCTCATGTTCGCGATCTAACCCTTATGCTCATTCGGACCCGGCGGGAGGCATCTAGCGGCGGCAGCGACAACAGCGCCGCCATCACACCGCTTCACGGGCCCGGAGGCGGCCTTGTGACAGACACCAACGTCGGCATTGCGTCGTCGAGCTGCGCAAGCACCGCGGCCTTACCCAAGAGGGCGTCGCCGCCGCCTGCGGTGCTCACATCACCGTGATCCGCCGCTATGAAGCCGACACCAGCCGGCCGGCCCTCGACGTTCTGCGCAACCTCGGCTTTACGCTGAACGCAAGCGCGGACTCGCTCCCGCACGAACCCGACGACCGCCGTTCCGAAACACCCAGCTTCCGCACCAGCCTAGAAGCCCTCGACCCCCTCGGCTGCGACGGTCAGGCCGACGAACTCGCCCTCATCGAAGGCGCCATGCTCCGCCACCAAGTCCGCCAAGCAGCGAGCGACCGAGCACATGGCAGGCATCGAGGACCCCGGTGTCGTCGACCTCGTTACCCATGACAAGCAGACCGGCAAATACGCGCTGATCGTGGTCGCTTCGCAGCCCTGCTCGGACACGGATGCGCAGCTGACGCAGCTACTCCAGAAGATCAACAACTACCTGCTATTCGCGCTGGACGAGAGCTTTCTCGGTGCCTTCCCCGAAGCGGCGGGCAAGCCGGTGCGCATTCAACTGAACTACGCCACGACGCCAATTGAAATCGGTTTAGCAGGTCATCGAATACGCGCGTCCGCGGCTGGACGAGCGCGGCATCGTTTTGAACTTGCTCGACTAGGCCTCGACATCCCCGGGACCGGAGCGCCTGGGCAAACGAGCGGAGCCGTTCAGCGGCGAGGTTCCAGCAGTCACCCGGACCCGCCGCGAACTTGTCCAGCTAGCCTTTGGTCATTGCCCAACGAGAGAGCAAGGCCCGAACACCGGGGGTAACCAAGAGACGCCGCGACGCGAGAAACTGTCGGCCCAGCTCGTGGGCCAAATCCGGGTTGTCCTCGACCATCTGCACAAAGAACGTGAACTTCTGATCCGACGTCGTGCGCACGATCATGATGCGACCATTTGTATTCAGTTCAACGGTCCCGCCCACCGACGGTCGGAACCATCGACCTGGGCCGGTCGCCTGCTCGCGGACGAGCATCCAATCATCGCCGATCGCCAGACAGCGACGCCGACACACCTGGACCATCCACATAAAGAACACCGTTATGAACGGCAGAACCCACAGCCGAGGATCAGGACGTGTAGCCAGAGCTAGGCCGTCAAGTACCAGTACGCCCAGGAGTATGGCGAGCACGCGACGGGTCCGACCCGGATCGCGGTGCACCACAATCGCAGGTGAGAGGCTTCCATCCGGAGGCAGCGCCGGAGGGGGCGCCAGCAGAATGCGGTTCGTCATCGGTTCGGCAGCTGGTTTCGATCGGACTTCTCCTGTGCATTGGCCTCGTACCAGGCAATCAAGAACCAAACCAAGGCCACGGCGTTCGTCGCGAGACACAGAAGAAAGCACACGTTCAGGATCGGGAGCCCACGCCAATGTGTGATTTCGCCCTTCGTCGTCATCGCTATGATCGCCATGCCGACGCCGGACCCTGTCAACACGCCCGTCACCTTATTGAGCCGAACATTGAGGCGACGCAACTCCGGGCTCACGGAGGATCCGCCTTCGGTTCGACGTTTCTCTGGCATTCGTTTCTCCCGTTGAGCGAATTCTTAAGGTTTATCCGAACAACCCGTTAAAAAAGCTGACCACTGCTACGTTAAGGTCAACGTTCGCGTGTAGCACGTCGACCCCAGCCTTTTCAAGCGGCCCAGCATTTCGGGCGAGGACGCCGAACTGAGGACTGCCGATCGTGTAGACATCTAGGACAATTGCGGTGTTGTTTCTGTGAAGACTTGAGAACTGGTCGATGAGGTCCGCCACGGAGCTTATTTCACCAGTGGCGACTGCGACCGGCACCGTACCTAGGACGCAGATGGCCGTTACCCCACCCGCCAGGCAGCCTAGCGAGAGAGCGGACGCAGCCGCACTGATCGCTCCCGTAGCGAGCGAGAGACGGTGCAGCCGATCATGGAGGCTGAGCTGGTTCGGCTGGTCGTAGCCCGGCGTCCCGGGCGCTGCTGGGAGCAGGGGCCCCTCCTGGCTGCTTGTCGGGTGAGCGTGATGCGGGTGCTTCGCGACCGCACTCGACGGCGACACCGTCGCGCCAGTGATCGGCGCGCTGGTTGGCGCCGACGGATTCGTGCGAGTGCACCCGTCGCAGGACCCATCCCCTGCTGTGGGGTCGACTGCGCCGGGCTGAGTTCCGGGATTGCTGTTGCCGCTCGTTCCGTAGTAGCCGTATTCGGTGCGTTGGCCGGATGGGTCTGAGCCACGCCGGGGTCCGGCGCGCGCGGCTACACGACGCCCGCCATACGGCAGCAACACTGCTGCTGGTTCAGGGCGTCGACGCACGCACGGTCATGGATCTCATGGGCTGGTCTCAGATCTCGATGACCACCCGCTACCAGCACGTCGTCATGGACCTTCGACGCGCCGCCGCCGAACGCATGAGTGACGCGCTCTGGGGACCAACTGCAACAAAAACTGCAACAAAACCCACGCCGCTGGCCTGACGAAGACCAGCCAGAACCCGGACAACCCCAGAATACGGGCCCCGCGGAGAGCCGACGCGCGGACTTGAACCGCGAACCGCCCGATTACAAGTCGGGTGCGCTACCAATTGCGCCACGCCGGCAGGCCGCGATCGCCGGCCGGCGGGCCGACGGTCATACCGCCGCGGCACATCCTACCGAGTGCGCGACCACGGCGGCGGCAACGGCATCGGCGCGACGGCGGGAGCCGGGCGAGCCGGGCAGGGAAGCGTCGCCTCGCCCGCTGCGTTGGGGACAATGAAGTTCCCCAAACGACTCGACAGGACCTCCGTGCGCCCCGACACCCAACCCGATCCGCCATCGCCAGCACCCGAACGGCCCGGCATGTCCAAGTCCGCCAGGTCCGCCACGGCCACGACGTCCACGACCCCGTCCGCCATGGCCACGACGCCTCGCAATCTTCGCTTCCTCACCGCGGTGCTCGCCGCAGCAACCGGTCTGACCGTGGCCAACATCTACTACAGCCAGCCGTTGCTCGACCTGATCGCGAAGGCGTTTCACACGTCCGAGTCACGGGCGTCCATGGTGGTCACGGCAACCCAGCTCGGCTATGCCGCGGGTCTGATTCTCCTTCTGCCACTGGGCGATCTGTTCGAGAACCGCAAGTTGACCTCGCGCGTATTGCTGGTGGCGGCCGTGATGCTGGCCGCCGCCGCCGCGAGCCCGAACCTTGCCGCCTTCCTCATCCTGTCCGTCCTGATCGGGTTCACCTCGGTAGTCGCCCAGATCCTCATACCGTTTGCGGCACATCTGGCGCCCGAGGCTGAGCGGGGACAGTTCGTCGGCCGGGTCATGTCGGGACTGCTGCTGGGTATCCTGCTCGCCCGGACCGTGTCCAGCCTGCTCGCCGCCGCCTTCGGCTGGCGCAGCGTCTACGTGATCTCGGCGGTGTTCATGCTGACCATCGCCGTTCTGCTCGCCCGCACGCTTCCCAGTCGCCGGCCCGACCACACCACCGGGTACCGCAGCCTGATGGCCTCGGTACTCGACCTGGCCCGGACCGTCCCGGCCGTGCGCCGCCGCGCAGTGTGCCAGGCCTTGATCTTCGGAGCCTTCTCCGCCTTCTGGACGTCGATCGCCTACGAGCTGATCGCTGAGCATCACCTGTCTCAGACCGGGATCGCCATCTTCGCGCTCGTGGGAGCCGCCGGGGCGGTGGCGGCGCCGATCGCGGGGCGCGTGGCCGATGCCGGGTACGGCCAGCCCGCCAGCGGAGTGACGTTCCTGCTTGCGGCAGGATCCATGGTGCTGGCCATCGTGGGCCACCATCAACTCGTCCTGCTGGCCGTCGCCGCAGTTCTGCTCGACCTGGCCGTGCAGGGACATCAGGTGCTGAGCCAGCAAGAGATCTACGCACTGCGCCCGGACGCACGCGCCCGGATCAACACCGTCTTCATGGGCACCGTGTTCACCGGCGGCGCCGTTTCCTCGGCTCTGTCCGGACTCTTCTACCAGACCTACGGATGGTCCGGCGCGGGCGGCGTCTGTCTGGTCCTGGCCACGCTAGGCTTCGGCGTCTGGGGTGTCGCCGCGATCCTGCGCGGCCGCACCGCGAGCTGAACGGGACGGAGCGGATTGAGCCGTCAGCATCAACCGAAAGCCGGTTTTTGGGTCCGCCTGTGCGTGCTGGTCCTGTACCCGCTGGCCGGTGTCCTGTTCCGGCTGCGCTGGCGCCATCTGGACCGCATTCCCGCGCAGGGCGGTGTCCTGATCGCGATCAACCATGTCAGCCAAGCAGATACGGCGGCCACGGCGCGCATGGTGTGGCAGGCCGGGCGCATTCCGAGATTCCTCATAAAGAGCGGGGTTTTCTCCTGGCCGCTGGTCGGCCTGGTGATGCGGGGCGCCGGCCAGATTCCTGTCCATCGCGGGACCGCCGACGCCAGGCAGTCCCTGGAGGAGGCGAATTCCGCTCTGTCCCGGGGCGAGTGCGTGATCATCTACCCCGAAGGAACCATCACCAGTGATCCGGACTACTGGCCGATGACCGGACGGACCGGAGTGGCCCGAATCGCCCTGGACAATCCGTCGATTCCGCTGTACCCGGTGGGCCAATGGGGCGCCCAGCAAACCCTGGCCCGGGGCGGCCGCTTCCGGCCGATCCCCCGGCACACCCACTCGGCCTCCGTCGGTCCTGCTCTGAACCTGAGTCGCTTCGTCGGCCACGAACACACGGCCGACCTCCTGCGCGAGGTCACCGACCTGATCATGTCCGCGATCACCGCCGAAGTGGCATCGGTCAGGAACGAGGCGGCGCCGAGGAAGCCCTGACGATCAGTTCGGTGGGCAACAACACCCGCTTGGCCCGCGTCCGCGGGCGGTCGTCGAGCAGAGTCTCGATCGCGATCCGGCCCTTCTCCTCCAGCGGCTGGCGCACGGTGGTCAAGCCGAAGGACTGCGCCGCGGGTACGTCGTCGAACCCGGTCACGGTCAACCCGGCCGGCACCGCGACGCCGCGATGTGACAGCTCGTCGAGTACCCCGATCGCCATGACGTCGGTGATACTCATGATCGCGGTCAGCTCGGAATCAGCGGCCAGCAATTCCCGTGCGCCTTCCACACCTTCCTCGCGGGAGTTGTACGGGCGCTCGCTGACCAGGAAGCGCTCGGACGGGATTCCCAGCTCGGCGGCCGCGTCGAGCAGGCCGAGCAAACGTTGCTGCCGCACCGGGTGTTGCGCGCGGCCGACCTCGATCCGCTCCACCAGCAGTCGCGGCGAGGTCTCGGCGTCGACGTCCTCGCCGCGCCGGATCGACAGCACTCCGATGCGGCGGTGGCCGAGCCCCAGAACATGCCTGGCCACTTGGGCGAAACCGGCCCGATCCTCGATGCCGACGAAATCGACGCCCGCGACTCCGAGCGGGGAATCGACGATGACGGCCGGCTGGGGCCGGGACAGCACCGCCCGCACGTTCGGGTCGTCGACGGCCGCGCTGGAGATCACGAACCCATCGACGGAGGCCCGATGTACCAGTCCCTCGCTGGCCGATCCGGGTGGGCTCGGTACCAGCAGCAGCGATCGTCCCCGCTCGGTACACGCCTCACCCAGCCCGTGCATGAACTCGACGGTGCCGGGATCGCGGAACGCGTAGCCCAATCGCTCCCCGAAGAGCAGTCCGACGGCGTCGGCCTGCCGCGTGCGCAACGACCGGGCAACCGGGTCCGGTCCGGCATAGCCCAACTCCGCGGCAGCGCCCATGATCCGTTCGCGCAGATCTTTGGAAAGCTGGTCCGGCCGGTTGTACGCGTTGGACACCGTGGTCCGTGACACCCCGACCTTGGCGGCGACCGCAGCGAGTGTCCCGCCGGGTCGGCCTCGGCGCGGGCGGCGCGGATGGCCGGTCGCGGCGCTCTGGTTGGTGTCGTGGCTCATTTGCGAGTCACGGTACTTGGTCGGCTCCCGAGTCGGGCGCACCGCAGGGTCGGACGCTCCGGCAGAATCGACCCGTGAGCACCTCGGTAGGCCCGGCTCGGCAGCAGGCCGACATCTCCAGCATCGAACGCGAACTGCGGGTGCTGCTCCGACGCGCTCGGGCCTACTCGACGGAGCTGGCTCGTTCGGTGCATCCCGACCTCGATCCGGCCGTGTACGCCTTGCTCGTCGACATCGCCGACTACGCGCCGGCCCGCGCGGCCGACCTGGCCGCGGAGCGAAACGTCACCAAGGGCGTGATCAGCAGGCAGGTCCGGACCCTGGAGGATCTCGGCCTGGTGGAGCGCCGACCGGACGAGACCGATGCTCGGGCTCACACTCTGGTGCTGTCGACGACCGGGCGGCGGGCGCTACGGCGGTCTCAGAATCTGCGTCACGCCGCCATGCGACGACTCCTCGCCGGGTGCACCCCCGAGGAGCTCAGCTTGATCGCCGCGTCCCTAGCCCACTTCAATTCCCTGATGGAATAGCGGGGAATACCAGCGGCTGTCGCCCCGTTCGAGCGATAGATTGTAGTTGTCTTAGACAACGATGTTGGTTGCTCTCACCACACACAGTTCGAGGAGGGCCGCGCGATGACGGTCCCGCAGTCGCAGCACACGCTGTTGGTCGGCATCGACGGCGGCCCCGGGTCGGGCGCGGTCCTGCAGTCGGCAGCACGCCTGGCCGAACTGGTTCACGGTCAGTTGCTGATCGCCCACATCGTCGAGACGCCCCAGGTCGTCGGCGGCGGCTACGCCGGCATTGGTATCGGCCTCGACGAATCCGCCCTCACCGACGTCGAAGCCGTGCTGTTTCCCGAGGTCGTGGAGGCGATGGCCGAAAGCGCGGTGAGCTGGCGGCTCATGGCGCTGACCGGCAATCCCGCCACCGAACTGGTGCGCATCGCCGACCAGCAGCGGGTGTCGGCCATCGTCGTCGGCGCCGACACCCCGGGGTGGACGAGCCATCTTCGCCGGTTGTCCTCAGGATCCGTGCCGACTCGCCTTGCGCACGAACAGCGGGCCCCGGTCGTCATCGTGCCGGCCGGCTGCTCCCGCAGTCGCCACCGGGACAATCCGCAAACGCTCCAGGCCTGACCGGCGGCGCTGGCGGCGCATGATTGCATAGCTGAATGGCGTCGACACTCTTGCACCCCAGCAAGGCCGAACCGGGGGATCAGATCGCGGTGCTGTCTCCGTCGTTCGCCGCGGCCGGAGCGTTCCCCGCGATCCACGAGCAGGCAATGCGGCGGCTCACCGAAGTGACCGGACTCGTACCGGTGGAGTTCCCCACCACCCGAGCAGTGGGAGCCAGCCCGCAGGCACGCGCGGCGGACCTCAATGCGGCTTTTCGCGATCCGGCGATTCGCGCCGTGCTGGCCGTCATCGGCGGAGACGATCAGATCACGGTAATCCCGCACCTGGATCCCGAGCCGGTTCGCCGCGACCCCAAACCGTTCCTCGGTACCAGCGACAACACCAACCTGCATCAATGGCTGTGGTCCAACGGGGTTGCCAGCTTCTACGGCGGCTCGTCGCAGGTGCATCTCGGTCCGGGTCCCGGCGTCGACGACGTCCACGCCCGGTCGCTGCGCGCGGCCCTGCTCACGGGCGAGACGCTCGACATCAACGACCCCGGCGAATCCGAAGACGTCGGGGTGCTGTGGGACGACCCGCTGGCTCTGACCTCGTTCGGCGAACGAGAGCCGACGGACCCCTGGTCCTGGCACGGCCCGGCCCGTGCGGTCACCGGGTCCACCTGGGGCGGTTGCCTCGAGGTGCTCGAGTGGGTCCTTGCCGCCGGGCGATTCCCGGTGGACCCGATGGTGCTCCGCGGCGGGGTGTTGTTGATCGAGACCTCGGAGGAGCTGTTGCCCGCCCGCAACGTCGGGTGGATCGTTCGTGGACTGGGTGAGCGCGGAATCCTCGCCGCGGTCGACGCAGTCCTGGTCGCCCGGCCGCCGGTGTCCGACCACGCGCACCGGCCGGATCCCGATGAGCGGCAGCGCCTGCGGGACGAGCAGCGCGAGGTCGTGGTCCAGACGATCGCCCGATACAGCCCGGACGCTACGGTCTGCGTCGGCGTACCCTTCGGCCACACCCGTCCCCAGTGGATCCTGCCGCACGGGGGAATCGTGACCGTCGACGCGGTCAACCGCCGCATCTCGGCCGACTACTCCTGATCACCGCGACATAGCCGCGACATAACCGCGGCATCGCCGCGACCGGGACTTGGCCGCCCGGCCCCATGGCGGCCGATCATCCCTGTCACTGCTGGGCAAAGTCCTCGGTCAGCCAGATCCGGTCAAGGGCCGGGTCGTAGCTGACGTCGATGCCGACCGAGTTGACGGCCGGACTCAGCACGTTGGAATAGTGGTTGCCCTGCCCGGCCGGCGGCGGCCCTTCGGCCATCATTGCGTCCTGTAAACCCAGTGCCTGTCGAGTGCCTCCGTCCTTGCCGCCGCTGGACCACCCGATGTTCTCCTCGACATAGCCCCAGCGGATGCCCACGTCGCTGATCCGGCGCCCCAGCGAAGCCTCGTTCGGCAGCTGATGACTCATCACGCCAGCCCTCGCCATCGTGAGGTTGTGCTCGTGCGCCGAGGCCACCAACCGGGCGTCGACCCGCAGGACGGGCCGTCCGTGCTGGATACGGCTGCGGTTGATCGCATCGATGACCGACCGGGCAGCGGCGTTGAGTTGCGTCGCCGACGCGCGGGGCACTCGGGACACCGGCCGCTGCGCGGTCGGCATCGGCATCGGCATCGGCACCGGCACCGAGGACGGCGCAACGCGGGACGGCGCAACGCGGGACGGCGGCTGGTACGGCGCGCTTGCCTGTGTCGACCCGGCCCGTACCGGCGTTGTGCTCCCGGTACCCGGCATCGGATTCACGGAACCGGGCGTCGGACGGTGGCCGGATGGTCCGGCGGGCACTCGTGGAGTCTGTGGTGTGGACCCCGCGCTGGACGGCGGGATGGTCGCGGCCGCCGAACTGGCTGCCGAACTGGCTGCCGCACTGGCTGTCGCACTGGCTGCCGAACTCGAAGGAGTACGAGCTAGAGGTCCGCGCGTCGGGGGGACTCCCGCGATTCCTCCCGATACACCGGGCGATTCGGGCGCAGCGGGCCACTGCGGGCCGCCGGCGATCGCTCGATTCGTCCGGCCCAGATGGGGGACCATCACCGGTCGCCGGTTGTCGTCGCGACGGGTGATCGCCGTCCCGATCAGGCTGAGTCCGCAGATGACGGCAGCGGATCCGGCCAGCAGCCTGCCGGCGTGGGCGTGCATGAAGCGTTCCTCCTCGGTCGCACGAATGGGAGAACAAGAAGAACACAACCGGAGATGAACTTTCTGCTTCGTCCGTTGGGTCATTCCGCCTTGCCACAAGCCACACGGGCCCGGTTCGTTCCCGTAGCCCGCCGGTTCGCCGGCATTCCCGGTTGACGCAGGGACCGGTCCCACCGCTATCCTGAACGGGAGACCTGTATCGATTCAGCTTTGCGCCTGGCGAGCCGATCGAGAAGGTGTCGCACGACCTTCGCACCATCAACGTCCCCGTCCCGTCCAGCAACATCGGAAAGCCCGACCGCCATGCCAAGCTCAGCCCGCCTGCTCCACCGCCCAGTCGCCACCGCGCGTCCGGCGACCCCGGAACCGCACCAGGCGCCGCGTTCCAGTCACCCCGTAGACCCCTCGTTGCAGCGCGCGAGGCTGATGCTGATGACGGCCTGGGGCGCGAACGGGTTCTTGCTGGCCACCTGGTTCTCCCGATTGCCCTCGATGGCCGAGCGGCTGCACATCCCCGCCAGCCAACTCGGCATCGTGACACTGGCCATGACCGTGTCCACCCTGCTGGCCACCCCGATCGCCGCCCGGCGACTGCCCGTCTGGCGTGCTACCCGGATCATCCGGATCACGGCGCCGCTGACGGCGGTCGCCATGCTGGTCGCCGTTACCTGCACCCAGGTGTGGCAGCTCGCGGCGGCTCTGCTTTTGCTCGGGGCGGTGAACGGGATGCAGGGCATCGGCCTCAACGCGCAGGGCACCATGCTGGCCCGCCTGGCCGAGCGCACCTGGATGCCGGCGATGCTCGGGGCCGCCTCCGCCGCCGGCGTCGTCGGCGCGGGTATCGGCAGCATCGCCACTGCCCAGAACATCCCGGTCACCACTCATCTCGGGATCGTCACCGCCATTTGCCTGGCCATCGTCCTGACCGTCAGCCGCCAGCTGCCGGTCGGCGGCGGCACCAGCGGGGTCCAGATCCTGCGCGCGGCGGCCAGCCGAGCGGGTGCCCGGACGCGGCACGGTGTCGAACTACGCCCGGTCGCGCGGCGCAGGTCCGGACCGGCCACCGGTCACCGGGTTGACGTGCGGCAGCGGACGCCGGTCTCCGCTCCTCGCCGGCGAAGCGCTCGTGCCCGTCCCGATCGGGTCATCGCGCTGCTGATCGGTGCGAACGTGGGGGCGACGCTGGCCGAGGGCGCGCTGGCCAACTTCGGCATCGTGCTCTTTCGCGACGTCCTCGGCGCACCCATCTCGATCGCGGCCCTGTCATTCACCGTGTTCTCGATCGCGATGGCGCTGGTACGGCTGGCCGGCGGCTGGATCAACGACACCTTCGGGCCGTGGTTCACGCTGTGCGCCGGGGGCATCCTCACGACGATCTGCGGACTCGTGCTCATCGCACGCCCGCCGCTCTGGGTCGGATTCGCCGTCCTCGTGGGGGTGGCGTTCGGCATCGGCTGCGCGGTCCCGATGACGTTCCAGATCGCGACCGCCCACGCCCGCCGGCTGGCGAGCGGCAAAGGCACCGGGTCCGAGGCCGAACTCGAGCGGGCCTCTGCGGGGGCGCTGTCGAACCTCGGCCTGGCCACCGCCGGGGGCTACCTGTCCGGCGGACCAGTGGTCGGCCTGGCCGCCTCGATGGTGGGACTGCGCTCAGCGGTCCTGATCGTCGCTGTGGGTGGCGCGGCGCTGGCCAGCTGTTCAGCTGCGCTCTCTCGGTGGGAACGCTCGCGCGGCTGAGCCGGCAACTGATCCTCCGGCCCAGGCCGGACGAGCCGAAGCTCCGCACCAAGCGGCGGCGCGGATGGGTCCGCCGGAGCACCAATGCGGGCGAATTGCTTGACGGCAGCGCTTGCAGCGGGTGTGATGACGTAGTCCAGACCGCTACGCCGGTCGGGGATGCCGTCTGCAGTCGGTGGAGATGGGCACCATTCCCGGTCGGAAATCCGTGAGATCGCTGATTAGGCCCAGCGATCCGTACCCGGCGCGGTCTCATCACACCGAAGGGATCTTCCATGGCCGCAGTTGAATACGTAGGCGCCTCGCGCATCTACCCGGGTAACCCAGTCCCGGCCGTCAACAAGCTCGACCTCGACATCGCCGATGGCGAGTTCATGGTTCTGGTCGGGCCGTCCGGTTCCGGCAAGTCGACCGCGCTGCGCATGCTGGCCGGTCTCGAAGACGTCAACGAAGGTGAGATCCGCATCGGCGGCACCGACGTCTCCCAGAAGCCCCCGAAAGACCGCGACATCGCGATGGTGTTCCAGAACTACGCGCTGTACCCGCACATGTCCGTCGCCGAGAACATGGGCTTCGCCCTGAAGCTCAAGGGCGTGTCGAAGGAAGAGCGCGCCGCGAAGGTGCTCGCCGCCGCCAAGCTTCTCGACCTCGAGCGCTACCTGGAGCGCAAGCCGAAGGCCCTGTCCGGTGGTCAGCGCCAGCGTGTGGCGATGGGCCGCGCCATCGTGCGTGAACCCAGCGTGTTCCTCATGGACGAGCCGCTGTCCAACCTCGACGCGAAGCTGCGCGTGGAGACGCGCGCCAACATCGCGGCCCTGCAGGCTCGGCTCGGGACCACGACCCTCTACGTCACCCACGACCAGGTCGAGGCCATGACGATGGGTGACCGGGTGGCGCTGCTCAAGGACGGGATGCTGCAGCAGGTCGACACCCCGCGCAACCTCTATGACCGCCCGGGTAACGCCTTCGTGGCGGGCTTCATCGGATCGCCGGCCATGAACCTGGTCAAGGTCCCGATCACCGACGCCGGTGCGCGGCTGGGCAACATCAGTATCCCGCTGAAGGCAGACGCGATGGCGGCAATCCGGGCGGCCGGTCTGAAGGAAGTCATCCTCGGCGTCCGGCCCGAGTCCTTCACCGCCTCCTCCTCCGGTGACGGCCTGCGCGTCAAGGCCAACCTGGTCGAGGAACTCGGTGCGGACGCGTTCGTCTACGGTGACCTCGAAGGTACCGAGACGGTCGACGTCGGCGACGACGGTGGCGCCAAGCCCTTCGTCGTCCGCTTCGACGGGCGTATTCCGCCGAAGATCGGCAACGAGATCACGCTCGACGTCCGGACCGAGGAGACGCACGTCTTCCACCCGGAGACCGGCGAGCGACTCGGCGACTGAGCACACCGAGTTGCTGACGTCCGGTCTGTGAACCGGACGCGCACGTCCTGAAGATGGGGGACGCGGACCACCGACCGCGTCCCCCCTCCAAAACGCCTTGTGCGGCCCGAAGCATCGCGACACGCCGCTGTCGCTGATACCTCGGGCCGCACAATTGCGGTGGAAGCACGGTCGACCGAACTTCGTCCCCCCGACGTCATCCGGTCCCCTTGGGTGGCCTCCAATGATCTTGATCGGCGGGCGGTGCCCTCACTCAAGGACTTCGGCCGAGAACTTGACGCGACACTTCTCGCGGGCTTGATCATCGTGGCGGTACGGTCGCGCCAGCCCGACCGGGCGCTCGATTCGCCAGCCGAGAGGTCAGCCGATGTACAAAGCCATCGTTGTCACCGCGGTCGCCGTCACCGCCACCGTTGCCCTCGCCGGGGGCGCCGCCGCCGCAACGCGAACCAGTTCGTCCGATCACAGCAAGCACTTCACCGTGGTCGAGCATGCCGTTACCGACACCACTGCAGACACCGGACCCGTCGGCGACAGCCTGGGTGACGTGCTCGCGTTCGGCAATCCGATCTATGACGCGGCCGACCACAAGCAGATCGGCAGCGACCAGGGCTCCTGCATCCGGACGAAGGTCGGCGCCGCCTACGAATGCTCGTGGACCACGATCCTGCCCGGCGGGTCCCTGGTGGTGGAGGGACCGTTCTACGACGCCGGCGACTCCACGGTGGCCGTCATCGGCGGCACGGGTAAGTACTCAGGCGCGGGCGGTTCGATGCGGTTGCACTACCGCAACAAGGCCGGCACCGAGTTCGACTTCAGCTTCGACCTGTCCCACTCGCGGACCGACTAGGCACCCGCTCAGTCCGACAGGCGCCGAACCCTGGCCACCTCGGCCAGGGTCACCGCTGCGGCAACCGAGGCGTTGAGCGACTCGGCCCGCGCCGACATCGGGATCGACACCCGCACGTCGCAGGTTTCGCCCACCAGCCGGGACAGTCCACGGCCTTCTGAACCGACCACGATCACCAACGGGTCGGCGGCGAAGGGCAGCTCGTCCAGCGTGGTGTCGCCGTCGGCGTCCAGCCCGGCCACCGACATGCCGGCCTTCTGGCAGTCCTTCAGCGCCCGGACGAGGTTGGTCACCTGCGCAACCGGAAGGTGCGCGGCCATGCCTGCCGATGTCCGCCAAGCGGTCGCGGTCACGCCGGCCGACCGTCGCGACGGCACGATGATGCCCTGCGCGCCGAAGGCAACCGCCGACCGGATGATGGCGCCGAGGTTGCGGGGGTCGGTGACGCCGTCAAGGGCAACCAGCAGCGGGGTGGCCGTCGACTGCCGCACGAGGTCGAGCAGGTCGGGCAGCTCGTCGTATTGGAAGGCCGGGATCTGCAACGCGATGCCCTGGTGCAGGATCCCGCCGGTACGCCGATCGATCTCGGCGCGCGAAACCTCCAGGATCGGCAGGCCCCGGTCGGCGGCCAGGTGGATCGCCTCGGTCACCCGCTCGTCGGACTCGATCCCGACCGCGACGTACAGCGCCTTGGCCGGGATCTCAGCCCGCAGCGCCTCCGCGACCGGGTTGCGGCCGACCAGCAGCTCCGGAGCGTCGGAGTTCTTGCCGGGTGCGCCGCGACGCGGACCCGCACCACGCTTTTCGGCGGCAGCGGCGCGGCGTGCCGCCGGATGTCCGGTGCGCTCGATGGCCTTGGGTGTTGGGCCCTTGCCGGCCAGGCCACGAGCTCGATTGCCGCCTGATCCGACGACGGCACCCTTCTTGGACTTGCGCACCGCTCCCTTGCGGGATGAGTTTCCAGCCATCAGTGTTCCTTCAATTTCCATCGGGGTCCGGCAGCGGTGTCTTCGACACTCACTCCCGCGGCCGCCAGCGAGTCCCGGATGGCATCGCTGGCGGGGTAGTCCTTGCGTTCACGGGCAGCCTGCCGCTGTTGCAGGGCGAGACGGACGAGATGATCCACCGTCTCGGTGAGGGCAGCGGACTCCCCGGCCACCGCGCTCGGCATGTTCAGGCCCAGTACGTCGATCATCGCCGCCAACTCGGCGAGATCGTCGATAAGGCCCTGCTCGTCGTCATCGGTGTTCGTCCAGGCGTCCACGCGGTTGTTGATCGAGCGCACCGTACGGTGCAGCACGGCCAGGGCGGCCGGGACGGCGAGGTCGTCGTCCATGGCCATCGCGAAGTCGTTCGGCACGGGCGCGTCGGGAACGTCGTCGCCGACGAGTTCCTTCGCTCGGGCCAGCGCGTTGTCCACGCGTCCCCACGCCGTCGCGGCCTCATCGAGCGCGTCCGGCGAGTATTCGATCGCGGAGCGGTAGTGCGCGGCGCCGAGGTAGTACCGAAGTTCGACCGGACGCCACCGACGGGCCATCTCGCTGACGAGCACGGTGTTTCCCAGCGACTTCGACATCTTCTCGCCGGCCATGGTGACCCAGCCGTTGTGCATCCAGTAGCGGGCGAAGCCGCGTCCGGCCGCCTTGGACTGGGCGATCTCGTTCTCGTGGTGCGGGAAGGTGAGGTCCAGGCCGCCACCGTGGATGTCGAAGGTGTCGCCCAGATACTTGCCGGCCATCGCCGAGCACTCGAGGTGCCAGCCCGGCCGGCCGCGGCCCCACGGCGTCGCCCAAGAGGCGTCGGCGGGCTCGTCCGGCTTGGTCGCCTTCCAGAGCGCGAAGTCACGGGGATCGCGTTTACGGCTGTCACCGACCGAATCACCGGCCGCCTGCATGTTGTCCAGCTTCTGGCCGGACAGTTCCCCGTACGAGGGCCAGGAACGCACGTCGAAGTAGACGTCACCATCGACGGCATAGGCGTGGCCGCGTTCGATGAGCGTGGCCATCAGCTCGATCATCTCCGGCACGTGGCCGGTCGCGCGGGGTTCGATCGTCGGGGGCAGGCACCCGAGGGTCTCGTAGCCTTGCCGAAAAGCAGTCTCGTACGTCGCGGCGTGGGCCCACCAGTGCTGGCCGGCTTCCGCCGACTTCGCGAGGATCTTGTCGTCGATGTCGGTCACGTTGCGGACGAAGGTCACGTCGTAGCCGCGGTAGTTCAGCCAACGGCGGAGGATGTCGAAGTTCAGCCCGGAGCGCAGGTGCCCGATGTGGGGCGCGGACTGCACGGTCGCGCCACACAGGTAGATCGACGCCTTGCCGGGCTCGAGCGGGAGGAAGTCCCGCACCGTCCTGGTCTCGGTGTCGTACAGCCTGATGCTCACCCGGCAATCCTAGGGGAGATCGACGGCCGAGCCGGACCGTCAGCGCACGTGCACCTTGGTGGGCCTCACCCGTACCACGACCCGGACGTTGTCGGTCCCCTCGTCGCCGGTGTACCGCCGGCCCGCGTACTTCTGCGACAACCGCTCGATCAACTCAGGCCCTCCGTCGGTCGTCATGGACACGGTGCCGCGCACCTCGACGTAGGTGTGCATGTCCGCCGAATCCAGGATGAGCACGCTCGTACGAGGGTCGCGCAGCCAGTTCGTCTCCTTCTTGCGGCCCTGGATCGTCGAGAGCAGGAGATCGTCACCGTCGTAGGTGGCCCACAGCACCGAGGTCTGCGGAGATCCGTCGGTATTGGAGGTTGCGACGATGACGTAGTTGGCGGCGTCGAGCAGTTCTTTGGCCTGAGCCGGCAGAGGGACAGGGGCGCTGGTCGGAACAGTCATGAGTCGATCCAACCAAAAATCGCGCATCGCTGCCGACTACGGTCGGCTCATGACCCCGCGGCACCCCCTTCGACCCGAGTCAGTGATCGTGGCCGCCGGCCGGCCGGCCCACGAACCAGGCGCCCCGGTGAATGCGCCGGTCGTGCTGACGGCGACGTTTCACGCCGGTTCGGCGCGGGGCTACGCCCGGGACGGCCAGGACACCACCGTTGCGTTCGAAACGGCGATGGCCGCGGCCGAGGGGGCACCCGACGGCGACCGGGACGGGGCGAGCATCGCCTTTTCCTCCGGGATGGCCGCGGCGGCCGCCGTGATCGAGTCGCTGCCGGTCGGGGCTGTCGTCGTCGCGCCCGCCAGCTACTACAACTTCCACCGCAACCTGCTCGACGAGCAGGTTCGGCTCGGCCGGATCACGGTGCGCACCGTCGACCAGACCGACACCGCTGCCGTCGTGGCCGCTCTGGACGGCGCCACCCTGGCCTGGCTGGAACTGCCGACCAATCCCCTGTTGCAGGTCCTGGACCTGCCCGCCGTCGCCACCGCGGCGCGAGCGCGGGGTGTCCGCACGGTTGTCGACGCCACCGTGGCGACGCCGCTGGGCCTTCGTCCGTTGGACCACGGGGCGGACGTCGTGATGCATTCGGCCACCAAGTGGATCGCCGGACACAGCGACCTGTTGATGGGCGTGCTCAGCACCTCCGATCCGGCGCTGGCCGAGCAGCTACGGCAGCGGCGCACCCTGACCGGTGCGGTCCCGGGCGCACTGGAGGGTTATCTCGCGCTGCGCGGGTTGCGGACGCTGTCGGTCCGGCTGGAACGGGCGTGCGACAGCACCGCAGTGCTCGCACGGCGGCTGGCCGAACATCCGGCGGTCACCGGCGTGCACTATCTCGGGGACCCGGACCACCCCCAGGCGAGCCTGATCGCCCAGCTGCTCACTCATCGTGGGGCTCTGCTGTCCTTCACCACGGACACCCTTGCCCGGGCGGACGCGGTCTGCTCCCGAGTAGGTCTCATCACCCACGCCACCAGCATCGGGGGCGTCGAATCGCTGATCGAGCGGCGCGGCGCCTACGCCGGGGAGGCCGCCCAGGGCACGCCCGCCGAACTCGTGCGGCTGTCGGTGGGTATCGAACACGTCGAGGATCTGTGGGCCGACCTCGCGCAGGCGCTGGCCTGAACGTCGTGATCGCGGCTCGGACGGCCCAAACGGCTCGCTCAGGCCGTGATCACCAGAGCGGTCGCGATGGCGGCCACGCCTTCGCCGCGGCCCGTGAGGCCCAACCCGTCCGTCGTGGTCCCCGAAATGCTGACCGGTGCGGCGAGGACCGCCGAGAGGGCGGCTTCGGCCTCGCTCCGGCGCGGGCCGATCTTGGGTTCGTTGCCGATCAACTGGATCGCGACGTTGCCGATCTGCCATCCCGCGTCGATCACCCGGCGCGCGACCTCGGCGAGCAACTCGAGCCCTGACGCTCCGGCCCACCGGGGAGCGTTCGTGCCGAACACCGCACCGAGGTCGCCCAGTCCGGCGGCCGAGAGCAGAGCATCGCAGGCCGCGTGGCACACGACGTCGCCGTCGGAATGTCCAGAGCAGCCGTCGACCCCGGGCCAGAACAGTCCGGCGATCCAACAGTCTCGGCCGGGCTCGATGGGGTGGACGTCGACGCCTGTGCCAACCCGGGGAAGGGCGCTCATCGCCGATCACCGGCCCAGGCCGCTTCGTGGCGATGGACTTCGACGAGCGCCGCGGCCACCTGCAGATCGTGGGCGGTGGTGATCTTCATCGACAGATCGGATCCGTCCACGGTCACGACGGGAATTCCCATCGCCTCGACCAGCGCGGCATCGTCGGTGACCGTGCGCTCGGCATCGTGTCCAACGGCTTCGTGCGCACGCACGAGCACCGCACGGTCAAAGCCCTGTGGCGTCTGCACGGCCCGTAACCGCGAACGATCCAGGGTGCCTGACACCGTTCCGTCCTCGGCGATCTGCTTGATCGTGTCGGTCACCGGCAGGACGGGGATGACCGCCCGGGCTCCGGCGGTCAGAGCGGCTACGACGGCCTCAACGACCGCGACCGGCACCAGGGGTCGGGCTGCGTCGTGGACGAGAACGTGGGTGATGTCCGCTCGAAGCGCGGCGAGACCATTGGCAACACTGCCTTGACGGTCCGCACCACCCGCGACGACGACGACCGCCGGCCCCACCAGCGACGCGACCAGGTTCGTGTCGGACACCGGCGCGACCACGACGTGCTGCTCGATCGCCGGCACCGCCAGAAAAGCGGAAACCGCCCACTCAACGAGTGGGCGGTTGTCCAGTTCGACCAGGGCCTTCGGCCGGCCTGCAGCCAGCCGTTGCCCAGAGCCTGCGGCGACAACGACCACAGCGCACTTCATGCTGTGGACTCCGGCCGGATACAAAAACTATGCGACGGCTTCGGCGAGAACCTCGTCGAGGACCAATTCAGCCTTGTCCTCATTTGTGCCCTCGGCCAATGCCAATTCGCTGACGAGAATTTGACGGGCCTTGGCGAGCATGCGCTTTTCGCCTGCAGAAAGGCCGCGGTCCTTTTCACGACGCCACAGGTCGCGAACGACCTCTGCCACCTTGTTCACGTCGCCGGAGGCGAGCTTCTCGCCGTTGGCCTTGTAACGACGAGACCAGTTCGTGGGCTCCTCGGTGTGTGGGGCCCGCAGCACCTCGAAGACGCGATCCAGACCTTCTTGACCGACCACATCGCGCACGCCGACGATCTCGGCATTGTCGGCGGGTACTCGCACCGTAAGGTCGCCTTGCTGGACCTTCAGAACGAGATAGAGCCTTTCTTCGCCTTTGATGATGCGCTTCTCGATTGCCTCGATTTTCGCAGCGCCATGGTGTGGGTAAACAACGGTTTCGCCGACCTCAAAAGTCATAGAGGCAACCCCTTTCGCTCTCATTAGTCTAACACGCCGACCCGACACGCCCAGATCGTTCCGATCTCGAAATGATCGTCGACGTGTGCTAGCGGCCCCGCTCTACCGGCACTGCGACCGTCCTGCGACCGTCCTGCGACCGTCCTGCAGTCGACGGTGCGGCCGGCCCGCAACCGACTCGCGACCGACTCGCGACGGCACTCGACCGGCTCGCGATCGGCACTCGGCAGTGACGGCGCCACCCGGCCGGACACGCAGCGCCGCGACCTCGCTAGGCTGTGCCGGACCGGGCTTTGGGCGATTTCGATGACGCGTGAGCCTGCGAGCTCGTGTCGACCAGTGAGACCTGTGCAGAGGAGTGACCGTGGTGAGCGAGACGTCCAACCGCTTGCAGTTCGCGCTGGAGACCGCGCGGGGCACTTCTCACCTCGACTCCCCCGCCCGTGCCCGTCGGCCGCGTTGCTCGCGCACGATCACCGGCGCCGTGCTCGCCGCCGCGGCCGGTTTGTTGATGCTCACGGGGTGCGCCGCCGGACAGCACGCGCAGACGGCAGATCAGGTCCCGGTGGTCGATGGCGTGACGGCCAACGCCGGAGTGATGGGCATTCGCGCTGCCGGCGTGAACGCCCCAATCGGAAATCCGAGCTTCGCTGCCGGTAGTGACGTCACGTTGCAACTGGTGCTGGTCAACAACGGCACGAAGGACGTGACGCTCGACGGCGTCACCTCCAGCATTGCCTCCGGTAATGGAGTGCTGAGCCTGATCGGCGCCGGCGACACCTCGACGGCCGAACCGACCAGCGACAGCTCCGGCGCGGGGGCCTCGGCCAGCAGCTCAGCCTCGGCCAGTGCGTCGAGTTCAGGCAGCGCCTCCGCCAGCGCGTCGGCATCGGCATCGGCGTCGGCATCCGGCTCGTCCGGCACCGCGTCCTCGACCCCGATCCCGGTTCCCGCTCGAGGTTCTGTTCAGGTCGGCTACTCCACCCTGGGCGTCACGATCACCCTGCCCGCCATCAAGCAGGTTCTCTTCCCGGCGCAGTCCGTTCCGGTCACGTTCACCTTCAGCGACGGGCAGACCCTCAACGCCACCCTGCCCGTCAAGCTCACCTCCGGCGGCAACGGCTCGGCGCCGACGGTCCAGGTGTCCCCCAGCACCGAAGGCTGACCCGCCAGCGGGTCTGGACGTTTCTGTCGGTAGTCCCCCGTAGCCTTCGCCGCGTGAGCACCTCGTCCGGCAAGTCCGCCAAGCGCGCCAGCCCGGGGTATGCCTGCACCGAATGCGGCATGACCGCCGTGCGCTGGGTGGGGCGCTGCCCTGAGTGCCAGGCCTGGGGCACGATGGCCGAAGCGGGTGTTCGCGCTGCTGCCCTCACCCGGCCCGCGGCCGTCACGCCGCGCACCGCAGCCGAACCGATCAGCAAGACGGACTCAGCCGTCGCTCGCGCCGCGGCCACCGGCATCGGCGAGCTGGACCGCGTGCTCGGCGGCGGCCTGGTTCCGGGCGCGGTGCTGTTGCTCGCCGGTGAGCCCGGGGTCGGCAAATCCACTTTGCTCCTCGAGGTCGGGCAGAAGTACGCCCAACGCGGCGGTCCCCCCGCCCTGCTCATCACGGGCGAGGAATCGACGGCCCAGGTCCGGGCCCGGGCGCAGCGCACCCACACGATGCACGAGGACTTTTTCCTTGCGGCTGAGAACGACCTCGGCGCGGTGATCGCCCACCTCGACGAGGTCAAACCCGGTCTGCTGATCCTGGACTCCGTACAGACCATTGCTTCATCGACGGTCGAGGGTGGAGTGGGCGGGGTTCCGCAGATCAGGGCGGTCACTGCCACCATCTCCGCCATCGCCAAGGAACGCGGAATCGCGACGGTGCTCGTCGGGCACGTCACCAAGGACGGGTCCATCGCGGGTCCGCGAGCTCTGGAACACCTCGTCGACGTGGTGCTCTACTTCGAAGGCGACCGACACACGTCGCTGCGCATGCTTCGCGCCATCAAGAACCGGTTCGGCGCGACCGACGAGGTCGGCTGCTTCGAGATGCACGAGGAAGGCATCGACGAACTGCCCGACCCGTCCGGGCTGTTCGTGTCCACCCGCGACATCGCGGTGCCAGGTACCTGTGTCACGGTCACGGTGACCGGCCGGCGTCCCCTGCTCGCGGAGGTGCAGGCGCTGGTCAGCCCGTACGGTGCGAGTTCGGGCAGCCCGCGCCGATCGTTCACCGACCTGGACTCGTCCCGGGTGAACATGCTGCTGGCGGTCCTGGGGCGGCTGAGCGACCTGCAGCGGCTGTCCGAACGCGAGGTCTACGCCGCCAGTGTCGGCGGCATCAAGATCAGTGAGCCGGCCGTGGACCTGGCGGTGGCGATGGCGGTGGCTTCAGCGGCCACCGATCGGCCGTTACCTGCCAACCTCTTCGCCATCGGCGAGATCTCACTGTCGGGCGACGTCCGGCGGGTGAGCGGGGTGCAGCGGCGCCTGTCGGAAGCTGCGCGCCTCGGATTTCGCAAGGCGCTCGTCCCGCACGGGTCGGACTGGTCCCTGGTTGCTGGGTTGAAGGTCTACGAGGTGCCCACCATCGCGGCGGCATGGCAGACCGTATCCGCATTGTGACTGCCCGGTAGCCATCTGGACAGTCGCCGGAGATCAACTCCTCCTAAACTGAGTCTCGATCGGTGGATTCGTCCGGCCCCGGTCCGTCCCGACGTCAGGAGAGTTTCCGTGGCCGCCATCAGCGAACGCGACGACGCTTTGCGAGTGGTACTCGCGGCGGTCGCGCCGGGCACCACGTTGCGGGACGGCCTGGAACGCATTCTGCGTGGCAACACCGGGGCGCTGATCGTGCTGGGCAATGACCGGGTTGTCGAGGCGATGTCGACCGGTGGCTTCCCGATCGACATCGAGTTCGCCGCAACCCGACTCCGCGAGTTGGCCAAGATGGACGGCGCCGTCGTGCTGAGCTCCGACGGCAACCGCATCGTCCGGGCCGGAACACACCTGATGCCCGACCCGGCTATCCCGACCGAGGAGTCCGGTACGCGGCACCGGACCGCCCAGCGGGTCGCGCAACAGACCGGCTTCCCGGTGATCTCGGTGTCGCAGTCGATGAAGATCATCAGCCTCTACGTCGGAGCGCGCCGGTACGTACTGGAGAATTCGGCCTCGCTGCTGTCACGAGCCAACCAGGCCGTCGCAACCCTGGAACGCTACAAGTCACGGCTCGACGAGGTCTCCAACACGTTGTCCGCGCTCGAGATCGAGGATCTGGTCACCGTTCGTGATGCCACCAGCGTGTGCCAACGGCTGGAGATGGTGCGCCGGATCAGCGACGAGATCACCTCGTATGTGGTTGAACTCGGTACCGACGGACGGCTGCTCGCCCTGCAGGTCGAGGAGCTCATCGCCGGGGTGGATTCCGACCGCGAACTGATCGTGCGTGACTACCTGCCCTCGGGCAAGCGAAGCCGCAGCGTCGAGCAGGCGCTGGAGGAACTGGGCCAGCTGAGCGCCACCGAGCTGCTCGATCCGCTCAACGTGGCCCGCGCTCTGGGTTACGGTGCCTCACCCGAGGCGCTGGATCTTTCCGTTTCGCCGCGCGGCTACCGCCTGCTGTCCCGGGTACCCCGCCTGCCGAATCTCGTGCTGGCCAGGATCGTCGAGCACTTCGGCGGACTACAGAAGGTCCTGGCAGCGACGGTTGATGAACTGCAGAACGTCGAGGGCGTCGGCGACGCTCGCGCGCGCTCGGTTCGCGAAGCGCTGTCCCGGCTGGCCGACGCATCGATCATCGAGCGCTACAGCTGACGGTCACGGTATCGGGCCCAGGATTCAGTGAGCCCCGCGGTTCGGCGGCGGTTTCGGCTCGTCGAGCTCCGACCTGTCGGGCTCCGGTGGAGAGCGTGGTCCGGTGGAGCCGTCTCAGCCCGTGAAGGTGAACACGGCGGTCTTGCCCGTACCGCCCGACAGATAGGCGTGCAGCACGTAAGTTCCCGCCGGCACGCGCTGCCGCGCACTCGTGCAGCCGGGCTGTGACGACAGTCCGGACCACGAGATGTCTCGCTGGGTCGGTCGGCCCACCGGCAGAGTCGCCGCGTTCGTCCCGGGCTGTACCTGACAGTCGTGACTACCCCAGACCCGGGCGCTGCCGCTGTAAACCCTGAGCTCGATTTCCTTGTCCGCAAGACCGGTAACGCAGGGCTTCGGGCCCTGGTTGATCACGACGATGGACAACACCGGAGTGGCGCCGACCTTGTACGAGGCCCCGTCCGTCTTGGCCGAGACGGTCAGCTGGCTGGGCTTGCAGGCGAGTGGGGCGGCAGAAGCGGTGCTCTGGCTCGGTCCCTGACCGACGGTGGAACTGCTCGATGCCGGGGTCGTGGTCGTTGGCAGCGTCGAGGAATGCGAGGAGTTGCTGCCAGAGGTTGTCTGACCGCTGGCAGCCGGCGTTCCGTTACCTCCGCCGTGGCGCAGCAGGGCGTACATGCTCAGGCCCACGAGGACGACGGCAGCAACCAGCACGATCCGTCGGCGCCAATAGACGGACGGAGAGAGGTCACCTACCGGATGCAGCATCATCGCCACCGTAGTGGAGCGGACTGGGGCGGATGCGGAGGCTCGACCGTCGGACTGCCAGGATGGTGAGCACGATGACAACACGATCGACATCCCGTCCGGCCGCTCGCTCGGGCTCGCGGCCGACATCCGATGACGGAAGGGCGGCCGGCGTCGACCGCGCGGCCGGCGTCGCTTCGGAATCCGCTCTGGTGACGCCGTTGCTGAGCTGGTTCGCCGCCGAGGCCCGCTCGCTGCCTTGGCGTGCGTCCGGGACCTCCCCGTGGGCGGTGCTGGTCAGCGAGGTGATGTTGCAGCAGACACCCGTCAACCGCGTGGAACCGGCCTATCGCGCATGGCTGGATCGGTGGCCTGATCCCGCATCACTGGCTGGGGACTCGGCAGGCGAGGCCGTCCGAATGTGGGGCAAGTTGGGGTATCCCGGTCGGGCGCTGCGACTGCACGCCTGCGCGGTCGCCATTACCGACGTTCACGCGGGGGTGGTCCCGTCCGACTTGGATGCGCTGCTGGCCCTGCCCGGAGTCGGCGCCTACACCGCGCGAGCCGTGCAGGCGTTCGCTTATCACCGTCGATCGGCTGTGGTCGACACGAACATCCGCCGGGTGCTGGCTCGGGCGGTGCACGGATCGGGGCAGGCCGGGCCGCCCTCGACCACGCGTGACCTGACGGCGATGGAGTCGGTGCTGCCCGCCTCCGACGACCGAGCGTGGCGCTTCTGCGCGGCGATCATGGAACTCGGCGCAGTTGTCTGCGCCGCCGCCAAACCATCGTGCGACCGGTGCCCGCTCGCTCCGCAGTGCGCCTGGCGGGCGGCGGGATACCCCACCTACGACGGGCCCGTGGCCCGTGGCCAGCGCTTCGCCGGCACCGACCGGCAGGTTCGTGGACGGTTGATGGACGTGCTGCGAGCGGCGTCCGGACCAGTCCGGCAGGAGGCTCTGGACGTTGTGTGGCCAGACGTGATGCAGCGTCAGCGCGCCCAGGACTCCCTCGTTGCCGATGGTCTGGTCGACCCGCTGCCGGACGGCCGCTTCGCACTGCCAACCTGACCCGTCGAGGCTGCCCAGGTTGGCATGCTGCCCCTGTTACCCCTGTTGCCCAGCCAGCCCGGTGAGGTTGCCCTCGTTGCCATCATCGGTCGACAACGAGGGCAACCTCAACGCCGGGATACCGCAACGAGGGCAACCTCAACGCCGGGATACCGCAACGAGGGCAACCTCAACGCATGGAAAACGCACGAGGTCCCGGTTCCGCCAGGAAACCGGGACCTCGTGGTTGTCGCTACTCGCCTCTGGCTACTCGACGCTGCCGGCGTCCAGGGTCGCCGCTTCGAGGAGCACGCCCGGCTTCGGCTCGCCCCGGAAGGAGAACGTCTCCTTGCCGTCGTCGCCGGTGACGGTGTCCACCACGACGATCTGACCGGCAGTGAGTTCACCGAAGAGGATCTTCTCCGACAGCGAGTCCTCGATCTCACGCTGGATCGTCCGGCGCAGCGGCCGAGCGCCCAGTGACGGGTCATAGCCCTTCTTCGCAAGCAGGGACTTGGCGGAAGCGGTGAGCTCCAGACCCATGTCCTTATTGCGCAGTTGGGTGTCGACGCGGGCCGTCATCAGGTCGACGATCGTGACGATCTCGTCCTCGGTCAACTGGTGGAAGACGATGATGTCGTCGATGCGGTTGAGGAACTCGGGCCGGAAGTGTTGCTTGAGTTCGTCGTTGACCTTCTGCTTCATCCGGTCGTAGTTCGAGGACTCGTCGTTGGACCCGGCGAAGCCCAACGACCCCACCGACTTCGACGCGTCCCTGGTCCCGAGGTTCGTGGTCAGGATCAGCACCGTGTTCTTGAAGTCCACGATCCGTCCCTGGCCATCGGTCAGGCGACCGTCCTCCAGCACCTGCAGCAGCGTGTTGAAAACGTCCGGGTGAGCTTTCTCGACCTCATCGAACAGAACGACCGAGAACGGCTTGCGGCGAACCTTCTCCGTCAGCTGACCGCCCTCGTCGTAGCCGACGTAACCGGGGGGCGCACCGACGAGTCGGGACACCGTGTACCGGTCGTGGAACTCCGACATGTCGAGCTGGATGAGTGCGTCGTCGTCGCCGAACAGGAACTCGGCCAGCGTCTTGGACAGCTCGGTCTTACCCACGCCGGACGGGCCGGCGAAGATGAACGAACCACCCGGGCGCTTCGGGTCCTTCAGGCCTGCGCGGGTACGACGAATCGCTTGCGAGACCGCCTTGATCGCCTGCTCCTGGCCGATGACGCGCTTGTGCAGCTCGTCCTCCATGCGCAGCAGGCGAGAGGTCTCCTCCTCGGTCAGCTTGAACACCGGGATACCGGTCCAGTTCGCCAGCACCTCGGCGATCTGCTCGTCGTCGACCTCGGCCACGACGTCGAGGTCGCCGGCCTTCCACTCGCGCTCGCGCTGAGCCTTCTCGTTCAGCAGGTTCTTCTCCTTGTCACGGAGCGAAGCTGCCTTCTCGAAGTCCTGGGCGTCGATCGCGGATTCCTTGTCCCGACGGACGTCGGCGATCCGGTCGTCGAACTCCCGCAAGTCCGGCGGCGCGGTCATCCGGCGGATGCGCATGCGCGATCCGGCCTCGTCGATGAGGTCGATGGCCTTGTCGGGCAGGAACCGGTCGGAGATGTAACGGTCGGCCAGGCCGGCCGCCGCGACCAGGGCCGAGTCGGTGATCGACACGCGGTGGTGTGCCTCGTAGCGATCGCGCAGGCCCTTGAGGATTTCGATGGTGTGCGCCACCGACGGCTCGCCCACCTGCACCGGCTGGAACCGGCGCTCGAGAGCGGCGTCCTTCTCCAGGTGCTTGCGGTACTCGTCGAGAGTCGTGGCGCCGATGGTCTGCAACTCACCTCGGGCCAGCATGGGCTTGAGAATCGAGGCGGCGTCGATCGCGCCCTCGGCGGCACCCGCGCCCACCAGGGTGTGAATCTCGTCGATGAACATGATGATGTCGCCACGGGTGCGGATTTCCTTGAGGACCTTCTTCAGGCGCTCCTCGAAGTCACCGCGATAGCGCGAGCCGGCCACCAGGGAGCCGAGGTCGAGCGTGTACAGCTGCTTGTCCTTCAGCGTCTCGGGAACCTCGCCCTTGACGATCGCCTGAGCAAGACCTTCGACGACGGCGGTCTTGCCGACGCCGGGCTCACCGATCAGCACCGGGTTGTTCTTGGTGCGCCGCGACAGCACCTGCATGAGGCGCTCGATTTCCTTCTCGCGACCGATGACCGGGTCGAGCTTGCCCTCGCGGGCGGCCTGGGTCAGGTTGCGGCCGAACTGGTCGAGGACCAGCGACGTCGAGGGAGTGCCTTCGGGAGCCGCCCCGGCCGGTTCCTTCGACTGGTACCCGTTCAGCAGCTGGATGACCTGCTGGCGAACGCGGTTGAGGTCGGCGCCGAGCTTCACCAGGACCTGGGCGGCGACGCCCTCGCCCTCGCGGATCAAACCAAGCAGGATGTGCTCGGTGCCGATGTAGTTGTGGCCGAGCTGCAGCGCCTCGCGCAGTGACAGCTCAAGCACCTTCTTGGCCCGCGGCGTGAACGGGATGTGCCCGGACGGGGCCTGCTGTCCCTGGCCGATGATCTCTTCGACCTGCTGGCGGACAGCCTCGAGCGAGATGCCGAGGGACTCCATGGCCTTGGCGGCCACGCCTTCGCCCTCGTGGATCAGGCCGAGCAGAATGTGCTCGGTGCCGATGTAGTTGTGGTTGAGCATCCGGGCCTCTTCTTGGGCCAGGACGACAACACGGCGGGCACGGTCGGTAAACCGTTCAAACATGTCGCTCACTCCCCTTACCGCGTGATCGGGTATGTCCTACCGAGATTTGGCCTACCCGACCCGCTGGTTTGACTCTAGTCATCCCAACGACAGGATTCCGCCCTCGATGCCCGCGTCCGCTCGCAGCGAACTTTACGCACGCCTAACGGTACCTCGCGAGGGGGTCCTTTGGACCTGGTCGGGTAGGTAACAATCCGGGTGCGCCGCGGTCGGATGCGACGGACATTCGACCCTGCGCCGACGCCGCCCTCGGCCCCGATCCCCAGCAACGAGGGCAACCTCAACGCCTGGGCCCCCGCAACGAGGGCAACCTCAACGCCTAGGCCCCCGCAACGAGGGCAACCTCAACGCCTGGCCCCCGCAACGAGGGCAACCTCAACGGCGGGGGCTAGTGAGAGGAGTTGTAGGCGTCCACGATCGAGGCCGGAATCCGGCCACGCTCGGACACCTTGTGCCCATTGGCGCGCGCCCATTCGCGGATGGCCTGGGTCTGTTCGCGGTCGGCGCGCACCACACCGCCGCGCGCGGGGCGGGTGGTGGCAGCAGTGCGGCCGGAGGCCCGACCGGCCCGCCGGGCGTGGCCGACATACGGGGCCAACGCATCGCGGAGCACCGACGCGTTGGATTCGGACAGATCAATTTCGTAGGACATGCCGTCGAGGGAGAAAGAGACCGTTTCGGTGGCGGTGCCCCCGTCGAGGTCGTCGACCAGCAAAACCTGAATCTTCTGGGCCATTCGTTGATCTTCCAATCATGTGAAATTAACGACGTGTCGCATAACGCCGGTCAACGGACAGTAGATCACACTCCGAACCCAATGGCGGCCGAACTGGCCAGTTGTCGCGCGCACCACGATCGTGCGAAATCCCGGCCGGACTAATGCCGAAGGAATATCGGCGGCCGGGCCGCCGCCCGCAATGGCCGGGCGCCGCGTCCGCGTATATGCGCGGTGGCCCGGATCGCATTGACAGTCGCACTCGTCGCCGCGTCCGAGCGATCGCGCACGGCCGCCGGCCCTGGCCGTTTAGCGACTGGCCCGATCGCCCTAAAGCGGCTTGAGGAGCGGAAACAAGATTGTCTCCCGAATTCCCTTGCCGGTCAGCAGGGACACCAGACGATCAACGCCCATCCCCATTCCGCCCGTCGGGGGCATGCCGTACTCGAGAGCAGTGAGGAAATCCTCGTCGAGTTGCATCGCCTCGGGATCGCCCGCGGCAGCCGCTGAGGACTGCTCGACCAGCAAACGACGTTGTTCGACGGGGTCGACCAGCTCCGAGAACGCCGTCGCGACCTCGACACCGCCGATGATGAGGTCCCAGGCCTCGGCCAAACGCGGATCGGTGCGGTGGCTGCGAGCGAGCGGCTTTACCGCTCGCGGAAAGTCGGCGACGAAGGTGGGCTGCACGAAGCTGTGTTCCACCAATTTTTCGAACAATTCCAGCACGATCTCGGGGGCGCCCCATTCGGGCTTCAGGCCCACGCCATGATCGGCTGCATATCCGCGCAAGTCCTCGGCGGTCGTGTCCGGGGTGATCTCGGCCTCGACTGCCCGCGAAACCTCGCCGTACACGGTCACCCATCGCCATTCGCCGAACAGATCGATCTCCACGCCGTCAGCGTTCGTGGGGGCGGCAATACCGACTGCCGTGGCGGCATTCTGGATCAGGTTGCGGGTGAGGTCGGCCATCGTGTGGTAATCGCCGTAGGCCTGGTAGGACTCGAGCATCGTGAATTCTGGTGAGTGGGTGGAGTCCACGCCCTCATTGCGAAAGATGCGACCGAGTTCGAACACGCGCTCGATGCCTCCGACGATGCAACGCTTCAACGGCAACTCCAGCGCGATCCGCAAGGACATCGGCAGGTCGAAAGCATTGAGGTGGGTGTTGAAGGGCCGCGCCGCGGCGCCGCCGTGGATCAGCTGCAGAACCGGCGTCTCCACTTCGAGAAAATCACCTGACTCCAACGTCCGTCGCAGCGAGCGGATCACGTCGGCCCGCAACTGCACCATGCGGCGGGCCTCCGGACGGACGATGAGGTCGACGTAGCGCTGACGGACCCGCGCCTCCTCACTCATCGGCTTGTGCGCGACGGGCAGCGGGCGCAGTGCCTTCGCGGTGATCCGCCAGGAGTCGGCCATGACCGACAGCTCGCCCCGGCGGGAGGAGATGACCTCGCCGGTGATGAAAACCTGATCACCGAGGTCGACGTCGGCCTTCCAGTCGGCCAGGCCCTGCTCGCCCACCGAGGACAGCGAGAGCATCGCCTGCAGTTCGACGCCGCCTTCGCGCAGCGTCGCGAAGCAGAGCTTGCCGGTGTTGCGGACGAAGATGACCCGTCCGGTGACCCCGACCTTCCGGCCGGTCTGGGTGTCGGGCTCCAGGTCGGGGAACGCCGCACGGATCTCAGCCAGCGAGTCAGTGCGAGCGACGGTGACCGGGAACGGCGCGCGCTCGGGATCGGACATCAGCCGGTCGTACTTCCCGCGCCGGATCCGCACCTGCTCGGGAAGGTCGTCCGGGGTCAGGGCATCGTCGGCGGCATCAGCAGGCTCGGTCACCGCCCAAGCCTATCGGCGGCCAAGCACCGGACAGCCGCCGTGGGTGGCCTGCTGACGAATGTCACGTCGGAACCAGGGACGTTCACACTGGCCGATCACCGGCACGTCCGGGCAAGCTCAGGCCCATGACGACGAACCAGACCCTGATCCGCGGCGGGATCGAGCTGACCGGCCTGCGAAAGAGCTTCGGCGCGCTCGAGGCTGTGCGGGGGGTCGACCTGCATATCGCTGCCGGTGAGACGGTCGCCCTGTTGGGACCCAACGGGGCCGGAAAGTCCACGACCATCGACATGATGTTGGGGTTGTCCCAGCCCGACGCAGGTTCAGCCCGCATCTTCGGCCTCAGCCCGAAGGAGGCCGTCGCGGCCGGCCAGATCTGCGGGATGCTGCAGGTGGGCGCACTCGTCCCCTACCTGAGCGTCACCGAGCTGCTGACCGAGATCGCGTCCTTGTATCCGCGGGCGCTGCCGGTAGCCGAGGTCATCGAGCTGGCCGGACTCTCGGACTTCGCCGGTCAGCGCACCAACAAGCTCTCCGGCGGGCAGCTGCAGCGCACCCGATTCGCGATCGCCCTGGTGTCCAACAGCGATCTGCTCGTGCTGGACGAGCCGACCGTCGCATTGGACGTCGAGGGGCGACGCCAGTTCTGGATGACGATGCGCGCGATCGCCAACAGCGGCAAGACCGTCGTGTTCGCCACCCACTACCTCGAAGAAGCCGACGAGTACGCCGACCGGATCGTGCTCATGGCGCACGGACGGATCGTGGCGGACGGCCCGACCACGGAGATCCGGTCGCTGGTGGGGTCCAAACTCATCCGGGCCACCCTGCCGGACGTGCCCCGGTCCGATCTCGCCGCCATCGACGGCGTGAGCGCAGCCGAGCGCCGGGGCGAGGCCGTGGTACTCAGCTGCTCCGATTCCGACCTGGCGCTTCGGACGTTTCTCAGCCGGTATCCCGCCGCCCGTGACATCGAGGTCGCCGGGGCCGGTCTGGAAGAGGCCTTCCTCAAGCTCACGGGTCACACAGCGATCGATGATGCGGAGACCACCCGATGAACACGACATACCTGCGCCTGGAACTGCTGCGTGTGCTGCGCAATCGCCAGAGCTTCATCTTCTCGCTGATCTTCCCGGTCCTGATGCTGTTGATCTTCGGCGCGCCCAATCGCCACGACGACAACTTCGGCGGTTCGGGAATCAACGGAGCGACGTACTACATGATCGGAATGCTCACCTTCGGATCGGTCGGGGCGGTGATCGCGGGGGGCATGCGTATCGCGGTCGACCGCGCCATCGGCTGGAACCGCCAGCTGCGGTTGAGTCCGCTCACCCCGAGGGCCTACCTGACGGCCAAGGTCCTCGTCGGCTACGTGACCGCGGGGATGACCATCGCGGTGCTGTACCTCGTCGGGGCCTCGCTGGGCGCCCGGATGTCGGCGGTGCACTGGCTGGAGACGACCGCGCTCGTGCTCATCGGCCTGGTGCCCTTCGCCGCGATCGGGATCTGGGCCGGACACACGTTCAAGGAGGAGGCGATGGGTCCGCTGATGGGCGGAGCCATGTCGCTGTTCGCGATCGTCGGGGGGTCCTGGTTTCCGGTCAGCGGAATCATCGGCACCATCGGCAGCTGGACGCCGTCCTACTGGATCGTCCAGGCCGGCCATCTCGGCGTCGGGGGGACGATGTGGCCCGTCAAGGGGTGGGTGGTCATCCTGGCCTGGACACTGGCGTTCAGCGGGCTCGCGACCCGTGCCTACGCCGAGGACACCAAGCGGGGCTGACGGCGAACACTGCCATCCTTTCGAGTCGACCCTTTAGATTGACGGGTGAAATGACCACCGCGAACCGACCAGCCGCGTCTGCCGGGACCGACCGGCCGTCCGTGGTCTCGGCGAGACCCGGATGGGCCAAGGGCTGGCTGCGTTTCGTGTTTCCTGGTGTCTTCTTGATCTATCTGATCCAGACCGCGGGCGGGGTCGCTCGCTACTCCCGTCAGCCGTGGGACTGCGTGGGTTGGCTGATCCTCGTCGTCTTCTGCGCCAGCTACCTCTACGCCGTCGCCACAGGGATGAGCGGGGAACACCACGAGCGTTTTTGGCGGCTGTACGCCCTGATGCTGCTGCTCTGTGCGGTGGAACTGGTGTTCGCGCACGCCGATGCCTTCGTCATGCTGGTCTACGTCAGCGTCCTTTCCGTCGCCGCGCGGTACGGAAAGTCGTTTCCGGTACTGGCCTGCTACGTCGGCCTGTCGATCGCCGTCCCCTTGGCGATCCCGTCCTGGCGAGCGCATTTCGACCCCAGCATTCCGGTCGCCATCGCCATCGTCTCCCTGGCGATGTTCGGGTTCTTCGGCTTGATGCGAGCGAACGGAGCGCTGGAGGAGGCGCGGGCCGAGGTCGCCAGGCTCGCGGCGGAGGGGGAACGGACCCGGATCGCCCGTGACCTGCACGACCTGCTGGGTCATTCGCTCACCACCATCACGGTGAAGGCGGGCCTGGCCCGGCGACTGGCCGAACTCGATCCCGCCAAGGCCGCCCTCGAGATCGCCGAGGTCGAAGCCCTGGCCCGGCAGACCCTGACCGACGTCCGCGCGGCGGTGTCTGGTTACCGCGAGGTCACCTTGGGCAACGAACTGGCCGCCGCACGGGAAGTGCTGCGGGCGGCGGGCATCGCCGCCGTGCTGCCGGGTGCGATCGACTCCGTTCCCAACGGGCACTCGGAGCTGTTCGCGTGGGTGATCAGGGAAGGCGTGACGAACGTGGTCCGGCATTCCCGCGCCAGCCATTGCGAAATCCGGCTCACGCCTTCCTCGGTGGAGATCAGCGACGACGGCATCGGCGGCGCGTGCGAATCGGGCAACGGGCTCACCGGACTGAGCGAGCGGGTAGGCGCTGCCGGTGGCCGTCTCACCGTGGGCACCGCTGCGCAGGACGAGCGCTCCCGTCCGGGCTGGCACGTCCTCGTGGAGCTGAACCGATGACCGTACGACTGTTGCTGGCCGATGACCAAGCCCTGGTCCGCTCTGCCCTGGCCGCCTTGCTGTCGTTGACCGAGGACTTCGAGGTCGTCGCCGAAGTAGGCCGTGGGGACGAGGTGGTGGCGGCGGCGATCAAGTACCGACCCGACGTCGCACTGCTCGACATCGAGATGCCGGGACTGGACGGCCTGGCCGCGGCGGCCGCCCTGTCGCACGAGGTGCCCGGCACTCGGGTGATCATCCTGACCACCTTCGGCCGGCCCGGATACCTGCGCCGGGCCATGGAGTCCGGGGCGGTCGGTTTCGTCGTGAAGGACGCTCCGGCCGAGCAGCTGGCCGACGCGGTCAGGCGCGTGGCCAACGGCGAACGGGTGGTCGATCCGGCCCTCGCCGCGGCGACCTTGGCCGGTGGGGCGTCCCCACTGACGGGCCGGGAACGTGACGTGCTGGTGGCCTCCCGTAACGGGGCGACCGTGGCCGACATCGCGACCAAGCTGTTCCTGTCGGAGGGCACCGTACGTAACTACCTGTCGGCGGCCATCGCCAAGACGGGAGTCCGCAACCGCGTGGAGGCCTTCCGGGAAGCGGAGCAGCGCGGCTGGCTGTGACCGGTGTCCGCCGGCGCGCTCAGGTGTTGCGTTCGTAGATCAGGCGAAGACCGATCAAGGTGAGATCCGGTTCGTGCCGGGTGACCGTCTCGGAGTGCTCGACCACCAGCGGGGCCAGGCCACCGGTGGCGATGACCTCGACGGAGGCGGGGTCATCCGGTTCCAGCGCCCGGGCCAACCGGCGGGCCAGGCCGTCCACCTGACCGGCGAAGCCGTAGAGGATCCCCGATTGCAGGGCCTCGACGGTGTTCTTGCCGATGGGCGAACGGGGTTTGATCAACTCGACTTTGCGAAGCTGGGCGGCACGGGCCGCCAGAGCGTCCAGGGAGATCTCGATCCCGGGCGCCAAGGCGCCACCGAGGAACTCACCCTTCCCGCTGACGACGTCGAAGTTGGTCGAGGTCCCGAAGTCGACCACGATTGCCGGCCCGTCGACCAGGTGGTGCGCCGCGAGAGTGTTGACGATGCGGTCGGCACCGACTTCCTTCGGGTTGTCGAACAGCAGCGCGACGCCGGTCTTGATCCCCGGCTCCACCAGCACGGTCGGCATCGCACCCCAGTACCGGGCCAGCATCGTGCGTAACTCCCGCAGTGCCGCCGGCACCGTTGAGCAGCCGGCGATCCCGGTGATCGGCAGGTCGCCGAGCAGGCCACGGAAAGTCAGCATCAGCTCGTCCGCGGTGTTGCGGGAATCGGTTTTCACTCGCCAGGAGTGGACCATCCGCTCCCCGTCGAACACGCCGAGGACGGTGTTGGTGTTACCGATGTCGATGGTCAGCAGCATCTGGCGTCCCGTTCCGTCCCGTTCAGTTCGCGTGATCGTCGGCCGGGGCGCGCGGCCCGGCCGGCTTGTCGATGTCCGCGAGATCGAGTCCGATGTCGAGCACCTTCGCCGAGTGGGTCAGCGCGCCCACCGCGAGATAGTCGACTCCGGTGCCGGCGACCACGGCCGCGTTGCCCAGCTCCAGGCCACCAGAGGCTTCCAGCCGCACCGGGCGATCCGCGTCTGCGGCCTGTTGCACGCACCGCCGCAGTTCCGGCAGCGACATGTTGTCGAGCAGGATCAGGTCCGCGCCGGCGGCGATCGCCTCGGCGCACTGGTCCGGGGTGTCGACCTCGATCTCGACCGGCAGGCCGGGCGCGGCGGCCCGGACGAGCTCGAAGGCGCGAGTCACCGAGCCCGCCGCGTGCACGTGGTTGTCCTTGATCAGCGCGGCGTCCGACAGTGACATGCGGTGATTGATCCCACCCCCGCAGCGGACCGCGTACTTCTCCAGGGCTCGCAGTCCCGGCATGGTCTTGCGGGTGTCCCGGATCTGGGCGCGGGTACCGGCCACGGCGGTCACCCACAGCCGCGTCGTGGTCGCGACACCGGACAGGTGAGTCAGCAGGTTCAGGGCGGTCCGTTCGGCCGTGAGCAGATCGCGCACCGGGCCGGTGGCCACCAGCAGCGGCTCGCCGGCCTCGACGATGTCACCGTCGGCCACGGCGATGTCGATGCGCACCCGGCCGTCGGAGACGATCGCGAAGACCAGCGCGGCTACCGGCAGTCCGGCCACCACACCGGTCTGGCGCGGAACCGCGACCGCCCGTCCGAGCTGATCGGCGGCGATGGTGGCAGCGGTGGTGACGTCCGCTCCCTCGGACAGATCCTCGGCCAGGGCCGTCGTCACCACGCGGGCCACCTCGGCCGGATCCAGCCCGACGGCGGCAATGGCGTCGAGAACGTCAGGCGGGATCATCTGGGCAACAGCTCCGAGGAGGGGACGGACGGTTCGGCGCCAGGCGCTCGCAGGGGCCGGTAATCGCTGCTGATCATGCCATCCGGCCCGAGGCTCAGGTCCAGATGGCCGAGCCAGCGCTCGTCATCGGCGCCAGGATGGTCCTCGCGCCAGTGCGACCCGCGCGTCTCCTGGCGGCGGGTGGCCGCGACGACCAACGCGGTGGCGACCGTGAGCAGGTTGGTCGCCTCCCAGCTCTCGGTGCGGGGATCGCGACTGCGCTGCGCCGACAACTTCGCCAGCGTGGCCGAGGCGCGCACCAGCCCGGGAGCGTCCCGGAGCACGCCCGCATCGGCCGACATCTCCCTTTGCAGCAAGGGGCGAATGGTGCTGGAGCAGATGCCCGCGCTACGGACGTCCACTCCCAGATCGACCAGCGGATCACCGGGCGAGAGGGTCGCGATGACGTCGTCGGCGATCCGTCGGCCGAATACCAGCCCCTCCAGCAGCGAGTTGGACGCGAGCCGATTCGCTCCGTGCACGCCGGTGCAGGCGGCCTCACCACAGGCGTACAGGCCGGTCACCGACGCGCGACCGTGGAGGTCGGTGCCGATACCACCGGAGGCGTAGTGACACGCCGGGGCCACCGGAATCAGTTCGGCGACCGGATCGATTCCGAGCGAGTTCAGGGTGGCCAGGATCGTCGGGAAGCGCACTCGCCACTTCTCCGCACCGAAGTGCCGGGCGTCGAGCCACACGTGCGCGGCGCCGGTTTCTGCCATCTCGCGCAGGATCGCCTTGGCCACCACGTCGCGGGGGGCCAGGTCGGCCAGCTCGTGCTGGCCCTGCATGAAACGGCGGCCGGCATCGTCGACGAGGAAGGCACCCTCGCCCCGCACCGCCTCACTGACGAGTGGCTGCTGGCCCGCGGCACCGCCACCGAGCCACAACACCGTTGGATGGAACTGGACGAACTCCAGGTCGCGCACGACCGCACCGGCCCGCAATGCCGCCGCGACTCCGTCCCCGGTGGACACCGATGGGTTGGTGGTGGCGGCGTAGATCTGACCCATGCCCCCGGTCGCCAGGACGACCGCGCGGGCCCGCACCGCGCCCACTCCGTCCAGTTGACCCTCCCCCATCACGTGCAGGGTCACCCCGCCGACGCCGGCGCTCGTGGGCAGCAGGTCCAGCACGAGGGCGTGCTCGATGACTTCGATCGCGTCACTGGCCAGCACCGCCGCGACCAGCGCGCGTTCGATCTCAGCACCGGTGGCATCGCCGCCCGCGTGAGCGATCCGGTCACGGTGATGGCCGCCCTCACGAGTCAGGGACAGTTCCCCGTTGCCCGACAGGTCGAAGCGGGTACCGAGCTGGACGAGCTCCCGCACTGCGGCCGGGCCCTCGTCGACGAGCACCTGCACGGCGTCGCGCTCGCACAGCCCGACCCCGGCCACCAACGTGTCGGCCAGGTGATCGGCGGGGGTGTCGTCCGGGCCGAGCGCCGCGGCGATGCCACCCTGCGCCCACCGGGTGGAACCCGCCGCCAGAACGTCCTTGGTGACCACCATGACCCGCAGGCCGGTCGGGACCGCCCCGGGCAGGCCGGCTCCGGCGATCCGGAGCGCCGTCGTCAGTCCCGCGACACCCGATCCGACGATGACGACGTCGGTTTCCACGATCCAGCCGGGCGCGGGCGCGAGCAGCTTCTGCGGCAGGCTCATACGCCGCCCCCGATCTCGACGGCGATGTTGTCGATCAGCCGGGTCTGTCCCACCCGGGCCGCGACCAGCAACCGAGCCGCACCGGCCTCGGGCAGGCGCAGGTCTGGCGTCCGCAGCTCCAGGTACTCCACCTCGATGCCGTCGGTGGCGTCGAGAACCGCCCGGGCCGCGGCGACGATCGCCGAGGCGGAACGCCCGCTGTCCCGTCCGGCTTGCAGGGCACGCGGCAGCGCCAGGGCCCGGCGGCGTTCGTCCTCGGACAGGAACACGTTGCGACTGGACAGCGCCAGGCCGTCCGGATCCCGCACGATGCCGACGCCGACGACCTCGACGTCCAGTCCGAGGTCGTGACTGAGTTGCCGCACCAGGACCAGCTGCTGATAGTCCTTCTCACCGAAGAAGGCACGCTGCGGACGAACGGCCGTGAACAGCTTCGTCACGACGGTCAGCACGCCGTCGAAGTGGCCGGGGCGGTTCGGGCCCTCCAGTTGGTCGGCCAATTCCCCTGCGGTGACCCACACCTGCACCGGGCCGCCGGGATACATCGTGTCCACGGACGGGTTGAAGACGAGGTCGACGCCCAGCTCGCGGCAGCGTGCCAGATCGGCCTCCAACGGCCGCGGGTAACGAGCGAGATCGGCGGCCTGGTTGAACTGCATGGGATTGACGAAGATGCTCACAACCACGGTGTCGCAGCGAGCCCGGGCCGCCCGGATCAAGGCCGCGTGGCCATCGTGCAGGGCGCCCATGGTCGGGACGAGGCCGACCACGCCGGCGAGCCGTTCCCGCGCGCGGGCCAACTCGGCAGGAGTGTGAACCACTGCCGTCACCATCGATCGCCCGTCATCCGTCGCCCTCGATGTCTTCGGCGGCCTCGATCACCGCGATGAGTTCCTGGCACTGCTGCTGGGTGAGGCGCCCGGCCGCCTGGGCTCGTTGCAGCGTACGGATCGCCATGGCCAGGTACGGATTGAGGTAACGAGTACCAGCGAGGGCATGCACATGCTTGTCGACGGTTCGGCTGTCACCCCGGGCGACCGGCCCCGTCAGCGCGTCATCGCCCAGCCGCAGCGCGTTGTCCAGGGAGGCGACGAGCAACGGCGTGAGCAGGCGGCGCGGGTTGTCCACGCCGGACTCGCGGAGCACGTCCGCAGCGTCGTTCACCAGTGTGACGAGGTGATTCGAGCCCATCGACAAGGCGGCGTGGTAGCGCGCCCGCGACGCTTCGGGAACCCAGACCGGCTCGCCGCCGAGCTCGATCACCAGCGTCTCGGCGACCGGACGGAACTCCTCCGGCGACGTCACACCCCAAGCCGCGTCGGTGAGACGCAGCAGGTCTTCCTCGCGGCCGGCGAACGTCATGACCGGATGCAGGGCCATCCCGACGACGCCGAGTTCGGCGGCCGGGGCGAAGACGTCGATGCCATTGGCCCCCGAGGTGTGCACGGCGAGCTGCCCGGGCCGCCAGGTCTGGGTCCGGGCCAGACCCTGAACGAGGCCGGCGAGCTGGTCGTCCGGAACCGTGATGAGGACCAGATCGGCCAGCGCCGCGGCCTCGTCGGCCGGCAGCAAAGGCACGTCGGGCAGCATCCGCTCGGCCCGCCGCAGGGAGGTGTCACTCACTCCGACGCCGGCGGCGACGAAGTGGCCCGCTCGGGCAAGTGCAGCGCCGAGCACCGAACCGACCCGGCCGACGCCGATCACCGCCACCCGCAGCCGGGGCGCTCCGGAGGGATCGATCACGCACCAACCCTAGCGGCGGGTGTTCACCGGGTAACGGTCATGTGACCTTCGCGTATCCCTGCGGCGGTCGGCTACCGTGCTCGGGTGACCGATCTGCAGACCGATGTCGCGGCCGCCGCCGACCGGGCCGAGGCCCACTCCACCGCCCCAGCTCTGCTGTTGCAGCTGCAGGCATGCCTCGGGCAGCTCGCCGCCGCGGCCGACGGCTCAACGGAGGGGGGCCGCCGGCCCTACCGGGTCCCGACCGGCTGGGCGGACAAGCTCGGCGAACTCGGGTTCCTGGTGTATCTGCTGGCCGATCAGACCGGGGTCTCGGTTGACGAGGCGGTTCGACGGGTGTCGGCCGGGGTGAACGCCGAGGCTGACCGCCGCGCGGCCCAGCACACGGTCGACACCGATTCCTGGCTCTAGACCCCGGCGACGCCGGATTTCCGGCTCGGCCCGACACCAGCCACGGATCTCGCCTGCAGCTCGCACCGTTCGTGATGTCTGATGAGACACCGCTTTTAGCGGGTGCGCGCTCCGTACGGCTAACTGGAAACAACTAACTCCGACGGATGCGGGCGAGCAGGTCGTCGGGCGCATCGTCCGGTGCTCGGCGACGTCCGCCAGCTGGACGCGTGTCCTCCGGCGCTGTCTCCCCGGCCGCTCGCCGGCGGCCCACGTAGCGCGGCTCGTTCTCTCGAACGCCGGCTCCGGCGCGGTCGTCGGTGGGCTCCGTGGGCGCCGTGGGCTCCGTGGGCTCCGTGGGCTCCGTGGGCGCCGTGGGCGCCGTGTCCGGCCCCCTCCGCTCCGTCGTCGACTTCGGTGCCGGCGGCTCGTCCGGCTCCAGAAGTTGGGCGACCTCGCTGGACAGCGGGGTGAGACGAGGCAGGTTGGCGAACGGGTCCGGACGACCGCTCAGCGACGGCATGGCCGACGCGGCCCGAGCGGGAACCGGCTCGGGTGGGCGAAGGGCCTGGGCCGCGGGTACCGGTTCCGGCGTGGGTGCAGGCGCCCCTGCCGGCTCCGGCGTGGGTGCAGGCGCCCGTGCCGGCTCCGGCGCGGGTGCAGGTGCGGGTGCGGGTGCGGGTGCGGGTGCGGGTGCGGGCGCGGGTTCCCGCTCGGGTGCTCGGGCGGGGCTGGGGGTCGGGGCGGGGGCGGCCGCAGGGGCCGGAGTCGGGGCGGGGGTCGGGGCGGGGGCGGCCGCAGGGGCCGGAGTCGGGGCAGGCGCAGGCTGGTTCACGGGCTCCTGATCGTGCTCGATCACCTCGGCGTCGAGAATGTCCTCAGCCGACTCGGCCGAGGCGGTGTGCCGATCGGGAGCGGCCGTCTTCTTGGCACGGTCGTCGTTCGACCCGGAACCGGACGGACCCTGGCCTGACTGGGCCTGCACGGCTGACTGGGACGAGCGGGTCTGGTTCAGGTACTCCGCAGGAGCGGCCGCCAGGCTTTCCCGGCTGCCACCGAGGCGACGGATCTCGCTCTGCAACGCCTCAAGGTCCGAGGCGATCAGCCGGGTTGTCTCCACCCGCTCAAGCCGAAGCTGGCCACCGACCTTGTCGACTATCTCGGCCCGCAAGGAACTGACCTCGTCCCGCAGGGTGCTGATCTGCTCGGTCAGGACGCGCTCGATCTCGCCGCGCAAGGCGATTTCCAGACGGAAGTCTGCCTCCCGGCGTGCCGCCGTCTCACGGGCCAGCTGCAACTCGCCGAATCGGCGCAGCTCGACCTCTTGCGTCTGCTGGGACTGCTTCGCCGCCTCGAGCTGGGTCTGCTGGAGGCTGGCGATCTGGAGTTGCGCCTCATGTAGCTGGGCCGCGTGCCGTTGAACCTCGAGCAACTGTTGCTGGTGCTGCTGGGTTCGACGGGACGAGAAGACGGCCGGCGCGGCGAAAAAGACCGCCCATGCTCCAAGGAGCACGCCGATCTGGGTCTGCTTGGCCGTGTTGGAGAAGGCGACCAGGTATACGGCGACGGCACCTAACGGAATCGCAACGGCGATAGCCGCGACTCGCCAGAACCCGGCCCGGGGATTGGCGGAGTCGTTGCGAGGCACGGGGGGCAGTCTATCGAGAGCGTCTGGGGCGACCGTTAGCCCCAGACGTCGTAGACCGGGGGAAAGTTGCTTTGATCACGGGTTACCCGTCCTCAGCCGCGGTCGCTGTTGGGGTCGATTCCGGCGCGTTCGAGCCACAACCCGGTGAGCGTGAGCGCAACGGAGGCGAGCAGTACCACGATGCCCACCCGGACGTCGTGCGAGGCCGCGGACGTCCGCGAGACATCCGGGACCACCTTCGCGACCAGGGCCGACGCGGCCCCTGTCAACGCAGCGCCGCACAGCGAACTGGCCTTGCCGAGGGCGACCGAACGGGCGATGGCGATCGCGGTCATCGGCTTGGCCTGCGGGTCGTGCCGGACGGCTGACCTGACCCGCGGGGCCAGCACGATCTCCACGGCAGCAAGCGCGCCGATCGGAACCGCGGCATACCACTGGAAGGGCGGCAGCGAGCCGTAGGACAACTGCAGGATCAGGTAACCCAGCGCGGCCACGACCAGGAAGGGGACCAGCAGGTCGGTGGCCGACGTGCGCCGCATCATGTGGGCCGCCCGGCCTTCGGCAGCACCGTGGCTGGAAGCAGGCGCACCGCGTCGAGTTCGGCCTGCGGCAGAGCCTGCATCAGGCTGAGCACGCTTCCCCGGCCCGGCAGCTCGGCCTCGGGGTCCAGGGCCCACCAGGGCACCAGGACGAAAGCGCGTTCGGCGGCATGCGGATGCGGCAGGGTCAAGTGCGGATCGTCGCTGCGGACGTCGTCCACGGTGATCACGTCGACATCGAGCGTCCGCGGGCCCCAGCGCACCTCCCGCGTCCGGCCGGCGGCGCGTTCGGCTTCCTGGGCTCGGCGCAACCAGTCCGCCGCTTCGGCCTGGTCGTCGCTGACGATCAGGACTGCATTGAGAAAGTCGGCCTGAACGACCCCACCCCACGGTGGAGTCGAGAAGACCGGAGAAACCCCGACCAGGTAGGGCGAAAATGCGGTCACGGCCGTCGCCAGATGCGCGAATGAGTCACCCTCGTTCGATCCGATCGACAGGACGGCCCTACTCATCGAGCGCCCGCTCGATCGGCGCGCTTACGACGGATGGTGACCGCGACGTCGGTGAAGGCAAGCGGGATCGGTGCCGACGGCTTGTGCACCGTCACGGTCGCCGCCGCGACCCTGGTATCGGCCAAGCACACCGTCATCAGCCGGTCGGCCAACGTTTCCAGCAGGTTGACCGGTTCTCCGGCGATGACCGCCGCCAGCGATTCGGCCAGCTCCCCGTAATGAACGGTGTCGACGATGTCGTCCGTCGCCGCCGCTCGGGAAGTGGACAGCTCGAGTTCGACGTCGACGACGAAGTCCTGGCCTTCCCGGCGCTCGAAGTCGAACACTCCGTGGAAACCCCGCACTCGCAGACCGGCGAGTCTGATGATGTCGGCCGTCATCGGGCCGCCTTGATGGCAGCGGCGGCCAGCGCGGCGTCCACGCTGGGGCGGACCTCGTGCACCCGAACCCCCCAGGCGCCTTGCAGGGCCGCGAACATCGTGAGCGCCGTCGTGGCGTCCTCTCGCTCGGAGGTGGCCCGCACCTCGCCGTCCGGGTCGGCCAGCAGGCGCCCTAGAAAGGACTTGCGGGACGCACCGAGCAGTACCGGCAGGTCGAGCCGGGTGAACTCCTCGATATGGGCCAGTAGCCGCCAGTTGTGCTCCGCACTCTTGGCGAAACCCAATCCGGGGTCGAGAACCAGCTGCTCGGGTTCCACCCCGGCCTTCACGGCGTCGTCGACCCGGGCGAGCAGTTCATGCTTGACGTCGAGGACGACATCGTCGTAGCGGGCAAGCTCGGCCATCCGGTCGGAATGCCCGCGCCAATGCATGATGATCCATGGGCACCGGGCGTCGGAGACAACGCGCGCCATGTCGGCATCACCGAGACCGCCCGAGACGTCGTTGACGATCATGGCACCGGCGGCCAGCGACAGTTCGGCAACGGCGGCTCGGTAGGTGTCCACGCTGACCTTGATCCCCTCCTGGGCCAGCCGCTGGATCACCGGCACGACCCGGGCCGCTTCCACCTCGGCCGAAACCCGTTGCGCGCCGGGGCGGGTGGACTCTCCGCCGACGTCGATCAGGTCCGCTCCGGCCGCGACCATCTCCTCGGCGTGCGCCACCGCGGCATCGAGGTCGGCGTAGCGGCCCCCGTCGGAGAACGAGTCCGGCGTGACGTTGAGGACGCCCATGACGACGATCCGGTCGGAGCGGGTCGGCAGCGCCGAGGCAGCGGAGGGGAGCATCGCCGCGTCAGTGACCCAGGATCAGGCTGAGCGCCTCGGAGCGGGACCTCGGATCGCTCTTGAAGATCCCGCGGACCGCCGAGGTCATGGTCAGCGCTCCCGGCTTGCGGATGCCCCTCATCGCCATGCAGAGATGCTCGGCCTGGACGACGACGATGACGCCGCGCGGTTCGAGCCTCGACATCACCGCATCGGCGACCTGCGAGGTCAGTCGCTCCTGCACCTGGGGCCGTTTGGAGTACAGGTCGACCACTCGGGCCAACTTCGACAGTCCGGTGATGCGCCCGTCGTTACCGGGGATGTAGCCGATCGCCGCGGTTCCGTGCCACGGCACGAGGTGATGCTCGCAGGTCGAGTACAGAGGAATTTCCTTGACCAGGACCAGCTCGTCGTGGTGCTCGTCGAACGTGGTCTTGAGAACCTCGTCGGGGTCGACGTGCAGGCCGGCGAACACCTCGGCGTAGGAACGAGCCACGCGGGCGGGCGTCTCACGCAGCCCTTCGCGGTCGGGATCCTCGCCGACCGCGATGAGCAGCTCGCGAACCGCCCGCTCCGCCCGTTGGAAATCGATGCCACCGCCGGAGTCGGAACCGGTCATGTCTGTTGTGCCCTCCGAGCAGGTGGGAGTCAGGCCTGAACGATGGATGAACCGGGCTCAGGCGCGGTCGCCCGTGCCCGAATCGCCGTGGGATTCATCGGGGACCGCCGGCAGGGCCTGCGTGGGGTGACTTGCCGGCTCCTCGGGCGCGGGGAACCCGGGCACCGGCGGGTAGGACTCCGGTGGCGGGTAACCGGGCGACTGCGGGTAGTACGCGGGCGGATAACCGTTGACCGGCGGGTTCTGGTAGCCGGCGTCCGGATGGCCGCCGTTCACCGGTGGATAGCCGTTGACCGGGGGCGGTGAGTACTGACCGGCGGGCAGATAGGCCTGGCCCGGGGGCGGGTAGTCAGACGGTGGTGGCGGGTACTCGGCCGGCACGGCATTCTGACCGGGTGCGGGCGGGTAGGCCATGCCGCCGGGCATGCTCGCCGGCTCGGCCGGCTGCCCGGAACCGTAAGGCACCTCGCCGTACGGTGCGTGCGCCGGAACCTCGCCACCGCTGCCGGGGAATCTGTTGGCGGCGCCGTTGGTGCTGCCCGAGTTGGCGTACGCGCTCGGAACCTGCACCCGAACCGTGTGCGGGATCTCGATGGGCGGACGATCCGACGGGGTGCGCTTGCCGAAACCGGCGAAGGTGTTGTGCGGCGGACGCTTGCGGACCGGGGCGAGAATCCGCTCCAGCTCGTCCTTGCTCAGCGTTTCCTTCTCGGCGAGTTCCAGCACCATGGCGTCGAGGACGTCCCGGTACTGCACCAGGATCTCCCACGCTTCGTCGTGAGCGCCCTCGATCAGGCCGCGGACCTCCTCGTCGATCCAGGACGCGATCTCCTCGGAGTAGTCGCGCTGGTGACCGTAGTCGCGGCCGAGGAATGGTTCGGAATCACTGGTGCCGTACTTCACGGCACCGAGGCGGGAACTCATGCCGTACTCGGTCACCATCGAGCGGGCCAGCGAGGTCGCCTTCTCGATGTCGTTGGACGCACCGGTGGTCGGCTCGTGGAAGACCAGTTCCTCCGCCGCCCGACCGCCAAGGGCGTAGACCAGCTGGTCCAGGATCTCGGCGCGGGTCTGCTGGTAGCGGTCCTCCAGCGGCAGCACGAGCGTGTGCCCCAGGGATCGGCCACGCGGCAGGATCGTCACCTTGTGCACCGGGTCCAGGTTCGGCATCGCCCAGGCCGCCAGTGCGTGACCGGCCTCGTGGTAGGCGGTGACCCGTTTCTCCTTGTCGCTCATCGCCCGCGTCTTGCGTTCGGGGCCGGCGATGACCCGATCGATGGCCTCCTCCAGCGCGGCGTCGGTGATCAGCCGCCCGTGGTAGCGGGCCGTGAGCAGGGCCGCCTCGTTGATGACGTTGGCCAGGTCGGCACCGGTGAAACCCGGGGTCCGGCGGGCGACGTTGTCCAGGTTGACGTCCGGAGCGAACGGCTTGCCCTTCGCGTGGACCTCCAGCACGGCCTTGCGTCCGATGATGTCGGGCGGTGAGACGGCGATCTGGCGGTCGAATCGCCCGGGCCGCAGCAGGGCGGGATCGAGGATGTCGGGACGGTTGGTCGCCGCGATCAGGATCACGGTGCCCTTGACGTCGAAGCCGTCCATCTCGACGAGCAGCTGGTTGAGGGTCTGCTCGCGCTCGTCGTGTCCGCCGCCCATCCCCGCGCCGCGGTGGCGTCCGACCGCGTCGATCTCGTCGACGAAGACGATGGCCGGCGCGTTCGCCTTGGCCTGCTCGAACAGGTCCCGGACCCGGGAGGCGCCGACGCCGACGAACATCTCGACGAAGTCCGAACCGGAGATCGAGTAGAACGGGACCCCGGCCTCACCGGCGACCGCGCGGGCCAGCAGCGTCTTACCGGTTCCGGGTGGCCCGTACAGCAGGACACCCTTGGGAATCTTGGCTCCGATGGCTTGGAAGCGCGCGGGATTGGCGAGGAACTCCTTGATCTCCTGCAGCTCCTCGATCGCCTCGTCGGCGCCGGCGACGTCGGAGAAGGTGGTCTTCGGAGTGTCCTTGCTGACCAGCTTGGCCTTGGACCGTCCGAAGGACATCACCTTCGAGCCGCCGCCCTGGAGGTTGGACATCACGAAGAACAGGACGAGCCCGATCAAGATCAGCGGCAGGAAGTTGATCAGCAGCGTGACGAAGATGTTGTCCTTGCTCTGCTTCGTCGTGAAGGTCGCGCCTTCGGACTTGAGCAGATCGGTGGTCAACGTCTGGGTGAAGTCACTGGGGTAGGACGCGCTGATCTTGGTCTTGCCCTGGAACGCGGTCTTCAGGTCGAGATCGACCGAGGACTCCTTGTCGTGGACCGTGGCCGACTTGACGTTGCCGGAGGTGATCTGGGCGATCGCGTCGGAGGTCTTCACCGATTTGTATGAGCTGCCCCCGCGCAGCACGGTCGGCAGGACCAGCACCAGGATGACGGCGGCAACAACCCATATCAAAGGTGATCGAACGAGGCGCTTACGATCCATAACGCGTGCGTCCCGAACCCGGAGGGGCCGGAACGTATCCTCCTGCCAGCTGCTCATTAGTGCCGGAAAATCTGCTGCACTGTCCAAAAGACGGTACACGGAAGCGGCTGCGCCCCTGTACTTGAACGCTACGCAGGGTGCGCTGGTTCCGACTTGCGGGTGAGTAAACCCTCAGCGTTCGCTGTGGGCGTAGCCGGGTCAGCCGGTCGAGCTTTCAGCTCAGGCGTACACGGACGGCTTGAGCCGCCCGATGTAGGGCAGGTCCCGGTAGCGCTCGGCATAGTCCAGGCCGTACCCGACCACGAACTCGTTCGGGATCTCGAAGCCCACGTACTTGACCGGGACCTGGACCTTGACCGCGTCGGGTTTGCGCAACAGCGCCACGACTTCGACCGAGCGCGGGTTGCGCGCCTGCAGGTTCTTGAGCAGCCACGACAGGGTCAGGCCGGAATCGATGATGTCCTCGACGATGAGGATGTCGCGACCGGTCACATCGCGGTCCAGGTCCTTCAGGATGCGTACGACCCCCGACGAAGTTGTCGACGACCCGTAGGACGAGCAGGCCATGAACTCCATCTCCGACGGCCGGCTCAACGCGCGGGCGAGGTCGGACATGAACATCACGGCGCCCTTGAGCACCCCGACGAGCAGCGGTTCCCGGTCGGCGTAGTCGGCGTCGATCCTCGCGGCCAGCTCGTCGATCTTGGTCTTGATGTCATCGGCAGAAATCAGTGTCGCTTCGATGTCGTCGTCCAGGATGGATGAGCTCACTGACGGTTCTCCAGGCTCGGATGGCTGGTGGGGTTGATCGGACGGCTTGCGGGACGGGCTGGTGTTCGGTCGGTCGGTCCGGGCTCGAGTCACGAATCGGGACGCGACAACACCAGCCTGCCAGACGTCCGGCGCACGTGGCAGCCGCCAGGCAGGTGAATGGGACCTTGGCCACGCCAACCGGTGACCATGTCCTCCAGCGCCCCGACGTGCACCGAGGTGAGGGCGTCGGCACCCTGCTCTTCGGCCCAGCGCTTGAGCACCCGAGTGCGCACCGCGCGGGGCTCGGCCTCCAGACCCTCGACGGACAGGCCGCCACCCGGGGTCTCGCGCAGGCCGAGCTCACGCGAGGCCAGTTGGTCCAGGGCATCGACGGCGTCCTGAACCTGGGTAGCGGTGCGGGCCAGTGCCTCGACGACGCCGCCGCCCAGAATCTCCTCCAACAGCGGCACAGCCTCGCTCCGCAACCGGACCCGCCGGTACCGGGGATCGACGTTGTGCGGGTCGTCCCAGACCGGCAGTTGCAAGGACCGGCTGGCGGCGAGCGTGTCTGTCCGGCGCAACTGCAGGAAAGGCCGCACGAGCAGCGGGTGGGTGAGTGAGTCCTCAGCGGAGCGTGGGGCCGAACCGGACTGGGCGCGCATACCGGCGATCGAGGCCAACCCTGAACCGCGACCGAGTCCGAGCAGCACCGTTTCGGCCTGGTCGTCGGCCGTGTGGCCCAGCAGGACCGCCGCGGGTCCGCCGGCCCGCGCCCGATGGTCGGGTTCTCGCCCGGCTGATCGACCGAAGCCGTCGGCAACCTCGGCCACGGCCCGGTAACGGGCGGTTCGGGCCGCCGCCTCGGGGCCACCGGCGCCGGGACCGTCGGCGACGCTGACGGCGACGATGTGGACGGGATCGAAGCCGAGGTCGTAGCCGAGCTGCGCCACCCGCCGCGCCTGCTGCCAGGAATCCGCCTGCAAGCCGTGGTCGACAGTGACCAGGGCGTGCGGCCGCCCGGTGCGTGCGGCCTCGAACGCGGTCGCGGCGGCCAGGGCGAGCGAGTCGGCGCCGCCCGAGCAGGCGACCACGACCGGCCGATCGGTGCCGAGCTCATCCAGGCTCCCCAGCGACCGGCGGACCGCACGGCGGACCGCGGCCACGGCCGGATGCGGTCCCATGTCCCCAGTCTCCCAGGGCCGGCCGACGACGTTGCCGAGGCCGGCGGGACAGGACCCGGGCTCGGGTCGCTAGCCTGGACAGGGTGCAGCCCTCTACTCCGACCGAGATCTCCGTCGACGACGCCTACGCCGCAGTCCAGGGTGGCGCCTACCTGCTCGACGTCCGCGAGGACCACGAATGGGTCGACGGCCACGCCGAACGGGCCGTCCACATACCGATGTCCGAACTGAACGCCCGCACCGGGGAGATCCCGACCGACACGACGGTGATCTGCGTCTGCCACGTCGGCGGCCGGTCGGCGATGGTGACCGACGCCTTGAACGCCAACGGCTGGCAGGTCCTGAACCTCACCGGCGGGATGGCCACCTGGCAGGCCCGGGGCTATCCGGTGGTTGACGCCAGCGGCGGGCCGGGGCAGATCGGCTGAGCGGGCAGCCGGAGTCCGCGCCCGGGCGGGGCAGCACGAGCTGGCTCGACCTGTGGGTACGCCGCGCCCTGCTCGAACAGGTGCCACGCGATCACCACCAACCCGATTCCCAGTTCCGCCGACGCCGGGTGGTCGTCGCCATCACGCTGCTGATCGGCGGGTTCCTGCTGTGGCGGTCGTTGTCGGTCAAGCCCGGTGACGCCGCCTTCTATCCGCTGACCGCGGCTCTGGCGGCCACCTGGGTGATCGGTGGCCTCACCTCCGGACCGCTGCATCTGGGCCGGATCGCGTTCCGCTCCGAGTTGCGCAGGCCCGTCGGCACCCCGTTCGCCATCGGGCTGTTCAGCGCCGTCGTCTTCGTCGGCGGTGCATTGATAGTTCGCGAGATCGGTCCGCTACGCGACATCACCGACAAGGTGCTCGAGCACGCGCGACAGGGTTCGATCCCGCTGGTCGTAGCCCTGACGCTGGCCAACGGGATCGCGGAGGAGATCTTCTTCCGAGGCGCGCTCTACGCCGCTATCGGCCGCCGTCACCCGGTACTGATCTCGACGCTCTGCTACACCCTGGCGACGGCAGCCACCGGCAACGTCATGCTGGTGTTCGCGGCGGCACTGTTGGGAGCGGTATGGGCGCTGCAGCGGCGGGCCTCAGGCGGCATACTCGCTTCCAGCATCAGCCACGTCACGTGGTCGGCGGCGATGGTCTTCGTCCTGCCACCCCTCTTCGCACGTTGACGTTGCCCTTGTTGCGCGCCCCCACACGTTGACGTTGCCCTTGTTGCGCGCCCCCACACGTTGACGTTGCCCTTGTTGCGCGCCCCCACACGTTGACGTTGCCCTCGTTGCGCGCCCCCGCAACGCCATCATCAGCCGTGCACGCGGGTGATCCAGGCTTTCGGGTCGGTGATCTCTGCCTTGGTCGGAAGCGTCGACGGGGAGCTCCAAACCGCGTTGAAGGCATCCAGCCCGGCCTCGTCGACGACGGTTCGGACGAAGTTCGAGCCCTGGGTGTACTGCCGCGTCTTGGCGTCCATGCCGAGCAGCGAGCGCACGAGCCGGTCGAAGGGGTTGCCGCCCTTGCGCCGCCGGTCGGCGAACTTTCGCTCGATCTGGGGCTGGGACGGGATGACGGAACGGTCGACGGCGTTCATCACGTATTCGGCGTGGCCCTCCACCAGGGACATGAACCCGGTGAGCCGGTCCATGATCTCGCGGGCCTGGGGGGAGGCCAGCGCCGCCATGATCCCGGCCGTATCGCGCTTTCCCTGCGCGGTTCGGGCCAGTTCGCCGAGGGCGTGCCGGAGTCGTTCCAGGATGGCGTCGGGATCGACGTCGAGCGCGTCGGTGAGCTGGGCGATCTCGTCCAACATGTGCTGGCGCATCCATGGCACGGCGGTGAACTGCACGCGGTGGGTGACCTCGTGCAGACACACCCACAGCCTGAAGTCGGTGGGATCGACCTTCAGCGACTGTTCGACCGAGACGATGTTCGGCGCGACCAGCAGCAGTTGTCCCGTCTCCGTCGAGAAGAACTCGAACTGACCGAGAACCTTGCCCGACAGGAACGCCAGGATGGCTCCCGCCTGAGCCCCGGTCGTCCGTCCACCGATCGCAGAGGCGATCCGGCCCGGCGGCTTCTTCTCCGTCAAGCGGTCCACGACCGGTTCCATCACCACTCGCATGCTCGCCACGTTCGCGCTCACCCAGCCCGGACGGTCGACCACGACGGTCGTCGCCGACACGGCCGGTTCGTTCAGGCGCGTGAGGTCGGCCACCAGCGCCGCGGCCCGCTCGGTCGCCCGATGCAGTTCAGCGACCACTGCGGCGGCGTCAGCCGGGCTGGCCGAGGGAGGCGTGGGGGACAGGGCACGGGCGGTCTGCTCGGCCACCGACCAGTCGATCAGCGAAGACATGCACCCAACCTACCCAGCGAGATCGGAGGACGGAGCCGTTGCCGTCAGCGGCAGCCGCAGCGGACGAGGGCGGCGACGGCCGAGTCCAGGACGGTGCGGGCCGACGTGGAGTTCGGGTCCCCGCCGGGAACCTTGTCCGCCACGAAGGCGAACACCAACTGGCGGCCGTCCGAATCGGTGAGGACTCCGGCGATTCCGGTCACCCCGGTCAGGCTGCCGGTCTTGGCACGGACCACGCCGTCGGCGATCGCCGAGGTGCCGGTGAAGCGGCCCTGCTCGACGAGCGTGCCGTCCCACCCGGCGACGGCCAGTCCGGTGATCACCGGCCGCAGTTCGGGGTGTTTGGCCCCTGCGGCGAGCAACAGGGTCTGGCCGAGCACTCCGGCCGGAATCCGGTCGGCCACCGACAGGCCGCTACCGTCCTTCATCCCGGCGCCGACCGCGACACCTGCCGCGGTCAACGTCGCCGACACCGCGGCCGCCCCGCCCGCGAACGAGCCGGCCTGGCCGGTCGCCAGCGCCACCTGCCGCGCCAGGACCTCGGCCATAACGTTGTCCGACTCCGACAGGGTCTGCTCCACCAGAGTGCTGACCGGCGCGGATTGGACGGAACCGAGGAGTCTGGCCCCGGCCGGCGCTGTTCCGCGGGTGACCTGAGCGCCGCCGAGCGCGTCGGCCAGGGCCCGGCCGGCCGCGAGATCCGGGGCCGCGGACCGCACAGTGGCGCCCGGGGCGTCCCGGCCGGCGTCCACCATGGCGGCGGCGATCGGGCTCGCGTAGCTGGAGGGCGCATCCTCAGGGGCCCAGCCGGTCGCGGTGGACGGTCCGCTGAACAGCGAGTCGTCCACGACGACCGAGGTGATCGCGGCCCCGGACAGGTTCTTGCTCACCTGCGCGGCCAGGTCTGAGATACGCGCCGCTTCCGGGTATTCACTCGCCTGGCCGACCTTGGCCGCGCTGAGGGTGGGATCGCCGCCGCCGACCAGCACCACTGTGTTGGCGTCACCGCCCTGAAGGACCCGCGTCGTGAAGCGGTCGGTGCCCTTGCGTACGCGTAGTAACGCCGCGGTGGTCAGCAATTTCGCGGTCGAGGCCGGAGCCACCACCTCAGCGGCACCGGTGTTCATCAAGGTCCCGCTCGTAGCCGCGTCGTACACCTGGGCCGAGACCGAGCTGCCGAGGCTCGGATCGGCGAGAGTGCCCTTCAGCTGGGCGAGCACGCCCGCCGCGGTCGGCGCCGGCGCATCCGCCGCGCTGGGAGCCGGCGAGGCGCCCTTCGTCGTCGCGGCCAAGGCCGCGGCGGCGTCACTGGCGGGAGCGGTCTGAGCCGGGATCACGAGCGGGTGGAAACCACGATTCGCCGACCATTGCCGACCCGCCCCGACGCCGAAATACAGACCGACCGCCGCCCCGAGCGCGAGGACCACGAGCATGATCAGGGGCACATGGCCGGCTGGTCGGGAACGGGGATCGGCCACGCTGAAACACACTAGTATCTAACCGTCCGCCGCTGGCGCGGATCCGCCGTTCGGGAGCGCGGGGTCCCCTCGCCGCCGAACGATTCGCGGAACCGTCGTCGCCCACATACTGCGCAGATCCTGCGGAGCAGTTCGCCTGAGAGGTTTTCCCGTCATGGAAGAATTCGACGTCCTGATCGAGATCCCGAAGGGCAGCCGCAACAAGTACGAGGTCGACCACGAGACCGGCCGGATCCGCCTCGACCGGGTGCTGTTCACCTCGACCCAGTACCCCGCCGACTACGGCTACATCGAAAACACCCTCGGCGAGGACGGCGACCCGCTCGACGCCCTCGTGCTCATCCAGGGAAGCCCGCTGTTCCCCGGTGTCCTGGTGACCTGTCGCGCGATCGGCATGTTCCGGATGACCGACGAGAAGGGCGGCGATGACAAGGTCCTCTGCGTACCCGCGCACGACCCGCGCCTGGAACACCTGCGTGACATCCACAACGTGCCCGAGTTCGATCGCCTCGAGATTCAGCACTTCTTCGAGGTCTACAAGGACCTCGAACCCGGCAAGAGTGTCGAGGGCGCAACCTGGGTCGGCCGGTTCGAGGCCGAGGAAGAGATCCAGAACAGTCGCCAGCGGCTCAAGGACAACCCCGGCCACTGAGGCAGCCGAGCCGCTCAGGCCGACAAGCTGCACAGGCCGACAAGCTGCACAGGCCGACAAGCTGCACAGGCCGACAGGCCGCACAGGCCGACAAGCCACCGGGAAATCAGCCGGGTGGGATGAGAATTCCCTCCACCGCGAGGTTGTGCAGCAAGCGGTCGACCGACTCGTTGTGCACCGCGGCCAGTCGAGGCAGGTCTCGCGATCTCAGCGTAAGCAGCCGCCGCGCCGGCCCCTGCCGAGCCCGCTGCACGGCGGCGACGAACTGCACGAGCCGGGGCCAACGGCCGGAGTTGTGCAGGCGGGCGGTGTCGACCACGACCGAATCCTGGGGCACGCTGATGCCGGCCGGCTCGGGCTGGGTGCCGATCAGCTCGGCCGCTGGCACCCGATAGAAGTCGGTCAGGGCGAAGAGGCTGACGGCGGAAATGACCCGCTCGCCACGCTCGTAGGTTCCCAGCGCGGTAGCCGACCAACGACCGCCGGACAGCCGGGCCACGTCCGCTCGGGTCCAGCGGTAACGGCGCCGGACCTCCCGCAGTCGACGTCCGAGACCGGCGAGGTCGAAACCCGGATCGGCTGTCCCCAACAGCGCCGCGGACTCGGAGCCGAGGGGTAGATCCGAATCACCACGGCGATCGACCCCGGCGCCGGCCGGGCGCCTCGAGGGGTCTGTCGCGAGTACAGCGTCGACGCCGTCGAACGGATCGAAGCGGCGCCTTTCGGGCTCGTTGCGGTCGACAGTGTCGGTGGAATCAAGGAGAGAGGGGTGCATTGCGGTGTCCTAACGGAAGTTCGACGCGGCCGTCACCTCCGTAGACGCACCTGCCCCTCCGTCATTTCGCGAGTTTTCCGCCGATGCCGAAAATGGACATCAAATCCAGCTCAAGCGCCGCCTCCCGGCCGGACACGCCAGGGGCCGGCCATCGAAACGATGACCGGCCCCTGGCGTTCTACGTGTAGCGCCCCGTGCGAGTGCCCCCTGCGATCAAAGCTCGCAGCGCGGCACCTGTGCCCAGCGGTGGATCAGAAGCTGCCCTCGGCTGCCGCGAGCGAACGGTCGGCCGCAGCCTTGGCCGCGGCCTCCTCGGCGGCCCGAGCCTCCAGGCCCGACTCCATACGCAGCTTGACCTCCTTGAGGAAGAAGCTCAGGACGAACGCAGGCACGACCACCAGCGCGGCGAGCAGGAACACGCGGTCCATCGCCGAGGCGAAGCCGTTGAGGAACGGATCGCGCAGGATGGCCGCACCATGCTGCAGGAAGCTGGTGTCGTTGAGCTGACTCGTCGAGCCATTCTTCATGGCGGTGAGGGCCTTGGCGATGACGCTGTTGGACGGATCCTTCAACGCGGTCTGGAACTGCGGCGTGCCCACGACCGCCTTCACGTTCTCCCCGACCTTGGTGCTGGAGACCGAGAAGAAGACGGTCAGGAACAGGGCCGTGCCGAAGGTTCCACCCATCGAGCGGAAGAAGGTCGCCGACGCCGTCGCCACACCCATCTGCGATGCGGGCACGGAGTTCTGCGTCGCCAGCACCAGCGTCTGCATGCAGCACCCGAGTCCGGCACCGACCAGCACCATCAGCGGCACCAGCGCGGCGTAGCTCGTGTGCGCGGTGATCCGGGACAGCCCGGACAGCGCGAGGATCAACAAGCCTGTTCCCACGATCGGGAAGAGCTTGTAACGGCCGGTCTTGGCCGTGGCGATACCGGAGGCCATCGCCACCGTCATCAGGCCGAGCATCAGCGGCAGCAGCGACAGTCCGGACTTGGTCGGGCTGAAGCCCTTGACGATCTGCATGTACAGCGGCAAACAGATGATGCCTCCGAACATGCCCATACCGACGATGAAGTTCATCAACGACGCGACCGAGAAGACCGGGTGCTTGAACATCTTCAGCGGCAGGATGGCTTCGTCGCCGACCGCGCGTTCGATGTAGACGAATGCGGCGATCAGGCCGACGCCGATCACGTACATCAGGATCGAGCGCCCGGAGCCCCAGCCCCAGACCCGTCCCTGCTCGGCCACGACGAGCAGGGAGGTGATGCCCAGCACGAGGGTGACCGCACCCCAGTAGTCGATGCGGTGTTCCTGCCGGGTGTGCGGCAGGTTCAGGAAGCGGCTCACCACGGCCAGCGCGACGATTCCGATCGGCAGGTTGACGTAGAAAACCCAGCGCCACCCGTCCACGCCCAGCAGGGTGTCCTGCCCAGCCAGGAGGCCACCGAGCACGGGCCCGGCAACCGAGGACAGCCCGAAGACGGCCATGAAGTAACCCTGGTACTTGGCTCGCTCACGGGGCGGGACGATGTCGCCGATGATGGCGAACGCCAGCGCCATCAAGCCACCGGCACCCAGCCCCTGTACGGCCCGGAAGCCGGCCAGTTCGATCATCGAGTTCGCCATGCCCGACAGGGCCGAGCCGACGAGGAAGATCGAGATCGCGAACAGGTAGAACTTCTTGCGGCCGTACATGTCGCTCAACTTGCCGTAGAGCGGCGTGGAGACGGTCGAGGTCACCAGGTAGGCGGTCGTTGCCCACGCCTGGTTCGTCTGGCCGTTCAGCTTGTCGGCGATGGTGCGCATCGCGGCCGAGACGATCGTCTGGTCGAGCGCGGCCAGGAACATGCCGAGCAGCAGGCCGGACAGGATCAGCATGATCTGCCGGTGGGACAGGCGTCCGGACGCGTCAGGCGTCATCTGGACGGGTTCAGCCATGATTCAGTTCCTCTTCCAGCTCTTCGGCGTTGACCGCCTGGTACTTGTCGGTGGCTTGGTTGAGACGGCCCAGCAGCCGTCCGAAGGTCGCGATGTCGTCGGCGGGCCAGTCCGAGAGCAGCCGCTCGACCCGAGTTCGGCGCCCGCGTGCGAGCCGGGACATCAGATCGTCGCCGGCCTCGGTGCTGCGCAGGAGCACCGCGCGCCGATCGTCCGGGTCAGGCTCGCGGGCGAGCAGCCCGGCCCTTTCCAGGTCAGCGACCTGGCGGGAGATGTGGGAAGCGTCGAAACCGGTGCGCTCGGCGATGGCGGTCAACCGCGACGGACCGCAATGGCTGAGGGTGCCGAGCACCATCAGCGCCATCCGATCGATCCGGTCCCCGTTGATCTGGTGCTTGTACCGCGTCACGTTCATCATCAACGTCCCGAACTCGCGTTCGACCACGGAGATCGCATCCGGTTCAACATCTTGGGGGCCGACGCAGTGCGGCTGGCCGGTCGGCCGGTTAGATGTTTGCGTCACGCAATGAAAATAGATGCTTACCGCAAGTAAATCAACCGGTAATGGGTGTAGTGATCGAGGTCTCACGATTTGTGAACGAAGAATTCACTTTCTGTACGGCTGCCTCACCGCCCGACCGCTTGACTGAGCGGGATCTCTGCCCGTCGTCGGAACAACCGCCGCGGCGAGATGGTGGCACAGCTTCGATGCGCCGCGTTGCGATACGAGTCGTCCCATCCGGGCGAGTCGGGCCGCGAGCGCGTGGAGCGGGTCCGGGGGGACGGGTCCAAGCTGCCGGCTCTTGTTCGGGGGACGAGCCGTCGCTCCCCCATTGCCACTCAACTCGTTTCGGGGGACATACATGCTCCAAGGTGCGCGCGCTACGGTGCGTCCGACCATCAAGTTCTCGTCGTTGCTAGGGGCCCTGCTCCTGCTGGCCGGGGCACTCACGATCGCCTTCTCCGGCTCGTCGGCCCACGCGGCGACGATCAACAACGCCATCACGGACGTGACCGTCGGACCGTCACCGGTGGCCCTGGGCAACCAGGTCACCACGACGATCAAGTGGAAGGTCCCCAACGGGACCCAAGCCGGTGACACCTTTCAGCTCACCCTGGATCCCAAGCTGCGCAACCTGCCCTCGTCGTTCCTCCTCAAGGACGCCAACGGCAACGTCGTCGCGACCGCGTCCGTCAGCAACACGGTTCCCGCCGTCATCACCTTCACGATGACCGACTTCGCGGCCAGCCACATCAATGTCTCGGGCAGCGCGTTCGTCAAGTCGGACTTCACCGCCGCCCCGGGAAACCAGACGTTCACCTACACCGAGCCCGACGGCACGAAGTACAGCAGCACCGTCACTGTCACGGGATCCACCGGGCCCAACCGCGCCCACGGCCAGAAATTCGGCGCCTGGACGCGCGGTGACCAAGGCCGCCAGAATCCCACCGACTTCCTGAAGTGGTACCTGGAGACGCGGACCGGTCCGTTCACCTCGGCCACTTTGAGCGACACCATCCAGAGCCCCCAGTTGATCGACTGCGCCACGGTCGCCGTGCTCGTCGGCGACACCGGCGGCGCCAACGGGTCCTTCGCCCACGGCACCACCTACTCCGGCGCCACGGTCACGTGCTCGACCGGGGCGCTGACCGTCAAGCTCGGATCGGCCACGGCCGGCCAGCTGTTCCGCGTCACGTTCTCGGTCAGCCTCCCCGCCGCCACCGGCGCGGACTCACCCGCCGAAACCTTCGCCAACACCGCCACCGAGACCGCGGTCTCCCCCGGCGGCACGGCGACGTATCACCCCGGCTCCCAGATGTCGCAGGCCGACGCCGGTGGTGAGGGCTCGGGCACGAACACGACCCCGAACATCACCATCGCCAAGGGTGATTCCAACGGCAACGCCGGGGACACGGCCGCCGCGGCGGTCCTGCTCCCTGACGGCACCGCCTCGCTGGTCTTCACCATCACGAACACCGGCGACGAGGCGTTGAAGAACGTCGCCGTCACCGACCAGGTGATCACCAATGGCACCGTCACCGGGTTGGACTGCACCTTCCCGGACAAGTCGACGGGCACGACCTGGGCTGGTCCGCTGGCCGTCAAGGGCAGCTTCACCTGCACCGCCCAGCTGGCCGACGTCGTGGCCGGCAACACCCTGCACGAGGACACCGGCACGGTGACCGCCGTCGGAACCCTGTCCGGCAAGACGGTGACCGACCACAACTCCTACTTCGGCAACACGCCTGAGCAGCAGAACGCGCCGCCCACCCCGTCGCCGACGGAAAGCTCCACCAGCCCGGCACCGTCCAGTAGCACGCCGCTGAGCCCGTCCGAGTCGACTTCCCCCCCGGAGTCGATCACCACGCCGCCGACCCTGCCCAACACGGGAGCCAACGCCGCTCCCGTGGTGCTGGGGGTAGGCATGGCGCTGGTCGGGACTCTGCTGTTGCTGGTCGGTCGCCGCCGTCCGGGGCACTAAGCCTGCTCCGGACGACCCCGCTTTTGGTGGCCCGGCGCTCTACCCCGACGCCGGGCCGCCAGAAGAGGATGCGGACCCTCTCCTCCACTCCAGTCCACTCCACGTTGAGGTTGCCCTCGTTGCGGGCGTTCCCACGTTGAGGTTGCCCTTGTTGCGGGCGTTCCACGTTGAGGTTGCCCTCGTTGCGGGCGTTCCCACGTTGAGGTTGCCCTCGTTGCGGGCAATCCTTCGACAACGAGGGCAACCTCAACGACCCGGGCACGACAACGAGGGCAACCTCAACGTCCCACGCACGACAACGAGGGCAACCTCAACGACCCGGGCTCGACAACGAGGGCAACCTCAACGTCGCGGGCTCGACAACGAGGGCAACGTCAACGTCCCACGCACGACAACAAGGGCAACCTCGACGCGGGGTTAGAGAGGTTTCTCGGCTCGGTGCAGGGCGACGATCCCCCCGGTGAGGTTGCGCCACTGCACGTCGGACCATCCCGCCGCACTGATCGTCCGGCTCAGGGCCCCCTGGTCCGGCCACGACCGGATGGACTCCGCCAGGTACACGTAGGCGTCGGGGTTGGAAGACACCCGGCGAGCGATCCACGGCAACGCCCGCATCAGGTAGTTCAGATACATCTGGCGGAAAACGGGGACGACCGGCGTGGAGAACTCGCAGACCACCAACCGTCCACCCGGCTTCGCGACACGGGCGAACTCGGCCAAGGCGGACTCCGGGTCCACGACGTTGCGCAGGCCGAACGAGATCGTGACCGCGTCGAACGTGCTGTCCGCGAACGGCAGTCGCATCGCATCGGCGGCTACGAAGGGTAGGAACCGGCGGTCGGTACGACGCTTGCCGGCCTGCAACATACCCATCGAGAAGTCGCTGGCCACCGCGCTCGCACCGGACCGGGACAGCTCCAGCGTCGACACACCGGTTCCGGCGGCGACGTCCAACACCCGCTGCCCGGGCTTGAGCGCCAGCGCCTCACGGGTGCGGCGGCGCCAACGGCGGTCCTGCCCGAACGACAGCACCGAGTTCGTCAGGTCGTAGCGTTTGGCCACACCGTCGAACATCGACGCGACCTCACGTGGTTGCTTGTCCAGCGATGCACGAGTCATGAGACGTCCATTGTGACCGATGCGCATACGCCCGATGGCAGCGGCGGCCGCGCCAACCGCACGGCTCCCCAGCTCACGGCGGCCAGGCAAGCGAGGTACCCGAGCCCCTTGACGCCGCCCAGCGGAATCTGTTCGCCGAGCAAGACCGCGCCGAGGACGACGGCGACCACCGGATCGAGGATGAGGTTGGCGGGGAAGCTGGCCGCCAGTGGTCCGAGCTGGAAGCCGACCTGGACGAGCAGGTACCCGCCGCCGCCCAGTACGACCACCGCCACCAACGGGATCAGCCCGCGGGGGTCACCGAAACCCTCCAAGCCCTCGGCGATCCACACGACCGAGACGGCCTCGACGAGGACGCTGACCACGCCGAACCAACACCCCGCCACCACACCGAAGCCGACCGCGCGCGGGACGGGGGCCCGGTGCCGCATCGCGAGCAGCAGCGCCAGCCCCGCGACCAGCGCCAACCCGGCCGTCCAAGCCGCCGGGGCAGTGGCGATGATACGACCGCGGTGCGGCTCTCCGAGCAGGGCGAAAAACCCCGCCAGCCCCAGGATCACCACGAAGCAGTCGAGTAACTCACGTCTCGCGGGGGCCGGCACCCCGAAGGCGGATCGCAACAGGACCGCGACCGGCAGAGCCAGGATGAGCAGAGGCTGGACGAGCACGACCGGTCCGCTGGCCAGGGCGATCAGCTGCAGCAGGACGCCGAGCCCGTCGCCGGCCGTCGCCGCCAGCCAGCGAGGATTGCGCAGCAGCTCCAGCAGTCGCCCCGCGTCCGCCCGCCCGCTGTAGGCCGCGGCGTGCTGACCGGCGGTGCCCGCACCGTAGGCGATCGCCGCAGCGACGCCGGCCGACACCGCGAGAACAACCGAAGACATCGGGCGCCCGGGTCAGCTGGCAGCGGCAGAGGCGACCGGAAGCAGCGTGAGCGCCGTGGAGGAGAAGTGCGAGTGGACCCGGGCGTCGACCGGATCCAGAGCAGGGTCGGCGTGGACGAGCACGTGGTTGTAGAGCGTGTCGCGCTGGGCGGGAATCCGGCCGGCTGACCTGATCAGCTCGATCAGCTCCGTCCGGTTGGACCGGTGCCTGGCTCCGGCACTGGACACGACGTTCTCCTCGAGCATGACCGAACCGAGGTCGTCAGCACCGAAGTGCAGGGTGAGCTGGCCGATGTCCTTGCCGGTGGTCAACCAGCTGCCCTGCAGGTGATTGACGTTGTCGAAGAACAGCCGAGCCACCGCGATCATGCGCAGGTACTCCAGCGACGTGGCCTGGGTACGGCCCTTGAGGTGGTTGTTCTCGGCCTGGTAGGTCCACGGGATGAAGGAGCGAAATCCACCGGTGCGGTCCTGGACGTCGCGAACCATGCGCAGGTGCTCGATGCGCTCGGCGTTCGTCTCCCCGGTGCCCATCATGAACGTGGCGGTGGACTCGACGCCGAGCCGGTGCGCGGTCTCCATGACCGACAGCCAGGTTTCACCGTCCTCCTTCAGTGGCGCGATGGCCGTGCGCGGGCGCTTCACCAGGATCTCGGCACCGGCGCCGGCGAAGGAGTCCAGCCCGGCGGTGTGCAGGCGCGCGATGACTTCGGCGTGGTCGAGGGCGCTGACCCGGCCGATGTGCACGACCTCCGACGCACCGAGGGAGTGCAGGGTCAACGTCGGGTACTCGCCCTTGATGGCGGAGAAGATGCGCTCGTACCACTCGATGCCCAGGTCCGGGGAGTGACCGCCCTGCAGCATGATCTGGGTCGCGCCGAGTTCGACCGCCTCGCCACAGCGGCGCAGGATCTCCTCGTCCGAGTGCGTCCACCCCTCCTCGTGCTTCGGTGCCCGGTAGAAGGCACAGAACTTGCAGGCGGTCAGGCAGACGTTGGTGTAGTTGATGTTGCGATCGATGATGTAGGTCGCGATGTTGTCGGGGTACCGCCGCCGGCGTACCGCATCGGCCGCCTCGCCCAGCGCGTGCAGCGGCGCGTCGGTGTACAGCAGCAACGCCTGGTCAGGACTGATCCGGCCACCGTCGGCGGCGTGCGCCAGCAGGTCGGAGATCTCGGTACTCACTGCTCGTCTCCTTCATCGCGGCGCCGACCGTCGGCAGGGGTACTCGTCACGGGTACGAGGGTAGCGTCCGCTCGGGCGGCGCCTCGGTGCTGCCACCACCGGCGAGCAGGTCCCGCAGGTCGTCGGCGGCCTGGGCCGCTGCTCCGTCGGCGACCGCCGAAACACCCCCCAGCCCGAAGTAGGAGTGGTTGAGCGTCGGCCACTCGCGGGTGATCACCCGGACACCGGATCGCTGCAGAGCGTGGGCGTAGAAGTTGCCCTCGGTGCGGAGCACGTCCAGGGTCGCGGTGTGGATCACCGCCGGCGCGACGCCGGTCAGGTCCTTGGCGCGCATCGGCGACACGCGCCAGTCGGTCGACTCCGCGTCGGTGACGTAGTTGTGGGCGAAGTCGGCCATGCCCTCCAGGGTGAGGCCGAAATTGCTGCCGGTGGTCTGGCGCGACATGTAGAAAGCGTTCACCGGGTCCGCGGCGTAGCGGCCGGCCACATCGGTCACCGGGTACAGCAGCAGCTGGGCGGTGAGCGGCTGGCCGGCGTCGCGACGGGCGATCGCGGTGGAGGCGGCCAACTGCCCGCCGGCGCTGTCACCGGCGAGGATGAGTTCGGGTCCGCCACCGAGCTCGGAGCGGTGCGTGTCGGCCCATTCGGTGGCCGCGACCGCGTCGTCGAAGGCAGCCGGGAAGCGGTCCTCCGGCGCGAGCCGGTAGCCCACGGTCACGACGACCGCCCCGAACTGGGTACAGATCCGCCGGGCGTGCCCGAGGTGGGTGTCGATGTCGCCGACGACCCACCCGCCGCCGTGGAAGTAGACAACGGTCGGCAGCGGTCCCTGCTGGCCCTCGCTGGGACGCAGCACGCGGATGGGCAGCGGACCGGCCGGCCCGTCGATCTCATCGTCGACCTCGGTGGCCGGGACCAAACGCTGCGTCATGTGCTCCAGTGCTAACGCATTCTCGTTCCGGGAACGTTGCCGAGCCTCGCCAATACTGGTGGGCTCGCCGTTCGGCTGGGTCCGGATCAACCAGTTGGCGATGTCGGCATCGATGATGGGCTCGGTCACGGTTTCCTTCGGTTCTCGCCTGACAGGCAGGCCGTTTCAGCGTCAGAACGGTTCACACAGCCGCGAACACCGGGTCCACCGGCCCCGACAGGGCACCGACGGACGCGGCTCGCACTGCGAATTCTCTCAGACCGGCGACCTGCCGTTCACCCAATGAGAAATCGAGGGTGCGGAAGTAGTGCGCCAGCGTCGACGTGTCGAAGATCTCCCACCGCGAAGCCTGCGCGGCGACCTCGTCCACATGGGCCAGCGCCTCGTCCCGGCTTCGGATGAACGCCGCGTGGACGTCCTTGACGATGCCGGGGTGGGCTTCGGCGAATTCGCGACGGGCGGCCCACACGGCGAAGACCATGGGCAGGCCGGTCCAGCTCCGCCACGCCTCGCCGAGGTCGTGGACGTCCAGCCCGATCCGCGGTCCCTCGTAGGTCGCGCGCAGGGCGACGTCGCCGATGACGACCGCGGCATCGGCCTCCAACAACATGGCGGTCACGTCCGGCGGGCAGGTGAAGTACCGCGGCTGCACGCCGTGAACCTCCCGCAGCCACATCTGGGCGAGCAGCACCGAGGTTCGGGAGGTGGACCCCAGAGCGACCGGACGCCCGTCGAGTTCGGCCAGCGGGCGTTGAGCCACGAGGTCGACCGAGAGCACCTTGCCGTCGGAGCCGACGGCGATGTCGGGCAGCAGAACGAGTTGGTCGGCGTTGCGCAGGTACTCCACCAGCGAGATCGGCCCGATGTCCAGCGCGCCCTCGACGAGCAGCCGGTTGAGATTGTCCGGGCTGTCCTTGGTCAACTCGATGTCGAGCAGGGCACCCGAGCGGACCAGTCCCCAGTAGATCGGCAAACAGTTCAGGAACTGGATGTGGCCCACTCGTGGCCGGGAGCTGGACGTCGCTGTCACGCGCTCGACGCTACCCCGAGCGGCTCTAGGCTCGTGGCGTGCCCACCGACCTGTCCGACCTGCAACTCGCCGCCGAACTCGTCCGGGAAGCGGGCCTGCTTGCCCGCCGGATGCTGGCCGAAGGGCTGGAGACCAGGCACAAGACGTCGATCTCGGATGTGGTCTCGGCCGCCGATCATGCCGCTGAACGGCTCGTCGTCGGACGGCTGCGCGACGAACGTCCGGCCGATGGCCTGATCGGCGAGGAGGGGACGGACGAGCCCGCCTCATCCGGACGTACCTGGTACATCGATCCGGTCGACGGCACGTACAACTTCCTGTCGGGTCTGCCCTACTGGTGTGCGGCCGTCGCCCTGGCCGACGCCGAAGGGCCCGTTCTCGGCGCCGTCTACCACCCGGTCACCGACGAGCTGTGGCTCGGTGGGCGGGACCAGCCGACGACGTGCAACGGGGTGCCCGTCCCGTCCCTGACCGAGGCCCCGCTGTCGCAGCTCTCGGTCGCGAGCTACCTGCATCCGGCCACGCTGCCGGACCCGGGTTCACGACTGCCCCTGCTGGCCGTGATCGGCCGGGCCGCCACCGTGCGAATGCTGGGCTCGGGTTCCATCGAGCTGGCTTCGGTCGCGGGCGGGCGGCTCGGTGCGTGGGTGCAGCACGACTCGATGGCGTGGGACTGGCTGCCCGGCGCCGCCTTGGTCAGCGCCGCGGGCGGATCGACGGCGGTGATCGAACAGGGCGGCCATCGCTGGCACGTCGCGGGGAACAGGACCGCCGTGGCCGACGCCGTCGACACGATCCGCGCGGCGCGGGCAGACTCGTCCTCGGACGATCTCGCCTAGGCTGGCACCGCGTTCTCGGCACGGCACGGGACGATCGGTCCGACCGGTCTCTGCGGGGTAACCCCGTGGACGCACCAACAGTTCGCCACTTCGGCGCACGCCCGGCCCTGTCGCACGCGGCAGGAGGGGGCGCGCACAGCGAGAGGGGCCGTGCCGTGCCGGGATCCACGTCGTGATCCTCGATCCCGTTGACATCACCCGGGTGCTCCTGGCCGGTCCGTGGCGTCCGTCATTGATGGAGCTGCGGCTGGCGCACGAGGCGGGCTGGTTGCGCCCGAGTGCCGACATGACCCGCCTCGTGGCCGACATCGTCGAGCGCTGGCCGCAGCCGCCCGATCCCGCGGCCCTGATGGCCTTGTTGGCCGAACGCCGGGAGGTGGCCACCCCGCGCACCCATCCGGAGCCCCCGCCACCCCCGCCGCCGCCTCGAGTGCGTCGCCGCCGGCTCGTCGGCATCGACCCGCCGCTTCGCAATACCGACGAGCTGTTGCGGCTGCTCTGGCTGGAGGAGGCCGAGCTGCGCTGGTTTGCCGACCTCCAGCAGCGCAATTCCCGCACCGGCGAGCAGCGACTGCGGCACTACCGTTACCGGGTGGTCGCTGACCCGTCCCACCCGCGCTTGCTGGAGATTCCCAAGGTCCGATTGAAGGAAATCCAACGCCGGATCGCCTCCTCGGTGCTCAGCTCGCTGCCGCTGCATCCGGCCGCCCACGGCGCGGTGGCGGACCGGTCTGTCGGCACCGCGCTGCGGCCGCACGCCGAGCAGGCGGTGGTGGTGCGTTGTGACCTGGAGTCGTTCTTCGCCTCGATCACCGCCGACCGCGTTGCCGGCGAGCTCGGGCTGATCGGACTGGACCGAGTTCTGGCCGCCACCGTCGCCGGCCTGTGCACCGCAGCCGTTCCGTTGACCGTTCGCCGCGGACTACCCAGACCGGCCGATCCCGACCGGCTGGCAGCGCACTGGCGTTGGTCGCATCGACTGAGCTCGGCCCATCTTCCGCAGGGCTCACCGTCGTCCCCGCGGCTGGCCAACGCCATCGCCTACGGCTTGGATCGTCGGTTGACGGCCTTGGCCGAGCGACTGGGTGCGGCCTACACCCGCTACGTCGATGACCTGACCTTCAGCGGACCGGACTCGCTCGCGGTCGGACCATTGCTGGCCGGCGTGCGGGAGATCGTGCGTTCTGAGGGCTTTGCCGTCAACGAGGCCAAGACTCGGGTGCTTCGAACGCACCAGCGTCAGCGCGTGCTGGGGGCCGTGGTCAACGACCGTCCCCGGCTGGACCGACGGGAGCGGGACCGACTGCGGGCCATCGTGCACAACTGCCTCGCATCGGGACCGAGCAGCCAGGCAGGCGAACGCGGCGTGGCCCACCTACGGGGCGAGCTGGCGGGACGGATCGGCTGGGCCGGGCAACTCGACGAGGCGGACGGACGAAAGCTGCGAGCTGGATTCGACCAGATCGACTGGTCGCGCTGAGCTCTCCGGCTCGCGCAGCTCGAGCGCTGCCACGTGGGGCCCTCAGCCGTCCTCGCCTGAGAGCTTCTGGTCCAGGTCGTGCGTCTTGGCCTTGCGGGCCTCCATGCGCTGTTCGAGGTTGCTGGCCATCTTCTGCCGCTGCCGGTTGAGCAATACGAACGACAGCGGCACCGACAGGATCACGGCGAGGATCGCGGCGAGCAGGCCTGGTACACGGGCCAGCCAGAGCAGGCCCCAGATCAGGAAGAAGATCCCGAACCGCAGCAGCGTGTACAGCCACATCGCACCCAGGGACTGCAGGGCAGTGGGCGCCTGGGGCCGTTGCTCGGTCATCGCTGGTCTCTCGTCTCTGGGGTGCCGTCAGGCCCAGATGGCCTGCGGCTCCGCGCGGCGCTCGGCCAGGCTGACCGGACCTTCGTATTCGCGGATGACCTCGTAGCGGGTGTTGCGTTCCTTCGGCTGGAAGCCGGCATCGCGGATCAGGTCCAGCAGATTGTCGCGCGTCAGCTTGTCGGGCGTGCCGAAACCGTCGGCGTCGTGGGTGATCTTGTATTCGACGACCGAGCCGTCCATGTCGTCCGCGCCGTAGTTGAGCGCAAGCTGGGACGTGGACAAGCCGTGCATCACCCAGAACACCTTGACGTGGTCGAAGTTGTCGAGCAGGAGCCGCGACACCGCGAAGGTCTTCAGGACGTCAGCCGGCTGGGCCATGCTCAGATGCGAGAGGCGGTTGTTGTCGTTGTGGAATCGCAGCGGAATGAACACGACGTGGCCACCGGTCTCGTCCTGCAACTGGCGCAATCGCAGGACGTGGTCCACCCGGTGGCGTGGCTCCTCGATGTGGCCGTAGAGCATGGTCGCCGGGGTGCGCAGGCCCTTGCCGTGGGCCAGCTTGTGGATGCGCGACCAGTCCTCCCAGTGCGTCTTGTGGTCGACGACCTGCTTGCGGACCTCCCAGTCGAAGATCTCGGCGCCGCCTCCGGTGAGCGATTCCAGGCCGGCCTCGATCAGTTCGTCCAGGATCGCGTCCGCGCTCAGGCCGCTGATCTCCTCGAAGTAGTGGATCTCGGTCGCGGTGAAAGCCTTGAGCGCGACGTCGGGCAGTACGGCCTTGAGTTCGCGCAGAACGCGCGGGTAGTACTTCCAGGGCAGCGTGGGGTGCAGCCCGTTGACGATGTGCAGCTCGGTGAGGCCGTCGTCCTTCATGGCACTGGCCAGCTCGACGGCCTCTTCGACGCGCATGGTGTATGCGTCCTTGGCGCCCGGTTTGCGCTCGAAGGAGCAGTAGGCGCAGGAGGCCCGGCAGACGTTGGTCAGGTTCAGGTGCCGGTTGACGTTGAAGAAGGTCACGTTGCCGTTCTTGGCGGTCCGCACCGAGTGCGCCTGGCCGCCGAGCCAAGCCAGGTCGTCACAGTCGTAGAGGTCGACGCCGTCCTGATAGGACAATCGCTCGCCGTTGGCGATCTTGGCCGTGAGTTCGTCTTTGCGCGCTGCGTTCCACACCATGTCGACCAGGGTACGTGTGCGCGCCGGGGTGCCAGACTGGACGGGTGTACGTCCCGTCGCACTTCGTCATGCCACCCGAACGCGCCCGCCAGGTGCTGGAGTCGGTTAACACCGCAGACCTCGTCGGTACCGGTCCGGACGGCCTGGTCGCGACCTTCCTGCCTTTGCTCTACGACGCCGGCGGTGGGCCGCACGGCCGCCTGCTGGGACACGTTGCCCGCAACAATCCGCAGTGGGAGGCGACCGGGGATGTGCTGGCGATTCTCCGCGGTCCCGATGCGTACATCTCGCCCGGTTTCTACGCGAGCAAGCCCGAACACGGCCGGGTGGTGCCGACGTGGAACTACGAGACGGTTCACGTCTACGGGCGGCTTGTCGCCCACGACGACGTCGAGTGGCTACGCGGGATCGTCACGCGATTGACCGAGCGACACGAAGCTTCGCGCGCCGATCCATGGTCGGTCACGGACGCACCGCCGGCGTTCATCGACGGGCAGTTGCGGGCAATCGTGGGGCTGGAACTGGTGATTTTCCGGGTCGAGGCCAAGTCCAAGCTCAGCCAGAATCGCACGGAAGCCGACCAGGCCGGCGTGGTCGCCGGTCTGGGACCGGCCGATCCGATTGCGCGCAAGATCGCCGACCGGCTGCCCTAAAACCCGTTGAGGTTGCCCTTGTTGCGCGCAACAAGGGCAACCTCAACGAGATCTGTGGAGCAACTAGGGCAACGTCAACGTGCTGGGCGGGCTGAGGTGGACTGGGGTGGACTGGGCCGATGGGCTCGGGAGGGCTGGCTCGGCTACCACTTCAGGTCCTCATCCGGCGCCCATTTACCGTGCCTGTGACCGTGCCAGTTGCGCAGCGGGCGACGACGGCGCTCGCTCCACCGATCCCCGCGAGACGGACGTACCGGCCTGCTCGGCCGCGCCGTGGGTTGCGCCGTCGGGGTGGACGTCGGCGCGCTGGCCGTCACGGACGGCTTCGTTGAGGGCTTCACTGAGAGCTTTGTCGCGGGGGACGTGGTCGAACCGGCGGCGGTGCCGGTCAGCGCTGAGCTGGCCATGGCGGTCGGCGACGGATTCAGGGCCGGTTTCAGGGCCGGCTTCAGGGCCGGCTTCAGGGCCGGCTTCAGGGCCGGCTTGACGACCGGATCGGCGGCCGGTTTCGGCGTCGCGCCACCCGCCGGGGTCGCCGCCAGCAGGGCGGCTCCGCCCGCGTCGATGCTCACGTGATCGCCGTCCTGGCAATACTCCCCAAGCTTGGTCCTGCTGTATTTCACCGTGCCCCCGTCGCCGGTCATCGGACCGAAACGAGCGGAGCTGTTGGCCTGGTTGGAGCAGACCGCTGCGGGGTTGCTCCAGCTGAAGTATTCGACCCAGCTGACATTCGGGGCCACCTTGGTCGCGTTTGCCCCGATCTGCAGGTTGCCGATCGAGACGGTCTTCGCGTTCGTCCCATCGATGAGCGACGCGTTCCACCACCCGGGGCGACCGGCGATCTTCAACAGCCGCATTCCGTAGGTCACGCCGGTCTTCCACCGGTAGTTGATCCGCGCGCTCGCACCCGGCTGGCCGTCGGTGCTGTGGACACAGTTCCCGTTGAGGTTTGCGCCCGGGTTCGCCTCACAGTCCGTCGCGCCCCACACCGAGAACAGCCATAGGTTGTTACCCGCCTTGTCGCGAGTGGTCTGGGTGCCGACGTAGCCGACTTTGCCGTTGGTCATGCCGAACTGATGAGCCCAGAAGATGTGGGCTTGGGCGCCGGGATCACTGTAGAGCGTGGTACTGAATTTGAGGTTGGTGTAGCTCGGCATGGAGGCCGGATACGCGTACAGCCCGGGCACCTTGCCAGGTGTCGAAGCACCCGCCGCCTTCTGCGGGGACGCAGCCTCTACCGCAGCGAAACCAATCGTGCCGGCCGCGACTGCCGCAGCCACGCTCACCGCAAGTGTCTTCCAACGTGGGGAATTGTTCTTGTTGATCATGATCGTGAACGGTAGCGGATCGCGGTCATCCACGCGGGCGAACCGCGACTTTCCTCAATGAAACATGAAGATTCTCCATCGGCGATCGAGATACGCCTTAGAAAACAGGCGATTCAACGCAACGATCACGGGTGGTCGCTCACGGTGATCTCTGAAAGTGAGACGGTGCCGTCTTCGGCCACGGAGAAGCCAGGGTTGTAAGCAATCTCCCAGCGATGTCCGTCCGGGTCAGCGAAGTAGGTGTGATAGCCACCGAAGCTGGCCTGCTGCGGTGGCTTGAGGATCTCAGCACCCGCAGCGCGGGCCGCGGCCGCGATCGCATCGACCGTCCCGGTGGAGTCGACGACCTGAGCGAGGCTGAAACCCGAGCCGGCCTCGGCCGGCGCACCGACGTCGTCGGAGAAGTCCTCGCGCCTGAACAGCGACAGCAACAGTCCGTGGCCGACTTGATAGAACACCACCTCGGGCAGATCGAGGACGGGTGTCCAACCGAGACCATCGCTGTAGAAACCGCGGCTGGCGTCGACATCGGAGACCGCCAGGGTGATCAATTGCAGGCTCTGTCGCATGCCCCCGATTGTGCCGTCGTCCCCCGGCTGCTCGCGAATGGGCAGTTCGGGGCGACCCAGCTCCCCGCGAATGGGCAGTTCGGGCGCGACCCAGCTCCCCGCGAATGGGCAGTTCGGGCGCGAATGGGCAGTCCTGGGCGCCCATTCGCCGTCAAACTGCCCATTCGCGCGGGTGAGACAGGGGCGCGCGGGTGAGACAGGGGCGCGCGGGTGAGACAGGGGCCGCGGGTGAGACAGGGGCGCGTGGGTGAGGCAGGACGGCGGGGACGTCAGTGGCGGGCGAACCGCAGCTTCCAGGGAGTCCGGGCCGATTCCAGTTGTACCTTCAGGGTCATCTTCGACGCACCCTGCGCACGCTCCTCGAACCGGATGGGCACCTCGACGATAGGCAGGCCGCGCTGCACGGTGCGGTAGTTCATCTCCACCTGGAACGAGTAACCGTTGCTGCGGATCGAGGGCAGATCGAGAGCGGCCAGCGTGCTCGACCGCCACGCCTTGAACCCGGCCGTGGCGTCCCTGACGTGCAGATGCAGGATCGCGTTCACGTAGAGGTTCGCCCACGCCGACAGAGCTTTGCGGTGCCAGGGCCACTCCGAGGCCGTCGACCCGCCCGGCACGTAACGGGAACCGATCACCATCGCCGCGTCCGTCCTCGTCAGCAGCTCGACCATGGCCGGTATCACCGAGACGGGATGCGACAGGTCCGCATCCATCTGGATGACGATGTCGGCGCCATCGGCCAGCGCCCGGGTCATACCGGCCACGTAGGCCCGCCCCAGGCCGTCCTTCTCCTGCCGGTGCAGGGTCGAGATCGTCCCGCCCCCCGAGCCGGCCAGTTCATCGGCCAGCTCGTCGGCCAGCTTGCCGGTGCCGTCCGGGGAGTTGTCGTCCACCACCAGAACGTGCAGGTTCGGTTGGCCGAGTTCGCGCAGCTGAGCGATCAACACCGGCAAGCTTTCGACCTCGTTGTAGGTCGGCACCACCACGACGATCTTCGGGTCCTGCGCCATCTGCCCGTCCTCCGGATTCACGATCACGAGACTCTACGGGTCCTGGTTCTGATTCTGCTCAGGTAGCTACAGCGCGTTCTCAGCGGACGGTCGCGCGGACTGCACGCGTCCTTCGAACCGGGTCGAAAGGACGACGGTCGATCGGGTACGCGACACGCCGTCCAGCTTCGACAGATCGCGGATCGCCCGCTCCAGGCCACCGATGTCCGGGACGCGGACCTTGACCACGAACGACTCCTCCCCAGCGACGAACCAGCAGTCCTCGACCGCGCCGATCGCGGCGATCTGCTCCGCGACCGCATCCTCGTCGGCGGTGTCGGAGAGGAACACGCCGACCAGGGCGCTCATCGAGTACCCGAGGGACTCCGGAGCCACCGCGGCGTGGTAGCCGGTAATGATGCCGGCCGCCTCGAGCTTGCCCACCCGCTCGTGCACCGCCGGGGCCGACAGCCCGACCTCGCGAGCAAGCTCCGCGAACGTCGCGCGGGCGTTGGCTCGCAACGCATCGAGCAGGGCGCGGTCGACTGAATCCATGCCAGGCAGTCTGGCAGGTGGCCGCCGGGAGACCCAGCACCGGCCACGGAGCCGGGCGGCAGGCAGCGCTTCGGACTGCGGCTCGGACAGCGGGTTCGGTCAGCGGGTTCGGGCAACGCGTTGGACAGTGGGTTCGGTCAGCCGTCGGTATCAGCCATCCGGACAGCGGTTCGGACAGCGGTCCGTATCAGTGCGCGGGTGCAGCTGCTCCTCAGGGGTGCGGCCGCAGTGAGCGGTCACTCGGGGAAGGAAGACACCATGGCCACAAGCACTGCCCGGCTGCTGGAGATCATCGCCCGGTCCCATCCGGAGCTGTACGAGATCCTGCATCCGCACGTCCCATTCGTCCTGCTCGGCGGCTTCGTCTCGCGCGCCGCCGAGGTGGAACTGAACCCGCAGCCGATCCCGCCGGGGCGCGCGTCCCGGGCCGCGGACGAACTGAACCCGCAGCCGCTGCCGCCGCGGGAGGTCCGCGTGGCCGCCGTCGAGCTCGTCGCCCAGCTGGCCCTGAACGCGATCAACGCGCACGGCCAGAAGCGCAACGGCGCCGAACTGTTGGTCGCCGAGATCGACGACTGGTGCGGCACCCACCCGCGGCCGATCCCGTGGCCGCCGAATTGGCCGTGGCCCTGGCCTCCCGGACCCGACCCGGACCCCGAACCGCACCCGTGGCTGACCGCGGAGATGTTCGCCGTCGCCGCCGTCACCCTCGCCGGCATCGGCTCCCGGATCGCTGACACCACCCTGCGCGGCGGGTTCGACACGGCTGCCGAGCACTTGGCCGACGCCGCCGTCGGCGCGATCGAAGGCTGAGCACGGTCCAGCCTCGACTGCAGTCAGGGGCCGTCCGGTTTCTGCCGGGCGGCCCCGAGCTGTCCGGTCCAACGGGTGATCAGGCTGTGCTCGACACCGATGACGTCGAGCACCTTGGCCGCGACGAAGTCCACCAGTTGCGCCACCGAGCCCCCGCCGGCGTAGAAAGCCGGGCTGGCGGGCAGCACCACCGCTCCGGCGTCGTGCAGCGTGAGCAGGTGCGACAACGTGCTGCGGGTATACGGCGTCTCGCGGGGGACGATGACCAACGGGCGTCGCTCCTTCAGGCTGACATCCGCAGCCCGCTGCAGGAGATCCTTGCTCAGTCCGATGGCGATGCCGGCCACCGCCGCCGTCGAGGCCGGGACCACGATCATTCCCCGGGCGCGGTAGGACCCACTGGCGGGCGCGGCGGCCAGATCACCGGCGGTCCAGTACCGGACGGGGCCCTCGAGGCCCGGTTCCTCGCGACCCAGCCAGCACGCGAGATCGTCCTGCCAGTGACTGTCCCGGAACGCGATCCCGGTCTCGTCCAGGATGGTCAGCCGGGCGGCTCTCGAGACGACGAGGTCGACCGGTAGGCCCGCGTCGAGCAGGCCGTTGACGACGGCGCGGGCGTAAGGGGTTCCCGAGGCACCGGAGACGCCGACGATCCAGGGCCGGCGCGCATCGGCCGTCACGGACGCAGGCCCTGGACGACCAGATCGATCAGCGCGAACAGGAACAGCTGGATCCCCACGAACCCGTTGGCGGTGAAGAAGGCCCGGTTCACGCGCGACAGGTCGTCGGCGCGCACGATGACGTGCTCGTAGACCAGCACCGCCGTCGTGACGGCCAGCCCGACCCACCAGATCGGCCCGAGGCCGGCGGCCAGGCCGAACCAGGCGTAACAGGCCACGGTGGCGGCATGGGTGAGGCAGGACCAGCGCAGCGCGGACGGGATACCGAACCGGGCGGGAAAGGACCTGGACTTGATCTGCCGATCGATCTCGGCGTCCTGGCACGAGTAGATCAGGTCGAAGCCACCGATCCAGGTTCCGACGGCCAGGCCCAGCGCGGTAGCCGGCCAGGCGAACCCGCCGGTCACCCCCATCCAGGCCCCGATCGGAGCAACCGCCTGCGCGAGGCCGAGCAGCACCTGCGGGAAGTCAGTGAACCGCTTGCCGTAGGAGTACAGGATCAGCAGCCCGACGGCGACCGGCGAGAGCAGCAACGGCAACCAACCGAGCAGGGCCGCGCTGGCCAGGAAGATCGCCAGCGCCACGCCCAGGCCGCGCCAGGCCACCGACAGGGAAAGGACCCCCGTGACGAGTTCCCGGTTCGCGGTACGGGGATTGAGGGCATCGAAATGCCGGTCGAGGATGCGGTTTCCGGCCATCGCGACCGTGCGGGCGGACACCATGGCCACCAGGATGAGCACCAGCTGCCGCCAGTGGATCGAGCGGTCCTGCGACCACATGGCCGTGAACGCCGCGATCAGCGCGAACGGCAACGCGAACACGGAGTGCTCGATCATCACCAATCGCAGGAAGGCCCGAATCCTGCCGACCTGCGGCCCGGGCACGGTGGCGGTCGACGCACTCACCCGCTCAGTGTGCCAAACGCGGTGTCAGGCATCCGGCTCACCCGATGCCGTACTCCCGCCAGCGGCGCTCGACGAGGGCCAGCGTGTCCTCGTCCAGCACGCACTCCTCCGGCCACCCGCCCGCACGTCGATACCCTTCGGTCTCCCACTTGGCCGTCGCGTCGATGCCGAGCTTGCCGCCGTAGAACTGTTCGTAGGACGAGTGGTCCAGATGATCGACCGGGCCGGTCATGTGCACGACGTCGTGGGCGTAATCAACGTTGCCGAACGCCCGCCAGGCAACCTCGGTGTAGTCGTGCACGTCGCAGTCCTTGTCGACGACGACGATCAGCTTCGACAGCGACAGCAGGCCGGCGCCCCAGATCGCGTTCATCACCTTGTGGGCGTGCTTGGGGAACCGCTTGTCGATGGACACGATCGCGCAATTGTGGAACACCCCGGCCTCGGGCAGGTCGTAGTCGACGATCTCCGGCAGGGTGAGCTTGATCAGAGGCAGGAAGATCCGCTCGGTGGCCTTGCCCAGCGGACCGTCCTCCTGGGGCGGACGCCCCACGACGATCGACTGGTAGATCGGGTCGCGGCGCATGGTCATGACGTCCACCCGCATGAACGGGAACGGCTCGACCGGTGTGTAGAAGCCGGTGTGGTCCCCGAACGGCCCCTCCGGCAATCGCTGCCCCGGTTCGACCCACCCCTCCAGGACGATCTGGGCGTTGGCCGGCACCTGCAGCGGGACCGACACGCAATCGACCATCTCGACCCGCTCCTGCTGCAGGAATCCGGCGAACAGGTACTCGTCGATGTCGGCCGGCAACGGAGCCGAGGCCGCGTAGGTGACCGCGGGTGGGCAGCCGAAGGCGATCGCCACCGGCAACCGCTCACCGGCCCGCTCGGCCACCGCCGCGTGCGAGGTCGAATCCTTGTGGATCTGCCAATGCAGGCTGACGGTCCGCGAATCCTGCTGCTGCAGTCGGTACATCCCGAGATTGCGGGCGCCGGTTTCGGGATGCTTGGTGTGAGTCAGACCGAGGTTGAGGAACACTCCACCGTCCTGAGGCCAGGACAGCACTCCCGGCAGCCGGTCGAGATCGACGTCGTCCTCGCGCAGGATCACGTCCTGGCACGGTGCCCTCTTCACGTGCTTGGGCGGCAGGGCGCGCAGCTGGGCCGCCTTGCCCAGGGCGTCTCGAAGACCGGACAAGCCGTGCGGAAGTTCCGGCTTGAGCAGCTCACCGATCCGGTCGCCGATCTCGTCGAAGGACCGGACTCCGAGGGCCCGGCACATTCGGTCGGTGGTTCCGAACAGGTTCATCAACAGCGGCATCTGGCCACGGGTCGGGTTGGTGAACAGCAACGCCGGCCCCTTGCCGGCCACCACCCGCTGAACGATGCCGGTCACCTCCAGCCGCGGGTCGACCGGCGCGTTCACCCGCACCAGGTCCCCGGACCGTTCCAGGTCGGCCACGAATTCGCTCAGATCTGTGTATGCCACCTCATCAGTATCCGGACGGGGGTCCCGCAGTGTGCGCTGACCTCTGCCTGTGCGCGCGCCAAGTGCTTCGGCACGCGGGGTCGTACCGACGTACCCTCGAAGGCGTGATCAAGCTGGGATCGTTGTTCGCGATAGCGCTCGTGGTGCTCTGGCTCTGGGCGATCTTCGACTCCCTCACCTCCGACAACAGCCGCATCCGACTGCTGCCGAAGTTCGCGTGGGTCGTCCTGATTCTCCTGTTCCCGATCGCCGCGTTCTTCTGGATCTTTTTCGGCAAGCCGAAAGCGTCCTCACCCGGCGACGGCGGCGACGTACCCCGCGGACGCGGCGGGTTCGGGTCGGGCGGTTCCGGGTCCGGCGGTTTCGGGTCCGGCTTCGGGTCGGGGGGTGGCCGCGCAAGCGGATTCGGCTCCGGCGGGTTCGGACCCGGTGGGTTGGGCGGGCGCGGCCAAGGCCAACGCGGGAACCGTCCGGGAACGTCGCGTCCAGTCGGCCCGGACGACGATCCCGACTTCCTGCGCAAACTCTAGCGCGACCGTCGACGGCGGCGGGTCCGCCCGCCCTCGGCACGCACGACGGCCGGGACAGCTGGCCACCGGTGGCGGGCCGGTGCCGGCCGAATCGCTAGTTTAGGCCGGCGTAGGAGTGCAGCCCGGAGATCACGATGTTCACGACGAAGAAGTTGAACGTCATCGCACCGAAGCCGAGCAGATTGATCCACGCCGCGCGGCTGCCCTTCCAGCCCGCGGTGGCCCGGGCGTGCAAGTACCCGGCATAGACCACCCAGGCGATGAACGCCCAGGTCTCCTTCGGATCCCAGCCCCAGTACCGGCCCCAGGCCGCTTCGGCCCAGATGGCGCCGAAGATGACCCCGGCGGTGTAGATCGGAAAGGCGAAGGCAACCGTGCGGTACGCGGCCTTGTCGAGCGACGCCGAGGCCGGGAACTGCTCTCCCAGGGTGGCGAACCGCCGCGGGCCTGGTTGACCGGCTTCGATCGCGGCCTGGCCACGCTCGTAGCGGGAGCGAATCAGGTACATGATCGTGATCGCGGCCGAGGTCACGAGGATGCCCTCGGCGACGGCGACGGACGAGACGTGGATGGCCAGCCAGTAGGACTGCAGAGCCGGGACGAGCTTGGACGCCTTGGTGTACAGGGTGCCGGCCAGGAACATCACCACCAGCACCGGGAACATGATGAACAGGCCGAGGTAGCGCAGCTGCGGCATCCGCACCAGTGTTGCCAGCCAGGCGATGGTGGCGATCATGCCGACGACGAGGGTGAACTCGTACATGTTGCCCCACGGCACCCGGTCCACCGCGATCCCGCGGATCAGCACGCACGCGATGTGCAACGACAGGCCGAGGATGGTGAACGCGATCGCCGCCCGCCCCCAGGTACGTCCGGCGTCGCGCTGGGGCGCGGGCTCGACCGGCGGCGACGACGCGTCGATGTCGCGTGCTGAGGTGGCGCCGACCGCGGATGCGGAGCCGGACGCGGCGCCGACACCGGCGCCCACCAGGGCAGGTTCGCGGGTGACGGCGGTGACCGAGGTCTTGGCGATGCGGCCGGTGCGGCCGAAGGCGTACTCGCCCGTGTAGGCGACGGCCGCCAACATGTACGTGCCCGTCGCGCCCGTCCACAAGAACTCCGAGAGCTGCGCGAGCCCGGTGTTGATCGCCATCGAATCAGTCCTTTCCGGCGCCGGCACCGACCACGGCGGAGTCGGATGACCCCGGGGCCGGAACGGCGGACAGTACCTGGCGAAGCCTCGCCAGCAACGCTTCGAACTCGGTGGTGAAGTTGCCCGAGTCGCTGCGGGCGAGACCACCCACCTGGATCAGCGTACGAGGCGCGTCCGCCGGCGCCGACTCAGCATCGGTCATGAGTCCGGTCGACGGGTCGGCCATCGGAATGATCCGCAACCAGACGCGACGGCGCCGGACCACCAGGGAGCCGAGCAGGCCGAGCACCATCAGTACCACCGCCACCAGCAGGAAGCCCTGCGCCGGGTCGTGGGAGACCTGCATGGCGGCCCACTGCTTGTACCCGTCGAAGGTGATGACCGTTCCGTCGGGCAACGTCAGGCTGTCGCCGACCGCCATGTTCTTGCCCGCGATCTTGGTCATCTTGGAGACGTCGAGGGCGTAGACGGACTGGGGAATGCCGTTGCCGGCCTGGGAGTCGCCCTGGTACGCGAGTAACGCCAGGATCGGCTTGTCCACCTGGGGCGAGGACGAGCTGATCACGCCGTTGCCGTCGTCCACGGGCGTGGGCGCGAAGATCGCCTTCAGCCCGAGGTCGGCGGCCTTGCCGTCCTTACCCGTCCCGACGAACTTGAAGACACCCTCGCTGGTGAAGAAGGTGTCCTGCGGCAGGAACGGGGCGGTGTCGGTGACGGCGGCCTTGCCGGGACGCTTCACCGTCACCGTCGGCGCGAAGCCGTGGTTGATCAGGTACACCCGGTCGCCCTGCAGGCGCAGCGGGTGATTGACGGTGATGACGTCGTGCTTGGCCGCACCGTTCACGCCGTCGGAGTAGGTGACATCGGCGCGGAACGAAGACGGAGTTCCGTCATCGCGATAGCTGGCGGTGAAGGAATTCAACTTGTCCACGCAGAACGGGGTGATCGCGCCCTGGTCGACCCAGCGACCAGCTTTGAACGAATCGTAGGAAATCACCGTGTTGCAGAATCCGTTGCCCTCGGTGGTGACTATCGATCCCTGGTAGCCGTAGAGCTTTCCGGCGGCGATGAAGACCAGGCTGCTGAGCAGGGCCACGTGGAACAGCAGGTTTCCGGCTTCGCGCAGGTAACCCTTCTCGGCCGAGATCGTGAGCGTGTCACCTTCTTCGCGCCGGACGGTCCGCCACCGGGGGCGGAGCAGGCCGGTCACCGACGCCGCCACTTGTTCGGCCGACTGTGCCGTGCGCAACTCGTCGTGCTCGGCCAGCCGCGTGAGGTTCTTCGGTGCCTTGAGCGGCTTGGCGCGCAGTGCGCGGGAGTAGACCTGAATCCGAGGGATCAGGCAGCCGATCAGGGAAACGAACAGCAGCAGGTACACCGCGGCGAACCAGAACGACCCGAACACGTCGAAGGCACCGAGCCGGTCCAGGACCTTGCCCCACGATCCGTGCGACGCGAGGTAGGCCTGCACTTTGGGCTCGTTCAGCGGCCGTTGCGGCAGGAGCGAACCCGGCACCGCGGCCAGCGCGAGCAGAAACAGCAGGACGATGGCGGTCCGCATCGAGATGAGGCGACGCCACCACTGGCGGACGAGGCGGGCGGGGACGCCGCCGGTGAGGCTCACAAGCCCGCCCCGACGCCGGCGTTGCTGAATTCGGACCGCAGCCAGTTCATCCACTGGTCCCAGGTGCCGGTCAGCAGCAGGACTCCCATCACGATCAGGACTGCGCCGCCCAACTGGCCGACCACCTGTCCGTGCCGGCGCACGACCGCCAGCGCGCCGGTGACCCAGCCCAGGCCGAGGGCTACCAGCAGGAACGGCACGCCCAGGCCGATGCAGTAGGCGATCGACAGCACGGTGCCCCGGCCGGCGGTTCCCGCACTCGTCGCCATTCCCAGCACGGCCGACAGGGTCGGGGTGAGGCAGGGCGTCCAGGCGAGCCCGAAGGTGATGCCGAGCAGGGGTGCGCCGAGCAACCCTGATCTTGGAAGCCGATGAATCTTGAACTCCCGCTGCAACAACGGGATCTTGCCCAGGAAGGCGATGCCCATCGCGATCGTGATGACCCCGAATACCTGTTCCAGCGCGACGTGGTGCACGGCCATCTGTGAGCTGAGAGTGCCGAACAATGCGCCGGCGGCCACGAACACCGACGTGAACCCGAGCACGAACAGTGCCGCTCCGGCCAGCATGCGTCGCTGCCGGACCTTCAAGGCCATGCCGTCCTGCTGGCTACCGGCGAGGCCGGCGACGTAGGAAAGGTAGCCGGGCACCAGCGGCAACACGCACGGCGACAAGAACCCGACGACGCCGACCAGCAGCGCCACCCCGGCCGCGGGCAGCAGCGAACCGTCGCTGACGGTGTTGGAGAATCCGCTGGCCAGGACGCTCATGTCACGATTCGGCGGTGAGGGCGTCGAGCACCGGGGTGAGATCCTTGGGCAGCAAGGCGCCGCCGGTGTACACAGCGGCGACCCGGCCGTGCTTGTCGACGACGGCGGTCGCGGGCAAGGCGACGAGCGGGACATTACCCAGCTGCAGTGCGGTCTTCGCCGACGGATCGAACACGATCGGGTAGGTCAAGCCCTTGTCGGCGATGAACGAGCGGACCCCGCTGAGTTGGTCCTTGACGTCAAGACCGACGAACTGAACGCCCTTGGTCTTGAGCTGCCGGTACATGAGGTCGAACTGGGGGCTTTCGACCTGGCACGGTATGCACCACGCCGCGAAGAAGTTGAGCACGACGATCTTGCCCATATCCTCGCTCAGTCGATACTTCGCCGATGAGCCCACCAGGGCGCCGTTGACGTCGCCGGCCAGCTTGCGGCGCGCAACGGGGATGACCACGCCCTTCTTGGTGCCCTGTACGAAGTTGAAGCCGTCCGAGGAGTTCTGGTTGACCGCGTTCTTACCGCCCGAGCAGGCCGCCAGCGCGGCGCAGCCCAGCAGCAGCGCGACGGCGAGAGCCAGTACGCGGCGCAAGCGAGACGAAATCGGCCGGGTTTTCATCCCCTCCAGTGTGCAGCGTGTTGCAGCCCACACCTGCACCCACCCCCGCAAATTGGCGCTCTCTGTGCGCTGCATGAGCAGGCGCGCTACGAACCGGCCTGCTGGCGACTGATGTCATTCTCCGAGTGCCCGGCGGGCTCGGCGTAATCGACCCGAACGACGTCCTCGCCGTCGAAGACCAGCGACGTGATCGAGGCCAGCGAGCAGCGCCGCTTGCGCGGATCGTGCCAGAGGTGCTGACCCTCGACGAACCGCCGCAGACACACGATCGGCAGCTGGTGCGATACGCAGACAGCCTCGTGACCCTCGGCGACGTCGCGCGCTTTGAGGGCCGCCGCCAGCATCCGCTTGGCCACCTGCTCGTAGGGCTCACCCCAGGATGGACGCAACGGGTTGCGATAGAGCCACCAACTGGACGGCTTCTTCAGTACGCCTCCCTCGCCGGTGACCCGCCTGCCCTCGAAGGCGTTACCGGCCTCGATCAGGCGGTCGTCCGTGGCGACGTCCAGCCCGAACTGGGCGGCCATCGGCCCCGCGGTTTCCTGGGCGCGCTGTAGTGGCGACGACACGACGTGAACGACATCCCGTCCGGCGAGGTGAGCCGCGGCCTTGACGGCCATCTCCTGGCCTGACTGCGACAACCGGTAGCCGGGAAGGCGCCCGTAAAGGACCTTGTCGGGATTGAACACCTCGCCGTGGCGCAGCAGATGCACGGTGGTCACCATCAGGCTGCGCCCGGTCGTGCCGCCGCCGCGGCGGCACGCGCCGCCGCGGGCAGGGCCGCCGCGATGATCTCCAGCGCCCGATCGTCGTGCGCTGCGCCGACGAACCAGGCCTCGAACGCGCTGGGTGGCAGGTATACGCCCGCGTTCAGCATCGCGTGGAAGAACGGGCCGTAGCGGAAGGTCTCGGCCGCCTGGGCACCGGCGAAATCCGTGACGTCCTGGTCGGTGAAGAAGACCGAGAAGAGGTTTCCGGCGTACTGGACGCGGTGCGCCACCCCGGCCTCGGCCAGCGCCTGGGTGGCCAGGGCGCCGATCCTGCGGGCGGTCGCGTCCAACGTCACGTACACCTCCGGCGTCGCCAGTCGCAGGCTTGCCAGTCCCGCCGCCACCGCCACGGGATTCCCGCTCAAAGTGCCGGCCTGGTAGACGGGGCCGGCCGGACTCAGGCTGGCCATGATCTCGCGGCGGCCACCGAAGGCCGCGGCGGGTAGACCACCGGACATCACCTTTCCGAAGGTGAACAGGTCGGCAGCGACCGGATCGAGCCCGTACCAGCCGGCGGCCGAGACGCGGAAGCCGGTCATGACCTCGTCCATGATCAGCAACGCGCCGTGCCGCTCGGTGATCTCGCGCAGGCCCGCGTTGAAGCCGGGCTTCGGCGCGATCGCCCCCATGTTGCCGGCCGCGGCTTCGGTGATCACCGCGGCGATGTCCGGGCCGTCGGCGGCAAAGGCGGCCTCGACCGCGGCAAGGTCGTTGTAGGGCACCACGATCGTCTCGGCCGCCTGCGCACTGGTGACCCCGGGGGTGTCCGGCGTCGCGAAGGTGATCACCCCGGAGCCCGCGCTGGCCAGCAGGGCGTCGACGTGGCCGTGGTAGCAGCCGGCGAACTTGACGATCTTGCGACGGCCGGTCACCCCCTTGGCCAGCCGGACCGCGGACATGGTCGCCTCCGTCCCGGAGTTGACCAGCCGCACCTCCTCCAGCGGGCTGGTGGTGCCGTGCGCCTGCGCGGCGGTCGCGAGCTTGCCGATCAGTTCCTCGGCCAGTTCGATCTCACCGATTGTCGGCGTTCCGAAACTCAGCCCGGACGTGGCCGCCTGCTGGACCGCCGCCACAATCTGCGGGTGCGCGTGGCCGTGGATCATCGGGCCCCAGGACGCGACCAGATCGACGTAGGTGTGACCGTCGGCATCGGTCAGGTACGGCCCCTGCCCGCTGACCATGAACCGGGGCGTACCACCGACCGCACGGAAGGCTCGGACGGGGGAATTCACCCCGCCGGGAATCACGCGCTGGGCTCGGGCGAACAGTTCGGCAGATCTGGGGGCGTCACTCACCTGCCCAGTCTCCCAGCCCGATCAGGTCGACGTGTGCGGGGCTCCGCCGGGCTGATCCAGCAGGCTCGATGCGGCAGGCTCGATGCGGCGGGCACGATGCGGCGGGCACGCTGCCGCGTGGTCACGCCGTGATGCGCGAGAGGAACTGCTTCGTTCGCTCGTGCTGCGGATTGGCCAGCACCTGCTCCGGAGGGCCGACCTCCAGCAATCGGCCGTCGTGCAGGAAGCAGACCTTGTCCGCGACCTGGCGGGCAAAGCTCATCTCGTGGGTCGACAGGACCATGGTCATGCCCTCGCCCTTCAGGTCGGCCAGCAGCGCGAGGACTTCTCCGACGAGTTCGGGGTCCAGGGCCGAGGTGACCTCGTCGAGCAACATCAGCTCCGGCGCGTTGACCAGGGCGCGCGCGATGGCCACCCGCTGTTGCTGGCCACCGGAAAGCTCGTCCGGTTTCGCGTTCGCCTTCTCGGCCAGACCGACCCGGCCCAGCATCGCCAGGGCGGTTTCACGGGCCGCCGCCGGCGCGATCTTGTGCACTTTGCGCGGCGCCAACGTGATGTTGTCCAGCACGGACAGGTGCGGGAACAGGTTGAACGCCTGGAAGACGATGCCGATGCGGGACCGGATCGCGTCGGCGTCCACCTGCGGGTCGGTGATGTCCTCGCCGGCGAGTTCGACCACTCCGTCATCGACGGTCTCCAGCAGGTTGACGCAGCGCAGGAGGGTCGACTTCCCGGAGCCGGAAGCCCCGATCAGCACGACGCATTCCCCCCGCTCCACCTCGAGGGAGAAATCGTCCAGCACGACATGATCTCCGAAGGACTTGCGGACGCCCTGGATGGACAGCAGGCTCATCTGGTCCTCCCCTGGCACTCGACTCGAACCGCACTCATATCGTCGGGGACCCTCCCGTGCCGTACCAGCCCTGACGCTTGGCGATCCAATCGGTGAACCTCGTCAGTGGAATGGTCAACATGAGGAAGAGGAAACCGGCCACCACATAGGAGGTGTAGTTGAAGGTGTTCGCCGTCTCGATCTGGGCCGCCCGGATCGCATCGATCGGATCACCTAGCACCGCGATGAGGCCGGAGTCCTTCTGCAGCGACACGAAGTCGTTGAGCAGGGGCGGGATCACCCGCCGAATGGCCTGCGGCAGAACGACGAAGCGCATGGTCTGCGCGGCGGACAATCCGAGGGAGCGCGCCGCTGCCCGCTGCGAGGGATGCACTGATTCGATGCCTGCACGAAAAACCTCGGCCACGTAGGCGGAATAGGTCAAGGTCAGCGCGACCCCGCCGTAGACCACGGTCTGCTGGTAGGAGATCCCGGCCAGTCGAAGCGCCGGTATCCCGAAGCCGACGAGAAACAGCACCAGCAGCAGGGGAAGGCCACGGAACAGATCCGTGTAGGCGGCCGCGAAGATCCGCAGCGGCAGGAAGATCGGCCCGCGCAGCGTGCGCAGAACGGCCAGCCCCAGCCCGATGATCAACACCAGCACGGCGCAGATCACCATGACGCGGATGTTGAGCCACAAGCCCTGCAGCACGTGCGGGAATGCCTCGGTGGCGTAATGCCAGTTGAAGAAGGTCTGCCGGGTTCGCGGCCATCCCGGTGAGGAGAGCAGCGCGACCACGATCGCGCCGAAGACCAGCAGCGTGCTGGCGGCCGCGATCAGGCCCGACCGGACGGCCCGCGCGCGGCGGTAGGCGATTCGCTGCTGCTGGCGCGCGGACGGCGTCCACAATCGGGATCCGCCGTCGTGCAAGGACTCCTTCGGCTCCGTCACGACAGGTCGGGTGCGTTGCCGGCCGTGGCCAGCCACTGCTCCTTGAGCTTGTCGAGCGTGCCGTCGGCCCGCAGCGCGTCCACTGCTTGCGACACGCAGTCAGTGAGCTTCGAGCCCTTCTCGAGCACGAAGCCGAACTGCTCCGGTGTCCCTGAGGCAGGGATCTGGCCGACGATGACACCGGAGTCCAACTCGGCGGCGGTGATGTAGAAGCCGGTAGGCAGGTCGACGACCAGGCCGTCGATCGAGTGATTCTTCAAGGCCTGGACGGCCAGGTCGTTGGTGTCGAAGACCGCCGGCCTGGACGAGGGCTTGATCGTGTTGGTGATCGTGTCGTAGCTGGTGGTGCCGACCTGCGCTCCGAGCTTGGCCGAGGCCAGCGCGGCCAGCGACTTCGCCGCGGCGATCTTGCTGCCCTTGTAGGTGACCACGGCCTGGGCGACGTCGTAGTAGCCGGTCGAGAAGTCCACCGCCTGCTTGCGCTTGGCACTGATCGACACCTCGTTGATGTCGACGTCGAACTTCTTCGGGGTCGGGGCGATGACGCTGTTGAAGCTCGCGGTCACCCACTTGACCTGATCGTTGGAGAAACCGAGCTTGTTGGCCACGGCGTAGGCGACGGCGGACTCGAAACCCTTGCCGTTGCTGGGCTTGTTGCCCGAGAACCACGGCTCGTAGGCCGGGTTGTCGGTGGCCACGGTGAACGTACCCGCCGTCCGCAGAGCCAGGCTTGCCTTGTCGCAGGTGGGGGTCGCACTACTGGCCGCCGACGTACCGGAGCCGGCGGCTGAGGACACCGTCGGATTGTCGGTGGTCTTGTCGGTGGGCGCGCAGGCGGCGAGGGTTCCGAGGCCCAGGACGGCGATCGAGGCGGCGGCGAGCGGGCGTAGTCGCATGGCGGGAAGGCTCCTGGAGACATTCGGGCAGTCAGGACCTGAGAATCATACGGTCGCCACCGACCCGTCAGTTTCATACTGGAGCGATAGACAAGCAATTTAACCGGCTTGTCCCATTCGCCGAGGACGTCGGGTGATCTACAACTCCCGGCGCATCGGCAGGCGCGAACCGTCGGTGGACTCGGGTGCCGGCACGAACCCACATCGGGCGAAGAACGGCGCCTGCCACGGGACGTCGGCCAGGGCGGTCACCGTCAGGCACTGGTGACCGGCCGCCCGCGCCCACTCGGCCGCCTCGGCGAGCAAGGCCGAGCCAACTCCGCGACGCATCGAGGTCAGGGCCACGAACAAGCCCGCCACCTGCGCCTGGCCGCCCAGCGTCTCCAGCCGGAGGCAGCCCACCGCGGGGTCACCGGCGACGAGCACCAGCAGAGCGGACTCGTAGTCAGACACCGTGGACGGTGGCGGCGGCGAGCCGTATCCGCCGACCGAGAACAGCAGATCGGCGTTGGCCTGAAGGTGCGGCAACGCCGGCAGGTCCGCCGACCGCGCCACCCGGACGAGCGGCCCGACTGGGCCGACTGAAGCGACTGGGCCGACTGGGCCGACTGGGCCGACTGGGCCGATGGGATTATCCCGACCGACCGGCCCGCGCGCCGATTCCCCCGCCGCGACCGAGGACTTGCGAGCCGCGCGCACGACCGACGCGCTCACTCCGACCACCACGGCCAGCGCCAGCAGCCAGCCCAACGCGTGCGCGCGTCCGCCGCCGAGCAGTGCGTCCCAGAGCCAGCCGAGCAGCACCAGCGCAGCCAGGCCGGCAACTCGCAGGTAGCTGGTTCGCGGGAGATTCATCTGCCGGCAGCGGGAACGCTCACCGCAGTCGCTGGGCTGCCTCGACCGCCCAGTAGGTCAGGATCATCGATGCCCCGGCCCGCCGAACCGACAACAACGTCTCGGCGATGGCGCGGTCCCGGTCGATCCAGCCACGCTCGGCGGCCGCTTCGAGCATCGCGTACTCGCCGGATACCTGGTACGCCGCCACCGGCACCGGGCAAGCCGCCGCGACGGCAGCGAGAATGTCCAGATACGGCAACGCCGGTTTGACCATGAGGATGTCGGCGCCCTCGGACACGTCCAGCGCGACCTCGGCCAGGGCCTCGGTAACCCCCCGGGCGGGATCCTGCTGGTAGGTCAGCCGATCGCCGACAAGGGAGGAATCGACGGCCTCCCGGAACGGGCCGTAGAAGGCGGAGGCGTACTTGGGTGCGTAGGCGAGAATGCCTACCTCGGCGCGCGAAACCTCATCGAGCGCTCGGCGGACCACGCCGACCTGGCCGTCCATCATCCCGCTCGTACCGAGCAGATCAGCGCCCGCTTCGGCCTGGGCCAGCGCCATGGAGGCGTACCGGATCAGCGTCGCGTCATTGTCGACGGACCCGTCGACGGCCAACACCCCGCAATGGCCGTGATCGGTGAACTCGTCCAGGCACAGGTCGGCCATCAGCACCGTCGCGTCACCGAGCTCGAACTTCAGTCGCGCCAACGCCGCATTGAGCACGCCGTCCGGGTCGTCGGCCCCGGAACCCACCGCGTCCTTGTGCGCGGGGATACCGAAGAGCATCAGGCCGCCCACCCCGGCCTGGACGGCCTCCACGGCCGCCTTGACCAGCGAATCCTGCGTGTGCTGAAGGACTCCGGGCATCGAGCCGATCTGGCGCGGATCGGCCAATCCCTCGGCGACGAACATCGGAAGGATCAGATCCGAGGGACGCAGCGACACTTCCGAGGCCAGGCGGCGCAGCGCCGGCGTCCGGCGCAGCCGCCGCGCCCGACTGGTCGGAAAGGCCGGCAGGTCAGGAAGCGAATTCACCAGTCAACCGTACTCACGCACGATCGGGGCAACGGTCGGCGACCTAGCGGACCGCCCGCGCTCGCGAGGCCCTTCCCCGGCGGGCCGGGGCGGCGGCGGCCTTCTCCCGCTCCTCCTCGGCCCGCTTGAGGGCGAACTCCGCAAGCGCGTCGATGAGGGCGGCAACGTTGGCCGTCTCGGGCTGCACGTCCACCCGCAATCCGAACTCCTTGGCCGTCGCCGCGGTCTGCGGTCCGATGCAGGCGACCACGGTGCGGTTGTGCGGCTTGCCCGCAATGCCGACCAGGTTGCGGACGGTCGAGGACGAGGTGAAACACACCGCCTGGAAACCACCGGACTTGATGGCGTCGCGGATCTCGGCGGCCGGCGGGGCAGCGCGAACCGTCCGGTACGCCGTCACGTCGTCGATCTCCCAGCCTCGCTGACGCAGACCCTCGGCGAGGGTCTCGGTGGCGATGTCGGCGCGCGGCAGCAGCACCCGGTCGATCGGATCGAGGACATCGTCGTAGGGCGGGAAGTCGGCCAGCAGGCCTTCGGAGGACTGCTCCCCGGACGGCAGAAGCTCCGGACGGATCCCGAAGGCCCGCACCGCCTCGGCGGTCTGCTCACCGACACAGGCGATCTTGACCCCGGCGAACGCACGAGCGTCCAAGCCGAATTCCTCGAACTTCTCCCGGACCGCCCGCACCGCGTTGGTGGAGGTGAACACGATCCACTCGTAGCGGCCGGTCACCAGGCCCTTGATGGCCCGCTCCATCTGGGTCGGCGTCCGCGGCGGCTCGACGGCGATCGTCGGAACCTCCACCGGCACGGCGCCGTACTCGCGCAGCCGCTCACTCATCGCCCCGGCCTGCTCCTTGGTCCGCGGGACCAGGATCTTCCAGCCGAACAGTGCCCGTGACTCCCACCAGGCGAGCTTGTCGCGCGCGGCCGAGGCCTTGCCGACGGTCAGGACGACGGGACCGGTCATGCCGGCCACGGCCAGCTCGGCGTCACCGAGCGTGCCGCCCACAGTGACCTGCACCGTGGTGGTGCCGGCGGTCGTCACCGTCAGGGCGGTGTCGGGCTTGAGGCCGGAGGAGACCAGCTGCTCGGCGGTCCGGCCCACCTCGGCGGCGTCGAGGGTGAACAGCAACGTGCCCGGGGCGGCGGCGATGGACTCGAAGTCCACGGCCGAACCCGAACGCAGGTCGACCTCCGTGTGCACCGGTCCCAGCGCGACCCCGGCATAGGTCGCGGTCGCGATGGCCTCGGACAGGGCCGGGACGACCTCGTAGGGAACCACGGACTTGGCCACGACCAGGACGTCGCGCGCCACCGCTTCGGACTCCAAGGGGTCCCCGGTGACGACGCGCGCGACCACGGTCCCGTTGCGGGCCTCGGTCAGTGCGGCCTTGATCGACTCCCCCGGGTTCGGATCCGCGTCGCGGATCTCGCCGGCGATCAATGCCCGCACCGCGCTGGACACCGCCGCATCGACGTAGGCCACCTCGGCGCTGGTCAGCACCTCGGCAGCACGAACAGTGAGCAGTCCAGCATCGCCGGTGCCGGTGCCGACAAAACTGAGTCGGCCTACGGACTTGCGCGCTCGGGTCATTTCGAGCTCCCCATCATCGTGGTCGCGCCGAGATCGATGAGGTCGGCGGCAAGCCGTCGACCCAACTCCTCGGCAGTGTCGAGCGGGCCGGAGATCGACAATCGAACGGCGTCACTGCCGTCGATTGCGGTCACCGAACCACGCAGGTAGATATCCCAGCCGGAGCCGCTGGAGGCGAGATCGTCGCTGCCATCGGTCTCCACAACATCGGCCAGTGCCCCCACCGGGGCGGTACAGCCGGCCTCCAGGGCCGCGAGCAACGAACGTTCGGCGGTCACGGCCGAGCGGGTTGCGTGGTCATCCAGGCCGGCCAGGGTGGCCAGCAGGTCGGCGTCGTCGGCCCGGCACTCGATCGCGAGCGCGCCCTGGGCCGCGGCCGGCAGCATCTGCATCGGGTCGATCAGCTCGGTGACCAGGTGCGCGCGGGACAGCCGCTGCAGCCCGGCGACCGCCAGTACCACCGCGTCGAGGTCGGGCGCGACGCCCGTCGATCCGAGAACCCGGCCGAGCCGGGTGTCCACGTTGCCACGGATCGAAACGATGTCCAGTCCCAGATCCATGGCCCGCAGCTGAGCCGCGCGTCGCGGGGAACCGGTGCCGACCGTGGCGCCGACCGGAAGTTCGAGCAGGGTGAGCTCGTCGCGGGCGACGAGGGCGTCGCGCGGATCCTGGCGCAGCGGGACCGCCGCAAGCGCGATGCCGGCCACCGGCGCGGTCGGCAGGTCTTTGTAGGAATGGACGGCCACGTCGATGTCGCCGGCAAGCAGCGCGTCCCGCAGGGCGGACACGAACACGCCCGTCCCGCCGATCTGTTCCAGCGGCGCGCCGGAACGGTCGCCCTGGGTGGAGACCAGCACGGTGTCCACGGCCAGGCCGGGAGTGGCGGCCGCCAGCGCGTTCACCACCGTGTCGGTCTGGGTCCGGGCGAGCAGGCTCGCTCGGGTACCGACCCGGATGGTCCTAGTTGCCGTCATGGGGATCACCCCCGCTCGGCGACTTGCGTACCGCGGTCACCGCGCCGGGTCCGGCCGGGTCGAGGTCGAACAGTTCCCGCAGCGCCGCGGCGTAGGCGTTGCCTTCCGGCGTGGCGGCCAGCTCCTTGACCCGGACGGTCGGGGCGTGCAGAACCTTGTCGACCGCACGACGGACCGCCGAGGCCACCTCGTCGCGGATGTCGGCGTCCAAGCCGGGCAGCCGGTTGTCCAGGCGCAGCAGCTCGGCGTCGACGACCTGGGCCGCCCGGGACCGCAGCGCCGTCACGGTCGGAGCGACCGCCAGCGCCTGCTGGTTCTCCAGGTACGAGCGCAGTTCCGCGGCGACGATGTCGGTGGCCGCGGCGATCTCCGCGTCGCTGACCATGGCGCCGGAGGACCGCAGCACCTCCAGGTCGATGTACTGGACATCGGGCATCAATGAGGTCGAGGGGTCGACGTCGCGCGGCAGGGCAAGGTCGAGCACGACCAGCTGGCGGCCATGGCGCGGGCCGACGTCCGAGGTCTCGACGACCAGGCCGGTCGCACCGGTTGAGGAGATCAGCAGGTCGGCCTGCGCGATCTCCTCGGCGAGCCGGTCGATGCCGACGGCGCGGCCGCCGAGGATGCCGGCCAGCCGCTCACCCCGCTCAGCGCTGCGGTTGATCACCACGACGTCCAGCGGCTGACCGCCGACGAGTCGCTGCAGGGTTGCCCCGGTCAGCGCACCCATCGATCCGGCACCGAAGATGACGATTCGCTTGCCGGCCAGCACCGTCGCGGCGTCGGCGGAGTCCGGGGCGTGCCCCACCCCGCTGGCCGCTGCACCGGTCGACGTCGCTGTACCGGACAACAAGGAGACCGCGTGCTCGAGGGCGACCGAGACGACCGACGCGCCCGCCCGGTCGATACCGGTCTCGCTGTGCACGCGCTTGCCGACCCGCAGCGCGGTCTGGCTGGCTTCGTGAAGCACCCGGCCCACGGTGTGGGCCTCAGTGCCGACCGCGTAGGCCGACCGCAACTGGCCCAGGATCTGCGACTCGCCCACGACCATCGAGTCCAGGCCGGAGGCCACCTGGAGCAGGTGGTCGACGGCCGCCTCGGCGAAGTGGACGTAGAGGTGTTCACCGAGGTCGTTCACACCCATGCCGGCCAACCGCGCCAGCACCGTGGAGATGTCGACGACGGCCGGGTGGAAGCGCGCGACGTCGGCGTAGACCTCGATCCGGTTGCAGGTGGACAGCGCCATCACTTCCGAGACCGACTCGCTGCGATGGAGTTCGTCGAGCACCTTGGACATGGACTCGGCCGAGATCGAGGCGCGCTCGAGGACCGGGACGGGAGCTGAGTGGTGTGACAGCCCCACGACGAGCAGGCTCATGCGGTACTTCCGATCGCCGTATCGCTCATGGCCTTGCTGCCCAAGCCGGTTGCACCCATCGTGCTCGACGCGAGGCCGGTACCGCCACCGGGCCGCGTTCCGAGCGCCGCGGACAGCGGCCCGGCCTGGGCGTCCGAGCGTGCGGACTTGCGGTTGTCGTGGAAGCTCAGGATCTGCAGCTCCGCGGCGAGATCGACCTTGCGGACGTCGACGTGATCGGGAACCGCCAGGACGGTCGGAGCGAAGTTCAGGATCGACGTCACGCCGGCGGCGACCAGGCGATCGCACACCTCCTGCGCCACCGACGACGGGACGGCGATGACGGCAATCGCGATGTTCTCCGAACGAACTATCTGCTCGAGCAGATCGACGTGCTGGACGGCGATCTCGCGCAGCGTGGTGCCGACCAGCTCCGGGTCGGTGTCGATGAGGGCCGAGATCCGGAATCCGCGGGTGGCGAAGCCGGTGTAGCCGGCCAGTGCCTTGCCGAGGTGGCCGAGCCCGATCAGGGCCACGGCGCGGTTCTCGTTCAGTCCCAGGGTCGAGCGCATCTGCTCGGTCAGCAGGGCCACGTCGTAGCCCACGCCGCGGACCCCGTAGGAACCGAGGTAGGACAGGTCCTTGCGCAGCTTGGCCGAATTCACCCCGGCCGCGGTGGCCAGCGACTCCGAGGACACCGTGGCCGTGCCGTGCTCGGCCAGCCCGGTCAGGGCGCGCAGATACAGCGCGAGGCGAGCCACAGTGGCTTCCGGAATCGTCCGTTCAGCGTGAACTGTGTTCGTCACGGACTCAGCGGCAGCGTTCTCGGACGAGACGCTGACCGCGTCCAGCCGATCCCGGTGCGCGGTCATGAGCTCCTCTAAACCACCGAAATCTCAGCGCGCGGGGAGCCGTCTGTATGGCCCATCGCACAGCTTGAACAGCGGTGTGGTAATGGGGTGTGACAGCGAGAAACCGTACGCCCTTGTGAAGGCATTCACAAAATCGATCGGGCGTGTGCTATGTGGGTCCGCAAGCCATCGGATGGCGGGTCAGCTCTGCAGCGCGCGACGGAAACGCGCCTCCTCCAGACGCCAGTATCCGTGCTCCGTCCCGTCGATCAGGATGACCGGAACGCGGTCGGAAAAGCGGTTGGCCAGCTCTCGCTCGGAATCGACGTCGACCAGGTCGAGCTCGAAACCCAACTCGGTCGACAGCAGCCGGAGCTGGGCCTCGGCGTCGGCACACAGATGGCAGCCCTGCCGGGTGACGAGCGTTACCCGATGATCGGTCGCCGTCACCGGCCCGGCACCTCCGGCTTGCCGGCGCCACCGGACGCCGAGCGCAGCCGCCACTTCATGACCTTGCCCGTCGCGGTGTGCGGCAACGCATCCACCTCGATCACCCGTCGGGGCAGCTTGAACCGGGCCAGCGATCCCGCCGCCTGCTCGAGCAGCTCCTCCGGATCCAGCTGGGTCCCCGGTTCGATGACGACGTAGGCCACCACCTCCTCCGTGCCGTCGGCGCCGGCCAGCCCGAGCACGGCCACCTCGCGCACGCCGGGCGACCTCTGCAGCACCGCCTCGACCTCCGCGGGATAGACGTTGAAGCCGTTGACCAGGATGAGGTCGTTGCGCCGCCCCACCAGGTACAGATCACCGTCGTCGTCGGCCACCGCCAGATCACCGGTGGCGAACCACCCGTCGGCGTCCGGCCCGTCCCTGCCGTCGGGCCAGTACCCGCTGAACAGGTTCGCCCCGCGGACCTCCACGGTTCCGAGGTCGCCCGGCTCGACCGGTTCGCCATCGGCATCGGTCAGACGCACCTCGACCCCGGGCAGCGGGCGACCGATCGAGCCGGCCTTGGGCTCGAGCCAGCCCCTCGGGTCCTGCGCGGAGGGGACCAGGTTGACCGAGATCACGGGCGAGGCCTCGGTCAGCCCGTACCCCTCGAACAGACCGACCCCGACCTCGGCGTACCGGCTGACCAGTTCGGGTAGCAACGGCGCCGATCCGGACAGTGCGTAGCGCACGGAGGAGAAGGACTCGGTGAAACTCGGCTGGGCCGCCCAGACCGCGAACTCCAGCGGGGCCCCGATGACCACGCTCACCTGCTCGGCGGCGATCGTGTCCAGCATCCAGGCGGCGTCGAAGCGGGCGGCCAGCACGACGGTCGCGCCGTAGTACAGGGCCAGACCCAGGCCGGCGTTGAGCCCGAAGACGTGAAACAGCGGGAGCGGCAGGAACAGGCGGTCCTCGGCCGACACCGGCGCGGGCTCCAGGCGCCCGAACTGTCGGAGGTTGGCCAGCAGGGCGGCCACCGACAGCATCGCTCCCTTCGGCCGGCCCGAGGTTCCGGAGGTGTAGAGCAGGACGGCGAGCTCGTCGCCACTCAGATCACGGGAGACCGGAGGCGCGCCGCGGCCCGAGGCCAGCAGGCCAGCCAGGGTGCGGGTGCCCTCCGGGGCGTCGGGGGCGACCACGACAACGTCGGTGAGCGCGGGCAGTTCACCCGTCAGTTCGGACGCGCTCTCGATCGCCGCGACGGAATCGGTGATCAACATGCGAGCGCCGGAGTCCGCCAGGATGTGCCGCAGCTCCGCCACGGTGTAGGCGGGGTTGACCGGGACAAGCACCAGGCCGGCCCGCAGCGCTCCCAGGTAGACGGTGACGAAGTCGGCCGACGTGGGAGCCTGCAACGCGATCCGGTCTCCCCGCGCGTAGCCGAATCCGGCCAGCGCGGCGGCAGCCTCGTCGACCGCTCGGGCGAGTTGGGCCCAGGTCAGGCGCTGCGGCCCGTCGATGACGGCGGTCGCGCCCGGGCGCTGCGCGGCGGCCCGGTGGACTAGCGCGGACAGCGTGGACGGCTCCGTCGGGGGGACGGACGTAGCTGCGGACACGGAACCTCCTGCTGGCAACCCCTGCTGGCAACGCTGGCGGGGTTGATCGTCAACCCTTCCGCAGGAGGCGAAGGCTTGACAAGCTACTGGCGAGTAATGCCAGCATGCTAGCGACGGATCGCCGGACGAGCACCGCGTTGGGGCACATGGTCAGCACGCCGCCCGCCGGGTACCGTCCGAAACGAGACAGACACCCGACATGCCACTGTTCGGAAGAAGGGTCATGACGCTCCCCGGCCGACGTCCGAGGCCGGTGACAGCGGACGCGTACTTCACGCTGCCCGCTGACCACCTCGAGACCCGGTTCCCCCATGCCGACTGGCAGGGGCTACGGCAGGCGATCGCGGCCCGGTTCGCACGCCTGGTCCCATCGCCGGCCGGACTGGGTCCGGGCACTGCGTCCTTCGCGATGGAGGCGATCGAGCCCAGCCTGCACCTGCCGGTCGCCGGGCATCGTCCGTCCCCTGTCCCTGCGTCCAACGACTCGGCCGGTGATCGGTCACCGGATCGTTTCGAAGATTCGGCCGGCGAACCGATCGAGGCTGAGCACGCCGAGGTGTGGGAGCTGGTCCGGGCCGCGCAGGGCGGCGACGGTGAGGCCTTCGGACGCCTCTACGACCGCTACGTCGACTCGGTGTTCAAGTTCGTCTACTACCGGGTCAACGACCGGCAGCTGGCCGAGGATTTCACCTCCGAGACCTTTCTCCGGGCGCTGCGGCGCATCTCGACCATCAACTATCAGGGCCGCGATATCGGCGCCTGGTTCATGACCATCGCGCGCAACATCGTCTTCGACCACTCCAAGTCCGCTCGGTTCCGCCTGGAGATGACCACGGGCGAGGTGATCGAGGGTGACGACCGAGCTGACAGCCCGGAGGCCGCAGTCTTGGCCCATCTCACCAATGAACGCCTGCTCATGGCGGTGAACAGTCTCAACGACGAGCAGAAGGAGTGCATCGTTCTCCGGTTCCTCAACGGGCTGTCGGTGGCCGAGACCGCCGAGATCATGGACAAGAACGACGGGGCCATCAAGGCCCTGCAGCACCGGGCGGTCAAGCGGCTGTCGGCCCTGGTCGCCGAGGAGTTGCGGTGATGATGCGATGACGCGAACGACGCGAAAGAAAGCGCTCTCACGCCGTAACCGGGTTCGCCACCACTCGTTGGTCAGGGTGCAGGACTGCCGCCACGGGGGCGGATCTCAGCTCTGCCGAGAAGTGGGCGTTCGAAGCATCATGAGCAGTTCGTTGTTCGCCACGCGGCACCGACCGCCGGCGATGTCGCATCTGCCCATTTCGGCACGGCGAGACAGCCGCCGTTTCACCCAGCCAGGTCGGTTGTCATGACCGGCCGCTTCACCGGTGGCGGGTCCGGTCCTCGTTTCTCCGGCTACGAGAGCGAAATCATCGCGCGCGTGCGCACCCTCCCGGTGGCCCCGCAACCGGACCCCACCTTCAAAGCCGAGTTGCGGGCCCAGCTGGTCGCCATCACCGCGCGCGTGGTCACCGAGTCCGACACCGAGCAGGCCGGCGTGAGCCCTGACGCCCGGACGCGCGCTGCAACCCGTACTGCGGCCCGCACTGCCGTCGCCGCCTCCCGTCGCGGCGGCACGACCGGCGGTCCCGGCCGCCTGCGGCTGGCCCGGGCCCTGCACGGAATCCACCGGCCGATCCTCACGGTGGCGGCGGCCGCGGCCGTCCTGGTCCTGATGCTGGGAGCCGCGGTCTGGATGTCCGGTTCCGCGCTGCCCGGTGACTCGCTGTACGGGGTGAAACGGGCCAGCGAGGACGTGACGTTGGCAACCGCCGGCGGCCAGGTGGACAAGGGTTACACCTACCTGCGCCTGGCGACCACCCGTGCCCAGGAAGTCTCGAAGCTGCTGGGCAAATCCTCGTCCCTGGACGGTCTCACGGCGGCATCGCCGGACCACGCGCCCACGGCGCCCCGAGTCCTGGCCGCAGGCACCGGGATCAGTTCCCGAACCGCGGGCTTGATGATCGACACGCTCGGGTCGGCCGACCAGGACAGTCGCAGCGGCATGCAGCTGCTCGGCAAGGCCACCGTCGCCCAGCTGTCGGCATCACCCCTGACCAAACTCGGCCCCTGGCTGATCGCCCAGCGAGCACTGCTGTCCGACATCTCCGGTCGGCTGCCCAGCGCCACCGGGTCCAGCGGCTCGGCCAACTCGGCCAACTCCGCCGCGGGCGTCCGGGCCCGCCTGGCCGAGTCGACCAGCCTCTTGCAGCGCATCCAGCAACGCGCGGCCGATCTGAAGGCCAACCTCGGCTGCCCGTGCCTGTCGCAGGCCAACGCCGACGATCTCGGCCCCTTGCCCTGTTCGCCGTGCAAATCCTTGACCGGCTCGGGCGCACCGTCCAGCGCGCCCAGCGGCTCCAGCCTGCCGGGAGTACCGGGAGCGACCTCGCCCGGTGCCGGCGGCACCGGCTCGCCCGGCGTCGGCGCGACGGGCGGGGCTGTGGGCTCAGGGGGCTCGGGGGGCTCGGGGGGCTCCGGCGGCGGTGGCGGTACCGGATCGGGTGCATCCGGTGGCTCCGGCGGCTCGAGTTCGGGCGGCGGATCCGGTGGCGGCGGCGGTCTGCCGAGCACGGTGCCCAGCGTCGTTCCGAGTTCGGGGCTGCCCAGCGCGCCGATCTCCGTTGGTTCAAGCGGCGTCCAGCTCAGCCTTCCCGGCGTGGGTATCAGCGCCGGTACCGGCGGGGTAGGCGTGAGCGCCCCGTTGCTGCCGACGGCCTCGCTGCCCGGCATCGGTCTCCACTGAACGTGATGGACCAACCCAGCCACTAGGCTTCACCCGGCGACCGAATCGAGCCGTGACCGCTGACGATCCCGCACGTGGGGTCCGCTGCCGATCAGGAGGAGGAGCCGGGTGCCGAGACTATCCACCGGAGCATCGGTGGTCGAGGTCGAACAGGTCCTTGTCGTGCCTGCCAACCCGCGGGCCGCAGCGTTCTTCGACGTCGACAACACGATCGTCATCGGCGCCTCCATCTTTCATTTCGCCAAGGGCCTGGCCGCTCGCAAGTACTTCTCGACTCGCGACCTGTCCAAGTTCGTCTGGCAACAGATGAAGTTCCGCGCGGGCGGTGAGGGCCCGGAGCGGATTGCCAAGGCCCGGCAGACCGCGCTCGCGTTCGTGGCCGGCAAGTCGGTGGCCGAAATCGTCGACGTCGGCGAAGAGATCTACGACGAGGTGATCGCCGAGCGGATCTACTCCGGCACCCGGGCGCTGGCCCAGCTGCACCTCGACGCCGGCGAGCGGGTGTGGCTGGTCACCGCCACCCCCGAGGAACTGGCCCTCATCATCGCCCGGCGGCTCAACTTCACCGGAGCGGTCGGTACCCGAGCCGAGCACATCGACGGCGTCTACACCGGTCGTCTCATCGGTGACCTGCTGCACGGTGAGGCCAAGGCCGCGGCCGTGCGTGAACTCGCCGCGCGGGAAGGCCTGGACCTGTCCGCCTGTTCGGCCTACTCCGACTCGATCAACGACATCCCGATGCTCTCGATGGTCGGACGTCCGGTGGCGGTCAACCCGGATTCGGCTTTGCGCGACGAGGCAAAGCGGCGCGGCTGGGAGATCCGGGACTTCCGGACCGGACGCAAGGCCGCCCGCATCGGAATCCCAACCGCCCTGGTTTTGGGGGCCGCCGGTGGCGCCGTCGCGGCCGGCATCTCGATCGGCCGGGCACAGGAACGCGCCCGGCACGCCTGATCCACCCGGACCGCGGTCAGCGCCAGATGGAACGGCGCTGCATCAACTGCTTGTAGAGCGTGGTCTGGATCTGCTCGCGAACCCGGTCGGTCAACTCGAAGACCAGCATCGGGTCCTCGGCGGACTCGGGCCCGTAGGAGGCCGTCTCGATCGGCTCGCCGAACTCGATGTGCCACTTCGACGGCAACGGAATCATGCCCAGCGGGCCCAGCCACGGAAACGTCGGGGTGATCGGGAAGTACGGCAGCCCCAGGACGCGCGCCAGGGTCTTGGCGTTGCCCAGCATCGGGTGGATCTCCTCCGAGCCCACGATCGCGGTCGGGATGATCGGCGCCCCGGTGCGCAACGCTGCCGAGACGAAGCCACCACGACCGAACCGCTGCAGTTTGTACCGCTCGGAAAAGGGCTTTCCGATGCCCTTGAATCCTTCGGGCCAGACACCCACCAGCTCGCCGGTCGCCAGCAGCCGCTCGGCGTCGGGGTTGCACGCCAGGGTTGCGCCGGTCTTGCGAGCTAGCGGCCCGAGCACCGGGGTGGTGAAGACCAGGTCCGCGCCGAGCATGCGCAGGAACCGGTGGTTGGGGGTCTCCTCATGCACCGCGGTTGCCGTCATCACGCCGTCAAGGGCCCAGAGCGCGCCGGCGTGGTTGGCCACGATCAACGCGCCGTCCGCGTCGGGAAGGTGGTGGACACCGGTCACCTCGGTCCGGAAGTAGTCGCGGTAGAGCAGCCGCGCCGCCGGGAGCACGGTTGACTCGGTCAGGTCCGGATCGAAGCCGAATTCGTCCACCTCGTAGTCGCCGGTCAGGCGTCGCCGCAAGAACGCCAGTCCCGCCGCGGCGGCACGCTCCCAGTCACTGGCGGGACGGTCGGGGGCCGGCTGGTCCGCGAGGCTTTCCACCGGCGGCGGCGTCGCGCGGTCCGGGGACGACATCGCCTTGTCAGCGGACGATTGCTGGCCGGTGGACGACGGCCGGCCGGCGGACGACATCGGCTTGGACTTCGCCTTCGCCTTGTTCCGGCGGTTGTCCTCGCCGTGCAGCGGGATCACCTGAGCCTCAGCCATGTCGCACCACCCGGGCCGTGGACAGCGGTTCGGGATGCAGCCTGAGCAACCGCGAAATCATCGACTCGCCCGCGGCGACGAGCCGGGGTGAGACCACGGGCTCCACGGGCCGGCCGGTGAGGAAGGAGTCGAAGGCCTCCGACGTCGTGTAGGCCGGGATGTAGCCGAAGCCCTTCTTGAGCCGGGCGTTGCAGACCACCCGACCGAAGTTGAGGAACTGCATCTGTTCGGGCGAGAAGTCGACCAGGCCACTGCGGCGGACGGTGCGCCCGACGAAGGAGACTGCGGGCGAGGGCACGGGCAACGAGATCCGGCCGGCCCGCCGGATCGCCTGGCTCAGCAGCAGCGCACCGTCACCGCTGACGTTGAAGGTCCCTGGTCGCGCCGAGGTCGCGGCCAGTCGCAGCACCTCGATCGCGTCGCTCTCGTGCAGCAACTGCAGGCGCGGGTCGAATCCGAGCGCGGTGGGCAGCAACGGAAGCTGGAAGTATCGGGTGAGCGGGGTGTCGATGAACGGTCCGATGAAGTTGGCGAAACGCAGCAGGGTGACCCCGATGTCGGGACGGCGGCGGATGAAGCCGCGCACGTAACCCTCGACCTCGACGGCGTCTTTGGCGTAGCCGCTGCCGGGCAGGGATTTGGCCGACATGTCCTCGGTGAAGATGGCCGGATCGCGCGATGAGGTTCCGTACACGGCGGTGGTCGACTTGACCACGAGCCGCTCCACGGTGTCGGACTTCTGGCAGGCGGCCAGCAGCTGCATCGTCCCGATGACGTTCATCTCCTTCATCGGGGTACGGCCACCGGCGCCGTGCGGGGTCGCCGTCACCGAGGCGTGCACGACCGTGTCGACGCCCGCTTGGCTGATGACCCTGGAGATGAGCGGGTTGCGGATGTCGGCTCGAACGAACTCGGTTCGGCCGAGAAGATCGAGGTCGGCGCGGGGCGGGGCGACGGTGTCGACCCCGATCACCCGGTCGATCGCGGGGTCGGCGGCCAGCCGCCCGGCCAACCGGCCGCCCAGGTACCGGCTGACTCCGGTGACGAGCACTACCGATGCCATGGCACCTCCTCGGTCGTTCAGATCTCCGACGTGCAGCGGGTTCGGGCGGCCGAAGTTACTTCATAGTAGGCCCGTTGGCGTCGGTGAGAGCTCGGCCGTGTGCAGAGCTTCACCGGGCCCACAGCAGAACACGGGCAGTTTGCAGCTGGGTTTCCTGCCGATGGCGACCCGATGGCGACAACGCAAACCGGCCCTCCGCGATGTCGCGGAGGGCCGGGCGGCACATCGACCGACGACTGTTGCACGGGGCAACAGTGCAGGTGCTACTTCTTGTTGCGTCGCTGGACGCGAGTCTTCTTCAGCAGCTTGCGATGCTTCTTCTTGGCCATCCGCTTGCGCCGCTTCTTGATGACAGAACCCATTACCTGACCTCACTTGCACGAAGAGAAATTGCGCTGCCTGCACTGACGCCTGCACTGACGCGTGCCGGGCACGCCTCACTAGCAGGGCAGCCTACCGTGTCGGCGCGGGCGCGCCGACACAGGATGGAAACCGAACGGCCACGCTCGCGCGCAAATAGGCGCCGACCAGCTCGGGCGCAGCGCACGGTGGTGGCGGCCGGACTCAGCCGGCCTCGAAGAAGGCGCCCTTGAGGTAGTCCTGCACCGCCTTTTCGGGGACCCGGAACGAGCGACCGACCCGCACCGCGGGCAGCTCGCCGGCGTGCACCATCCGGTACACGGTCATTTTCGAGACGCGCATGACCGCCGCCACCTCGGCAACGGTCAGGAAACGCACCTCGTGCAGTCCCTCAGAGGACTTACTCATCTAGTCACACACCTTCGGCACGTGACAGTGAGCCGGCTTCCCCTCCGGCAATCTGACACGCACGTGCTCGGCTGAGAGTAGCGGTACAGGTGAGGCTGACGCGACGGGTGTTTCTCACAGAATGGTCACGGTTTGCCGACACGCCGGGGTGGTTGCGCCCACACGCCGGCGTGTTCTCGCTGGAACCGCACCCTACGCCCGTCCCGATCGTCGCGCGAGGGGCGACCTGGCCACTCAGCCGGACGGATTCGACGCCCTGCCCAGCTCGACCGACCGGTCCCGGGCCGCCTCGATCGCGGCGATCAACGCCGCCCGGACACCGTGGATCTCCAGCTCGCGGATCGCCGAGATCGTCGTCCCTCCCGGACTCGTGACCGCCTCGCGCAGCTGCACCGGGTGCTCGCCGGTGTCACGCAGCATCACCGCCGCGCCGACGGCTGTCTGGACGATCAGCTCGGCGGCAAGCGTCCGTGGCAGTCCGAGCAGGATGCCGGCGTCGATCATGGCCTCGACCAGGAAGAAGAAGTAGGCCGGCCCGCTGCCGGACAGTGCGGTCACGGCGTCGAGCTGGGACTCGGGGACCCTAACGACGCGACCGACCGCTTCCAGCAACTCCTGAGCGCGTTGCAGGTGCGATTCGTCGGCATGTGCACCCGCGCTGATCGCCGTCATGGCCTGGTCGACGAGGGCGGGCGTGTTGGGCATGCACCGCACCACGGCCGGGCCACCGGGCAATCCACGTTCCAGCTGGTTGGTGGTGATCCCCGCGGCCACCGACACGACGAGGTGATCGGCGGTGGCCAGCGGGGCCAGCTCCGCCAGGACGGTGTCGATGTCCTGCGGCTTCACGGCGATCACGATCGTTCCGGCTCCGGCGGCTCTGGCCACGTCGCCGATCTCGACGCCGTACCGCTCGCTGAGGTAGCTCCGCCGATCGGGGTAGTGCTCGACCACCACGACGTCCTCGGGCCGGTAGCGCGGCTGACCGCCGGCCGGTGTCCGCAACAACCCGGACAGCAGTGCCTCGCCGATCTTGCCGCCGCCCACGATGGCCAGCTTGTCCTTCTCGATGGTCGAATCGATCGTCATACCGAAATCCTCCCATCCCCCTCGGCGTTGACGTTGCCCTCGTTGCGGGCATCCCGGCGTTGACGTTGCCCTCGTTGCGGGCATCCCGGCGTTGACGTTGCCCTCGTTGCCGGCAACAAGGGCAACGTCAACGTCAGAGAACCGGACGAAGGTGCGCCCGGCAGAACGCCAGCGCCTCGGCGAGATCCTCCTCGCGATGCTCCCGCCCGATCGCACGGCGGGTGTTCACCTCGACGATCACGTTGCCGTCGTAGTCCCGATGCGCCAGCGTCTGCAGTACCTCGGCACACGGCTGAGTACCGCGGCCGGGGACGAGGTGCTCATCCTTGTTCAGCCCGGTGCCGTCCCCGACGTGCAGATGAGTCATCCCTTCGCCCATCGCCGCCAGCATCAGCTGAGCATCCGAACGCGACACCGAGGCATGGGACAGATCCAGGGTGAAATGTCGATAAGCCAGCAACTCCCCCGGATCCGGCGGCAACCCGTCCTCGTCCGTCCGCGAGCCGGCGTCGCTGACCCAGTACTCGTCCCCGACGTCATCGGGACCCAGCTCGTCGAGGTCATCCTCCGCCTCCAGTGGCCGTCCCCGCGGGCCGAAGCCGAGCTCGGCGTCGACGGGGACGTTGGCCACGTCCCAGGTGGGCAGGTACGGCGAGACCTCGCGCCCCCGCACCCGCAGCGGGAACATGTTCTCGACCGCGAACCGGATGTCGGTCTCGCCGGCCATCCTTTCCAGGCCCCGGGCAAAGCCGCGGACGTAGTCCCGCTGCCATCGGAAGGGCGGATGGATGACCACGGTGCCGGCACCGAGCAGTTCCGCCGCGGCCCGGGATCGCTCCAGCTTGATCCACGGATCCGGACTCCACACGCGCTGGGTGATCACCAGGCACGGCGAGTGGATCGCCAGCACCGGCACACCGTGATAGTCCGACAGGCGCCGGATCGCTTCCGGATCCTGACTCACCGGATCCGTCCACACCATGATCTCGAGACCGTCGTAGCCGAGCTTGGCCGCGATCTCGAAGGCCGCCGCGGCCGATTCCGGATAGACCGACGCCGTCGACAGGCCCACCTTCGGTCGGTTCCTGGCCGGCTGCTCGGACATGCTGTTCACGGTAGTCAGCCGATCGCATCCAGCCGCTGCAGGATGATTCCTTCGCGCAAGGCCCACGGGCACAGCTCGAACTCGGTCACGCCGAGCGCGAGCATGGCCTGCTCGGCGACCACCGCACCGGCCAGCGTCTGGTGCGCGCGGGCAGCGGATACCCCATCGAGCTCGGCCAGATCTGCCGAGGCCATTCGGCTGATGAACCCGATCGTCTGGCGCAGCCCGTTGATCTGCAGCCGGCGCCGGACCCGGGGGCCCTCCTTCGACGGGGCAGCGCCCGCGAGACGAGCCAGCGTGCGGAAGGTCTTGGACGAAGCGACCACCCGGTCCGGGCGGGCGTCGGCGAGCAGCCGCTTCGACGGCGCTTTCAACGCATCAGCCACGTGTTCGCGCAATTTCTCCACCGACTGCTTGCCCGGCGGATCGCCGTCGAAGTAGTCCCGCGTGAGCCGTCCGGCACCGAGCGGGACCGACAGCGCAACCTCGGGCACTTCGTGGTCGCCGACCCCGAGCTCCAACGATCCCCCGCCGATGTCCAGGCACAGCAGTCGGCCCGCGCTCCAGCCGAACCATCGCCGGACGGCGAGAAAAGTCAGCCGGGCCTCGTCCTCGCCGGACAGCACCTCCAGCGCCACGCCGGCTTCCTCCTTGACCCGGGCCAGCACCTGCGCGGAGTTGCCCGCGTCACGCACGGCCGAGGTTGCGAACGCGATCAACTCGTCGCAGTCGAGTTCGCGAGCCTGCCTGCGTGCACCGAGCGCGGCACCGACCAGCGCGTCGGACCCCTCGATGGCCAGGTCACCGCGCTTGTCGATGTGCTCGGCCAGCCGCAGGACACTCTTGCGGGACAGCTGCGGCGTCGGCTGGCCACCGCGGTGGGCATCGACGACGAGCAGGTGGACCGTGTTGGAACCGACGTCGAGGACTCCCAGTCGCATAGGCCAAACCTACCGTCACGGCGCGGGCTCCCGGCTGCGGACTACAGTCGCGGGCGTGCCGAAACAGTTACCCGTGCTGCGACCCGAACCTCGTGATGCCGAGGTGTCACTGGACTTTCCGCGGGAATGGATCGAGTTCGCCGACCCGACCGACGCCAGCCATCACATCCGCGCCGACCTGACCTGGCTCTGCTCACGCTGGACCTGCATCTTCGGCCGCGGGTGTCACGGGGTCATCGAAGGACGGGCCTCGGACGGCTGCTGCAGTCACGGGGCGTTCTTCTCCGACGACGACGATCTCAAACGGGTCAAGCGCTACGCCAAGATGCTGACGCCCGAGACGTGGGAGTTTCACAAGCTCGGCAAGCGCAAGGGCATCACGGAGAAGGACTCGGTGGGCGAGGATGAGGATCGGGTGCGCACCCGGCGCGTGGACGGAGCCTGCCTGTTCCTCAACCGACCCGGATTCCCTGGCGGGGAAGGGTGTTCGCTGCACGCCCTGGCGCTGCGGGAGGGCCTGCATCCGCTGGACACCAAGCCGGAAGTCTGCTGGCAGCTGCCCGTCCGCCGCGAACAGGAATGGGTTACCCGACCGGACGAGACGAAGATCCTTGTCTCGACGGTGACCGAGTTCGATCGCCGCGGCTGGGGCGAGGGCGGCCACGAGCTCTACTGGTACTGCACGTCCGCGCCGGATGCGCACGTCGGCGGCGAGCCCTTGTATCTGAGCTACGGTCCGGAGATCGCCGCGCTGATCGGCCGGGCCGCCTACGACGAACTGGCTCGCATCTGCGCGCAGCGCATCGGTCAGGGGTTGATCGCCGAGCACCCGGCGACGGTGCAAGCGCGTCGTGACGGGCTGACTCTGCAGCCCTCGAGCGTGCGCTACGGGCCCGCCGATGAGACCGACGCCGAGACCGACGCCGAGACCGACGGCAAGTCCGAACCCGCCCACCCCGTCCGTTGAGGTTGCCCTCGTTGCGCGACACAAACCGTTGAGGTTGCCCTCGTTGCGCGACACCCACCGTTGAGGTTGCCCTCGTTGCGAACAACGAGGGCAACCTCAACGACATCATCCGAACAACGAGGGCAACCTCAACGTCATCCTGCGAACAACGAGGGCAACCTCAACGGGCGTAGGCGTCAGGCTTCGAACTTGTAGCCCAGGCCGCGGACGGTGAGCAGGTACTTCGGGTTGGCCGGATCCGGTTCGATCTTCGACCGCAACCGCTTGATGTGCACGTCCAGCGTCTTGGTGTCACCGACGTAGTCCGCGCCCCACACCCGGTCGATCAACTGGCCCCGGGTGAGCACGCGGCCGGAATTGCGCAGCAGCAGCTCCAGCAGGTCGAACTCCTTCAGCGGCAACGACACCGACTGGCCGTCCACGACGACGGTGTGCCGCTCGACGTCCATCCGGACCGGGCCGGCCTCCAACGTTGCGGTGACCAGTTCCTCGCTCTCACCGCCACGACGCATGACCGCGCGAATCCGGGCCAGCAGCTCCCGGTGCGAGAACGGCTTCGTGACGTAGTCGTCAGCGCCGAGCTCCAGGCCGACCACCTTGTCGACCTCCGAGTCGCGAGCGGTCAGGATGATGATCGGCACATTGGACTTCTGCCGCAACGAGCGGCACACCTCCGTCCCCGACAGGCCGGGCAGCATCAGGTCGAGCAGAACGATGTCGGCCCCGGTTCGGTCGAAGGAGCCGAGGGCATCAGGGCCGGTGGCCGCGACGTTCACGTCGAAACCCTCACGGCGGAGCATGTAGGACAGCGGGTCGGAGATGGACTCCTCGTCCTCGACGACAAGAACCCGGGTCACGGGCACGTTCCTTCCTTGTTGTCAGCCCGGTTCGGCCTTTCCGCACCGGACGATTGTTCGAGACAGGTCATGAGCCCACCCTGGGATGGGCGGCGGGCGATCCGGCCAGCGGCAGCCGGATGGTGAAGGTGGATCCGGAGCCCGAGACGCTCCAGACGGCCACCGATCCGCCGTGGTTGGACGCGATGTGCTTGACGATCGCCAGGCCGAGCCCGGTACCTCCGGTAGCGCGGGACCGGGCCGGGTCGACGCGGAAGAAGCGCTCGAAGACCCGATCCAGGTCGACCTCGGCGATGCCGATGCCCTGGTCGGTCACCGCGATCTCGGCCCACTCGGTGCCGTCGGCGTCCCGCATCGCCCGGGCCGACACCCCGACCTTGGTCCGCTCAGGACTGTAGGCGACCGCGTTGTCCACGAGGTTGGCCACCGCGGTCACCAGCTGCGTCTCGTTACCGTGCACCTTCAAGGAGCCCTCGGCGCGTTCGACCACCGTGATGCCGGCACTCTCGGCGGCCAGCCTGGCTCGATCGACCGCTTCGGAGATCACCGAGGCCACGTCGACGATCTCCTGGCCCGGCAGCGGCTCGGCGCCCTGCAGCCGGGACAGCTCGATCAGTTCCTGCACGAGCCGGCCGAGCCGGGCGCCTTCGTGCTGCATGCGCCGGGCGAATCGCTGGACCGCTTCCGGATCGTCGGCCGCGTCCTGCACCGCCTCGGCCAGCAGGGTCAGCGCGCCGACCGGGGTCTTGAGTTCGTGGGAGACGTTGGCGACGAAATCGCGCCGGACCCGCTCCAGCCGCCGGGTCTCGGTGATGTCGGTGAATCGCAGCAGCACCGTCGAGACCCGTCCGTGCGCCAGATCATCGGCCAGAGGCAGGACGGTGACCAGGTAGCTGGCCACGTCACCACCCTTGACGGCGGGTAGCTCGAGGGCGACCGCATCGGGAACACAGGTGTCGGTGACCTCCCGGACCAGTTCACTCAGGACGGTCACGGTCAGCCGGTCGTGGTCGACCACGCCCATCCGCAAGGCCGCCGCGTTGGCGAAGATCGCGACCTCGTCCCGGTCGACCACCACGATCCCGACGTCGATCGCCCCGAGCACCTTGCGGGCGAGCTCACGCTCGGCCATCGGCGCGCGGACCGGTTCGGGCAGCGGAAGATCAGTGACCCCGGCGTCGTCGGCCGGACGCCCGGCCGGCGACGGAGGCCACCGGAGCAGGACGACAGCGCTCACTGCGGCACCCGCCAGGAACGCGGCCACCACCACGACGACGGTCACGGGCCGATCGTACGGCCCCGAAACCGGGGCTCTTCACGCCGAACGGCTCGGTAAAGCTCTGGCCACCCGCTGTTCACCGAACGTCCGCCACTGGTTCATGCACGCGGTCCACGGCGCTTACCCGGCCCTCTACGCTGGTCCCATGCGCGATCTGTATCACGATGAGCTCGACGACATCGGACACTCGTTGGTGGCGATGACGCACCTGGCCGGCACGGCCATGGAGCGTGCCACCAATGCCCTGCTCGACGCCGACCTCAACGGCGCGGAGCGGGTGGTCTCCGACGACACGGCCATCGACGCGTTGCGGGCCGATCTGGAGCATCGCACCTTCCAATTGCTGTCGCTGCAGCAGCCGGTGGCGACCGACCTCCGGGTCCTGATCACCACCCTGCATCTCGTGGCCGACCTGGAGCGCATGGGCGATCTGGCCCTGCACGTGGCCAAGGTCGCGCGGATGCGCTATCCGGACGTCGCGGTGCCACCCGAGCTGCGCGACGTCATCTCCCAGATGGGGGAGGTCGCGCTGTCCCTGGTGGACAAGGTCGCCGAGGTCATCAAGGGCCGCGATGTCGAGCTGGCCAAAGCCATCGAGGCGGAGGACGACTCGATGGACGCGCTGCATCGCAAGCTGTTCACGTTGCTGCTGTCCGACAACTGGGCCTACGGCACCGAAGCGGCCATCGACATGGCGCTGCTCGGCCGCTACTACGAGCGCTACGCCGACCACGCCGTCGGAGTGGCACGCCGGATCGTCTTCATCGCCACCGGTGAGATGCAGTCCGGATCGGCCTCCCGACCGGTTTCCTGAGCTACTTCTTGCCCTGGTTGGCCACGGCTTCGATGGCCGCGGCAGCCGCGTCGGGGTCGAGGTACTCGCCCGGGCGAACCGGCATCATGGTCGCCGGGTCCAGGTCGTAACGCAGCGGGATCCCGGTCGGCACGTTGAGGTTCACGACCGCATCGTCGGACATCTCGTCCAAGTGCTTGATCAGCGCCCGCAGCGAGTTGCCGTGCGCCGCCACCAGGACCGTGCCGTTACGCAGGTCCGGCACGATGGCGTCGTAGAAGTACGGCATCATGCGGATGACCACGTCGGACAGGCACTCGGTCCGCGGCACGGTCTGCAGCAGATCGGCGTAGCGCGGATCACCGACCTGGCTGTAGCTGTCGTCGTCGGCCAGCGCGGGCGGAGGCACGTCGTAGGACCTGCGCCAGAGCATGAACTGCTCGTCACCGAATTCCGCCCGCACCGCCGCCTTGTCCTTGCCCTGCAGCGCGCCGTAGTGCCGCTCGTTGAGCCGCCAGGACCGCCGCACCGGGATCCAGTGCCGGTCGGCCGCGTCGAGGGAGATCTGAGCGGTGCGGATCGCCCGTCGCAGCAGCGAGGTGTGCACCACGTCCGGAAGGAGCCCGGCCTCGGTCAGCAAACGGCCGCCGCGGCGTCCCTCCGCCTCCCCTTCCGCGGTGAGGTCCACGTCGACCCACCCGGTGAACAGGTTCTTGGAGTTCCAGTCGCTCTCGCCGTGACGGAGCAGGATCAGGGTCGCAGTCTCACTCATGGCCGTAATCCTGCCAGCCCGCCTAGCGCAACTCGATCCAGGTCTGAGCCGCGATCCCGAGCAGGCCGCCGTCCGCGCCGTAACACGAGGACCGACTGAACGCCTTCCGCCCATCCCACCGTTCGCAGACCGCGGTGATCACACAGGGCTCGCCCACGACAGGAACTCCGTAGACCTGCGCGGTCATCCGGCCCAGGACGGCGCGACGGCCCACCAGATCGATCGCCCAGCCACCGGGGCAATCCAGCGCCGCCCACACGAGCACCGGCCCGGACAAGCCGAGGCCGGCCGGAACGGTCAGCGGGGCCGCCACCACCGACCGGTCCGCGGGATCGACCGTGCCGGGACGCAGCCCCAGTCCGTCCGGGCGGTCCGTGCCGCAGACGAAGCAGGTGGGAAAGGGGTGCTCGTGCAGCCCGTCGTATCGTTGCGCTGCCTGCGCCGCGATAACGCCGCTTACCGGCGGCACCGGCGCCGGCCGGTCGGTGGACACCACGGCCTCGGCGACGATCGCGCCACCGTCATCGGCATGACTGCCGTCGCGGTCGACGATGCGCAGACCCTGATCACCGCGCTCGACCCGCAGTGGACGGGCCAACGGCGGCGGTAGCCGAAGGGTCACGGTCACGGCGTGGTCGGACCCGAGCAGCTCCGCCGCCATCCCGGCGGTCACGCCGCCGTTGCCGGACCCGGCCGGTCCGTTGTACCGGGGGTCGATGGTCAGCGTGTCGGCCGGGCTCATCCGTCCTGCTCTCCGTCGGGTTCGTGGCGGCGGATGTAGCCCTCGAACGCGGCCAGGTTCGCCGTCGACTCGCCGCGACTCGTCCGCCAAGCCCACTCCCGCCGGATGGAGGAGCCGAAACCCAGTTCCAGCAACGTGTTGAACGACGAGTCCGCATACTCGAGCACCGACCCCAGCACCTGATCGATCGCCCCGGCCGTGACGGCCGCCAACGGCCAGCGACCGCTGAGATAGATGTCGCCGACGTCGTCGATGGACCAGGCCACCCCGAACATCTTGGCGTTGTGCGCCAGCAACCAGCCATGCACCGCGGCCACGTTCTCGTCCGGCTTGCGAACCACGAAGGCCTCGATGGACAGGCCACGGGTGCCCACGATCAGCCAGCAGGCCGTCTTCAACCTGCGCTGACCGGGCAGGTTCACCGCAAACGCGCCGGGGTCGGCCTCGGTGTAGTCCAGCCCGGCGTCGGAGAGGCTGGCCCGGATGGTTTCCGCCGCCGCCCGTCCAGCCTCGTTCAGCTCGCCCATCAGTGCATCAGCCCCGTCAGCCCCGTCAGCCCATAGATCCGGTGGCGTCCAGCCGGGCGAACTCCGCCAGGGCATCACGGTAGGCGCCCAGCAGGCGGTCGGCGGTCCGGCGCCAGGAGAAGTCCTGCGCGTGCAGGTAGGCCGCATGGCCCAGTTCGTCGCGGTGGTGCGGCTGAGCCAGCAGCGCCGCCAGCGCATCGGCCCAGTCCTGGGTGCGGTGAGTGTCCACCAGCACGCCGGTTCGCCCGTCCAGCACGGCGGTCGGCAAACCGCCGACAGCCGCGGCCACGACCGGGGTTCCGCAGGCCTGGGACTCCATCGCCACCAGGCCGAAGGACTCGTTGTAGCTGGGGACCACGGTGAGATCGGCGGCTCGGTACAACTCGGCCAGCTCGGCCCGGGGCGCCGGGGGCAGGAACCGCACCCGCTCGGCGACGCCCAGCTCAGCGGCCAGCAGTTGCAGGGAATCCGGCGCCGCCAGCCCGGTCCCGGACGGCGCGCCGACAATGACCACCCGCAGCCGGTCACCGAGCTCGGGATGGTCCTGCACGATCCGGGCCGCGGCGCGAATGAGCACGTCCGGGGCCTTCAGCGGCTGCAGCCGACCGACGAAGAGCAGGACCAGATCCTGGCGATGCAACCCCAGCCGGGCGCGGGCCCGTTCCCGGGCCGTCCGGACCTGCTCGCCCCGCTCGGGCACCGAAACCTCGGCCGATGAGGAAAAGCCTTGCGGTACCGGACGAAACGTCTCCAGATCCACCCCTGGTGGGATCACGGTGACCTTCGCGGGATCGGCGCCGTACCAGTCGATGAGCTGGTGGGCCTCGTCCGTCGTGTTCGCAATGAGCCGATCGGCCTCGGCCACCACCTGTTCCTCGCCGATGACCCGGGCGTAGGGCTCCGGGGTGTCGCCCTCGGCCAGCTGGGCGTTCTTCGCCTTGGCCAGCGTGTGGGCCGTGTGCACCAGCGGGACCGCCCAGCGGTCGCGGGCCAGCCAACCGACCTGCCCGGACAGCCAGTAGTGGGAGTGGATGAGGTCGTACCAGCCAGGTTCTTGTTGGGCCTCCGCGCGCTGGACCGCCGCCGCGAAGGCACACAGTTGCGCGGGCAGATCCTGCTTGGACAGTCCCTCGAACGGACCGGCGATGACGTTGCGGACGCAGACGCCGTCGGCGACCTCGACGATACGAGGCTGGTCCGAGGAGGTCGCGCGGGTGAAGATCTCGACCTCGACGCCGGACTCGGCCAGCCGTTTCGCGGTCTCGAGGATGTACACGTTCATCCCACCGGCGTCGCCCGCACCGGGCTGGTCCAGCGGAGACGTATGCACGCTCAGGGTGGCCACCCGGTGCGGAAGGCCGAGATGGCGAGCCACTCGAGCCTCGCGCATACGTCCTCCTGAGAACCGGTGGGGCGGCCGCTGGTCGCGACGGGCACCTCTTCGATCATGCCGCATCCTCGTCGGGAACAATCGCGGACGTGACTTCCTCAGCGTCCTCTCCCCTTCGTGGCCTCGCCGTCGTGACCGGCGCCTCCAGCGGTATCGGGGCCGCGACGGCCCGGCGGCTCGCGGCCGAGGGTTTCACGGTCTGGGCTGCCGCCCGTCGCATCGACAGGCTCAGATCACTGGCGGCCGAATCCGCCGGGTCCATCACGGCGGTCGAGCTGGACGTCACGTCGCCCGAGTCGGTCGCCCGGCTGAGCGAGGCAGTGTCGGCGGCAACCAGCGGTGGCGAGCATGGCCTGGAGTTGACGTTGCTGGTGAACAACGCGGGCGGCGCGGTCGGGCTCGATCCGGTCGCCGACGCCGACCCCGCGGACTGGCTCACGATGTACCAGACCAACGTGCTCGGAGCCATGCGAGTCACCCAGGCCCTGCTGCCCGCGCTGGCGGCGGGATCGGGCGGTCACATCGTGCTGACCGGCTCGATTGCCGGCCACGGGGTCTATCCCGGAGGCGGTGGGTACTCCGCGGCCAAGTACGGCGCCCGCGCGATGATGGAAACGCTCCGGCTGGAGCTGAACGGACGCCGGATCCGGGTGTCGGAGATCGACCCGGGCATGGTCGCCACCGAGGAGTTCTCCCTCGTGCGCTTCGGCGGTGACGCCGAGCGCGCCGCGGCGGTCTACGACGGGGTCGACAACCCGCTCACCGCCGAGGACGTGGCCGACGTCATCGCCTTCGTCGCCACCCGCCCGGCCCACGTCAACATCGACGCGGTAACGGTGAAGCCGGTCGCTCAGGCCGCGTCCTACAAGCTCGCCCGCGGCCCCCTCACCTGACCGGGCCGTGGCGGAGCCAGGGGTGCCCAAGCAACCGCGGCTGGCGGCCGGACGGGCCCGCGCGCTCGGGATCCCCACCCGCGGGACGACGAACCCGAACCGGCTGCGGCGGATGGACCAGTGGATCGCCGCCCGGTTGGCGGCCCGGCTCGGCGCCGCGGACAACCCGCTCGTCATCGATCTCGGCTACGGCGACTCGCCGGTCACCGCCGTCGAACTGTTCACCCGGCTTCGCGCCGTGCGAGCCGACGTCCACGTACTCGGGCTGGAGATCGATCCCGACCGGGTCCGCGCCGCCGAGCCCGCGGCGGGACCGGGGCTGTCCTTCGCGCGCGGTGGCTTCGAGCTGGCCGGCAACCGTCCCGTCCTGGTCCGGGCGGCCAACGTCCTGAGGCAGTACCCGGAGTCGGCGGTACCGGCGGCGTGGGCGAGCATGCAGTCGGGCCTGGCCGCCGGCGGGGCAGCCGTCGAGGGCACCTGCGACGAGCTCGGCCGACGTGGGACCTGGGTGCTGCTGGAGGCGTCCGGGCCCCAGAGCCTGACGATCAGCTGCCGGTTGAACTTCCTGCACCGGCCCTCCGACGTGGCCGACCGGCTGGTGAAAGCCCTGATCCACCGCAACGTGGCCGGAGAGCCGATCCACGCGTTGCTGCAGGCGATGGACAGTGCCTGGGATCTGCATGCCGGGCTGGCCCCCTTCGGCCCGCGGCAGCGCTGGCAAGCCATGGCCGCGACCGTGGCCGAGAGCTGGCCCGTGCTCGACGGGCCGGCCCGCCATCGGCTCGGCGAGCTCACCGTGGCCTGGGCGGCGGTGCGCCCGTCGGCCTAGGCGCGCCCTCCCGGTCGGTCAGGGCAGGTGATACTGCTGGCGCAGGACGGCGTCGTGGATCCGGTCCGGCAGCACGGCGTCGAGCAGCACCAGGGACTTGGCCATGGCGCTGATCAGGTAACGGGCCCGGGGGCGGCGCGCGGCCACCGCTCGCTCGATGACCTCGGCGACCTGGTCCGGGCTGATCGACAGCTTGGCCAACGATCCTGTGAAGGCACTGGCGAAGGAGACCTCGACGCCCTGCTTGTACCGCGCGTACGGGTCGTTCTCGGTTCCGGTGGACTGCTGATGCCCGAGTGCCTGCTCGGACCACGGGGTCCGCACCACCCCGGGTTCGATCAGCACCACCTGCACGCCGAAGGGGCGCACTTCCAGCCGCAGCGCATTGCTCACCGCCTCGACCGCGTACTTGGAAGCGTGGTAGATCCCGCCCCCGGGCAACGTCGTCCGGCCGCCCATCGACGAGACGTTGACGATGCGCCCGTGCCTGCGCTGGCGCATGCCCGGCAGGACGAGTTGGGTGAGCCGGACGAGGCCGAAGACGTTCGTCTCGAACTGCTGGCGCACCTGCTCGATCGGAATCTGCTCGATGGGGCCGTACTGGCCGTATCCGGCGTTGTTGACCAGGACGTCGATCCGTCCCTGTTCGGCCAGGACCCGGTCGACGGCGCCGGTCATCGACTCCTCGGAGGTGACGTCCAGCGCCAGCGGGCGGCATCCGCCGACAGTCAGGGCGGCGAGCGTGTCCGGCTGTCGCGCACTGGCGTAGACGATGTGGCCGGCCGCCGCCAGCCGGGCTGCGGTGGCGGCCCCGATCCCCGAGGAACAGCCGGTGACCAGCACGACTTCGGTGCGATGCTTGCGAGATCGGTCCGTGACCGGCTGATCCGGCGGTGACGAGGACGGCGGTTGGGGCACGAACTCACCCTAACGACGGGCGCCACCGTCGGGAGGCGTTCCGGTCGACAAATACTTGCCCGTGCGGCATCGTTTACAAACCGGCAGAATATGTATGGGCCGGCGCCGACCCCGTCGTGACCTGACCTGACCTGAGCTTGATCGCCCATTGCCGTGAGGAGTTAGCCCGTGACCCGTCCGGCCAACAGCCACGACTACGACGTGGTCGTGATCGGCTCCGGATTCGGCGGCAGCGTCTCGGCTCTGCGGCTGACCGAAAAGGGCTACTCGGTCGGCGTGGTCGAGGCCGGCCAACGCTTCGACGAGCACAACACCCCGAAGAATTCCTGGGACATCCGCAACTTTGTCTGGGCGCCGGCGCTGGGGTGCACGGGAATGCAGCGCATCCACCTGCTCAAGAACGTCGTGATCCTGGCCGGCGCCGGCGTCGGAGGTGGTTCGCTCAACTACGCCAACACGCTCTACGAGCCGCCGGCCGCCTTCTACGCCGACCCCCAGTGGGCCCACATCACCGACTGGGCCGATGAACTCGCCCCGTACTACCGGCAGGCGAAGAAGATGCTCGGTGTAACGGTCAATCCGACGATGACGCAGTCGGATCGCGAGATGCTCCGGCTGGCCGAACAGTTCGATCGGGCCGACACGTTCCGGATGACGCCGGTCGGGGTGTTCTTCGGGCGGGAGGGCCGCAAGGAGCCCGGGCAGCGGGTCGCGGACCCGTTCTTCGGAGGCGCCGGACCGGAGCGAACCGGCTGCATCGAGTGCGGCGAGTGCATGACCGGCTGCCGGCACGGCGCCAAGAACACCCTCACCACCAACTACCTCGGCCTGGCCGAACGGGCCGGAGCCGTCGTGCACCCGCTGACCACCGTCACCGGGGTTCGCCCGCTGCGAGCGGGCGGCTACGCCGTGGACACGGTCCGTACCGGGGGCCCCCTGGCGCGCCGGCATCGTCGGACGTTCACCGCCGAGCAGGTCGTCTTCTCGGCCGGGACGTACAACACCCAGAAGCTGCTGCACACCCTGCGCGAGACCAGCCTGCCGGACATCTCGCCGCGCCTGGGGCATCTGACCCGGACGAACTCCGAGGCCCTGCTCGGGGCACTGACCAAGAACCGGCGCGCCGACTACACCCACGGAGTGGCCATCACCTCATCCTGGCACCCGGACCCGGACACCCACATCGAACCGGTGCGCTACGGCAAGGGCAGTAACGCGATGGGCCTTCTCACCACCGCACTGACCGAGGGAGGCACTCCCGCGCGGCGCTGGCGGGAATGGCTGTCGGTGGCGCGTTCGAACCCGTCGCTTATCTTCACGACGGCTATCCCGCGGCACTGGTCGGAGCGGATCATCATCTTGCTGGTGATGCAGTCCTTGAACAACTCGATCACGGTGCGATTGAGAAAGTCCAGGCGCGGCAAGGCCAAACTGACCTCCACCCAGGGCGCGGGCGAACCGAACCCGACCTGGATCCCGGTCGCCAACCAGGCCGCCCGCCAACTGGCCGACAACATCGGCGGAGTGCCGGGCGGCACCTACGGAGACCTCTTCAACATCCCGATGACCGCCCACTTCATCGGTGGCTGCGCGATCGGTGACTCGGCCGAGACCGGGGTCATCGACCCGTACCACCGGCTGTACGGCTACGCCGGACTGCACGTGGTCGACGGCTCGACGCTGTCGGCCAATCTGGGCGTCAACCCGTCCCTGTCGATCACCGCACAGGCCGAGCGGGCGATGGCCCTGTGGCCCAACGCCGGTGAGCAGGACACGCGTCCGGCGCTCGGACAGCCCTACCGCCGGCTGGACCCGGTCGCGCCGAAGAACCCGGCCGTACCCGCACACGCGCCGGCGGCCTTGCAGTTCGCGCCCCTGCAACTGGGACCCACCCGCCTCGCGTAGGTTTCCGCCGGCGGCCCTTGCACTCCACAGGCTGCGGGGTGGCGGCGGTACCGTGTGCGCATGAGCGCGATGAACCCGCCGGCGGCGGAGGTTCTGCACGTCTACGGCAGTCCCGACGCGCCCCTGTGCATCGTCGAGTTCGGCGACTACGAATGCCCCTACTGCGCCGGCGTCGCGCCCGTCCTGCAGGAGCTCGTGGACTCCTCTGACGGCCGGATCCGGCTGATCTTCCGCAACTTCCCGCTGTTCGAGGTGCACCCGCACGCGTTGACCGCCGCCCTGGCCGCTGAGTCGGTCAACGCTTCTGCCGGGGCCGAGGCGTTCTGGCGTATGCATCACAAGCTCTTTCAGCACCAGGCTCGGCTGACCGACGCCGACCTGCGCCTGTACGCCTCTTCCGTCGGCGGTGATCCGGACCAGGCTGTCGGTGACACCGCTCAGCAGTTCGCCCCGATCGTCCAAGCTGATTACGCTGCCGGCCTGCAGGCCGGAGTCTCGGCGACGCCGACGCTGTTCATCGACGGCACCGCCTACGAAGGACGACTCGACCTGAACTCGTTGCGCCGGGCGTCCGGGCTACTGGCGGGTGCCGACAGCGGGACCGGCCGGGCCGAATCCGGGCGCCGACCATGGCAGCGGCGGTAGCGCGGCCGGGGCGTCGTCACCGGCCGGCGTGCACAGTGGCGTGCGTTCGCCCATGATGCGCAGGATCCACGCACCGAGCAGGGCCGCGAGCAGGGAGCCGGCCAGAATCCCGATCTTCGCCTCGTCCCGCAGCGTCGCGCTGTCGAAGGCCAGATCGGTGATGAACAGCGAGATCGTGAAGCCCATTCCGGCCAGCACGGCGCCACCGAACAGGTGGCTGTAGCGAACCCGTCCGGGCAGCGTCCCGATGTGTGTCCGCAGGGCGATCGTGGAGAACAGCGTGATACCGACAGCGTTTCCGACGACCAGCGCGACGGCGATGCCCACCGCGACCTCGGAGTGCACCGCGTCGGCGAGGGTGCGCGGGCTGAGCGAGACGCCCGCGTTGGCCAGCCCGAACGCCGGTATGACGAAGTACGCCGACCAAGGGTGCAGCCAGTTCTGCAGCCGCTCGCTGGCCGAAACCGTGGCGGAGGCGGCCAGCGAGGCCAGCCGCGCGCCGGCCGCCGACGGGTTTTCGATGAGGGCTCGACCGAAGACCAGCAGTTCGCGCCGCCGGGATTCCTCGGCGGAATAGGCCGGAACCATCAGCCCGGTCAACACCCCCGCGAGCGTCGGATGGACGCCGGAGGCGTAGGTGGCCAGCCAGAATCCAAGGCCCAGCAGCACGAACGGAGTGAGCCGCCAGACCCCCAACCAGCGCAGCAGGACGAAGCAGCCGAACAGGGCCAGCGCGATGGCCAGAGCGACCGGGTGCACGTGGTCGGTGTAGAAGATGGCCATCACGGAGATGGCACCGATGTCGTCGACCACCGCCAGGGCGAGCAGGAACAACCGGAGCTGATCGGGACAGCGGGGTCCGAACAGCGCCAGCACCCCGAGCACGAAGGCGGTGTCGCTGGACATCACGATGCCCCACCCGTGGGCCGCCGGACCACTGTGGTTGATGGCCAGATAGATGGCGATCGGCACCACCATGCCGCCGATGGCGCCGCAGGCCGGTACGGCCAGCGTCCGGCGGTTTCGCAACTCCCCGGCAACGGTTTCGCGGCTGATCTCCAGGCCCAGCACGAGGAAGAACACCGCCATGGCCGCGTCGTTGACGACGTGCCGCAGGTCCAGGTCCAGTCCGAAACGACCGACGTCCAACCGGACCGGGGTGTTCCAGAAGTGGAAGTAACTGGTCGAGAACGGCGAGTTGGCCCACACCAACGCGATGACGGTGGCGCCGAGGAGCACGGCTGCGCTGCCAGCCTCGTTGGCGATGAAGCGCCGGGCTGAGGGCGTCATCTGGGGTGTGGTGAACCGCAGTGGTGGCCCGGGCCGCAGGCTTGTCGTCATCGATCCCCCTGCATATCGCCCCCGACCACCGTGACCCTGAGCATAACCAGCACCCCCATAGACATTGTGCGGCCCGAACTTTGGTTCGTCCCCGGCGTGTCGCCACAGTTCGGGCCGCACAATGGACGCTATGACGCTGCACCTGGCAACCACCGACGACGCCAACGCACTGCTCGCCGAGGACCCGCTGGCGCTTTTGGTGGGCATGTTGCTCGACCAGCAGATCCCCATGGAGAAGGCCTTCACCTCGCCCGCCGTACTGGCCGAGCGCATGGGCACCCCGCGCCTGGACGCCCGCTCGATCGCCGATTTCGACCCGGACCAGTTCGAGGCACTCTTTCGGGAAGTGCCCGCGCTGCACCGGTTCCCGGCGGCAATGGCCAAGCGTGTACAGGAGCTGGGACGAGCCCTCGTCGAGCAGTACGACGGCGATACCGCGACCATCTGGACGACGGCCACCAGCGGCGACGAACTGGTCAGCCGCATCGCCGGACTGCCCGGCTTCGGTCAGCAGAAGGCCCGCATCTTCACCGCGCTGCTCGGCAAACAGTTCGACGTACAGCCGGCAGGATGGCGCGAGGCCGCCGGCCCCTACGGCGAGGCCGGCTCACATCGTTCGGTGGCCGACGTGGTCGATGCCGGATCGTTGATGAAGGTCCGCACGTTCAAGAAGGAGCAGAAAGCGGCCAAGTCGAAGTCACCGAGCTGACCGCAGGCCCGGTGGGTGATGATGGACCCATGAGTGACGTGACGATTCGGGACGCCGACATCCGGCTGGGACAGTTCCTCAAGCTGGCCGACGCGGTCGAGCAGGGCTCGGACGTCAAAGCACTGCTCGCCGATGGGCTGGTGCTGGTCAACGGCGAGATCGAGACCCGCCGGGGGCGGCAACTGCACGCTGGAGATGTCGTAGCGCTCGGCGGACAGAAGTTCACGGTGGCCACCCGCGCGAAGTAACCGCTCGGGCCCCGCTCTGGACCGCTGCCCCGCGCAACGGCCGCTGGGCGACAACGAGGGCAACCTCAACAGCGGCCAGGCGACAACAACGGCAACCTCAACGGCCGCTGGGCCACAACGAGGGCAACCTCAACAGCGGCTGGGCGACAACGAGGGCAACCTCAACGGGCATCCGCTGGGGGTGCCGGTTCCGAACCATCACCATGTCTTCTGGCCCGCCGATCCCGCGCCGCAGCCTGCTCGGCCTGCTGGGCCTGGCCGCTACGACCGCAACCCTGAGCGCCTGCTCGGCCTCCTTGGGCAGGCGATCGTCAGCGGCCTCCGGCGTCACGATGACAGCCGCCCGGCCGGCTACCGCGTCGACCGCAGGGGGCGTGCGCAGCCCCGAACGACACCGCTACGGCTCGGACGAGTCCCAGTGGGCTGACCTGTATCGGCCCCGGACCGCCGACCGTGACGCCACGATCGTGGTCATCCACGGCGGATTCTGGCGCTCGGAGTACGGAGCGGACCTCGGGGCCCCGCTGGCCGCCGATCTCGCCCGCCGGGGCTGGACGGCCTGGAACATCGAATACCGCCGGGTCGGTTCGGGTGGTGGCTGGCCGGGCACTCTCACCGACGTCGCGGCCGCCTTCGACGCCCTCGGCGCAATCGACTCGGTGCCGAGCCGGGTCCTGGCGCTCGGCCACTCAGCGGGCGGCCAGCTTGCGGCGTGGGCGGCGGCCCGATCGACACTGCCGAGCGCCGCGCCTGGTTCGCGGCCGGCTGTCGCGATCGCCGGTGTGGTCGCCCAAGCCGGTGTGCTCGACCTGACCAGCGCTGCGGTGCACGGTGTCGGCGGCTCCGCGGTCCCGGATCTGATCGGTGGCAGCCCGGCGCAGCACCCCGAACGGTATCGCTGGGCCGACCCGACGCTGCAGCTGCCCTTGAGCGTTCCACTTCACTGCATTCACGCCCATGCCGACGTCAATGTTCCTTATTCGCAAAGCCAGAACTATGTCGACGCCGCACGAGGCGCGGGCGCCGTGGCGCAGTTGCACACCGTCCCCGGCGATCACTTCAGCTTGATCGACATCACGACGCCGGCGTGGTCGGCCGCGCTGTCCGCACTGGAGTCCCTCACGAGCTGAGGGAACTTCTCACTGTCGGCCGGTATCGCGGCCGACCGATCTTGCTCCTTGATTCCCGATGGCCGAATCCGGCCATCGACACAATCGATGAGGAGCCAGTCATGAGCTACACCCAGGGTTCGCCGAACGCGACGATCCCCGGCGCCCACCGCGAGCAGACCCTCGCCCGGGCCGACGCCCCGTTCCCGTTCAGCCACAGCGAGAACCTTCCCGCCGCCGCTGCCGCTGCCGCTGCCGCTGCCGCTGCCGACTATGACGTCTCCGCGGTGCATCCGTACTTCGCCGCGCTGGGCGACGTCCTCAGCGGCGAACTCGTCGCCGCCGGCGACGCGGACTACGACCGGTCGCGGCTGGCCTGGAACCTGTCCATCGACCAGCGGCCGGCAGCCGTCGTGTTCGCCGCCGGCGCCGCGGACGTCGTCGCCGTGCTCCGGTTCGCGGCGGCGAACGGCTTGCGGGTCGCACCCCAGGGCGGCGGCCACAACGCCGGGCCGCTCGGCGATCTCGAACGCACCATCCTGCTGCGAACCATCCGCATGAACCAGGTGAGCTTCGACCGGTCCACAGCGACCGTGCGGGCCGAGGCCGGTGCGCTCTGGGGCGATGTCAATGCCGTATTGGCCGGGACCGGATACGCCGCGCTGGCCGGATCCTCCCCGGACGTCGGCGTGGTCGGCTACACCCTGTCCGGCGGTTACAGCTGGTTGTCACGCAGCCTCGGCCTGGCCGTGTCGAGCGTGACGGCGATCGAGGTCGTCACCGGCGACGGGGTGCTACGCCGTGCCGATGCCACCGAGAACGCCGAGCTGTTCTGGGCCCTGCGCGGCGGTGGTGGTAATCACGGGATCGTCATTGCCCTGGAATTCAAGGCGTATCCGATGCCGGACGTGTACGCCGGCGCGATGCTTTTTCCCCTCGCCCGAGCGGCGGAGGTCCTGGCCGGCTACGAGCGCTGGACCCGTGACCTCGACGAACGGGTGACCTCGTGCGTCCGGTTGCTCCGACTTCCCCCGCTGCCCGAACTCCCCGACTTCCTGCGCGGTCAGTCGTTCGTCGCCGTGGACGGAGCGGTCGCGGCCGACTCCGAGACGGCGCAGAAACTGCTGTCTCCATTGGAGATTCTCGATCCGGTCGTGAACCTGTTCGCTCCGATGGCACCCACCGAGCTCGGCACGATCCACATGGACCCGCCCACCCCGACACCGGCCGCGGGCGGCGGTGTGATGATCGACGACCTGCCGGTGGAGGCACTGGAACGGATCCTGGAGCTCGCCGGGCCCGAGGCGCAGACCTCCCTGCTGGCGGTCGACATCCGGCACCTGGGGGGAGCGATCGGCCGTCCCGCCGTCGGCGGAGGGGCCGTGGACCGGTTCACCGGGCGCTTCCTGGCCTTCGGAGTCGGGATCGCGCCCACGCCCGAGGCTCACGCACAGGTCAGCGCCGACGTCCAGCGGCTGGTGGCGGCGTTACGCCCGTGGGCCAGCGCGCGTCAGTACGCGAACTTCGTCGAGGACAGCGCGCCGGCCTCGACGTTTCACACTCCGGACGTCCTGCCGCGGCTGCTTGCCGTTCAGGAACAATTCGACCCGGCGGGCTTGATCAAGGCCAACCATCCGCTGAGCTGACCCAGCCGGCAGCGCCACGTGAGGCAGGTCTCGCGTGGCGCTGCCGTGCCGTTCACGCTCGGGGAACGCCGCGCACGGCGCGGTCGGCGGCCTTCTCGAAGGCGGCCACCAAGCCCTGCACCGCGATCGGCCGAAGGCGGGCCACGACCGTGGCGAGCTGATCGGCGTCGGCACCGCTGACCTCGCCGCGATGGAACGGCTCCCAGATCCCGGCACGGAAGACTTCGGTCAGCCCCTCGGCCGCCGCCGTGGCGTGGCTCTGGATGACTACGGCGGCCTCGCGCAGCACCTCCAGCGGGACCGGCATCCCCAGCAGTTCGACGCCCACCGCGAGCATCGACGGGGTGACCCGGAAGTGATCACCGTGGCGGGCGATGATGCCGATGGCAGCGAGGAATTCCAGGTCCATGTCGTCCAGCGTCCGCCCGGCGCGTTGTTGCAGGCCGTCGAGGTCGAGCTCGCAGGCACGCTGTGGTTCCCACGGCGCCAGCAACGCCCGATGGACCGCGAGCTCCCCCGCGGTGGCCTCCGGTGGGATCCGGGCCAGGTAGCGCTCGATTCCCGCGAGCGTGTAGCCGAACTCCTGCAGTTCGCGGATGAAGTCCAGCCGCATTCGGTGCGCCGGCCCGTAGTAGGCGATGCGGCCCTGACGCAACGGGGGCGGCAGGAGCCCCTCCGCGGCGTAGAAACGTACCGTTCGGACGGTCATTCCGGTGCGGGCCGCCAGTTCGTCGACGGTCAGCATCCGCTCCGGACCGGGGCGGCCGCCCTCGGACTCCGGACGCGGGACCTCCGAGTCCGCAGGCGCGACCTCGGCGGCGGGTCTGGCGGCCCTGGGCTCGGACACGGCGGCTCCACTTGACGGATGTGACAGCACCAACACTGTTACGCCACGACTGTGACAGTTACGGTGTCAGCATAGTGTCGGGTCGACCGCCCGACCCGACAGAGGAGATGTCAGCCATGACGACCGAGGCCTACATCTACGACGCGATCAGGACACCACGCGGGCGCGGGAAGAAGACCGGCTCGCTGCATGCGACCAAGCCGGTGTCCTTGCTGGTCGGGCTGATCTCGGCGATCCAGCAGCGCAACCCCGATCTGGATCCGGCCGCGATCGAGGACGTCATTCTCGGCGTCGTGACCCCGATCGGCGATCAGGGTGCCGACATCGCGCGCACGGCAGCGCTCGCCGCGGGGCTGGTCAAGTCCGGGCCTGGTTTTCAGCTCAACCGTTTCTGCGCCTCCGGTCTGGAGGCCGTCAACACCGCCGCGCAGAAGGTGCGCTCCGGGTGGGAGGACCTGTTGCTCGCCGGCGGAGTCGAGTCGATGTCGCGGGTCCCGATGGCCTCCGACGGCGGCGCGTGGGCGATGGACCCGGAGACGGCCTACAGCACCAGCTTCGTCCCGCAGGGCATCTCGGCCGATTTGATCGCCACCATGGAGGGCTTCTCCCGCGAGGATGTCGACCTGTTCGCCGTCCAGTCCCAGGACCGGGCGGCAAAGGCTTTGGCCGACGGGGCATTCGCCCGCTCGGTCGTCCCGGTGCTCGATCTCAACGGCCGGACGGTGCTCGACGTCGACGAGTTTCCCCGGCCGGGAACGACCACCGAGACGCTGGCGGGGCTGCCGGCGTCCTTCGCCGGCATCGGCGCCCTCGGCGGTTTCGACGCCGTCGCCCTGCAGAAGTACCACTGGGTTCCCGAGATCCACCACGTGCACACCGCGGGTAACTCCTCCGGAATCGTCGACGGGGCGGCCCTGATGTTGATCGGCAGCGAACAGGCCGGCGCCACTCACGGATTGACTCCGCGCGCTCGAATCGTCGCCACCGGCGTGGTGGCCGAAGAGCCGACCATCATGCTCACCGGTCCGGCCCCGGCGGCGCGCAAAGCCTTGGCCAAGGCGGGTCTTGGCGTTGCCGACATCGACCTGTTCGAGGTGAACGAGGCCTTCGCCGCCGTCGTGATGAAGTTCCTCCGCGACCTGGACGTGCCGCACGAGCGGGTCAATGTCAACGGTGGTGCGATCGCCCTCGGCCACCCGCTGGGCGCGACCGGCGCGATGATCCTGGGCACCCTCATCGACGAACTGGAGCGGCGCGACCAGCGCTATGGACTGGCCACCCTCTGCGTCGGCGGCGGTATGGGCGTGGCCACGATCGTCGAGCGGGTCAGCTGAATGCCCACACCGACAATCAGGAGCGCAGTGACCGAACGGACGGACGAGTCGAACATGATCTCCTGGGACCAGGACGCGGACGGCATCGTCACCCTGACGATGGACGACCCGACCCAACGAGCGAACACGATGAACGAGCTGTTCCGAGACTCGTTGGCTGTCACTGTGACGCGGTTGCGGGCGGCCCGGGACGAGATCACCGGCGTCGTGGTCACCTCGGCCAAGTCGACGTTCTTCGCCGGGGGCGACCTTCGCCTGCTGTCGCAGGTGACCGAGGACAACGCCTCGGAGTTCAGCGCCGCGGTCGAGGGCATGAAGGCCCAGCTCCGGTCGCTGGAAACGCTCGGCCGTCCGGTCGTGGCCGCGCTGAACGGAACCGCCCTCGGCGGTGGCCTGGAGATCGCCCTGGCCTGCCACCACCGCATCGCCGTCAACGACGGCAACGCGCGCTTCGGACTCCCCGAGGTCACCCTGGGCTTGCTGCCCGGCGGCGGCGGAGTCACCCGGGTGACGCGTCTGCTCGGCCTCCAGGACGGCTTGATGAAAGTGTTGCTGCAGGGCCAGCGGCTCAGGCCGGCGCAAGCCAAGGAGATCGGCCTGATCGACGAGCTCGTCAACGACCTCGACGAGCTTCGGGCGGCCGCGCGGCGCTGGATCCTCGCCAATCCGGACGCGGCGCAGCCGTGGGATCGCAAGGGCTTCACAATCCCCGGCGGGACGCCCGCCGACGCGTCCCTGGCCGCGATGCTGCCCGTGTTTCCCGCCAGCCTGCGCAAGCAGCTCAAGGGCGCTCCGATGCCGGCCCCGCATCACATCATGTGCGCGGCCGTCGAGGGATCCCAGGTCGACATCGACAACGCTCTGAAGATCGAAGGCCGGTACTTCCTCGATCTCGCGCGCGGTCAGGTGGCGAAGAACATGATCCAGGCGTTCTGGTTCGACCTGAACTCGATCAACGCCGGCGGTTCGCGGCCGGCCGGCCACCAACCTCGACCCGCCACCCGGGTAGCCGTCGTCGGCGCCGGGATGATGGGAGCGGGAATCGCCTACGTCGCCGCCCGAAACGGCATCGACGTCGTGCTCAAGGACGTCGACGTCCAGGCTGCCGAGAAGGGCAAGGACTACTCGAGACGCCTGCTGGACAAGGCCTTCTCGCGAGGGACGATCACCGAGGCGGCCCGCGACGAGGTGCTGGCCAGGATCACCCCGACGGCCGACTATGCCGAGCTGCGAGGCTGCGACCTGGTGGTCGAGGCCGTGTTCGAGAAGGTCTCGCTCAAGCACGAGGTCTTCGGCGAGCTCGAGCCCGCGGTGGCGGCTGATGCGCTGCTCGGGTCGAACACCTCGACGTTACCGATCACCGCGCTGGCGTCGGGCGTGAAGCGGCAGCAGGACTTCATCGGCCTGCACTTCTTCTCTCCGGTGGACAGGATGCCGCTGCTGGAAATCATCCGCGGCGAACAGACCTCGGACGAGGCGCTGGCCCGCGCGCTCGACTTCGCCCAGCAGATCGGCAAGACCCCCATCGTGGTCAACGACAGCCGCGGCTTCTTCACCTCCCGGGTTATCGGAACCTTCGTCAACGAGGCGCTGGCCATGCTCGGCGAGGGGATCGCCCCGGCCACCATCGAGCAGGCCACAACCCAGGCCGGCTACCCGGTCGGTGCGCTGCAGCTCACCGACGAGCTGAACCTGGAGCTGCTGGTCAAGATCCGCAACGAGAGCCGGGCCGCGGTCGAGGACGCCGGCGGCCGGTACCCAGCGCATCCCGGCGAGGCGGTGATCGATCGTATGGTCGAGCTCGGGCGGCCAGGACGCCTGCGGGGCAAGGGATTCTTCGACTACGGCGAGGACGGCAAACGGAGCGGCCTGTGGCCAGGACTGGCGACGGAGTTCCCGGTGGCCGGTGATCCGTCCTTGGTGGACCTGACCGAGGTGCAGGAGCGCATGCTCTTCGCCGAGGCCGTGGAAACTGCCCGGTGCGTGGCCGAGGGTGTGCTCACCACGACCGCTGACGCGAATATCGGCTCGATCATGGGCATCGGCTTCCCCGCGTGGACGGGCGGCGTCCTGCAGTACATCAACAGCTACCACGGGTCCGAGGGACGAAGCGGCCTACCCGGCTTCGTCGCCCGTGCGGACGAGTTGGCCGCGAGTCACGGGGAGCGGTTCGCCCCCAACGCCCTGCTACGCGCGATGGCGGCCGACGGCGAACGCTTCTGAGCGGTCACAGCGGCTCGGTCAGAGCGGCTCGGTCAGAGCGGCTCGGTGACGTCCGCGACCTGAGCCGACAATGCCTGGGCCAGCGGCGAGCCGGCGACGGTGAAGGCGACGCCGTGCGCGCCGCCGCCGATCGAGACATCGCGCCCGAGCAGGCGCAGGTCAGCGATCACCGGCCACGGACGAAGCGCACCGAACGGCGTGATCGTTCCTCGCTCGTAGCCGGTCACCTGTCGCGCCACCTCCTTGTCCGGCATCGACAGCCGGTTGACGCCGAGCAGCTCACGCAGCTTGGGCCAGGAGATCTGACGATCGCCGGGCACGAGGACGAACACGAAATCGTCCTCCGACCTCCGCACCACCAAGGTCTTGAGAATGTCGGCCGGTTGGAGGCCTCGTGCCGTGGCGGCCTCGGCCAGGCTCGCGACCGGCCCGTGCTCGGTGACGGTGTACGCCAGGCCCGAGGCCTCGACGGCCGCCTCGGCGCGCTCCCTCGGGCCCTGCTCCTGCGGTATCACTGCTCGCTCGTCCCATCGTTACGCTGATTGAATCTAACCGTAGCGGCGAACGGAGTCCCGGTGACCATTCACCCGACCAGCTCGGATACGACCCCCGACACGGCCCCGGACACGACGCCGCCGCCGCGTGCGCTGCTGATCGTCGACGTGCAGCCGACCTTCTGCGAGGAAGGCGAACTGCCGGTGAGCGGCGGCAACGACACCGCCTTCAGGATCGCCGATCACCTCCGGGATCACCGCGAGGACTACGTCGCCATCATCACCAGCCAGGACTGGCACATCGACCCCGCCGAACACTTCTCGGACACCCCGGATTTCGTCGACACCTGGCCACCGCACGGGTTGGCCGGCTCGCCCAACGCGCAACTGCATCCCGCGGTGGCCGCCGCTCTCGGCGAGCACGGCGCGGACATTGCGGTGAAGAAAGGCCAGCACGCGGCGGCCTATTCGGCCTTCGACGGAACGGACGACGACGGCGTGGCGCTGACTTCGCTGCTGGCTCGCCTTGCGGTGACGGATCTGGACGTCTGCGGCATCGCTGAATCGCACTGCGTCCGGGCCAGCGCCGAGGATGCGCTGCGGCTCGGTCTCGGCGTCCGGCTCTTGACCGAACTCACCGTGCCGGTGACCCCGGAGTCGGGAGCGGCAGCTCGCGCCGCGATAGTCACCGCCGGCGGCGTTCTCCTCTGAGCTGCCCGGGTCGGCTGGGCATGACGTACGACAGGCAGGATAGGTGAGCCGGACCCGACCGGGGGAATCGAGCCGTGCCCCTACCCTGCCTGCCCTCTGTTGATCGCGCCCAGGGACGCTACCCGTGGGTACCTTTTAATCATTGCCGCTACGAGTGTCCGTGTCTAGCCCGATATCGATGGTTTTAGCGATCTCCGGCCGAACAGATCGCGCTCAGCGGTCGCGGAACTCCTGTGCCTTTTCGCCGGCCTTCGCGGTAGCCGCGTCCGACACCGACTTGCCCTTCTCGGCCACGAGTTCGGCCGCTGCCCGCCCCTTCTCCGCAGCGACGTCCGCCGCGGCCTTGGCCTTCTCCGCCACCACGGGAGCGACCTCACTCACCTTGTCCGCGGCAGCATGCGCGGCAACGGTGGCAGCGTCCTTCGCCTTCTCGGCCACGACCGGAGCGACCTCGGCCGTCTTCGCGGCGACATCGGAGGCGATGTCCGAAGCGATGTCCTTGACCTTGGCGGCCAGATCGGCATCGCGGACCTGCTCGGCGGCGTGCTGGGCGAAGCCCTTGAGGGCCGCGGCCGCCTCCGGGCCGTGTTCGGACACGGCCTGCTTGGTCGTGGCGTAGCCCTCGGACACGGCTACCTTCGTCTTCTTGGCAAAGTCGAGCAGGAGCCCGACAGCGGCACCAAGCAGCGCGCCGATGGCCAGCCCACGCCAGAGATAGTTCATGTCACTCGTCCAATCTCCAGAGTCGACGAGCGCACGGTTTGGCCCGATCGAGTGTTGACCCAGACCCTACCCAGCCCGGGCGCCGAGCCGACAGGTGCCGACCGACCATTGATGCCCACCTCACGTCGCCCCCTCACATCGCTACCTCGTATCGACCCTCACACGGCGCCAAGGCACGGAGACAGCGGGTCAGCCGGCGACGAGCTGCGCGCGCAGGTGGGGCTTGGCGGTGCGCACGTCGCGCACCTCGAAGGCCCAGCCGTCCGGGCTGGGCTCAGCCGACATCTCGACGGCGGAGCCGACGAACACCGGGGTTTTGAACGCGGCCTCGACGGTGAACGAGTCGGGCAGGCGCCCTTCGAACGCGGCCAGGGCCCGGGCCTTGACCCACATGCCGTGCGCGAGCGCCCGGGGGAATCCGAAGGCCTTGGCGGTCAGCGCGTGCAGGTGGATCGGATTGCGATCACCGCTGATCGCCGCGTACCGCCGGCCGATGTCGCGGGGCACCGGCCATCGCAGCACCGGAGCGGTCGATGCTGATGCTGGGTGGTGATCCGCCCGGCCCGCGGTACGGCGATCACGGTCAGCGGAGTGTCCTCGACGCAAGTAGGTACTGCGCTCGCCCCACACCACCTGGCCGTCGACCGAGGCCTGGCTGACGAGATCGATCTGCTGACCGGCCGGGTGCGGGCGCAGGTCAGCGGCCCAGACCTCGACGTCGACGACCTCGCCGAGCCTGACCGGCCGGAACTGGGTGATCGCGTTCTGGACGTGCACGAGGCCCAGCACCGGAAAGGGAAAGTCAGCCTCGGTCATCCGCGCGAGCGAGAGCGGAAAGGCCACCAGGTGCAGGTAGGTCGGGGGCACAACGTCCGAGACGCGAAAGCCGCACAGGCGCTGGTAGGCGGCCAACCGGTCGCCGTCGACATGCTGCCCGAGCACGGTCACGCGCTGGGCACCCGGCGCACGCGACGAGCGCTTGAACCTTCCGCCGAACACCGCGCGGGCGTACAGCGGCGCAAGCGCAGGGCTCACCGGAAGCTGCCGACTCGGGTGGGTCATCGGCTAAGCACCGACCAGGTTCTGGCCACACACCCGGAGCACCTGCCCGTTCACGCCACTGCTCGCCGGCCAGCAGAGAAAGCCGACCGCCTCGGCGACGTCCACCGGCAGGCCCGCCTGCTGAAGACTGTTCAGCCGCCTGGCCACCTCGCGGGTGGCAAAGGGCATCGCGTGCGTCATGTCGGTGTCGATGAACCCGGGGGCCACCGCGTTGATGGTGCCGCCCTGCGCGGCCACCTCGCTCGACCACGAGCGCACCATCCCGATGACGCCTGCCTTGGACGCCGCGTAGTTGGTCTGGCCACGGTTTCCGGCGATACCGCTGGTGGAGGCCAGGCTGACGAGCCGATGACCAGCACGCAACAGGCCCGAGTCCAGAAGCGCCCGGTTGAGGAGCAACTGCGCTTCCAGATTGACCGCGAGGACGGAGTCCCAATGCTTGACGGACATGTTCGCCAGCAGCTTGTCGCGCGTGATGCCGGCGTTGTGGATGACGAGATCCAGACCGCCATAACGGGTCTCGGCGTGCTGGATCAGCCGGCCAGCCGCCTGCGGGGCGGCGATGTCCAGTTGCAGGGCGGTGCCGCCGACCTGATTGGCGACCTTCGACAGCGCCTCGCCGGCGGCGGGCAGGTCCGCCGCGATGACCCGTGCTCCGTCTCGGGCCAGGGCGGCGGCGATCGCCGCGCCGATTCCCCTCGCCGCTCCGGTCACCACTGCTACCCGGCCGGCCAGCGGCTGGTTCCAGTCCGCGACACCGGACTCGTCCGCGAGAGCGCCCACCACGAGCACCTGACCGTCGACGTAGGCCGAACGGCCGGACAGCAGGAAGCGCAACGGCCCTTCCAGGGCAGCGGCATCGGCGTCGCCGGTGAGCAGCACGAGATTGGCGGTGGCGCCCGCGCGCAACTCCTTGGCCAAGGACCGGATGATGCCGTCCAGGGCGTTGCGGGTCGCGTCGAGCACCGGGTCCTGCCCCTGCGGCTGGCGCCCGATCACCACCACCCGCCCGGCGGGCGCCAGCCGCCGCAGGGCACCGGCGAAGAAGTCCCGAAGCTCGGCCAACTCGCCGGGCCGCGACGCCGCGCTGGCGTCGAAGACCAGGCCCGACCAGCGCTGCCGTCCGGTCTCGCGAGTGCTGACCGAGCCGACACCGCATGAGGCATCGCGGTCTTGAGAGACGACCTCGCTGTCACCCTCGACAAGGCCGAGGCCGACGCCGGTGAGCAGCTCGGGCAGGCCCTTGATCCCGTCGGCGCCGACGCGTCCCAGACGGAGCGGGCCCTCGAGGACTGGGTCCCCGAGCTGGTACCGGCGCAGCACCCCGGGGCGGGGCAGGCCCACCCGGGTGGCCACCGTCCGGCCGAACGGCGAGTTGATCAGGGTGAGGTAGCGGTCGGACATCGACCTGCCTTTCTCGACGGGACGGGAGGGAAGAACCGGTGGCCGGCCAGAGGGCACGGCCTCTGCCGGCGATGGGCTACCGGGGCGTGGTCAGGCTTGCAGGATCGCGACCACGCCCTGGCCACCGGCGGCACAGATCGAGATCAGGCCGCGGCCGGACCCCTTCTCGTGCAGCTGCTTGGCCAGGCTGGCGACGATCCGGCCGCCGGTTGCGGCGAACGGATGCCCGGCCGCCAGTGAGGAACCGTTGACGTTGAGCTTGCTGCGGTCGATCGCGCCCAGCGGAGCGGACCGGCCGAGCCGATCCCGGCAGAAGTCAGCGTCCTCCCAGGCCGCCAGGGTGGCGAGGACGGTCGAGGCGAAGGCCTCGTGGATCTCGAAGAAGTCGAAATCGTCGAAGGTCAGCTTGTTCCGTTCCAGCAGGCGGGCAACCGCATGGGTCGGAGCGAGCAGCAGGCCGTCGTACTTGCGGTCGCCGTGCACGTAGTCGACGGCCGCGGTCTCGGCGTCGACGAAGTGAGCCAGCACCGGCAGGTTGTGCTCGGCGGCCCACTCATCGCTGCTCAGCAGCACGGTGGACGCTCCGTCGGTCAGCGGAGTCGAATTTCCCGCGGTCATCGTGGGGTTCGGCAGCCTGGTGCCGAAGACGGGTGACAACGCGGCCAGCGCCTCGGCGGTGGAGTCCGGGCGCAGATTCTGGTCCCGGGTCAGGGTGAGGAAGGGCGTGAGGAGATCGTCCATGAAGCCGCGGTCGTAGGCGGCGGCCAGCTTCTGGTGACTGGCGGCGGCGAGTTCGTCCTGAGCGGTACGGGAGATCTGCCACTCCGCCGTCGTGATGGCCTGATGTTCACCCATCGACAAGCCGGTGCGTGGTTCGGAGTTCGAGGGCGGGTTCGGCAGCAGGTGAGCGGGTCGGATCTTCGCGAGCGCCCGGAGCCGACCCGTGACGTCCTTGGCGCGGTTGGCGTTCAGGAGCGCCGTGCGCAGTCCCTCACTGACGGCGATCGGCGCGTCGGAAACGGTGTCGACACCGCCCGCGACGCCGGAGTCGATCTGGCCGAGGGCGATCTTGTTCGCCACCAGGATCGTCGTTTCCAGCCCGGTTCCGCAGGCCTGTTGCACGTCGTAGGCGGGCGTGAACGGCGACAGGGCCGAGCCGAGCACGGATTCCCGGGTCAGGTTGAAGTCCTGCGAGTGCTTGAGCACCGCGCCGGCCGCGACCTCGCCGAGGCGCTCCCCCTGCAGCCCGAACCGGGCCACGAGACCGTCCAGGGTTGCCGTCAGCATGTCCTGGTTGGAGGCCCGGGCGTACGGGCCGTTGGCGCGGGCGAACGGGATGCGATTGCCACCGACAACGGCGGCGCGGCGAATCGACACGGCTGGACCTCCTCGGGATGCCTCGCTGATGTGTGCGGTACTCACGGTATCGGGTAACCCGGTGCCGCGCATCCGGGTGTGGCCCAGCCGACTCAGACGGCGGAAGGGTCCAGTCCGGTGTCGACGATGTGGGCGGCCAGATCACGCAACTTCATATTGCTCTGCTGGGATCCGCGGACCAGCATGTCGAAGGCGTTCTTGGGACTGATGCGATGCCTTTCGATGAGGATTCCCATGGCCTGGCCGATGGTTCCGCGGGTGTCGACGGCGACCTGGAGGTCCTGCTCGAGCGAGCGGTTGGCCAGCACGATCGAAGCGTGCGAGGCGTAGATCTTGGCCAGCTCGACGCCGTAGTCGTCGAAAGCGTCCGGGTGCATCGCGTAGAAGTTCAGTGCCCCGATCGTCCGGCGCGGGGAGGACAGCGCGCAGCTGAGCACGCTGCGCACTCCGCGTTCGAGCGCTGCCGCCGAGTACCGCGGAAAGCGCTCGTCGGTGCTGGTGTCGCGAACCAGCGTGGCCACACCCTCCTCGAAAGCCTCCAGGCTCGGGCCTTCGTCCAACTCGTACTGGATGCGATCCAGCTCCTTGACGAGGCTCGTCGTGGCGTAGGGGGTATCGACCTCCCGGCGCCGCACGCACCAGGAGACCCCGGCGTGATCGGCCGAGCCAACCGCCTCGACGGCCATTCGGACGGTCTCCTCCAAGGCCTCGTCCACGGTCGGCTGCTGGTCGAGGTTGGTCGCCATCTCGGCGAACAGTTGCGCGAGATCCAGATCTGCCATCCCCGTTCCTTTCCCGTACCACGCCCGCGCGCTACTTCCGGAGGGACAGCGTAATCGCCGGTCCCGGGCAGCGGGTTTGCAAAGGCACCGGGCGTCGGTAGTTTGGAATGGACGGCTCAACCGGGCAGCCTGACGGCCGGTCCCGCCGTTCGCGGCAGCTGCATCCGCGGACCGGCTCTGGACACAGCGAGGCGTCATGACCATTCCCCCCATCACTCCCGGACCGTCGGTTCCGCCGCCGAGCCCGGGTCCGGACCCGGTCGGCCCATCCCCGATTCCCGATCCCGGGCCGGTTCCCGAACCCGGACCGGTTCCCGAACCCGGACCTGTCCCGGTTCCCGAGCCCGGGCCTGCCCCCGTTCCCGAGCCTGGACCCGACCCCGTTCCCGAACCCGTCCCCGTCCCCGTTCCCGAGCCTGATCCGTTCGCCCTGCCGGACGGAGGGTGACCAGGACCGAGCCACGATCCCAGCGATACATCGGCGTCGTCGTACCTGCGCACAACGAGGAGGACCACCTCGGTCCCTGCCTTACCTCGATCCTCGTGGCCGCCGAATCCGCCCGCTCGATGGGCTATCGCGTCGAGGTGGTCGTGGTTCTCGATCGATGCACGGATCGAACGGCCGCCCGCGTGCCGACGTCGGCCGGCTGGCCGCGCATTCGTGTCCTGTCCTGCCGACAAGGTGGTGTAGGGGCTGCTCGCGACGACGGAATGCGCTCGCTCATCAGGCGATACCCGACCGACCGGCTCTGGCTGGCCTCCACCGACGCCGACTCCCTGGTGCCGGTGGACTGGCTCACCGCCCAGTTGACCCATCACGCCAACGGGGCCGAGGTGGTCGCCGGGACGGTGCAGGTCCGCGACTGGAGCGAGCACCAGCCCGACGTCGTCGATCGTTATCTGCTCGGTTACCGGCACGAACCCGGCCACGGACACGTGCACGGAGCCAACCTCGGCCTGAGCGCGAACGCCTACCTGCGGGCCGGCGGATTCCCCCGGGTCACCGAGCACGAGGACGTGGGACTGATCGCCACCGTGAGTCGGCTCAACCTGCCCATGGTGTGGGTCGCGGACCTACCGGTCATCACCAGCGCCCGGCGCCACAACCGCGCGCCGGGCGGCTTCGCCGGCCATCTGCGGGCGCTCGCGGCGGAGGTGGCCGATGTCGGCTGAACCCGGCCTGCGCGCTCGCTTCGATGACCTCATCGCCACCGGGGCCGGTGAGCTTCCCCTGCCGGGCAAAGGGCAAACGCTGCAACGATGGCAATTTCTCGCCGCCGTCGCGGCCGAGGACGTCGGCTTGGTCAAGCTCGTCGAATCACACGCCGACGCTCTGGCCATCCTGGCCGAACTCGGAGCCCCGGCACCCGCCGCGGACACCAGTTGGGCCGTGTGGGCCGCCGAACCACCCAGCGCGCGGTTGCGGGTCAGCAGCCCGCAACCACCGGCTTCCGGCGTTTCGTCCGCGGTCACCGTGAGCGGGCGCAAGGCCTGGTGTTCGGGTGGACCGTGGCTGACCCACGCGCTGGTCACGGCCTGGACGGCCGACGAACGTCAGTGCCTGGTCGCGATCCGGCTCGACCACGACGGGGTGTCGGTCACCGACGAGGGCTGGGCCGCCGTCGGGATGGGCCGGGTGCCCAGCGGTGACGTCCTGTTCGACGACGTCCCGGCGACGTTGGTGGGCGCTCCCGGGGACTACGTCGACCGGGCGGGATTCTGGCACGGCGGAGCCGGGGTCGCGGCCTGCTGGTTCGGCGGAGTCGTCCCGTTCGTGGCGGCCCTGGCCGGCGCCGTGGACAGCCGCGACGACCCCCACAGTGCCGCGCACTTCGGCGCGATCGACGTCTCGGCCACGTCGGTCGGTGCCTTGTTGCGCGCCACCGCGTCCTGGATCGACGAGAATCCCTCGGCCCCGGCGATGATCGCCGCACTACGGGCGAGGGAGGCCGCCGAGCAGCACGTCCAGTTGGTGCTCGGTCGAGCTGGGCGCGCACTCGGGGCGGGGCCCCTCTGCCGAGATCCTGACCTGGCGCAACGCTTCGCCGACCTCGCGGTGTTCGTCCGCCAGTCGCACGCCGAGCGGGACCTCGCCACCCTGGGCCGCGCCGTCGCGCACGAGCACCGGGCGGAGTGGCGGCTGTGAACGACGACGGAAGCGGCATGCGCCTGGTCAACCAGAGCCTGGACGGTGCCGACCGCACCATCATCGGGTGCGGAACGCCGGAGGAGCGCTGGCAGAGCTGGTCCGGCTGGGCGGACATGACCGAGGTCGGCCTGGGTGATCTGCTGCCTGAGCGCGCTCGGTTGGTGGTAGTCGCCCCGCATCCCGACGACGAGGTGCTCGGCAGCGCCGGACTGCTGTGCCTGGCCGCCGCCACCGGACACGACACGTTGGTACTGGCGGTCACGGACGGAGGTGGCAGCCATCCCGGTTCGCGGCTGTGGCCACAGGACGTGCTGACTCCCCAACGCGCACTGGAACGGTCCCGGGCCCTCGAAGTGCTGGGCGTTCAGGTCAATCGGGTGATTTCCCTGGGGATCGACGACGGTGCGGTCACCGCGCAGCGCACCCGGTTGGCCGCGGCACTGGGCGAACTGCTCATGCCCGGCGACGTCGTCGTCTCGCCGTGGCGGCTGGACGGGCACCCCGACCACGAAAGCGTGGCGGAGGCGACGATGACGGCCTGCCGCAAGCTCGGTGCGACCGTACTGCAGGCGCCGATCTGGGGTTGGCACTGGGCGCGTCCGGAGCAGTTTCCCGTTGCCGCAGCGGCTCGACTGCCGCTGGATGCCTTCACTCAACTGCGCAAACGCCGTGCGGTCAGCTGCTTCCTGAGTCAGCTCACCCCGGATCCCTCGACCGGAGCGGAGCCGATCCTGCCCGATTGGGCGGTGCAACGCTGGGTGCGTGACTGTGAGGTCTACCTGCGATGACCGAAGGCTCGATCGACAAAGGGTATCTGGACACGATGCACAGCGCCGGGCCCGACGCCTGGCACATCGCCGACGGCTTCTACGAGTCACGCAAACGGCAATTGCTACTCGCCTGCCTGCCGAAGCCCCGGTTCGACTACGGGTTCGAGCCGGGTTGCGCCAACGGGGAGCTGACGGTGCAGCTGGCCGAGCGGTGCTCACGGCTGCTGGCGGCCGACTACCACCCCGAAGCAGTGAGGCGGAGCCGACGGCGCACCGCTGATCTGCCGTGGGTGGCGGTGGACGAATTGTTGGTGCCCGAAGCGTGGCCCGTTGACCAACCGATGGATCTGGTGGTGATCAGCGAGTTCGGCTACTACCTTGACCAAGCGGCGTGGGCCGAGCTCTGCCGACTGGCGGCACGATCAGTGGGCCGAGACGGGACCGTCGTAGCCTGCCACTGGCGCCCGGACTTCGACAGACGCCGACTGACCACCGCCGCCATGCACGCCACGCTCGGCACTGAACTCGCCCTCACTCGGCACGCTCGCTACCTAGATCCGGAGATTCAGTTGGACGTGTGGACCAGTGACGACATCCCGCTGCCCGCCGGGGATGTCAGCGAATGAGGCTGCGGACCGTTTCGCCCGGCAGCGTCGGCTGGACCCGTCGCCGGTCCGGAGCCGGATTCGTCTACCTGGACGAGCACGGCGACCGGCTCGATCCCGAACACGTCGCTCGGATCAAGGCCCTGGTCATCCCGCCGGCCTGGCAGGACGTCTGGATCACGCCCTACCACAACGGCCACATCCAGGCCGTCGGCACCGACGCTCGGGGGCGACGCCAGTACCTGTACCACGAGCAGTGGCGGGTCAAACGGGACCTGGCCAAGCACGACCGGGTGCTGGAGGTCGCCCAGCGGCTGCCCAAGGCCCGGCTGGCCGTTGCCGAGGCGCTCGACCTGCCCGGCATGCCCGCGGAACGGGCGCTGGCCACGGCGTTCCGGCTGCTCGACCTGGGCTACTTCCGGATCGGCAGCGACAGCTACGCCTCGGAGAACGGTTCGTACGGCCTGACGACCCTGTTGCGCAGCCACGTCCGCCGGCGTGGACCCGAATTGGTGTTCGAGTTCATCGCGAAATCCGGTAAGCAGCAGCACATCGCGATCACCGATCCTTCCGTGCTCACGAGTATCGACGTGATGCGCCGGCGACGTGACACCGACGAGATTCTGCTTGCCTACAAGGAGAAACGGTCCTGGTCCCGGATCGATGCCGGCAGCGTCAACGAGTACCTCAAGGACCTGCTGGGCACGGAGGTCACGGCAAAGGATTTCCGGACCTGGCACGGGACCGTGCATGCCGCCGCCGCTCTCGGGATGCTCGCTGTCGATACACGTCCGAGTGACCGCGCCCGCCGGCGAGCCGTGGCCGCGGCGATGGTCCAGGTATCCGAGCATTTGGGCAATACCCCGTCGGTAGCGCGCAAATCCTATGTGGACGCCCGGGTCGTCGACCTCTTCCACTCGGGCAACACGATCGCCCAGGCGCTGGCCCGGCTGGACAAGCTCGCCGAGGACGACCCGCGTCGGCAACTGAGTCTGGAGAAGGCCGTCCTCAAGCTACTGCGCACCTGAACCCGAGGTGCGGACTGCGCGCAAGCGCGAAGGCGGACGACCTTCGTCCGTCTGTGAAAGGGGAAAGTAATGGCTGAAGAACTGAGCGGTAAGCGAATCGCCTTCCTGGTGGCCAACGAAGGCATCGAGCAGGTCGAGCTGACCGAACCCTGGAAGGCCGTGGAGCAGGCTGGTGGCACCCCGGTGCTGGTGGCGCCGGAGTCCGGGACCGCACAGGCGTTCAATCACCTGGACAAGGGCGACACCTTCGACGTCGACGTGCTGATTGCCGACGCGAAGGTGAACGACTACGACGGCCTGGTCCTGCCCGGTGGAGTCGCCAATCCCGATGCGCTGCGGACCAACCCTGACGCGGTGAATTTTGTGCGCGACTGGGTCGCGGCCGGAAAGCCCGTGGCCGCCATCTGTCACGCCCCCTGGACGCTGATCGAAGCCGATGTCGTCAAGGGCAAGCAACTGACCAGTTGGCCCAGCCTGCAGACCGATCTACGCAACGCGGGCGCGCAGTGGACGGACGAGCAGGTCGTCGTCTCCGACGAGCAGGGTTGGACTCTGGTGACCAGTCGCAATCCCGACGACCTGGCCGCGTTCACGTCCGAGGCCGTGCGGGTCTTTACGGCGGGAAAGTAGCCCCGCTAGTCAGGGCCTTGCCGAGGTGCACCGACAGGGGCGTGTCGGCGTAGTGCCCGAAGTTGGGAATGTCGCGGTAGCCGGCCGCGCGGTAAAGGGCGATCGCGGCCGGCTGCTTGAAACCCGTCTCGAGCAGCAGCCAGTGCACGCCCTGGGCTCGGGCCTCGGTCTCCAGTGCGGTGAGCAGGGACCGCGCCAGCCCGCGTCCACGGGCCGCGTCGGCGACAAACATCCGTTTGATCTCAGCGCGACTACGCGCCCAGGCCGTGTCGGGGTGTTCGTCGCCATGCCTGCGCCAGCCGCCCATCGCCACCGGAACCTGGTCCAGGTACCCGACGAGAAAGTGCCCGGCCGGAGCGGCGAACTCGGTCGGACCGATCGGGGCGGCATCAGGGCCGCCGTAGATCCGCACGTACTCGGCCTGGACAAGCTCGATCAGGGCGGCGGCGTCAGGATGATCGAGGTCGCGGCGGACGAGCGTGAAGTCCGGCGGGCTCAGCCCGGTGTCTGACGGGCTCACTCCGGTGTCTGACGGGCTCACTCCGGTGTCTGGGTGGAACGGTGCAACGTCCCCTCGGGATCGTCGGTCCGCGCGTCGGAGTCTTCCAGGATGACCTCGGCCTGACGATGCGGATCGTCACTGCCTGCGGCCCGCTCCTCCGGCGTGAGGTGGGCCGCACGTTCATCGATGCGCTGCTCGTCCGGATGTTCGCTCATACCTCGACGTTACCGCCCCGGAGCCGAACGCTCTCGCGCAACCGCGCCCGTCGTTCTGCAACCGAGCGCAGACCTCCGCCTAGTCTTCATCGTCCGACGTGGAACGCGTGAGTTCGACGAGCTGACGCAGGCAGTGGTCGCGCAGAGGTTCGGGGAAATCGTGTGCGAGTCGGTTGTAGACGACGCGCCCTTGCTTACGACCGACGACCAGCCCGGCGGTACGCAGCAGTCGCAATGCGTAGGTGACCGCGTCCTCGTTGACCTCCAACGCCAGCGCGAGGTCTCCGACGCAGAGTTCCTCGGCGACGTCGAGGGCATAGATCAACCGGATGCGCACCGGATCGGCCATCAAGCTGAGCAGGCTGGTGAGCCGGGCCGCGTCGTCCGCGCTGGGCAGGCGACTCTTGGCATGGGCCACGCGTTCTGCGTCGATCGGGTGGGCGTGATCAGTGGTGGTCATGGCTTCTCCCGTGGCCTGCGTGTGGCGCGTCGCCGATGTGCAGGGTAGCGGGCGTCCGCGGCGCTCGCTGACGCTCGGGCTCGGCGACGAAGCGTGCTTTGCAGTGATCCGAGCAGAACCAGTACTCGGTGCCGTCGTGAGTGGTACTGGCCGGAGCGTGGGCCTTCTCGACTTGCATGCCGCACACCGGGTCCTTGCCGTAGCGGGCAGCGGAGCCGGACAGGTCCCGTGACTTGTAGAGCCAGTAGATGACGGTGAATCCGATCAGGGCAACGATGTTGAGGATCGTCGTGTAGTTCCACTGGAAGCCGGTGTGCACGACCATGGTCGGCCGAACCGGGTCAGAGATGCCGACTGCCTTGAACAGATACTCAACCGCAAGACCAGCGATGCTCATCGTGGCCCAGAACGTTGCGAGGATGCGGATGGTGATCGCCGTACCGAAGTACTTACGGTAGATCGACAAGAGCGGCAACGTGATCAAGTCGGCGAAGACGAACGACACGACGCCGCCGAAGGAGATTCCTCCCTGCCACAGCGCGGCGGCCAGCGGCACGTTGCCGACGGAGCAGACGAAGCTGATGATGGCGAGGAATGGGCCGAGCACGACGTTCTCGAGGCTGGACCAGAAGCCGTGGCCGGTAAGGAACAGCGACTGCCAGAAGGCCGTGGGAACCAGCGCCGCCAAGTAGCCGGCGATCACGAAGCCGATCACGAGTTCCTTGCGCACCATCGTGAGGTCACTGATGGTGTAGCCCGACGCGTCGCCCCAGCCGGCGCGGGTTGTGACTCGCTGACGGAACGGGGCGGTATCCGGGGCGTCTGCATCGTCATGGTGCTCATGGCCCGCAGGCATCGCCGATGCAGTGTCGGAGTTCAACCTTCGTCGGGCCTCTTCGATCCAGGACTCGGGGAGCACTCGAGGCAGGACGATGCCGAGGAGAACGATCATGATCACCCCGCCGACGAATTCGGCCAGCGCGAACTGCCAGCCGATCAGGAGCCACAACACGATCCCCAACTCGACGACCAGGTTGGTGCTGGCGACCATGAACACCATCGCGGCGGTGAAGTCGGCGCCTCGCGAGAACAGGCTCTTGGCCAGTGCGGATGAGGCATAAGAACACGACGAGCTGATCATGCCGAAGAACGAGGACTTGCTCAGCGTCCTGGGTCGATGGTCACCCAGCGATGCCTGCATCTCGGTGCGAGACACGAAGGCCTGGACGGCCCCGGAGAGGGCGAAACCCAGGACAAGGGCCCACAGGGTCTCCCAAAACATGAAGAACGCTTCGTCGAAGCCGTGGCCGAGTCCGTCGAGAACGTGCATGTCCGCTACCTCCGTCTTACATCCGTACGTGTCTACGGATGTTGCCTCAGTGATACTCCTCGGCGGGCGAAGTTGCAAGTCCGTACGGTTGTGCGGATATCATCGCCTGGTGATGAGCCGACGCCGCTTTGCCGCCGCCGCCGGGGCCTGGCGAGCGATTGCTGCGGCCGGGGTCCTCATTGGGTTGTTCGCGATGCACGGTGCGCCCACGACGATGACCGTCACTGATCGAGCTGGGATGACGGCGGTCCACGACATGACAGCTCTGGCGATGGGCGCCGGCTCGACCATGGCGACGGCGACGACGACGACGGCGGCACAGCGCGTGCCGATGCCGGGCTGCTCGATGGACCACGGCAACTGCGTGACAGTCCTGCGTTCAGCGCTGTCGCACGACACCCTGGCCCTGGCCGTCGTGAGCGCGGCAGTGACGACGGCGTTCGGGTTCGTGCGCGTGACGGGATCCCCCGTGGGACGTCGCGCTCCACCTTCTCCGTCGCTCATCGGGTTGTGCATCAGTCGGACGTGATGGTGCGCGCGCTCATGGCGCGCGCTCTCCGTTATGTCCATTGATTCAACCCGAAAGGCACGACATGCAGATTCGTATTCTTGGCGCCGCCGCGCTGACCGCGGGCGCCCTCGTACTGACCGCTTGCGGCTCGAACACCACGCCCGCTGCTCAGTCCCCGTCCATCGGGATGGGCGGTATGTCGATGTCAACGGCGGCGCCCCAGGCAGCGGCCGCACCCGCGAGCGGACCGCACAACGCGGCCGACGTGAGCTTTGCGACCGAGATGATCCCGCACCACGGCCAAGCCATCGAGATGGCTGACATGGCACTGAAGCAAGCAACGAACGCCGACGTGAAGGCTATGGCGCAGACAATCAAGGATGCGCAGGACCCAGAAGTCATCCGCATGTCCGGGTGGCTGAAGGGCTGGGGCGCACCTGTCCCGTCGGCGTCGATGTCTTCATCGTCGATGGCCGGGATGGACCACGGTCAGGGCATGATGAGCGACGCCGACATGGCCTCACTCGGTAAGGCGGCCGGGGCGGCCTTCGATCGGATGTGGGTTCAGCTGATGATCCAGCACCATGAGGGTGCCGTCACCATGGCCAAGACGGAACTCGCTCAGGGACAGAACAGCGATGCAAAGCAGCTAGCCCAGTCGATCATCACGAGCCAGAGCGCTCAGATCGATCAGCTCAAGGCGATGCTCGGCAAGCTGTAGCGCCACACGATTACGGGGCCGGGCTCCTTGATCGGAGCCCGGCCGGGAGCCGGCGAGGACGGGCGCTGCAGCCCAACGCGTGCGCTCAATCGTGATCGGGCTCGCCGGTGACCTGGTGTTCGGCCTGGCCGAGGGCTTCCAGTACGAGCATGCGGACATGTCCGCCACGCATCGGCGCCTTGATAGCCACCCACATTCCGTGACCGCCGGCTGAATTGCTGCCCTCAACAGGGCGCGCACCGCGGTGCCAGCGCATCGCTTCACCGGCCGGTCCGATCCTGGCGGTCGCGATGCGCAAGATCGTCCGGCTTACACTGATCGACGTGCGCGAGGCACATCTACTCGCGCTCGTGCGGACTGACTGCGCACCGGGGCGGCCGACCGGGCGCAGCGACCGTAGTCTGTGAGCATCACGGGCCAGTGTTTCCGGGGCTCGTGGTGACGCAGGGGCCTCTAGCTCAATGGTAGAGCTGCGGACTTTTAATCCGTAGGTTGTGGGTTCGAGCCCCACGGGGCCCACAAACCTGCAGGTCAAAGGCCTGCTGGAGGCATTTGGGGGCCATCTCCGGAGTGCGGAAGAGACCCCAGAAGCGATGTGGCGTGTCACGGCTGGCCTCCCCCACCCGCCTGGTCGGGTGGGAGGGGCTGGTCCGGGTCGAAGGTGCTTAGCGCTTCGGCCACAGCCGAGTGGACGGCACGCCGGCCGAGATTGACGTCCTGTGTCATCGACACACGGGAGTGCCCGAGCTGGTCAGCGATCATCCGGGCCGACGCAGCGCACTCGTCGAGCAGCGTGGCAACCGTCTTGCGGAAAGTGTGCGGCGTGACCCACTCGAACCCCGTCCCCTTGCGAACGTCCCGGAAGTCCGCGCCGACGTTGTTGCGATCGCGGTAGCCGCCCAGTGCGTCCGGGAAGACCGGGCCGTCGATCACCCGAGACGGATCCGTCGAGCCTTGAGCATCGTCACGCACCAGCCCGGTAGGACGAGTACCCGGTACGACGTGCGCGACTTCAGCCTGGACTCCTTCAGGCCCCCGCCCTTGAGTCTAAGGATGGTGCGCTCGACACTGACCACGCCTCGGGCCATGTCGATGTCGCCCACCGAACGCCAAGAGCCTCGCCGAGCCGCAGGCCGGTCGCGAGGATGAAGCGCGACAGCTCGGGGAGATCCTTGCGCTTGGCATAGTCGCTCTGGTCGAGGATGGCCAGCCAGTCACGCACCTCCCGCGGGGTCAGCGCTCGAGCCGTTCTGTCTCGATCGATCTCAATCGGCGTCACGTTTCGGACAGGATTTGCCAGCAGACCGTCCTGTCGAACCAGCCACCCGCAGATGCCGGAGAGCACCGTCATAGTGACTTTGGCTGTGGCATAGCCCTTGCGCCGCAACACATCCTGAAGGAACCGGTCCATCCGCGAAGTGGTGACCTCACCCAAGCGAAGCGTGCCGACGCCGGGAATGACGTGGTGCTCGACCACATCCCGGTAGAGATCCAACGTCGAAGGCGACTTACCCCTCGCTCGACCAGTGAATCGAACATGAGCAGCCAGCCCAGCGCTCCCTCGGTGAGGGTGCTCCTCGGGGTGAACGCCGAATCCCTGCCGCCAGCCAGCTGCCGCTCGACAGCCTTGATCACTGCCCGCCGAGCCTCCGCCCTTGAGTCACCGGTCCGGGTGACTCGCCGGCGGATGCCTGTGTAATCGCGGTAGTAGAGCAGCGCCATCGCGCGGCCGTTCTTCATCGCATACGTCACGTCTCCGGTCTCACCGAATCCCAGGGGTCTCACGACGCAACCTCCGTGGAGAGCGACGACACCCACTTCCGCACGTCCTCGGGCCGGAACCGCAGCCGCTTGCCAACCCGTCGCCCACACGGACCGCGACCCTGGCCCCGCCAGGAGTACACGGTCTGCACGGGAACGCCGAGGTAGTACGCGACCTCCTCGACCGTCCAGAGCCGGTTCTCGGGCAGTTCGATTGTCTCCATGACTGTCACCCCTTCACTACGGCGGCGTCCTCGAATTGGACGAGACCATCGAGAACGGCCTGCGTCGCGAGGTTCGCAAGGAGACCAGGCCCCGAGATCGAGGTCGGTCCTCTCACCGGTGTCTACAAGAACCTTGGTTCTTGCAGTGGTGGCGCTGGTCTTTCTGCCGAATCGCCTCCATGCATCTCGCGAAAGCGCCTTGGTCCGCAATCGTGGACTGTCAACCACTTGGGCGCATCGACCGGGCTAATGGATGACGTGTTCGCCGGGCGCCTCGCACGCGGCAGGAGAGGGCGTGGCCATACCAATCCATTATGGCGCACCCCTCTAGACAGCCACACGGCGACATCATGGAACAGTGAGACAGTTCCACCCAAAGATCGGCAAGAGCGAGGCAATCCCGTTGCCGAGAGCCCTCCGCGCCAGAACACACGTTCAGCCCGCGTCCAGTTTGGACATGGCGAGTGAGATCGCTCAACGCCGGGGCAGGAGCCGCGCCGTGTCCGACAGTGCTCAGTGAATGTCGGCCGACGTGGGTAGGGTCAGTCCCATGTCTAGGGTCTACGTCGCAGCGAGTGCGAACGCAGCGTACGAAGACGGGATCGAGGACGACGCGGACTCCTCACCTTCGGCAATGCCCTCGCAACGTCCAGTCATCGCGGTACGCGGCCCCAACCGCGTCGATGTAGACGAGGCGTCGCTGGCCGACTCTGCGCCTGGGGTGTTGGAGCTCCTCCTCGCGGACATGGCCACCGGGAGCAACATCATCTGGGCGACTCAGGACTACGCCCACTTGGGGAGCGCGTTCAACGCGGATCAGGCGATCACCGTTGCCTCCATCACCGGGCCGCACGCGGGACTCATCTGTCCTCGCGTGGCGAAGTCCAAGGCGCGGCAAGGTGACCGAGCGAAGAACAAGGCCGAAGTCTTCACGCCGTCATGGCTCTGCAACGAACAGAACAACCTGGTTGACGAAGCGTGGTTCGGTCGAACTGGAGTGTTCAACACGACGACCGGTCGCGTTTGGCGGGCGGCAAGCGGTCTGATCGAATTCGAAACCACGGGAAGCCGAACCTGGCAATGCTATGTCGACGAGCCACGGCTCGAATCGGCCTGTGGTGAGGCACCATACCTAGCAAGCAGGTACGACGCTACAACAGGAGTTCCCATTGCGCTCGAGCGCAGGATCGGACTCCTGGATCGCAAGGTGCGTGTTGTCACAGAACGCTCCCAGAATGAAGCCGAGTGGTTGCATTGGGCCCTACGCGCGTTCCAAAGTGTGTACGGATTTGAGTTCCACGGAGACAGCCTCCTTTTGGCCCGAGAGAACCTGCTCACAAGCTACGTTGACTACGCTCGGCATGCCCTAGCTCGGCAACCCACCACAGACGAATTGACCAACATCGCTGAAGTCATCGCCTGGAACATTTGGCAGATGGATGCCCTGACGGGAAGGATCCCATTCAAGGCCGCTGGATCAGGCATGAGTGAGATGACGTTGTTTGACCTACACGAGGCTGACAATTCTCCCTGTCGAATCCGAGACTGGCGCGCGAACGAGACCATCGAGTTCCGCTCTTTACTGAAGGAACGGGGAGCACGGTGAGACTCCCCGAGGTCGACTACACAATCCTTGATGAAATCATCGTCGGACGAGTACAGCCACACATCTACGCATTCTCGACAAACACCGTCCCGAACTACCTGAAGGTGGGCGACACCTTTAGGCCTGTTGCAACTCGGTTGCGCGAATGGCAGCGCTATTTCCCTGACCTCATCAAGATGCATGAAGAGCCGGCCACCGTCGCGGATGACGTATATTTCCGGGACTTTGCTGTCCACCGCTACTTAGAGGCCGATCTCGGCAAGACACGACTGGCAAGCGATGTCCTGGGTGGTGGGATCTATTACAGTCGGGAGTTCTTCGGTGACACATCAGCAAATGACGTCGAATGTGCCATTGCGGATATCCGTAGCAACCACGAAGGCAACACGGGCCGCTACGACTACTACGACGCGACTAGACGATTACCAGTCGAATATCAGTACGTTCGGGGACCTGCGTGGACCCTCCGCCCGAACCAGCAAGCCGCCGTCGACCGCTTCACAGAGGCAATACACGCGGGCAGAACCAACTTGCTGATGTATGCCGTGATGCGGTTCGGGAAGTCTTTCACCTCCCTGTGCTGCGCAGAGGCGATCGCTGCGCAGGTAGTTCTCGTCGTCTCCGCCAAGGCCGACGTGAAGACCGAATGGAAGAAGACAGTCGAGACGGCCGGAAACTTCGCCGGCTACACCTTCCTTGACTCAGAGGACCTCAACGGCGACCCCAACGCAGTCCGGACTGCGGTAGGTCCGGGCCGGGGCGTAGTCCTATTCCTAACCCTGCAAGACCTCCAAGGGTCCAAAATCAAGGGTAAACACGAGAGGCTCTTCGAGAACGAGCTCGATCTCCTGATCATTGACGAAACGCACTTCGGGGCAAGAGCAGGGGAATACGGTCGCGTCCTAAGGAACGCGGGGCAGCCCACTGATGACCGCAACGCGCTTACCAGGGGCGAAGACGACCTGGTGGACGCAGCCGACGCCGAGGAGCAGCTCAAAGTTCTTAAAGCCAGAGTTCGGCTCCATCTTTCCGGAACGCCCTACCGGATACTTATGGGCAGTGAATTCTCCAAAGAAGACGTTATCTCCTTCGTCCAGTTCTCCGACATTGTTCGCGATCAAGAGCAGTGGGATCGTCGCAATCAGGAACAGGACGAGCCGGGCGACGAATGGGAGAACCCGTACTTCGGCTTCCCACAAATGATCCGATTTGCCTTCAAACCCAGCAGGTCCGCACGGGTGAAGATGGAGCAATTACGCATAGCAGGTTCCCCTTTCGCACTCTCTGCTCTGCTAGAGCCGGCGTCCATCAAGCAAGACCAGCACGGCCTACACAAGCAGTTCAAGCACCAACCGGAAGTACTCGAACTACTCAAGGCCGTCGACGGTTCGCAGCAGGACGAGAGCCTTCTGAGCTTCCTAGACTACGACCGCATCAAAGATGGCATGATGTGTCGTCACATCGTTATGGTCCTTCCCTACTGCGCTTCATGCGACGCGATGGAACAGCTGATTGCGATGAATCGTTCCGATTTCCGGAATCTCGGCGACTACGAAGTGATCAACATCTCGGGCGTTGAAGGAGCCAAGCGCTACAGGAGACCCGAGGAGGTGAAACAAGCGATCCGAGCAGCAGAAGCCGATGGACGTAAGACCCTAACTCTCACGGTGAACCGCATGCTCACTGGAAGCACGGTGGAGCAGTGGGACACAATGCTGTATCTCAAGGACACCTCTTCGCCCCAAGAGTACGACCAGGCGGTCTTTCGCCTTCAAAATCAGTATGTCCGCACCCTCCTTCCCAACGATGAAGCAGCGAACGCCAGCCCAATACGCGAGAATCTCAAGCCTCAAACGCTGCTAGTGGACTTTGACCCGGATCGGTTGTTCCGCATGCAGGAACAGAAGTCGCTGATTTACAGCGTCAATTCCGAAGTCAACGGCAACGCGACCCTTGCGAAGCGCATCGAACAGGAATTGAGAATCTCGCCGATCATCACGATGAACCTCGGAAGGATCCATCGAGTCGAGGCCGCGAACATACTCGAAGCGGTGAGCGAGTACAACAGCCAGCGGAGCATCGCGGACGAGGCGCGAGACATACCGATCGATCTAACCGTGCTCACCAACCAAGAGATCCGGCGAGTCATCGAGGCCCAGTCGGAGATTGGCTCGAAAGCGGGTCTGACTCTCGAGGCGGTTGAAGGGGACGATGACGACATCGAGGTGCCCCAGCTGGAAGAGCCCGATGCCAACTCGAATAGTGGCAACGACTCGCGCGACAAGGGCACCAACTACGACCGAAGCGGCGACCTTTCCAAGATTCTCGCCAGGAAGCTCCAAATGTATTACCAGCGAATTCTCTTCTTCGCCATGCTGGCGCCTACACATGTTCGGTCTCTGAGTGACGTCGTGGATGCAATCGGCGACGACGACGTCTGCGCTAGGATCGCCCGACATCTGGCACTCGACTCGGACATCCTGCGTGCGCTATTGGGCGCACTGGACCCGTTCAAACTCAACAGCCTTGACTACAAGATTCAGAATGTCTCGCAACTGGTTCGCGATGAGACGCTTGAGCCCCTAGAACGGGCCACGCGCGCGCTCAACAAGTTCAACCGTATTTCAGACTCTGAGGTGCGCACCCCTCAGTGGTTGTGTCGGGACATGGTTGCCCAGATTCCTGGCGACGCACTAGTGGCCGCCATTAATCGCGGCGAGCCCCTCCTCGACCTCGCGAGTAAGTCTGGCGAGTTCGCTCTGGCACTATACGAACGGCTCGTAGGCGAACTCGGCGTCGAGCCAGGTGCACTGAGAGAGCTGATCTACTCTGTTCCCACTTCGACGATTGCATATGAATTCACACGGCTCTTCTACGACATTCTCGGCCTCGACGCGAGCAACATCGCGGGCCGGTTTAGTGCATATGTCCTGATTGACGCGTACCTTCGGCTGGGTGCGGAAGATCTGTCATCCCGATTGTGCAGGGTAGGAGTGCCGTTCGATGCGCTCGACCTAGATTCCGGGCAAACAAAGGGAAGTGAAGAAATGAAGTTCGGAGCCGTCGTTGGAAATCCACCCTATCAGGAGGCGGACAACGACGGCGGAAAGGGGAGCGCCAAACCCCTATACCACCAGTTCGTCAGCCTAGCCATGGACCTGTCTCCCGAATTCATTTCAATGGTCACACCGTCGGTCTGGTTCACTGGCGGGAAGAGGTTGGACAATTTTCGGCGAGGAATGCTCCACAACGAGAACCTGGCGTCCGTTCATCACTTTTCGACGGCCCAGGAAGTGTTTCCCCAGGTCGAGTTACGCGGCGGCGTGAACTACTTTCTGCTGGACCGTAACTACGACAACCGCACCGATGGCGTGATGGCGACCACCACTCAAGATGGCGTCGTGATCTCGCAAGGCCGCCGAAAGGCCCAGGTGGGCAGTCTCGAATACTTCATCGCCGACAACGTTGCTGCGCTGCTGATTGACCGACTTCTTGCCGATGGTCACATCGTTTCAAACGACGACTCGGAGCTGATGCTGTCGCATTTCGTCTCCTCAAGGAATCCTTACGGCTTTTTGACAACTTTTGCCGACAGCCAAGATTTTCGAGCCGACGCTGCAGGGTTGCACCAGCCCATAAAGATCTACGCGAGCAAGGGCAAGACCGGGTTCGTCGAGCGAGCCTCTGTCGGCAAACATGCTCAGTGGATAGATCGCTGGAAGGTTCTCACGCCATTCGCGAACAATATCGGGACGAGTCGGCCCGACGACAACATGAACACGCTTACTGCAGGGCCAGGTACGATTTCTACGGAGACCTATCTGGTGGTCGGTGCCGATCTTGATCTTGCCGAGGAGTCGTGTCGGAATCTTGAGAAATATATGCACACGCGATTCCTGCGATTCCTTGTCAGTTTCGCGAAGGCGAACCAAAATGGTACGCGCAAGACATTCGCTCTCGTACCTATGCAAGATCTATCTCCCGAGTCTGACATCGATTGGGACGCACCCGTGGAAGGCATCGACGAGCAACTTAACGAGAAGTACGGGCTCTCCATTGCCGAACGGGAGCACATTCGACTTGTGATTAAGGAAATGCTTCCCGGCGTCCGTCCCTGACCTACCGTCCGCGGGGCGGCGCCCGCCGCGCTTCGCCCATCGACCAGCCCGAGGGAGCTCTGGCACGAATTCGCCATCTGTTGCACAGGTCACGCACCGGAGCCGCCGCAGCGCATCGGCGATGGGCGTGCCTCGGCCTCGGCCTCGGCCCGAGATTGACGCCTTGGGGACGGTCTGTCGCAACGCTGTCCTCGTTCCGTTCCTGTGGTATTCCGTTCCTGTCACCGCCCGTGAGAATTTTCCTTACTGACTCAAGGCGCCGCTGATGCGGCGCAGCGCGGGGCCCCGCGATGGGGCCCCGCGCATGACGACATAGCGCCGACGACCAGGATTCAGGGTCGAGCGACTCCCCTATGTCAGTTGCTTCTCAGCGTCCTCCCAGGACGCCCGCAAGGCCTCCGCGAGGTGCGTGACCCGACTCGGTGCGATCCGCTGCGGCTGCCCCGCCATCCACTCGGCCAACGCGTCACCGTGGACGTACGTGCACCGCTGGTCTTCGACGAGACCCTTGGGAAAATCGCACCAGAACACGACCCCCGGCTGAACACACTGCTGGATCTTGCTGCCGGTTGCCAGCCGGGAATGGGCCTGGAGGGCAAGCCCCTGAACGTGCCGACTCCCGGTGAACTCGTAGCTGAGGTCGGGATCGTCCAGCCTGGTCACTGTCACGGCTGACCCATCAACGTTGACGACGCCTCGCAGCCGTTTCGAGCCCATGAGGAAGATTCCGCCGGGACCCACGGCAACGTGGTCCACATTCCCGCGACCAGCGGTGAGGTCGTGCCAGACCACCCACCCGTCCCGCTCGAGCGGCTGCAACGCCCTTGCTGTCGCCTCTTCTCCCCAAGCCCCGAACTGCCAGTTCTCGACGAATGCCGGCGGTGTCAGCCAGGCGCACATGAAGAAAGCCACGGCGCCACCGCCGAAGAATCCGAACATCCAGGTTGGACCCGACCATATGACCGCACCGGCCAGCGACACCGCAAAGATGGACCCAGATATGAGGGCGACGGTGGCAAAGAGTCGGAGATTGCGACGTCGCCATGCACGAGCGAGACCGTCGTATCGATCCTGCGCCCGCCGACCAGCGGTAGTTGCCCTGCCAAGCACTTCAAGAGCAGGGCCCATCAGCCCGGCACCACGTGCAGAAACGCCCACATTCGGACACCCCACCTGCGGCCGCCGACCCGACGCTCGAGCATCCGCCCGCCTACGGACCGCATCAAGGGCGCTGCGCGTCACTGCGTGATGGCCTGCGGCCACCCTTGACCCGGCCACTCCGGCAGGCTCAGGTGCTCCGCTATCAGGTCGGTGGCTCCTCCTGGTCGTCCGGACGACGGGGCTGGTCGAACACCGGAGGACCGCCGCTCGGCGGAACCGTCGGTGGCGTGACGTTAGGCCATCCGCCCACCTTGCCCCGCCAGGACCAGGGCCAGAGTCTCCTGAACCACGACGACACCGCCACAGGCCCAGACTAGGCGCGTGACGGGGGCGACCAGGCGAGCGCCAACGAAACGATCTGGGAAGCGACGCGGCGAGTACGACCCGGACGCCGGACCACCACCACAGCACTACGACCAAGCACGCTAATGCCCGTCTCAGGGCTGCTCTCGCAGGACCTCGGAGGTTAATCCGTAGGTTGTCGGTTCGAGCCCGACGGGGCCCACAACGCATGGCCGATTCAACTGGCTCGTGCATCCGGCACGCGTGATCGCCCGATTTTGATCGGTCCACCAGGCACGAGAGTGCACGAGAGTGCACGAGAGCGGACGTTGCCCGATGACTGGGGTCACCGACGACGGGAAACCGCTGAGTGACGTGACGCTGCCCGGGCCGCCCGGAGGTCCGTCCCCGCCGCAATAAGCGCCGGATGGGTCAGCGAAGAAATCAGCGCTGGATCCCCTCAGCTCCCGCCGACCGTGGAGCGGAGCCGGCCACGGCCGAGCTGAGGGTCGCTGCTCGATGGACGCCCGGTCTCGAGGCGGCCGGCCAGTTGGTAGGCGAAAGCCGGGTCGGCCGGGGTGGTGATCGTCAGGTCATACCAGCCGTAAGTGTGGCTGGTCTCCACGATGTGAACGGTGGGGCGGTGGGCCGAGACTTCGACGGTGTGCGATTTGCCGTACGCGTCGGTGAGGCGGACGTGCACCCGGCGGGGCGCTTGCCCGTGCAGGCGCATCGTGAGCTGCAGGGCGGAGTGTCCGCGAGCAAGGACGTCGACGGCGAGGCTCAGGTCCGGGGTGCCGGCGTAGCGACGGTAGAAGCCGTTCGGTCCGTGCAGGGAGAGGTCGTACTGACCCGGGTGGGGCAGGTCGACGGCGATGTGGTCCTCGCGGCCGATGGTGTAGCTGAACGGGGCGCCGGGGATCGTGAGTGATCGGGCCTGGATGTGGGCTCCGAGCCTGCCGTGGTTGCGCAGCTTCAGGCGCAGGGCGGAATCCAGGACCGAGATGTTCGCGGCCAGCTGGTAGCCGAGAGCGCGCGAGGGGCGAATTCCCTCTTCCTGCACGGGGAGTGCACCGTGGGTGGGCGGGACCGGGTGGTAGCTCGGCGGCGCACTGGCCGTGGGCTTGTAGGCGGAGGTGTCGGGCAGGTTCGGCACCTTGGTGGCCGTGCGACCGAAGTCGAAGGCCGAGGTGAGGTCTCCGCTGACCGTGCGGCGCCAGGGCGTGATGTTGGGCTCGTGCACGCCGTGGCGAGCCTCGATGAAGCGGATCAGCGACGTGTGGTCGAAGGTCTCTGAGCAGACCCAGCCGCCCGTGCTCCACGGGGAGACAACCAGCATGGGAACCCGCACGCCCAGGCCGTACGGGCCGGCCGTTCCGTTGGTTCCGCCGGCTGTGCCCGCGGTTCCCGTGAACAACTCGTTCGCCGTGGAGACCGTGGAGTGCCCGCCCAGTCCGCCGACGTTGGGGTAAGGGGGAACCATGTGGTCGAAGAATCCGTCGTTCTCGTCGAAGGTGATGATCAGAGCGGTCTTGCTCCACACCTCGGGGTTGCTGGTCAGCGCATTCAGGACCTGGGCGGTGTACCAGGCGCCGTAGCCACCGGGCCACGCCGGGTGCTCGGTGTAGGCCTCGGGGGCCACGATCCAGGAGACGCTCGGCAGCTTCCCGCTCGTGACGTCAGCGGTGAGGATGTCGAAGAAGCCCCCACCGTCCTTGACGTCAGTACCGGTCCGGGCGCGCTGGGCCAGCGGACTGTCGGCCGGGGCGTTCTGGTACTGGTGGAAATACAGCAGCGAGTTGTCGCCGTAGTTGCCGATGTAGGGGTCGCTGCCCCAGCCCCAGAAGTGGGCGGCGTCCAGTCCGGCCCCTTCGTCCTGATAGATCTTCCAGTCCACACCGGCCTTCTGCAGGCGTTCGGGGTAGGTGGTCCAGTCATAACCGATCTCGTCGTTGGCAATCACGGGGCCACCGCCCTTGCCATCGTTGCCGACCCAACCGGTCCACATGTAGTAGCGGTTGGGATCAGTCGGGCCGAGCAGCGAACAATGGTAGGCGTCGCAGACGGTGAACGCATCGGCCAGCGCGTAGTGGAACGGAAGGTCTTTGCGTTCCAGGTGGGCCATGGCCGTTGTGGTCTTGTTCGGGATCCACTGGTCGTAGCGGCCGCCGTTGAACATCGCATGGGTCGGATCCCAGCTGTGGTCGAGGTCCTCGATGAAGGTCAGCGCCAGGTTGTCCTTGTCGGGACGGAAAGGCAGCGTCTCGACGTGGCCGTCCGACTGGTGCCAGACGCTTTTACCGCTGGGCAGCATCGCCGGGTGCGGGTCGCTGAACCCCCGCACGCCGCGCATCGTGCCGAAGTAGTGGTCGAAGCTGCGGTTCTCCTGCATGAGGATCACGATGTGCTCGACGTCGCGGATGGTCCCGGTCGCACGGTTCGCGGGGATCGCCGCCGCGCGGGCGATGCTGTCGGAGAACATGGCGCTCAGCGCCGCGGCGCCTACCGTGCCACCGGCCAGCTGGAGAAATCTGCGCCGATCGACGTTGACCATCAGACCACGACCTTTCAGAGCGGGCGAGTGCCCCTCACCCTGCCCACCGGCGGGACGTTCCGGGCAAACGACCGTTGAAGATCAGCCGAAGTGTTGGCGTTGATCACCATTTCAGGCCCGAGGGACGACCCCTGAAGCGTGCGCATCAGGGCGCGAGAGCCATCGCCGGTTATTCACGCTCTGTTAGAGGTGGGTTCATCTGCGCCCGACGAGGACGGGTTTAGGTTCGCCCCAAGCGCGCGCCCCCCGCTCGCCCTCGTGGAAGGAGAAGCAACCTATGAAGCGTAAGACAATCGCTGCTGGTGTCGCGGTCTTGACGGCGGCCGTGCTCGCAGCCTCGCCCGTCTCGTCGTTGGCCGTCACCAGCCATCCATCAGAGGACGCCGCCAGTCACAGTGTGCGCTACCAGCACATCGTCGAGATCATGATGGAGAACACCAGTTATTCCTCAATCATCGGCAACGCCGCCGCGCCTCACCTGAACGCGTTGGCCAACCGCTACGGGCTGGCCACCAACTACTACGGCGTGACGCACCCGAGCGAACCGAACTATGTCGCCAACATCGGCGGCGACTACTACGGCATCCAGGACGACAACCAGTTCTACTGCACGCCTGCCATGGCCACATCCGACCCGATGTGTGCGGGCACGACCGTCGACCACACCGTCAACCGGCCCAACCTCGCCGACCAGCTGACCGCAGCGAACAAGACGTGGAAGGGGTACTTCCAGAGCCTGCCGCCTTCGCCGGCCACGCTCGTGACTTCAGGCCCCGCAGCCAACGGCCCGTACACGTTCAAGTACCCGAGCAACTCGAACGCGCTGTATGCCTCCAAGCACAACCCGTTCCTCAACTTCCGCAACACTCAGGGCGCCCTGGACAACATGGTTCCCGACACCCAACTCGCCTCTGATCTGGCCCATCGCACCCTGCCGAACTACAGCCTCGTCGTGCCGGATCAGTGCCACGACATGCACGGCACCGGGCCCTGCTCCGACACGACCGGACTCATCAGTGCCGGTGACAGCTACGTCAACGACATGGTGAAGACGATCATGGCCTCGCAAACCTGGCGTCAGGGCAACAACGCCATCGTCATCACGTGGGACGAGGACGACTACTCCGACTCCGGACAACCTGGAACCGGATGCTGCGGATCGACCGTCGGCGGCGGTCACGTGGTGACGATCGTGATCACCAACCAGAAGCACCCGCGCCACATCATCGACAACACCGGCTACAACCACTACTCGCTGCTCAAGACCATGGAGCACGCTTTCGGTCTCGGCTACCTCGCCCACGCCGGCGACTCCAGCGTCCCAGCCATGACACGACTGTTCCGTACCAACAAGCACTGATCGCTGCGTCCGGCCGGCGGACACGGAGCAGACCGGGCCGGGCCGGGCCCTCCCCCGCTCTTGGCGAATGGGCGGTTCGATCGCGAATGGGCGCTTACAACTGCCCACTCGTGATCGAACCGCCCATTCGCGGTGGGCTGACCCCGGTGCAACAAGGGCAACGTCAACGCAGACCCGCACGCAACAAGGGCAACGTCAACGCTGACCCGCACGCAACAAGGGCAACGTCAACGCGGAGGGCGCCTCGGGGTAGGGGCGACCGGACGATCAGGTGAGCGTGAGCGTCGCGGTGGCCTGATGGCTCAGGGCACCGGCCTTGCCGGTGATCTTGATCGTGTAGCTCGTTCTGGTGGCCGACGGACTGGTCCGGATCCGCCAGCTTGCCGAAGCGCCGGCCTGGACCGGATTCGGGGTCAGGGTGGCCGACGAACCGGCGGGAAGTCCCGATCCGGTAAGGGATATCGACCCCGTGAACCCGTTCAGCCCGGTCGCGGTCACAGTGAAGGTCACGGTCTGCCCGCGGGCGAGCCGTACCGAAGACGGCGAGATCGTCAGGCTGAAGTCCTGCGCCGGCACCGTGACCGTCAGCTGGGCGGTGTGGCTCAGGGTGCCCGACGTCGCGGTGATCGTCACCGGATAGATTCCGCCCGGCGCCGATGCCGCAGTTGTCAGCTGCCACTGGGACGTCGCGCCCACGGCCATCGAGGACGGGCTGAACACGGCCGTGCCGACCGATGCGGGCAGTCCGGAGGCCGACAGGGTCAGGGTCCCGGCGAAACCGTTGAGGGCCGTGCTGCTGAGGGTGAAGCTGGTCGCGGCACCCGGTGCGACGGTGGCCGCCGTCGGGGTCACCGCGACGCTGAAGTCAGGCGGGGCGGTCACTGTGAGGGTCACCGTCGTGCTCCGGGTCAGCGTGCCGTCGGTGCCGGTGATCGTGACCGGATGATCGCCGAGCCCGATCCCGGTACTCGTGGTGATCTGCAGCTGGGACGTGCCCGCGCCGCCGGCAACGGTGCCCGGGTTGAACGCCCAGCTGGCCTGCGCACTGCTCAGGCCGGACAGCGACAGCGAGACGTCGGCGGTGTGGCCCCCGAAGGAGGTGATGTTGACCGAGTAGTTGGCAGTGCCGCCGGCCAGCACGCTCACCTGGCTCGGGCCGGCGCCGACGGTGAAATCAGGGGTGCTGGCCAGCCAGTTGAACGAAGCGAGCGCGTCGAGGCGACCGAACCCGGTGTCCGCGTCCACCCCGGTCGGTGCCAGATCGACCGCACCGTTGTCCAGCGCGGCTTCCTGCCGATCGGCGCTCATGTTGGGGAACGCACCGACCAGCAAGGCCAGTGCCCCGGCAACTGCGGGCGCCGCCACCGAGGTGCCGGTGTCGCTGGCGTAACCGCCGGCCAGGTCGGTCGTACGGATGCCGACGGCCGGCGCGGCCAGTTTGGGAGCGACCGACTGGGTGCACGGGCTCGGTCCCCGGCTGCTGTATGGATACAGCGCGCTGTTGTTGTCGATGCCGCCGACCGCGAAGGCCTCCGGATTGTTGGCCGGCGCGAAGATGGTGCCGGCGGTCGGGCCGTCGTTGCCCGCGGCGAAGACGGGCAGGATGCCGGCCGCCCGCAGGCTGCGCAGGTCAGGCTGGAACGACAGGTCACAGCCTCCGCCTGACATCGTCCACGAATCGTCGACGACATTGGGCGCATCGGCGGTCGCCGGATTGCCGTCCGGGTCGAGCAGCCACTGGAAGCCCAGATGGATCGCCGTCGAGGTGGCCGACCCGCGATCGTTGAAGATCTTCACCGCGATCCACTTGGCCGCCGGGGCGATTCCGATCGCGCTGCCACCGGCCGACCCGCCCACCATCACGCCCATGGTCTGTGTCCCGTGCCCGTTGACGTCCGTCGGCGTGCTGGGATGTTCGCGGTTGGGGTCGTACCAGGAGTTGCTGCCACCACGCCAGCTGGCCGCCAGATCCGGATGGCTCACGTCCACTCCGGTGTCCATGTTGGCCACCACCACCGACTGGCCGCGGTAGCCCAGGTTCCACACTGCCGGCGCATTGACGAGGGCAACGTTCGGCTCGGTCGGCCCGGCGGCCTGAGCCGAGGTCGTGGACGCGGCGGCCGAGACCGTGAACTCACGGCGGACCGAGGCCACGTCCTTGCGCGCCGAGATGGCGTTCAGCTCCGCCGGAGTCGCCCGGACGGCGATGGCGTTGGTGATCCAGAGGGGTTGGATGGACGTGACGGTGCCGCGCTTCTGAGCGCGCTGCAATTCGGCGAGCAGCTCCTTCTGCGTTCGCTGCGCGTGCGACCGCAGGGTCTTCTCCACCGTCTGCAGCCGCTCGCGCCGGGCGAGCCCACGAGCGGGGGTGAGATCTGCCTGCGCGCGCAGCTGAATCACCGCATCGACCGGATCGCCGGCCGCGGCGGAGGCGGCAACATCCGTCCAGATCAGGACCTGCGACGCCACCGCGGCCGCGAGCACCGAGATCAAAATCCTCTTCCGCGCGGCCCGAATCGCCATCTCATTGCCCCCGTCTGACCCTTACTTGACCGTGATGTGCTCGACCTGCGCGTTACCCAGCAGCACCGTCACCCGGCTGCCGCGGTGGACCCAGTTGCCCGGATCGTTGAACAGGTAGTAGTACGTGACGCCCTGCTTGTACGGACCCGAATGGGCGTGATCCATGAACAGCTGGTGCACGACCAGCCCGCTCGTCTCGTCCACCAACGCCGGTGGGGTCGCGGTGTCGTGCAACGCTGCGGCTCGGTCGGGATCCAGTACCTGGTAGCGCAGATCGATCAGGCCGCCGCCACCGGTGACGTCGACCCGGGTGATCCGAACACCACTACGATCGGCCAGCCCGGCCGTGGTGACGCTCGGCCGATGCCAGCTCGCCGGGACGTCGGCCTGCTTCGTCGACGAGCCGGTGTGGTGGGTGGCGCGCAGGGCGAGGTACCCGGTCAGGGCCAGGATGACCGCCAGCGCGCCGACGGCGACGCCCAGCACCCTCAGGTGCCGGGCGCCGTCGGCCGGGGGGACCGGACGCGGGGGGTTCACTGTCGAAGTGACCATCGGGCGGAGCTCCAAGGCTCGGGCGGATGTTCGGGTATTCAGTTGTCCAGTCGGCTCCGGTGAGTTCCTGCGATTCGGTTCGAGCGGTTCACATCTCGGTCACGGGTGCAGGAAGGTGAGCATCCCGCCGCCGGTGACGGGCGTCGGCGAGGTGGCCATCTGGGTGCCATTGGTGAGGTGCAACTGCCGGTTGAACAACGGGAAACCGAACTGGCTCGGCGCGGCTCCCGCCGGCACCGTGACGAAGGTGTCCTCGGTCGCGCCGGCCGGGAAGGTCTCGGCGACCGCGTCGAACGGGTTGTTCAGGGGCCGGGAGTCGCGTGCGTAAACCCATTCCCGCGCGCCGAGCAGCGACATCGTCGTGTTGTCGTAGCCGGCGTTGAGGTAACGCAGCAGGACGCGTTGACCGGGACTGCCCAGTACTGCGGCGGTGTCCGGGTACGACCGGCCGTTGATCAGCCAGTAGGTGGCGGCGTAATTGTGCGCGACCGGTGCCGCCGCGGCGTTGTATGCGGGATCGACCGCACTCAGCACGAGCACCGATTCTCGGTCGTAGTTGCTGTTGGCCGCGTCGTAGGCACGCCCGGCCACGGCCGGACGAACCAGCAGCGCACCGTAGAGGCCCATCGCTTCCTGCAGTCCGGCGTCACCTCCGCTTTCGTAGAGGTATGTCCCCGCCGCCGAGGCCGTGAACGTCCTGGTGACGACTGCCCCCGGTGCCGCGCTGTCCGCACCCGGCGCGAAGTCGATCCCGTCGGCCTCGAGGGTGATCGAATGCCCCGCCGGCAGAGCATTCGTCACCGACAAGGTGACCGAATCGCCTTCGGTTACGGTCAGCTGTGGGCCCGGCAGCGTCGGCGCCGCAGCGGTGCAGACACCAGGCGTCGTGGTGGTGGCGAAACCCCAGATCGGGATCGACAGGCTCGGATTCGTCGTCGGCAACGGATCGAAGCTGCCCGGTACGGCGCAGAGGTTGATGGTGACCGCGGCCGCGGACGCCGGGGCCGCGGAGCCGAACACCACGGCGGTGAACGCCAGCGACAGCGCGAGCAGCGGCACCAGGCCTGGCCGCCTGCGTCGACGAGAGTTCCGCGGGGCCGGCCTTGATACCCGGCGGAGGGACCTGTGAGCAGTGGTGAGCATCGTCGTTTGCCTTTCTCGCCAAGGATCGCAGGTCACGGCGCGTCGTAGGTGAGGCTGAACAGATTGCCCCACGTGGAGAACGGGGTCGGCGCGGTGGGCGCCCACCGATCGGTGTGGACGAGGACCCGGACCTGGCCTCGATAGCTGCCGGTGCCGATGTAGTTGCTCGGCGAACCGGGCAGCGTCCAGGTCGACTGAACCTGGGTTGCCCCGACGGTCACCGGTTGCGCCGGCGGTGCGGGCAGCGTGACCCATCCCGCGGAGTTGGCCCCGGCACAGCCGGTCGCTCCGCTGACCGTCCAGTCACAGATCCGTACCGTCTGGCTCGGCGGGTTGGACGGGAAGGCGGTGCAGGTCGTTGCGGTCGTCGTGTTGCAGTTGGATCCCTTGTAGGTCACCTTGAGGTTCGACGAACCCGCGGCGACGCCGGTGAATCCCGCATACCAGTCGGTGGCCAGTGCAGTCACTGTGGCATTGGCCGCGTGCGTAGCGGCGAGGGTTCCGAGCCGGCCCCTCAGCACGGTCCACGACGTGGTGCCCATGCCGGCCGTCACCTGCATGACCTCGTTGTCGACGCGGACGTAATAGCCCGCGGTGGTCGGGAATCCCGCTGCCGAGCCCACGCTCATGGTTCCGGCCGCCGCGGAGGCGCCGGCCGTGAGCACGGTCGTCTTCGGATTGACCTGGTAGTACGAGCCGTCATCGGTACTGAGTGCGCTCACCGATCCGCTCTTCAGTACACCACCGACAAGATTGGTCGACGACGGCGCGACGAAGCAGCCACCCGGTGGGTCCACCCGCAACAGGGTGCCCATACCGCCGAAGCCCTGGTCGTAGTTGGTGAATTCGTTCAAGGCGTGGCTGTGCCAGGGGAAGTACCACTCGCCGCAGATGTTCTGCACGTTGACGCCGGTGGGCAGCGTTCCCTTGTATCCGAGGTACGGACTGCCGCTGTACCAGGTGTTGCTGTCCTTGAAGAAGACGTCGCGGTAGTTCGGGGCCGGTACCGGTAGCGGGTTGGTCACCGGGCTCCACTGGTCCTGGTCGTCCCAGCGAAGCAGGAAGTCCTCGGTCTGGCCCGCACCGATCGTTTCGCCGAAGTGCTCGGTCGCGGCCGATCCGCCGCTCGGGCTGCTCAGCAGCCGGCCATCCTGAGCGATGAGGCTGGTGTGATTGCCGTGCGGGTGGAACGGGTGATTGAGCAGGCCGACGTTGATCATCCGGATCAGGCTGGGCTTGGACCCGGGCGTCGTCGGCTGAATGCGAACGAGCGACCCGTAAGGCTGGTTGGGCAACAGCGAGGAACCGTTGTCCTGGATCGTGTCGGGGAACTCCCGCCCGTTGATGGCGAAGTACCGAGCACGGGCTGCGTTCGCGTCGTAGTTCGCGTGTGTCTCCACCGCGTGGTGCAGGTCCGGATCTATTTCGCTCAGCAGCAGCAGGTACTCCCGGGACGGGTCGAACTGGGTGGTCGAGTCGTAGGCGTAGCCGGCACCGGCCGACGGGCGCACAACGAGAGCGCCGTACAGCCCCATCTCGGCCTGCTTGACGATGTCGGAGCCGCTCTCGTACAGGTACGTACCGGGCTGTCCCGCGGTGAAGGAGTAGGTCACGCTGCCCGACGGGGCGGCCTCGGTCGTGAGCAGGCCAGGAACTCCGCCGGCAGCCGTTACGCCTGTCTGCCCGGGGAAAACGACGGAGGACGCCTCTTCCAGCTGGTTGGTCAGGGTCACCGTCACGAGCTGGCCCTGGGTCACGCACAGCACCGGACCAGGACTCTGGAACCGCCCGCTGTCGGGGGCATCGGCGTTGGCGTAGCTCCACATGAACACGCTGTTGCCATCAGGGGTGTCGATGTAGCCGGTCTTGGCGATGAGATTGAACGCATGCGTGCTGCCCGTGGTCGTCCCCGGCGTGCACACCATGCCGATCGTCGGAGCGCCGACCGGCAACGCAGTCGCGGCGTGGGGCGCGACCACCAGAGCGACGGCGACGATCAAGGACGAGACGATGACGACAAGCCGTCGCGTCACGGCGGCCACCCCCTTGCGCTGCGGCGCTCGCTGCCTAGGCATAGGTCTGCCCCACAATGGATTGGGCCGGCACCGGCGCGGTGTAGGCGCGAACCTCGGTCATCATGCCGCCGGGGCCGGTGGCACCGAGGTTGGCCAGCTGGCGCCAGTCGCGACTCTTCAGGTAGTAGACGTTGTAGGCGCCGCGACTGTCCGAACCGGACGGGCGCGAGGCACTGTAGGCCGGCACGTCGAACAGCACGTCGCGCGCCTCCCCGGGTCCCAGATAGAGGTGGTTCGTCCAGTAGGACGTGTCCACCGCCGAGGCACCGCTACCGTTGCGCAGCAGCGAGGCGTCCTGGCCGACGACGTGCAGGGGGATTCCGGGCAGTTCCAGCGAGTGCTGTTGGTAGCCGAGATTGGCCAGCCTGAGCAACACCCGCTCACCGGGATTGACCTGCATCAGCGAGGAATTCGGCTGGGACACGTCCACCGTGCCGGCCGTCGCGTTCGGGGTCGTCAGGCCCGATGAGGTGAAGGCATCGTCGTTGAGCAACGTCGTCTGCGGGTAGCAGCGGCCGTTCATCGTGAAGTACGCCGGGTTGAAATCGGTCGGGATGAATTCCTGGATGTCTCGGTCGGCGTCGTGCTGGCGCGTCTCGATCTCGTTGAGCAGGATCGCGAAATGCCGGTCGTAGCCGGTCGAACCGTCGCCGTCGTTGTAGGCGAACCGCGTGAAGGTCTTGCTGCCGAACGTCTTCGGGGTCCCGTCCTGGAGCGGTCGTACGAAGACGACACCCGTCATGCCCATCTGGACGTGCTCGACGTCCTCGAAGTGGCAGTGGTACATGTAGGTGCCCTCGCGGTGCGGACGGTAGAAGTAGGTCAGCTGCTTGCTGATCGGGACCGCAACCGACACCTCCGGCACGCCGTCGTTGAGCGGCGACGGCAGGTCGAAGCCGTGCCAGTGGATGGTGTGGGAGTCGACCAGGTCCGGCCGTTGCAGCAGGCCGAGGTTGGTCAAGGTGATCTTGATGTCGTCGCCCTGACGGAAGTCGAGCGTGGGCGCGGTGTGCTGGGCATGCCCCTTGAACGTCGAGATCAGATCGCTCGGCGACAGGGCCGGATCCACCTTGATGAACCCGAAGACGTAGACCGGGTGGTCGTCGCGCCCGGGCATGGTGATGTATCCGTCGGTCGCCGCCAGGGACAGCGATGTGGTGGCCGCACCGGCGGGAGTGAACAGGCTCCTCTCGATTGCCCGAGCGGTCCCGGCCCCGGCGGCGGCGGCCAGCGCGCCGACGCCTGCGGCCTGGAGAAACGTCCTTCTCCGTATGCCTTGCGACTCCACGATGTTCTCCTCATTGGTGTCGAGTCGCTCGGTCCGGCCCGGGCCGAGCGGCCGTACCTCGCGCCTCATGGCAGCGGCACCGGGAGGCCGACGAGCTCGTCAGCACCGAGGTCCCACGGCGTCCGTAGCCGGAAGCTGCGCAGCTGCGGCCGGTACTGACCGTCGATGTCACCGAGACCACCCAGGAACACGGCCGAGGACGGGGCCTGGATCTGGCCTGCCGGGCAAGGGTTGAGCGCGGTGGCCGGTGCCGGCGACGCGGTCAGCGAGCACCGCACGCCACGGTCCACCACCGGTGAGGTCGGCTGCAGGTGGAAGTTGCTGGTCAGGCCGACCGGCGGGTCGCCACCGGTCAGGGTCACAGCCGCAACCGCGGGGTCGAGCCGCGATCCCGACACCGTGAGCTCAGCGGTGACGCCCAACGGGTTGATGAACAGCGGGTCGACGCTGATGTTGCCCAGGTTCGTCGGCAGTGCGTGCAGCACACCGTCGGCGCGGAGCACCTGTCCTGTAGTCAGATCCGAGTACCGCGGGGTGTAGGTGTCGTTCGCGTTGCCCGTCCCGTGGACCTCCAAATCGATGGTGCCCTGGTTGACCAGGGTCGCTCCCGGCCCGGGCTGACTCAGCGTGTAGGCCGTGTTGTTCCAGAACACGTTGTTGAACAGCGCGACCGGGTTGGCGAAGTCTGCCGAACCTGCGGGCAGCATTGCCTGGAACAGCGGGTCGTTCGCTTCTGAAGCCAGGCCGGCCGAGTGCGGCAGGCCATCGGAGGTCTCCGACGATCCGGTGGAGACGTTGCTGGCGACGGTGTTGTTGACGAACCGCACGTTCGAGGCGTCGTCCAGCATCACCGCACCACCCAGGTCGGCGGAACCGTTGTCGGCGATGATGTTGTCGCGGATGTTGATCGGAGCGGTCAGCGCATCGAGGACGAAGATTCCGCCGCCATCGTCGCCGCTGTAGTTGCCCGTGAGCAGGTTCCGGTCGATGTCGACCGAGCCGGAGCCGTCACCCAGGCCGCCGCCGACGGGTAGTTCCGTCTGCACCGAGATGCCGGCGCCGGAGTCCACCGAATCGTTGTAGTACACCTGGTTGTCGTGGATCTTGCCGCCCGGGCTGAGTCCCCAGTGCGAGATGCCCGCACCGTACTCGACCCCGAAGTTGGCGCACACGACGCTGGAGGCCACCTCGTAGGAGTTGGAGCCGTAGAAGATGCCGATACCTCCGGAGCGGGTCAGACCACCGTTACCGATCAGGCGATCGTTGGCGATCCGCACACTCCAGTTGTGGCTGCCGTGGGCATACGGCTGACCTAGGGCGATACCACCGGCGAAGATTCCGCCGTTGTTCTCGAGGACATTGTTGGTCAGCTGGGTGTTGTTGGCGCCGGCTTGCAACTGGATGCCGCCGGCCCCCTCGCCCTGTCCGGTCATCAGAGCGACGCCGTCCACCCGAGCCTGGGCGAAGGTTGCGTTGACTCCGGTGCCGAGGTTGAAGGCCGTTCCGCTCTGCGCCACCACGGTCACGTCCGCGCCCTTGAGCACCGGGTGCGTGCCGTCCACGCCGAAGTACGGTGCGTGAGCAGTGACGTCATTGTTGAACGTGGCGGCGTCCTGGCTGAAGTACCGGCCGTCGATCACGGATCCGAGCACGTGGAACCTCGGGTCCTCAGGATCACGGGACTGCAACTCGTGTGCTCCGATGATGCCGCCCGGGCCGAGTCCCTGGATCTTCAGCGGCTTCCAGACCAGCACGTTCTCGTTGTAGGTACCGGGCGAAAGCACGAGCAGGCTGCCCGCTGCGGCACCGTCGATGGCGTTCTGCAGAGCGTGCGCGTTGACCCCGGTCTGCGCCGGAGGTGGCACGTTCACCACGGGCGGGCTGTAGGTCACCGCGTTGGTTCCGGTGCCGTTGGTGCCCATCACGTGCAGCGTGACCGCGTTGACACTGGACACACCGCCGTTGGCGTTTGCCGTGATCAGGGTGAGCTGTTTGGGTCCTGGCCTGAAGGTCAGGTTGGGCGCGAGATTGGCCGCGGTATTCGAGGCCAGCGCGGGGATCCTGAGCGTGACCGTGTCGGGTGTACCGGTCGTCCCGGAAGTGCCAGGCGTCCAGCTCACGATCCCGCCGTTGGCACGGGTCAACGTCTCGGTCTCGCCGTTGCGGTCGTCGGTCAGGGTGGCCCGCACTCCGGTCGCGCCGGTAGCGGTGCCGGTCGTCCCGATGAAGTCGGCCTGAACCGTCACCAGGCGGCTGCCGCTGGCCGGCACCACAGGAGTGGATACCTGCAGGGCTTCCGGTCGCGCCGGCACGGCCGGGTCCTCGCAGCCCGTGCCCGAGATCGGGTCGAGTGGCGTGTCGAGCTGGTCGGTCAGACCGGGCCAGACGTCCCAAGGGGATGTGGCCGTCAGCAGGTTCGGGTTGTAACCGGCGTTCGGGTGGGTCGTGGTACCCGGGTCGTCGACCTTGACCAGGTACATGCCGGGGCAGGGCCCCTGCGGGATCGGGCAGTTGAAGTTCTGCGTCGAAGGCAGGAGAGCCTCATACGTGCCTTCTGGTGTGGTGTACACCGTCTTGATCAGACGCCAGTTGTTCTCGTCGTAGGGCTGGTTGACGTTCGGGTTGGTGTCCACCCGCTGGTAGATGCCTACGGGGATTCCGCCGATCGGCCGGGGCTCGCCGTACCACATCGACTTCGGGTTGCGCTCGAAGTAGATGTCGTTGGAGACCAGTCCGATGATGCGGCCGGGCACGGCGACGTCACCGGCGCGCGTGTCGGCGGGGTCGGTCCCATTCGGGTCGGTGTTGAAGTTTGTCATCATGTGGAAGTCGGCGTTGGCGTTCTGTCCGTTGGTCAGAACGACCAGCTTCTTGTCGCACAGCGGCGCGGTCGGCGCGGTGGCGGTGTAGTAGAAGCTGCGCGGCGTCAACGTGGACTTGTCGATCAGGTGAGTGTCACCGACGCATGGCGGCTGGGGGATCGCCGGTACGAAGTTGCTGCCCAGATCGACGTTGACGTCCTCTTCCTTGACCGGCCGGTACAGGCAGCCCGCACCGCCACCGGGGATCGCACCCACGGTCGACGTGATGTTCGGGTCGCCCGCCGCGGTGTTGCAGTCGGTGCTGTTGTTGGCGTCCTTGGGCATGATCGCGTGGGTGATGTAGGTTCCCGCGACGAGCGGACTCGGAGCGCTTCCACCGACGCAGCTTCCGTTGTCGGCCGCCATGTCGTAACCAGTCGGGCAGTAGCTGTTGAAGGCATAGCCGCCGTCGAACGCGCCGTCCTTGGTCTGCTGACCCGCGATGGGGGTTTCCAAGCAGGTCGGGCCGACGGACGGGTTGAGCTGGGCGGAGATGTCCGCACCGGAGGAGTCCGTCACCGCGCAGCCCTGGGCCGGCGTCTGGCTCGCGCTGGGTTGCTGCCAATGGTCGGTGACGTACTTGTTCAGAATCACGTCGTCGGCCGTGTTCGGCACGCCGTCCGGGCCGGGCCCTTCAAGGTAGACCGTCACGCCTGGAATAGCCGGCTCATAGGGCTCGTGCTTCTGCTTCTTGGCGTCGAACTCGTTGCGGGTGGTGGCGAAGTATGTGATGCCGACGATCTGCCCCGGCTCGCTGCCGGAGTAGTCGAACTTGCCCCAGTCGACGATCGCGCGGTGGCCTTCGGTCACGAGCTGGTTGCTCAGCAGTGCGCCACCTTGATTGGTCGGAACCGCGGTGACGGCGCCGGTGTGCTCGTCGTGCACGGACGCGCCGGTCACCCCTTGCCGCGCGTAGCCCTGCTCGTTGATGAACCACTTGCCCAGCGCACCACCCTCGGCCGTCGGGTAGGAGTAGTGGCCGGTCGTATCGGTGGTCGTGGTCTCCTTGATGGAGCCGTCACGCCAGCGCTGGTCCATGTCGGTGTTGGGGATGCCCGGTTCACCCGGGTCCCGCACGCCGTTCTTGTTGAGGTCCTTGTAGACGTCGCCCTCGAGCCAGCCGAACCAGCGCGAGACGCCGATGCCGACCTCGCCGTTCGGATCGGTTTCGTTGACGTCGACCGTCTCTCCCGCGCCGACGGTGACCGGCTTGAAGCGGAAGATGTAACTCAGTTGTTCGTCCCAGATCGCGAGGTTGTACGTACCCGGCGGAACACCCTGGATGTCGAAGTTGCCGGCCGAGTCGCCGCGACCGACGAAGACGGTGCGGTCGGTCGTGCTGTCGCTCAGGGCGACGAACGGCTGATCAACCGGGTCGCCGAGGGTCAGCACGTCGAAGGGGGGCCAGCCCTGCCAGTTGCGTGCGGTGCCGGTGATCTCGCCACTACCCGGGGCGGCGAAGGCCGTCGGGGAGCAGACGAATCCGAACCAGTAGGCAGTGCGGTTGTTCGGGGGCTCCCAGAGCTGCTCACCGGGCGAGCCGGTGCCGTCGCTGCCCTCTTCCACGCCGGCCTGCAGGCTCAGCCCGCCGTCGATCGTCGTGGTCTGGTACCAGTGGCTGTTGGGATCGCTGTTGCAGGGTGTGCTCGGCGGCGTGACGTTGATGAAGTACGTCGCTGGGCTGAGGTCGTTGATCTGCACGAAGCCGTCGCTGCCGGACAGGCAGTTGCCGCCGCACAAGGGCTTGTTGTGATAGTCGACGGTCACCAGGCTGCCCGTCTGCTCGTCCAGGGTGACCTTGAAGCCGCCCAGGCCGGCCTCTTCAGTGTCGGGGGCACCGTTGGTCCAGGCATTGTCGTTGAAGACGAAAACCCTGATCTTGCCGAGGGGAAGTGGGTGCGCGCTGCTCTGCTCGGTCAGTTCGACGCGCACCGACAGGGTGCCGTCGGCGGCGGCATCGCGTGGCAGGGTGATGTACTGGCCCCACATCTTGTGGCCGGGCGCCCGGATCGAGATCAGGTACCGGCCGGCGTCCAGCTGCACCGTGCGGTGGGAGTCGCTGCCCTGGCTGACCAGCGGGCTGTGGCTCTCCGTCGTGACGTACTTCGGGAACGGGTCGACCGGTTGCCGCGTCACCGGGTCGACGTAACGAGTGTTGTCGACGTTGACGATGAAGTTGTACTGCGGCAATGCCGCCCCGGAGGCGTAGTCGAAGGCATTGACGGTCACCGCGCACAGGGTCGGCGGACACGAGGTCGCCGCGTGCGCCTTCGGAGCGATCGATGGACTCACCGCCGCCACGAACGGCGTGAGGGCCAGAGCGAAGGTGATCGCCAGGATGCGCCACGCCGAGCGCCTATGGGTGCGCCGGTGTAGCCGGCTGTGCTGACCAAAGCCCGGAATCCGCTGCTGCCGCATGAGAATCCACCCTCCGCGTCACGTGGCACACCGCTGGTGTCGGCACGCCACTGCAGAGCATGGGAGGTACGGAGAATCAGCAGCCGCTACGTGACGGCCCTGTCATGGACGTGTCATAGCCCGGTCATGTTCGACTACCGCCCGCTGCGGGAGGCCGGTGCCGGCGTTGTCTGTCGGCACCGGCAGGCGCAGCGTGAAGGTGCATCCCAGCATGGGCGAGTCGGCCACCGAGACCGTGCCCTGATGGGCCAGTGCCGTCGCGTGGACCACAGCAAGGCCGAGACCGGAGCCGCCCCGCGGCCCGGAGTGGAATGCCTCGAAGATGTAGGGCAATTCATCGGGCGCTATGCCGGTGCCCTCGTCGATCACCTCGATGGTGACCCAGTCGGCGTCGCGGCGCCCGCGCAACTCGATGGTGGCGCCGGCGGAGGTGTACTTGACGGCGTTGTCGAGCAGGCAGTCCAACGAGGCCTCGAGCCGTTCGGCATCGGCCATGACACTGCCGGCATCCGTCTCCAGCAGCCAGTGCCGTTCGGCAGCCGGTCGCCACCGGCGGGCCGTGCGACGCAGCAGTGCGTCGATATCCGTTGGCATACAACGGATTTCCTGCTCCTCGACCTGGGCCAGGTCGAGCAACCGGGAAGAGATGCGTTCGAGCTTGTCGAGCTCGTCGAGCACCACGGCGGCATCGTCACCGAGCTGCGCGTCCGGATGTTCGACCCGCAGCAGTTCGGTATAGCCCCGGGCCACGGTGACCGGAGTGCGCAGTTCGTGGGAGGCGAATCGCACGAAGCGCTTGAGCGCATCACGCATCCGACGCTCACTCTCGGCCCCAACGCGGGCGGCCTGTTCGGCGGCGACCCGTCGGCGGACGTGCCACACCGAGGCGAGAAAGACCAGGCTCATCAGAGGAACCTCGGTCATCTCCTCCCAACCGATGATGCCGGCCTGGACGTCGCGTTCCAGGGCTGCGCCGGTGACCAGGCAAACGGCCCCGAGCACTATCGCGGTGCGAGGCAGACTCCACGGCCGGAAGCCGTATACGACAGCCAAGCTGATCCAGACGAAATGAAAGGGCACCGTCTCTGCACCCGGAACGATGAACATGACACCCGAGTTGATGCTCGCGAAGACCGCCCACAGGGGAAACAGCCAGCGTTCCAGGGGCGAACCGTGTTCTCCCGGTCCACCGCGACGCAACGGCGAGCCTCGCTCAACTGGCGATGAAGCAATATCCGACATTGCGCACCGTCTCGATGAGGTCCGGCTGCAGCTTGTTCCGTAGCCGCCGGATGCATACGTCGACGACATTGCTTCCGGGGTCGAAGGAATAGCCCCACACGTCGGCCAGCAACTCACCGCGAGTGCAGACCTGGTTGGCGTGGCGCATCAGGTGATCAAGCAGGATGAATTCCCGTTCCGACAGGGGCATCGTCCGATCGTCGATCATGATCTCGCGCCGCTGCAGATCCAGCCGCACCCGGCCCACGTCCAGCCAGCGCGTCATCGTGGTGATGCTCGGTTCCTCGGCGCGCCGCTTGACCCGCTCCAGCAGTTCGGCGATCGCGAAGGGCTTGGCCAGGTAGTCGACCGCCCCCATCCGCAGGCAACGCACCTTCGAGTCGACCTCGGTGATGGCCGAGAGCACCATCACCTTCTGCAGCGGATCATGCCTGAGCAGTTGGGCGAGGGCGTCGTAGCCGTCGATCCCCGGCATGAGCAGGTCGAGAATGACCAGATCATAGTGAGCTTCACGAACTATCCGGATCGCCTCGGCGCCGTTGGCCGCGCTGTCGGCCTGGAAACCGATCGTCGTCAGGCTACGCGTGATGAATCGGCAGATCCGCTGCTCGTCATCGACCACAAGTACGCGTGACACCGCTGCCCCCAGCATCCCCCGACGAGGCAGGCTCGGCCTGAAGCTTTGCCCGCGCTCTATGTTGCGTGTGTACATGCCAGGTACGGGCTGCGCAAGCCCCGTGTTTACAGGCACTTTGACGTTATGGGGCTTGTCATCGGATTTGCCCATCCGCAATGTGCATGATTACTGCATGACGTCCAGATGACGGATCGGTCATCCACGGATCGCAGCAGGAGCCCGGCGCTACGGTCGGGCGCACGTGCAATCCTGTGACGCATTCCGGGGGGCGGGGTGTCATGCGGAGCGGCCATGGCTCCAGTGCTGAACGATCCCGGTCGTCAGCCCCGATCGAGCCCTCCCCAGCCGCGATCCGCCCTTGCGCGGCCGACCTCGCCCGCCCCCAGCGGGGTCGGCCCCTGGGCGGTCGCTTGTGGCGTTCGACGGTGGCCGTGCTGGCCGCGTTGCTCTGGTGGCTGGTCACGATCACCCCGGCGCAGGCCCACGCGGTACTGGTCGGCAGCGACCCGGCCGACGGCGCGGTACTCGACGCCGCCCCGTCCGTGGTGAAGCTGTATTTCAGCGAGGACATCGTCAGCCGGTTGAGCTCGGTGAGCCTGATCGGGGGCGGGTCCGTGCGGCCGCCCGATCCGGTTCGCCAACCGGGCGACAGCTCCGAGCTCGTGGCCAGGATTGCGCCGCTGCCGGTGGGCGATTACGGCCTGCGCTGGCGGGTGATGGCTGCCGATGACGGTCACACCACGAGTGGCACGGTGCTGTTCAGCGTGGGCACGGCGCGCAACCCCGCCGCGCTGGATGCACAGGGACCGGCCGTGCATCCCGTGACCGCGCTGTTGGAATGGTTGTGGCTGCTCACCCTGGCGGTGATCCTCGGCGGGATGGGACTGATCACGGTCGTGCTGCCGAGGCCGATCGGTGGTGAGGACGCAGGACACCGACACGGGGCCGAACCCCGAGCCCTGTTGTTACGAACGGTGTCGGCAGCCGCCGTCGCCGGCATGGCCGTTAGTGCGGCCGAGGTCCTCGCCCGGAGCAACGAGCTGGGCCGGGTTGACGTCACCACCATGCGGCTGCTGACGGTTGACAGCAGGTGGGGACTGTTGCTGCTGGCCAGGCTCGTCCTGCTGGCCGTCCTGCTGCTCGTACTCGGCCGTGCCGGCCGTGCCGTCCGTAGGGATCAGGTTCACTGGCGGCGATCCGCCGGAGCTGACGGCGTCGTCCTCGTGCTCGCGCTCGGGCTCGCGGCCGTGTCGGCAGCTCAGGGCCACGCCGCGGCGGTCGGCGGCGGGGCCTGGCTGACCGTCGCGGCCGACGCCGTCCACATCGCCGCCGCCTGCACCTGGATCGGTTCGCTGTTCGGACTGGTGGCCGTGCTTATCGGCCGCCACCGCTCGGGACGGTCAACCGCATTGCTGGACGAACTCGCCGTCCGTTTCAGCACCGGCGCGCTCCTCGCGGTCGGGATCCTGATCGCCTCGGGTCTGTATGGGACATCGCGCCAGGTCGACCAGCTGTCCCAGCTGTTCAGCAGCGAGTACGGCCGCCTGCTGCTGACCAAGGTCGGCCTGCTGTCGGTGTTGTTGCTGCTGGGCTGGCGGAATTTCCGCCGGCTGCACCCGGCGAGGTCCGGCGTGGCTCGTACAGCCGCGAGCCCCAGAGTCCTGTCGCAGCGCGCGGTTACGGTCGAGGCCGCGCTCGGCGCCCTGGTGTTGCTGGTCGCGTCCTGGCTCGGGCAGTCACCGCCGGCGCGGGAACCGACGCTCGCGGCGGCGGGGGGCACCAGCGGGGTCGCGACGTCCGGGTCATGGATCGTCTCCGTCGCGGTCAATCCCGATCGGGTCGGCGTCAACGGATTCACGGTCACGCTCACCAGTTCGCGCCGGCCAGCGCCCTCCACGGCGCGACCGGTACTGCTGCGCATCGAGGGCGGCAACGGGGCTGACGTCGTGGTGTCTCTGCGCCCCGTGTCGGAGCAGACGTCCTTCGGGACCGCGGCTCTGTCGGCGGTGCCCACCGCGGTCAGCGTCCAGCTGGATGTGGGCACAGCGATCCCGTTGACGCTTCCGGCCGTGGGCACGAACTACGCACCGGGCGCCGGCGCCGACAATCCGAGCGCGGCAGGATCGCGCTGGACGCGCGTGTCGACGTATGCCGATCCCGCCGCCGGGCTGAGCCTGCTCGTGCTGCTGCTCGCGCTGGCCCTCGTTCGGAGGCGGTTCCAGGCCGCAGTCCTCGAACGTGCTTCGTGATGCTCGGGTCCGCCCCGAGCATCACGAAGCTGCTGGTGCGCGCGGTCAGCCGTTCCAGCCGGAGTTGTAGACGTCCAGTCCGAAGCGGTTCAGACCGGCGGTCTGGGCATAACCCAGGTAGGGCAACCGGAAGACGTCCTCGATCGAGGCCAGTAGCGAGTAGTGGTTGTACGGGGTCGTGCTCCAGGTGTTGGGTGCCGTCCAGCGCGAGAGCACCAATGCGCCGATCCGGCCGCCGCCCAGGCCGGTGATCCCGGGCAGCGCGCTGTTCGGACCTGGACCCTCGCCGCAGCACGCCGAGGCATCGCTCTGCGGACCGTCGGATTCGTCGGCGGTGATGATCAGCTCGCCGTCGGCTTTGAACGCGGCCGAGTTGAGAATTCGCGGCACCCAGATCTGCATCCATGCGTTCACACTGGCCAGGCCACCGGGCCGTCCGTCCACGCAGGGGGCGTCATGCCCGTCGTTGCACAGGTTCGGCGTGATGTAGGTCAGGTTCGGTGTCGTGCTGATACTGGCCAGGTCCTTGGGCAGTTGGCTCAGGTCCACGTCGCGGGCGGCGCACTCGGACGAACCGGTGATGGCGCCGAAGTAGACGAACGGGTTGTGCCGGGCGGCGTACTGGTCACCCACCTTGGCCTTCTGGGTGGAGTCGACGCTGTTGGCAGCCGGATGGCGACACGGCGTTCGCATGTCCTCCATGTATCCCTTCCAGCTCAGGCCTCTGGAATCGAGCTGGGTGGGCAGCGAGGCGACGCCGGCCGGAAAGACGCATCCCGAGCCGACGGCCTGCCCAGGCGCGGGGGTACCGGAACCGGTTCCGGAGCCGGAGCCGGCGAAACTCGAGTACACCTGGCAGTCGGCCTGCATCTGCGGGTTCGGGCCCTGACCGGACAGCTGCGCGACGTAGTTCGGCTGCGAGTTGTGGGCCGTCCCGTAATAGGAATTGAGCAGCACACCCTGCCCGCGAAGGGTTTTGGCCAGGTAGGGGGCCGCCGAGGTCGGTCCCCACGTGGCGTCGTAGCCCTTGTTCTCGATGTTGATGACGAAGACGTGCTTGATCGCCGGGACGTAGCCGGCAACGGGCGGGGTGGTCACGCCGTCGGCGCTGGCGGACAGCACGAGAGCGGTCACAAGCCCGATCACGGTGCCGGCCGCGGCGAGAAGCCTCCGGCCTCGGGCGCGGATCCGCGGACGGCGGACGGCGGACGGGGCGGGCGGCGATCATGACGGCAATCTCCATCCTGCGGCGAGAGCTTTCTTCTTCAAGGCGGGCCACTCGGCCGCCTCCGCCCCGGTGAGCGGAGCGGGCGGGCACACCGTGGCCACGAAGGGCGCAACGGTGAACCGGGGCGCCGTGAGCTGCGGCGGCGTGGTGAAGTCGAGCACTTCAGCGAGATTGCGAGCAGCCCGGTCCCGCGGGGTGAGTGGCGCCAGGTTCCATCGCCATTCGATCATCCGCAGGATCGAGGTGTGGTCGTAGGTGTTGTGCGCGACGTAACGCCTGCGCGCCCGGGGCGAGATGACCAGTGCCGGCACCCGAAAGCCGCGCAGGGCGGTGGTGGAAGAGACGTCCGGCGCGGTGCCGGGCGCAACGTGGTCGTAGAAGCCACCCCACTCGTCGAAGTTGATCACGAGCACCGTGTTGGCCCAGTTCGGGCTGCTGGTGATGGCGTTGTAGACCTGGTTGAGGAACTGTTCCCCGGCGCGGATGTCCGCCTTGGGGTGGTCGTCGCCTGAACTGCCCGATGCCTCGTCCTCGAAACGCGGGTCGACGAACGAGACCGCGGGCAGTGTGCCGGCGGCGGCATCGGTGAGAAAAGTTCCGAATGGCCGCGAGATCGGCAGGTACTTGGTTCCCCACAAGGCGGTGAACGGGATGTCGGAGAAGTAGTACCGACCACTGACTCCGGCGGCGGCAAGCCGGTCCCAGATCGTCGGGATGCTGGCCGTGACGGTCGAGTTGTGCAGCCGGTCGGTCTGCGCGGCGTGCTGGTAGAAACGGTTCGGATAGGTCTCGGCCATGACCGCCGAGAAATAGCTGTCGCATACCGTCCAGGCCGGCGCCGCCTGGCCGAGGAACGCCAGGTCCGGCTGGGCGTAGTACCCGATGGCCAGAGCGTCGTTCTCGCCGGCTTTCAGCCAGCCGTCGCAGCGCCCGTTGTTGAGTTCGATGCGGCCGCCCTCGTAGGAGTGGTCGGGGTCGTTGTACGCGCAGCTGGCGAAATCGGTCAGATGATGGGTCGCGTGCTCGAGGCCGTAGCGGTCGGTGAACGTCAAACCGGCCTGCCGTCCGTTGGCTCCGGGAAGCCAGCCGAGGAAATGGTCGAAGGATCGGTTCTCCATCATCACCACGACCACGTGCTCGATGCCGGAGGCGGCCGGAGCGGGCAGGCCGGCCGGGACAGCGGTTGCGGCGCCGGTCGTGCCGGCCACCGTGGCGTGCGCACCGCTGCTCGCGGCGAATGCGCCGACGCCTGCCGTGGCAGCGGCGGCGACGGTGGCGGATGCCGTCAGGAATCGTCTACGCGAAAGGCTCACAACCCCACTTAACTACCGAGCCGGTGTCGGGTGACGGTCCGGCCCGAGGGGTTCACCCGCTGTTCACCGTCCGTACCGAGACGTCGGGGTTCACAGGTCGACGTGCGACCCCATGATCACCGTGCGGTCCAGCGGTAGTCCGAAATAGTCGGCCGGGTTCGCCGCGTTGTGGGCGAGGCCGATGAAGATCCGCTTCCGCCAGGTGCTCATCCCGGGACCGTCGCCCCGCTGGATCATGATGCGCGACAGGAAGTACGTGGCCTGGTCGGGATCGATGTCCAGTTCGCTGTCGTCATCCATCGACCGCACGCGCCGGAGTGCATCGGGCAGGTTCTGCTCGTCCTGGAAGCCGTATCGAACGGTCACGTGGACGATTCCGTCGTCGGCGTAGTGCAGGTTGTCGATGCTCAACTGCTCCGAGGGAGCGACGTGGGGCACGTTCTCCGACTGGGCCGAGACGATCACGACGTGCTCGTGCAGGACGCCGTTGTGCTGCACATTGGCCCGTAGCGCCAGGGGAGTCGTCTCCTTCGTGGGGTGCGGGAACACTGCCGTTCCCGGGACCCGCATGATCGAGTGCTCGTTGACCTTCTCCACGAAATCGGTGAGCGGGCCCTCCAGCGCCACGCGGCGCAGCGTGACGATCTCCCGGCCCCGCTGCCAGGTCATCATGACCGTGAACACCGATCCGGCGATGAGCAGCGGCAGCCAGCCGCCGTGCAGCACCTTGGTGAGGTTCGCGGAGAAGTAGGTCAGTTCCAGACCACCGAAGCCCACCCCGGCGAGCAGGATCTTCCAGATCGCCCACTTCCAGAGCGTGCGGGCCACGACCAGGAACAACAACGTGGTGATGATCAGCGTGCCCGTGACCGCAACCCCGTACGCCGTGGCCAGCCGGGCAGAGGACCGGAAGCTGACCATGAGGACAAGAACCCCGCCGAAGAGCAGCCAATTGACCGCGGGGACGTAGATCTGCCCGCTTTCCACCGTCGATGTGTGACGCACGTTCAGGTGCGGCAGGAAACCCAGCCGGACGGCCTGGCGCGACACCGAGAACGCGCCGGAGATGACCGCCTGGGACGCGATGACCGTGGCCATCGTGGCCAGCGCGACCATCGGGATCCGTGCCCAGCCCGGCACCATCAGGTAGAACGGATTCGTCGTGGCGGACGGGCGGTTCAGGATCAGGGCGCCCTGGCCGAGGTAGTTCAGCATCAACGACGGGAACACCACGGCGAACCACGCGCGCCGGATCGGCGGCCGGCCGAAATGGCCCATGTCGGCGTAGAGCGCCTCGGCCCCGGTGATGGCCAGCACGACCGCCCCCATCGCGATGAAGGCGGTATAGGGATGGTCGGCGATGAAGGTGAAGACGTAGGTCGGCGACAGGGCCTTGAGAATTCCGGGATGCCGCGCGATCTGGGGCAGACCGAGGATCGCCAGGATCAGAAACCACAGCACCATGACCGGTCCGAACAATCGTCCGACCCGGTGGGTCCCCCAGCGCTGAACGGCGAACAGGATGGCCAGGATGGCAATCCCCAGTGGCAACACGGCGTTGGCCAGTCCCGGTGAGGCGACCTGCAGCCCCTCGATCGCCGACAGCACCGAGATCGCCGGGGTGATCACGCTGTCGCCGTAGAACAGCGAGGCGCCGAACACGCCCAGCGCCATCAGTGCGGCCGTCCAGCGACCGTTGGCTCCCAGCGCGCGACGGACCAGAGCGGCCAAGGCCATCACGCCACCCTCGCCGTCGTTGTCGGCCCGCAGGATGAACACCACGTACTTGATGGAGACGACCACCGTCACCGACCAGAAGACCAGCGAGATCACGCCGTATACATCGCCAGGTGTTGGCTTGACCGCACCGTGGTCGATCGAGAACACCGTTTGCAGGGCGTAGAGCGGGCTGGTGCCGATGTCGCCGTACACGACGCCGAGCGCACCGAGCGCCAGGCCCAGCCAACCGGTCCCGTGCGAGGCGGGATGGGTGATCTCGGGGACTGCGTCCCCGTTCGGGGGCTGCTCGGTCTCCACCTCGGTCATGGCGTCCAGTCTGCCCGTCCGTACTGGGCAGGTGATCGTGCGGGGCACCGTTGTCGGCGATCCGGCAGGATGTAGCCATGGCAGACAGACTTGACTCGACCGTCGCTCTCGTCACCGGCGCCAGTAGCGGAATCGGCGAGGCCACCGCCCTGGAACTGGCCGCGCACGGAGCAAACGTGGCGATCGCCGCACGGCGACGCGACCGGCTGGACGACCTCGCCGAGCGCATCCGGGATGTCGGCGTCGACGCCCTGGTGCTGGAGACCGACGTCACCGACGAGGCTTCCGTCCGCGCGATGGTCTCCGAGACGGTGGCGCGCTTCGGTCGTCTCGACACCGTGGTGGCCAACGCCGGCGTCATGCTCCTGGGGCCCGTCGAGAACGCCCCCGTCCAGGAGTGGGAGCGGATGATCGATCTCAACCTCAAGGGGCTGCTGTACACCGCCCACGCCGCGCTGCCGCACCTGCTCGCGGCGGCGGAGTCCGAGCCCCGCAACGTCACCGATCTGATCCTGATCAGCAGCGTCGCCGGGCGGGTCGCGCGACTGGGCAACGGTGTGTACACCCTCACCAAGCACGGCGTCGGCGCGTTCGCGGAGTCATTGCGCCAGGAGGTCACCAAGCGCCACGTCCGGGTCTCGCTCATCGAGCCGGGTGCGGTGGCGACCGAACTCGCCTCCCACAACCGTCCGGAGATCCTCGCCGCAACGCAGGCGCGGCTGGCAGGCGTGGAGCGGCTGGAGGCCGTGGACATCGCCGAGGCCATCAGCTTCGTCGTCACCCGGCCGCGCCGGGTTGCCGTCAACGAGGTGCTGATCCGGCCGACCGAGCAGGAGGGTTAGGCACCTACTCGGCACGCCCGGGGTCAGATGCGATTCGGGCGGCGGATGATGTATTTGCGGAAGGGCACGCCGTCGCCGCCGCACAATTCCCCGTCACGGCGCTGGAAGTGCATCAGATCGTTCGGGTCGGCGAGGATGAACGTCTCCCCGCACAGCGCACACCGGGCCTCGCTGGGTTCGTTGGCATTACGCCGGTACGGCCCGTCGGTCATCGAGTTCCTCCACCGCAAGCGGCTCGTCTACGCCGACCGCCCGTGGACAGGGCATGGCTCGGCACTGGTGTCATCCGAATCGGCCGGCCGGCCGGCAACTTGAGGGCAGCCCGGCAACCGGCTGCGGCTACCCTCACCCAGTACCGACCGAAGGGGGTCCGCCAGTGGCTACCGCGCAATTCGGCATCTTCGCCGTCGGGACGTCGGCACACTGCTTTCTCGAGTTCAGCCTGAAACCGGGGGTGGATCCGCAGACGCTGGCCACGGCGATCGCCGACATCGAGGAGCCGCACACCACGGTGGGCGGCGCGAACCTGGTCACCGGTCTGCGTCCCTCGCTCTGGTCGGGCCTGGCTCCGGACGACATGCCCGCCAACACCGAGGACTTCGCCGCGCCGATGGTCGGCCCGGGACGCTTCACGATGCCCGCGACCCAACGCGACGCCTGGGTCTGGGTGTCCGGGGCGGCTCGAGATCTCGTGTTCGACATGTCCGCGGCGATCATCGACCAGCTGCACCCGGTGGCCGAGGTGGCCACCGAGGTGACCGGGTGGTCCTACCGGCACAGTCGTGACCTCACCGGCTTCGAGGACGGCACCGAGAACCCGCCCCTGGCTGAGGCCGGCGACGTGGCCGTCGTGCCGGACACACTTCCCGGCGCCGGCGCCTCGGTGGTGCTGGTGCAGCAATGGGTTCACCACACCAACTTCTGGAACAACCTGCCGGTGGCCGAGCAGGAACGGGTGATGGGCCGGACGAAGCTGGATTCGGTCGAGCTCGACGACGCCGTCAAACCGGTGGACTCCCACGTCGCCCGCAACGTGATCACCGACGACAGCGGCCAGGAGCTGCACATCTTCCGGCGCAACGTGCCCTACGGCACGGTGACCGATCACGGCACGATGTTCGTCGGCTTCAGCTTCGACCCGCCGCGGATGACCCGGATGCTCGAGCGGATGGCCGGCATCGAGGACGGCGTCCGCGATGCCCTGACGCGGTACACCACCCCGCTGACGGGCGCCTACTACGTCGTCCCGTCCGTGGAGTCGTTGCGGGCCTTCGCGACACCGAGCCAGGACGACTGACCCGGCGACCGTCGGGAAGTGTCGCCCGGGCCTGCTAGACAGAGCGGGTGAGTTCCACCGATCCCGACCGAGACGCCTTGCGAGCCGAAGCCCAGGCACACCTGGAAGCTTTGGCGGGCCCGAACGCAACGCTGCGCGCCGATCAGTGGCAGGCCATCGAGGCGTTGGTCGCCGACCGGCGCCGAGCCCTGGTCGTGCAGCGCACCGGATGGGGCAAGTCGGCCGTCTACTTCATCGCCTCCGCCCTGCTGCGGGCCCGGGGCGCGGGTCCGACGGTGATCGTCTCGCCGCTGCTGGCCTTGATGCGCAACCAGATCGCCGCCGCCGAACGGGCCGGTATCCGCGCGGCCACCATCAACTCGACCAACCTCGAAGACTGGCAGGCCACCTACGAGGCGGTGCGGGCCGGCACGGTCGACGTCCTGCTGCTGTCCCCCGAGCGGCTCAACAACCCCGCCTTCCGGGACGAGGTTCTGCCGTCTTTGGCGGCTTCCTGCGGGTTGCTGGTGGTCGACGAAGCCCACTGCATCAGCGATTGGGGCCACGACTTCCGGCCCGACTTCCGGCGACTGCGCACGCTGCTTCCCGAGTTGCCGCTCGGCGTGCCCGTACTGGCCACGACCGCGACCGCCAACTCCCGGGTGGTCGACGATGTGGCCGACGTCCTCGGGCTCGGTCACGCCGACGTCCTGGTGCTCAGGGGCAGCCTGGCCCGCGAGTCGCTGCGTCTGGGCGTCCTGCAACTGCCCGACACACCGCACCGCCTGGCCTGGCTGTCGGAGCGGCTGCGGGCCCTGCCGGGCTCGGGCATCGTGTACACCCTCACCGTTGCGGGCGCCGGCGACGTCGCGCAGTACCTGCGCCAGCAAGGGCACGCGGTCTCGGCCTACTCGGGCCAGACGGAACAGACCGAACGGCTCGCCGCCGAAGAGGACCTGGTCAACAACCGCGTCAAGGCCCTCATCGCCACCTCCGCTCTGGGCATGGGGTTCGACAAGCCGGACCTCGGCTTCGTCATCCACTTCGGGGCCCCGTCGTCACCGATCGCGTACTACCAGCAGATCGGCCGTGCCGGCCGGGGGGTGGACGACGCCGAGGTGGTCCTGCTGCCGGGTCCGGAAGACCAAGCGGTGTGGGACTACTTCGCCTCGGTCGGCTTCCCCTCGGAATCGCTGGTCCGCCGCACCCTCGACATCCTGGCCGACCACGACGCTCCGGTCAGCACCGCCGCGCTGGAGCCGCTTGTCGACCTGTCCCGCACGCGCCTGGAGTCGATGCTGAAGGTCCTCGACGTGGACGGGGCGGCCGAACGGGTCCGGGGCGGCTGGCGGGCCACCGGCAAGCCGTGGGACTACGACGCGGACCGCTACGCCAAGGTCGCCGCCGTCCGCACTGCTGAACAGCAGTCGATGCGGGACTACCTGTCCACCACCCGGTGCCGGATGCGCTTCCTGCGCGAACAGCTCGATGACCCGTTCGCCGAGGACTGCGGCCGCTGCGACAACTGCACCGGACGCCCGGTCGCCGCGGACACCGACCCCGACGCGGTGACCGCCGCGGCCGACGTGGTGAGCCGACCGGGAGTGGTCATCGAAGCCCGGCGGCAGTGGCCGACCGCGCTGCCGAGTCTGGGTGTGAACCTCAAGGGCAAGATCGCTGCGTCGGAGCAGCCCGAGACCGGCCGGGCCATCGCCCGTCTCACCGATCTCGGCCACGGGCAGCAGCTGCGCTCGTTGCTGGCCGAGCATTCAGCGGACGGGCCGGTTCCGGATTCTCTCGTCTCCGCGGCGGTGCGCGTGCTGGCCGACTGGGATTGGTCGCAACGACCGGTGGCGGTGGTCGCGATCGGCTCCCGGCGTCGCCCACAACTGGTCGGCGACTACGCCGCCCGCATCGCCGGGATCGGCCGGCTGCCGCTGCTGGGCACCGTCGAGCACCTCGGCAATTCTTCGCCCGCGCGCAGCAACAGCGCCCAACGGGTGCTGGCGGTTCACGACGGTTACCGGCTTCCCGCCGAGCTGGCGGCGGCGCTGTCCGGGGATTTCAACGGGCGGCCGTTGCTCCTGGTCGACGACATCAGCGACTCGGGCTGGACCATCGCGATCGTCGCGCGGCTGCTGCGCCAGGCCGGAGCGGGCCAGATCTATCCGTTGGTGCTCGCGCTGGCCGGGGCCGGATGAGGCAGAGTGGTATCCGTGAGTGCTGAGCCATCGATCATCCTGGCTGTCGACGGCAACTCGATCGTGCACCGTAGCTTTCACGCGCTGGCCGCTACCGGGCTGCGGTCGCCCGATGGCCGGCCGATGTGGGCGGTCCGGGGGCTGCTCAGCCAGCTCGTCACCGCGGCCGAACGCGTGGGCCCGGCCGCCATCGTGGTGGGCTTCGATGATCCCGACTCCAGCCGGCGCCGGGATCGCTGGCCTCAGTACAAGGCCCACCGGGTCGACAAGCTCGACAGCCTGGTCGAACAGTTGCGGCTGGCGATCGAGGTCCTGAGCGAACTCGGCCTGTGCGTCGTGGTGCCTGACGGACTCGAGGCCGACGACGTGCTCGCCTCGACCGCCGCCCTCGCGCGCGGCCTCGGTGCGCGAACCGTGGTGATGACCTCCGACCGCGATTCCTTCGCCCTCATCGACGACAACACCAGCGTGCTGCGCATCATCAACGGCGGTGTGGAAGCCTCCCCGATGCTCACCCCGGAGCGGCTCGTGACGCTGACCGGCGTTCGTCCCGACCAATACCGCGACTTCGCCGCCTTGCGCGGCGATCCGTCCGACAACCTGCCCGGGGTGCGAGGCATCGGCCCGAAGACGGCAGCAAAACTGCTCGCCGCGCTCGGCAGCGCGCACGAGGCCTTCGAAGACCTTGCCGCCGGCGGTGACCGGGTGCGATCCGCGGTGGGCGCCGGGCTGACGGCCCGGTTGAGCGAGCCCGCGTCCCGGCAAGCCTGGGAGCTCAACTGCCAGGTGATGAGTTTCAGCGCGGACGTTGCGGTCCCGCTCACGTTGGAGTCCGGGCCCGGTGTGTTGCCCGTCCCCGCCGACACCGTGCGAGACGTGTTCGCCCGGCAACAGCTTCCTTCCACCCTGCCCTACGCCTTGAGAGCGCTGGCCCACGTCGAGCAGGCCGGCCCGGCGCCGGTCGTCGCGTCCGAGCGCGTCTGGCCGGACGACCGCAGGACCTACTGGCGGGGACAGCGCTACGGCCGCCTCCCGGCCAAGCCGGAGCCGCCGAAGGCCGAACAACTCAGCCTGTTCGGCTGAGGCCCGCAACCACTCAGCGACCCTCGACCAGGGATCCGACGATCCGGTTGAGGGCGGCGAGATCGGCCGGTGACAGATCGAGCAGCGAGGCCGGCGGCTCGGCGAGGATCTGATCGGCCACCGCGGCTGCGGCCCGACCGTCGTCAGTGATCCGAACGATCTTTCGGCGGCGATCAGAAGGATGCGGCTCGCGGGTGACGAACCCTCGCCGGCACAGATCGTCCACGACCAGGGTCGTGTACGAGGCATCGGTTGCCATCTCCTGAGCCAGGGCCCGCATGCTCAGCTCGCCCCGGGCCAGCCGCCGCAGGGCCTTTGCTCGGATGAAGCTCATGCCGAGCGCCTCGGTGATTTCCGTCCTGCGCGAATGCTTGTCGAGCACGAGCGATCGCAGACCGGCCCACGTTGCGGCCGCCAGTTCCGATTCTGCCGCCGGAGGCGAAGGGGTGGTCATGCGCGAGCCTCGGCCAGCCGCGGCTCAGGCCCCTCATCGGCGAACAGGCCGGCGGTACGTGCCGTTGTCCGTCGCGCCCACGCACCGGTACTGCACAGCCCGGCCGCGAGCACACCGAGGCCAAGACCAGCCAGGATCCACCAGGCCAGGTGGGTCGCCCCGGTGAATTCGCTCTTCATGGCCGACGAGGCGGAGATCGCGGCCGAGGACATCCCGACGCTGACCACGGAACCGACCACCGCCACGCCCAACGAGCTCCCGACCTGCCGGCTGGTCGAGGCCACGCCCGCCGCCACTCCGGCCTGGGCCCGCGGCATCCCCGAGACGGCGGTGTTCGTGATCGGGGCGTTGACCATGCCGAAGCCGATCCCGAAGATCACGTAGGCCGCCTCCAACCACAGCAGCGACGTGTGAACGCTCAGCCTGACCAGGCCGAAGGCACCGACCGCCATCGCGGTCCCCGCCACGATCAGCGGTAGCCGGGGACCGCGGCTTCCCACGATGCGCCCTGAAATCGGGGCGAAGATCAAGGTCATGAGCGCCAGCGGCAGCGTGAACAGGCCCGCCTGGAGGGCGCTGAGACCGCGAACCTCCTGCAGATACAGGGTGTTGAGAAAGAGCAGGCCACTGAACGCACCGAACGCGCACACCGCGATGATGGTCGCACCCGCGAACGGGGCACTGCGGAAGAAGCGAAGCTCGATCAGCGGGTCCTCTCGCCGGGGCTCGTAGCGGATCAAGACTGCGGTTGCGGTGGCCGCAAGGGCGAACAGTGCCCAGATCAACGGGGATCCCCAGCCGCGCCGAGGCGCTTCGATGATCGCGTACGTCACGGACAACAGCGCCACGATGACCAGCACCTGGCCAACCGGATCGAGACGGCGTGCCCGTGGCGCCTTCGACTCCGGGACGAAGATCGCCGCCAGCACGAACGCCGCGAACCCGATCGGGACGTTGATCCAGAAGATCGATCGCCATCCGATGGTCTCGGTCAGCAGGCCGCCGGCGACCGGGCCGATCCCGATGCTGATGCCGATGACACCTCCCCACACCCCGATCGCCCGCGCCCGCTGTCTCGGATCGGTGAACACGTTGGTGATGATCGACATGGCAACCGGATTGAGCATCGACCCGCCCACGGCCTGCAGCATGCGGAAGGCGACCAGCCAGCCCAGGCTCGGCGCCGCGCTGCACAGTAGCGAGCCGACGGTGAAGAGCACCAGACCGGTCTGGAAGGTGCGGCGGCGGCCGAGGCGATCGGCGGTCGAACCCGACAGGATCAGCAGGCTCGCCAGCACGACCGTGTAGGCGTCGATCGTCCACTGCAGGCCGGACAGGGACGCGTGGAGATCGGTACGGATCGAGGGCAACGCGACGTTGACGATCGTGTTGTCCATACCGACGATGACCAGGCTCATGCAGCAGATGGCCAGCACCAGCATTCGTCGGCGTGTAGACAGTTCCGGCACGAGGCTCCCCAGATTGTTTCGCTTACCTAATAGTACAACTGATACAACGAATCAGGTCAGCGGGGAACCGGGCGTGCGGACCGCCCGTTGAGCGACCATGCATGTGGCGGGACGGCGGCCTTTCACGTCCGCGGCAAGGCTCGCCGTGCTGTTCGTAGCCCTGGTGTTCCTAGCCCTGCTGTCCGACACCGATCCGGGCTACGCGCCCGCGGCCGCACCCGGCCAACTGGTCTCCTCGATCACCAGCCACGATGTGATCGTTGCGTCCGTCCTGCGGGCGGTGTCCTCGTCCGTACCGGAACCAACCGACTTCACTTCGGCCGGTGACGTGCTTGCGGGCGTACTCCTCGCGGGGCTGGCCGGGGTCATCCTGGCCGCGGCGCGTGACCGGCGTCCGCAGCTCCCGGGCCGGACCCCCTGCGCCGTCGGGAGCCGGGCTCCGCCGGCCTAGCCGTTACCCGTCCTGCCTGCCCCGCTCACGGAGAGGGGGTGAGGTCCATGGACAGCGGCCTGGAATGGCACCGATTGTTCTTCGCGTGCGCGCTGCTGTTGGCCCTGTTCTGCTATCCGGTGATCGTCATCTGGGCCGACGAGCGTAAGAAGCGCCGTCGCGACCCGGTCGATCCACCGGACTGACCCACCACACCGGGCGTGCGGCGTCGGGTCCGCCGCGGTGGCGGAGCCGGCGCCGCACGCTCGCCGACGGCAGCAGCACTCGTCGACGGACGGCGGTTCGGGACTGCCGTGGCACGGCGACGGCGCCTAATCTGGAGCCATGGCCGAGCGACCGCAGTTCTCCAACTACCGCGAATTCTTCCCGTACTACGTGGCGATGCACTCGCGGGCCGCGACCCGACGGCTGCACTTCGCAGGCACGGTGACGGGTCTGTCGGTCGCCATGATCGGCCTGCTGACCGGACGTCCGAGACTGCTGGCCGCGTTTCCCCTGATCGGCTACGGCACCGCGTGGCCCGCGCACTGGCTCATCGAAAAGAACAATCCCGCCTCGTTCGGTCACCCGGCATGGTCGCTGCGCGGGGACCTCGAGATGGTAGGATACATGCTGCGCGGTCGCGACCGGGAACTGACGATCATCGCCCGTGACTACTTGCGGGCGCACCCGGACCAGCGCACGCGGGCGAACTGGCCGGGAGGCGGCCTCCGACTGGCCGCCTGAGCAGCGGGAGGTAACCCGGCTGAGCAGCCGGCGCAACCCGACTGATCGCACCTACCCGACTGACCGCACCTACCCGGGTGCCGGCCCTACCAGCGCGACGGACCGCTGATCTCGCGGACCGCGGGACGGACATCGGCGAGGTACACCGCACAGGCGGTCGTGCCCACGTAGAACAGGATGTTCAGCGCTGCACCCACCCCGTTGAGGGCGAGCAGGATGCCGACCAGGGCCGAGATCCCGGTGATCACCATCCAGGCAGGCTTGGTCAACTTTCCGGCGGCGGGAAAGGCGGGGGCCTTACGAGAGGCACAGTCGGCGAACGCCCAGACCATCAGCACCACGACAGCCCAGCTCAGGACGAAGAGCAGCCAGTACTCGAGGTGGTTGATCGCCAGCATGCCGTCAGGGTAACCAACCGCGCGCGCTCGTCGCTCGCCGCGAGGCGTCCGAGGGAGGACAGGTTCGAAGACTTCAGCCGGTCCGCGCGTCGAACGCCCGAGCTGAACAGGCCGAATCGCCGTTCAGAACAACCGGTCCTGCATTCAGGCCGGAGCGTCGCCGGCCTTCGTCGGCGCCTTCGTGGCTGCGGTCTTGGCGGCCGCCTTCCTGGCTGCGGTCTTGGCGGGCGCCTTCGTGGCTGCGGTCTTGGCGGGCGCCTTCGTGGCTGCGGTCTTGGCGGCCGCCTTCGTGGCTGCGGTCTTGGCGGCCGCCTTCCTGGCTGCGGTCTTGGCGGGCGCCTTCGTGGCTGCGGTCTTGGCGGCCGCCTTCCTGGCTGCGGTCTTGGCGGGCGCCTTGCGAGCCGGCGCCTCGACCGACGCTTGCTTTGCGACGCTCGGACTGGTGACGGTCACGACCGGGGTACGTGCCGTAGACGTGCCGATCGGGCTGACTGACCTCACCGCACCCAGGGCCTGGTTCACGACCGGCGACACTGTCGAGGCGTACGTGTCGGCAACCTGTTCGAGCAGTGGAGCGATCGCGGTCTCGGCGACCCCGACGAGCTTGCCCAGCCGCGGGTCGTTCTTCAGGTCGGCGAAGGTGGTCTCGCCGCGCGCGCTCAGGCTGGCGTAGACGTTCTTCGCGAGCGCGAGGTAACCCTCGCCGGTGTCCTTGGCCAGCTCGGGTAGGTCGAGTGATCGCAGCTGCGCGGCCGCGGCAACGCCGGCTTCGACCTTGCCGCGGAGCTCGCCCACCGTGGCCCGGGCCTCGGACTGGGCCTTGGTCAGGCGCACCTTTCCGGTCTCCTGCGCCTTGAACAGGGTGGACAGTGTCTCGGCCGGCAGGGTCTCGGCCCGCTTGCTCAGACTGCCTGCCACGGTCTCGAGGATGAGGTCGACGGCGCCGAGAGCGGCGAAGGCCGTCTTGCTGCCGGCAACGGCTGAACCGGCGTGGTTACGGGCGTCGGTGAGGATCGACATGATCATTCCTTGTCTGTCGGGTGTTGATTCGGGTGTCGGTACGCCCTCAGGGCGCAGGGCGAACGGGCGGCGCAAAACCGCCTGCTGGTTCGGCTTCTGACGTCGGCTCCGTCCCGTGGGCGTTCTCGCGGCGGAACGACTCGTAGATTTCGATGAGAACGGATTTCTGGCGTTCGGTGAGCATTGGCTCGGCCAAGATCGTGGCCACGACCTCGGAGTCACCGATGCGGTTCTCGAGGATGCCGGCGCGGATGTAGAGCTGCTCGGCCGAAATCCGCAGCCCCTTCGCAATCTGCTGGAGGATCTCCGCACTCGGCTTGCGCAGGCCCCGCTCGATCTGGGACAGGTACGGGTTCGATACCCCGGCCAACTTCGACAGCTGGCGCAGCGATACCTGAGCCTGCTCGCGTTGCTCACGGATGAAGTCGCCGATCGTGCCAACCGTCAGGGTGGGCAACTTGGCCGCGTCCTTGAGCTCGTCCACGTTCACCCCTCCACGATGACGTCCTGCGCTAGCAATTGCAAGCGGGTTGCTAGCAGACGAGGTGAAATGTGAGCGCCCTCATGTGAAGTGAGCGCTCACAACCGAGTACGGGAGAGCAACAAGGGCAACGTCAACGCGGGCGGGCGAGCAACAAGGGCAACGTCAACGCTGGCGGGCGAGCAACAAGGGCAACGTCAACGCTGGCGGGCGAGCAACAAGGGCAACGTCAACGCAGGTGGGCGAGCAACAAGGGCAACGTCAACGCGGGGTCAGTACAGCTGGGCGTCCGTGAGCGGGATCGTCGGGGTGGCCGGGAACCGCTCCGGTGACGGGGCTGCCCCCGCCTGCACCAGGAGATCTCCGATGGCCGCGATCATGGCCCCGTTGTCGGTGCACAACCGCATCGGGGGGACCCGGAGTTCGACGCCCGCCTCGTCGCAGCGTTGCTGGGCCAGCGCTCGGATTCGCGAGTTGGCCGCGACGCCCCCGACGATGACGAGGGTGTCCACCTCCATCGCCCGACAGGCCCGCAGCGCCTTGAGCGTGAGCACGTCGGCGACCGACTCCTGGAACGACGCGGCGATGTCCTCAACACTGACGCCGGCGGCCGGTCCGCGCTCCACGTAGCGGGCCACCGCGGTCTTCAAGCCCGAGAACGAGAAGCCCAGGGCGTCATCGCCCGGCCCGGTGAGCGGACGCGGGAACGCCACCGCCGCCGGGTCGCCCGACCGGGCTGCACGGTCGATCGACGGGCCGCCCGGGTAGGGCAGACCGAGCACCCTCGCCACCTTGTCGAACGCCTCGCCGGCCGCGTCGTCGAGGGTGTCGGACAGGTGCACGATCGGGATGCGGACCAGATCTTCGACGAGCAGCAGTGAGGTGTGGCCACCCGACACGATCAGCACGACACACCGCGGCGGCAACGGCCCGTGTTCGAGGGTGTCGGCGGCGGCGTGCCCAGCCAGATGATGCACCGCGTACAACGGGACGTCGAGAGCGAGCGCATAGGCCTTCGCCGCGGCAACGCCCACGTGCAGGGCGGTAGCCAGGCCAGGCCCGGCCGTCACCGCCACCGCGCCGACGTCGGCCAGAGAAAGGTCTGCGTTGTTCAGCGCCTGGCGGACCGTCGGAACGAGCGCGGAAACATGCGCCCGAGCAGCGATCTCCGGTACGACGCCGCCGAACCGGACGTGCTCGGCCATCGACGAGGACAACGCGTCACCGAGCAGCTTGCCGTTCTCGACGAAGCCGACACCGGTTTCGTCGCACGAGGTCTCGATGCCCATGACGATGGTCACCGGGCCAGTCTAGTGAGGGCGCGTCCTGCTCCGAGCCACTCGCGGACACTCCCGTGTCGACTCCCCGGGTCGACCGCGCACGGTCCGCCCTAGGCTGCTCATCATGACAATCTCGTGGGGCATCATCGGGCCGGGCCGGATCGCCGCGAACGTGGCCGGCGACTTCGCCCAAGTGCCTGACGCCCAACTGACGGCCGTGGCCTCCCGCTCGCCCGATCGAGCCCGATCCTTCGCCGCCGGGCACGACATTCCCACGGCCTACGGGTCCTACCGGGAGCTGATCGACGCGCCGGACGTCGACGTCGTCTACATTGCCACTCCGCACCCGCAGCACCACGCGATCGCCGTTGCGGCCCTGCGCGCCGGCAAGGCCGTCCTGGTGGAGAAGGCGTTCACCGCCACCCTGGCCGGCGCGCAGGACATCGTTGCCGTCGCGCGCGAGACCGGGGTATTCGCGATGGAGGCGATGTGGACGCGCTTCCAGCCCGCCGTCGCCCGGGCCAGGGAACTGGTTGCACAGGGCGCCATCGGCGAGGTCCGCTCCGTGCAGGCCGATCTCGGAGTGACCCGCGACTTCGACCCGTCCGACCGGATCTTCGCCCACGAGCTGGGTGGGGGCGCAACGCTGGATCTCGCCGTCTATCCGGCGTCGTTCGCCCAATGGTTCCTGGGAAATCCCGATTCGGTCACCGCCTGCGGTTCCCTCGAACCCTCCGGGGTGGACGCCGGGGTGAGCATCCTGCTCGGCTACGACGACGGCCGCAACGCGACCCTCATGACGTCGCTGCACAGCCCGATGCCCGGGCACGCGCGGATCTTCGGGACCACCGGCTGGATCGACGTCCGCCCCCGATTCCACCATCCCACCGAGATCGTCCTGCACCTCGGCTCGGAGGAACCACAGTCGCTGGTGCTGCCCCCGACGGGCAACGGCTACGCCCACGAGATCGCCGAGGTGACCGGATGCCTCGCCGCCGGACGCACCGAGAGCGCCATCATGCCGCTGGCCGACAGCGTGGCCGTGCAGGCCATCCTGCAGCAGTGCCTCGACCAGCTGGGGGTGTCCTTCGCCGAGGACCCGGACGCGCTCGGGTGAGCGCAACGCTCGAGCGACGCACCCCGTTCCGTCCGGACTGGGCATCGGTGGCCGTCATCGCCGCCGGAGGAGGGCTCGGGAGTCTTGCCCGCTACGGCGTGGCCACCGCGTGGCCGGTCGAGGCGGGCACGATCGCGTGGAGCACCCTGGTCATCAACGTGTCCGGGTCGATGCTGCTCGGGCTGCTGGTGGTCGCGGTCACCGAGATCTGGCGCCCGCACCGGCTCGTCCGACCCGGTCTCGGCACCGGGCTGCTGGGTGGTTGGACCACCTTCTCGACCTTCGCGGCGGAGAACCGCGCGCTGCTCGCCGATTCCCACCTGGGCACGGCGGTCGCCTACGCGGCGCTCAGCGTGCTCGGAGGTGTCGCGGCGGCGGCCGGAGCGATGACGCTCCTACGGAGGCTCGAACCTCGGCTGCGGGTCGCCAGGACCCATGAGGGCGTCGATCCGTTCGACCCGGAGCTGCCGTGACGGCGTTGTGCGTGTTGCTCGGCGGAGCGATCGGGGCTCCCGTCCGCTACCTGGGCGACAGCTACCTCAAACACCGGCTCGGTTGGGCCTTCCCGGTAGGCACCCTTGCCGTGAACCTCGTCGGTTGCCTGATGCTCGGGCTCGTCCTCGGCGCGGTGACGGGCGGTTCGCTCGGCGGCACCGGAAAGGCCTTGCTGGGAACGGGATTCTGCGGCGGCCTGACCACCTTCTCTGCGTTCTCGGTGGAGACCGTCGAACTGTGGCAGGGTCGCAAATCCCTGCTCGCCGTGGGATACCTCGCCATGAGCGTCGTCCTCGGCATCGCCGCAGCCGCCGCCGGCTACACCTTCACCCGTTGACGTTGCCCTCGTTGCGAGCCAAACCCCGTTGAGGTTGCCCTCGTTGCGAGCCAAACCCCGTTGAGGTTGCCCTCGTTGCTCGCAACGAGGGCAACCTGAACGCAGGGTGGCGGTGATCAGGCGCGGTGACCTGCGAATCCCTCGACCGGCACGAACTCGGCGTCATCCGGATCCAGAGCCGCGGTCTGGCCGCCGACCGACAACACATCCTGCGCGCCGATCCCGCGCTTGACCACAGCCAGCGCAATCGGTCCGTACTCGTAGTGGTGGGCCGCCGTGCCGGAGAATCCGACTACCCGGCCGTCCCGTTCGACCGGGCTGCCCGGCGGCGGCAATTGCTCGCTCTCGCCGGCCAGGTGCAGCAGCACCAGTCGCCGCGGTGGCTTACCGAGGTTCTGCACCCGCGCGACGGTTTCCTGGCCCCGGTAACAACCCTTGTCCAGGTGGACCGCGGTGCCGATCCACGCCAGCTCATGTGGGATGGTGCGATGGTCGGTGTCGACGCCCAGGCGGGGCTGACGACGAACGATCCGAAGGGCATCATCGGCCCAGGAGCCGGCCGGGACCGCACCGGCAGCGATGACCGCGTCGGCAATCCTTTGCAGATCCGCCCGCGGGACGATCACGTCGAATCCCCGCGGCACCGCCCGGACCAGACCACCATCGGCCAGCGGAACAGCGGCGTCGGCAGGCACGGGCAGGCCGGACGCGGCAAGCACCAGCGGCGCCGACGGGCCGACCACGCTCAGGACCGCGAAGGCCGCCGTCACGATCGCGGGCTCGACCTGCTTGAGAAAGCGCATCTTGAGCAGGTAACCCAGGACCTCATCCGCGGCACCCGGCTCGGTGTCGATCCAGATCTGGCCGCCGAGTTCGGTGACGTTCCAGTGCTGCTCGACGTGACCGTTCGGGCTGAGCACGAGTGACTCGGTGGACGCTCCCTCGGTCAGGGACTCGAAGTGCTGCGAGGTGATGGCGTGCAACCAGCCCAGCCGGTCCGGTCCCGGTACGAGCAGGACATCACGATTCGACCGATCGATCAGGACGGCGGTGGTGTCGGCGGCGCGCTGCTCGCCCAACGGGTTGCCGTAGTGCCAGGCGATGCCCGCGTCGATGCCGTCCGCGGCGACCGCGCCGGGCCGGTCGAGCAACGGTGAGCGGTAGTCAGCCATCAGTGGGTCCTTCCCGCCGAGGCGGTGTCGGCCGCGCAGTCGGCGCAGGTGCCGAAGACGGTGAAGTGTGAGCGATCGAGCAGGAAGCCGCGCTCGGATTCCAGCTGGCGAGCGAGGCTGTCGGCAAGCTCGGGGGGCGCGTCGGTCACCGATGAGCAGCGGTGGCAGACCACGTGGATGTGGTCGTCGTCGGCCAACCGGTACGACGGTGCGCCGTGGCCGAGGTGGGTGTGGGCGAGGATGCCCAGTTCTTCCAGCGTTTCCAACGTGCGGTAGACGGTGGTGAGGTCGATCTCTGGGACGGCATCGGCCACCTGATCGGGGGTGGCGTGCACGAGCTTGGTCACAGCGGCCATAACGCTCGCGCGCTGCGATGTCATCCGCAGGCCTCGTTCGCGCAGCCGCTCGGCCAGCGCGGCATCGTCGATTGCGTGCGTGTGGTCCATGGTCTGTTCATCGTAGGTCGGTCGCCGGCGGTCCGGGATAAGCTGCCCGGCGTGACGAAACGGGCGGTGGCTGTGCTGGGCCGGGGAGTTGTCGAATCGGATGCGGAGGTGCTGAGCTCCGATGACCTCGGCCTGACGCGTGGGGACGGCTGCTTCGAGGCGACCCGCGTCGTCACCGGTGCCGACGGCTCGCACCGGATCGACCACCTGCCCGAGCACCTGGCTCGATTTCAGCACTCCTCGCATGCCCTCGGACTACCCGACGTCGACGTCACCGCGTGGCAAGAGTTGGTCCGGACGGTGCTGGGTGCCTGGGACGTTCCCGGCGAGGCGACGCTGAAGCTGATGATCACCCGGGGCCGCGAATCGGCCCCGTCCGGCCCGATCACCGGCATCGCGACCGTGACACCTCTGGCGGAGCGGTCGCTGCGCCAGCGGCGTGACGGAGTCTCGGTGATCACGCTCGCGCGCGGAACGTCCAGCGACGCCTACGCGGCGGCCCCCTGGCTGCTGGGCGGGGTCAAGACCCTGTCCTACGCGATCAACGTCGCCGCGGGACGCTTTGCCGAAGCGCACGGTGCCGATGACGTGCTGTTCACCACCACCGACGGGTACGTACTGGAGGCGCCGACGGCCGCGGTGGTCTGGCTGTCCGACGCAAGGCTGCACACGACTCCCACGGGCGCCACCGGCATTCTCGACTCGATCACACAGAAGGCCTTGTTCGCCGCGGCCGAAGCCTCCGGATTCCCCACGCGCTATGCGTTGGCAAGCAGAGACGAGCTGCTCACCACCGACGGAGTCTGGCTCGTCTCCAGCGGCCGCGGTCCGGCCCGGATCCATACCCTGGACGGCATCCAGCTACCGCACACCCCCGGCCTGTCCGACCGCATCAGGGCCTTCACCGGCTTCTGACCTGGCACGCCAGGGCGGCATCCAGCCAGCCCGGGGGGCTCGGCACGCGGTTCGACACGCTTCGGGCGAAATCTGCTGGAACTACGGGCCGTCCCGTCGTACCGTGTTCTGCGTATGGGAAAGGAGGTGGTCCAGAACTTGATGAGCTCTCGGACACACGAGGAGGATTCTGCCCGCTAGTTCGCTAGCTGCAGAACCTCCAGCCCCCGAGCCGCCGAGCTTGTCCGATCGGCGACAGGTCCACGGTGGACCGGCTCGGGGGTTTCCCATTCCCACACCCGTTGAGGTTGCCCTCGTTGCGTCCCCACACCCGTTGAGGTTGCCCTTGTTGCGGCCCCACACCCGTTGAGGTTGCCCTCGTTGCGTCCCCACACCCGTTGAGGTTGCCCTTGTTGCGGGCAACGAGGGCAACGCCAACGCAAAACCAATCAGGCCCGGACGAGTTCGGCCTGCAGATGCGGCCGGAACTGCTCCGGCTCGATCGCCAGCTCCTGAACGTAGGCCAAGGTGCTCGCGACCAACGCGTACAACCGGCGCTCGCCGGCCACAGCCTTGGCCGTCGGGGTGAAGCCGACGGCGCCGGTCACAAACTCCCAGCGCCGGTCACCGGCCAGTCCGGAGAAAACCGACACGATGCCGGCGGCACTGCACATCACCCACTCCAGCTCGTCCGTACCAGGACCGCCCGGGCCCATGCGCAGGAATCCGTGCTCCCGGAAGGCAGGGCGAAGCACCGAGCCAGTTTCGGACAACAGCCAGGTGTGCGATGAATAGCTCAGAAAGGGCCGTCCATCATGGGCGAAACTGATCCGCTGCGCATAGGCGAACGGTTCGTCGTTGGCGGGCTTGATCCCGGTTCCGTGGCCAGCCCACTCCCCGACCAGCGGCAACACCGCCAGCAGGGCTTCGTTGATCTCCGGCCCGGAGCGCAGATCGGTGGTGTCGGCGATCGAGGGAACGCCGGTCGCGGAGGGAACGCCAGTGCCGGAGGGAACGCCAGTGCCGGAGGGCCCGCCGGGCCTGTTCGGACCGTCCCCGTCGGTCAGTCCAATGGGATCAGGCGTCACCGAGGCTGACCCCCGACGAGCCTGGTGACCGCAAGCGCGGCCAGGCCGCCGAGCGCGAGCACGCCCAGGATCAGCACAATGACGAAGAACTGTTCCATGTGCAGAGAGGATAGTGGCCGATGGCCGAGAATCCGGGACGAAGCCTCGTGGTGAAATGCACGGCCGGCGCCGACGAACCGGAGCGGTGCGCGCAGGCGTTCACCGTGGCTGCGACCGCGGCGGCGTCCGGCGTGGTGGTTTCGCTCTGGCTTACCGGAGACGCCGCCTGGTTCGGAGTGTCAGGGCGTGCCGAGTCGTTCGAGCTGCCGCACTCAGCGCCCCTGGCCGATCTGCGGGACACCATCCTCGCTCTCGGCACGCTGACGGTATGCACCCAATGCGCGCAGCGTCGGGGGATCGAGCCGGCCGGTGTGCTCGACAAGATCCGCATCGCCGGCGCCGCGACCTTTGTCGAGGAGATCATGCGCCCGGACGTCCAAGCCCTCGTCTACTGACGCCTTTCGCGGCCCGGATACTCAGAAATTCCGCAAAAATCGAGTATTCGGGCCGCGAAAGCCGAGGGGGCCGCGAAAGCCGAGGGGGAGGGGGAAGCCGAGGGAGGGGGCGGCTCAGCTGATGGTGAGCGGGACCTCGATCAGGCCGGGCTCCAGGGCCACGACCGCCTTACGGACCGACCCATCCTTGTGCAGCACCGACAACGTCCACTCGCCTGGAGCGGCGAAGAACCGGTAGTCCCCGGTGGCCGAGGTGACGACCTCCGCCGTGAACTCGCCGGTCCCGTCCAGCAGCCGGACGTAGGCCGCCGGCACCGGAGCGTCGCCGAGGGAAACCGTTCCATAGATCACGGTTTCCTTGGTGATGTCCACGTGCGGGGGCAGCGTGGGGGTCTGGGCGGGGGCTCCGCACATATCGTTCTCCTAGGTCCTGACGCGCGCTGAGGCACTCCGCGGGGCGGGTGCTCAGACGCCCTTCTCGATGGGGACGCCGACGAGCGAGCCGTATTCGGTCCACGAGCCGTCGTAGTTCTTGACGTTCTGCTCGCCGAGCAACTCGTGCAGGGCGAACCAGGTGTGCGAGGAACGCTCGCCGATCCGGCAGTACGCAATCGTGTCCTTGGCGGTGTCCAGCCCGGCCTCGTCGACGTAGAGCTTGCGCAGGTCGTCGTCGGACTTGAAGGTGCCGTCCTCGTTGGCGGCCTTGGACCACGGCACGTTCAACGCGGTGGGGATGTGACCGCCGCGCTGGGACTGCTCCTGCGGAAGGTGGGCCGGCGCCAGCAGCTTGCCCGAGAACTCGTCGGGTGAGCGGACGTCGATCAGGTTCTTGTTGCCGATGGCCGCAATGGTCTCGTCACGGAAGGCCCGGATCGACAGATCCTGGTCCTTGGCCTTGTAGTCGGTGGCCGGACGGGAGACCTCGTCCTTGGACAGTTCACGGCCGTCCAGTTCCCACTTCTTGCGGCCACCGTCGAGCAGCTTGACCGAGTCGTGGCCGTAGAGCTTGAAGTACCAGTAGGCGTAGGCGGCGAACCAGTTGTTGTTACCGCCGTAGAGCACGACGGTGTCGTCATTGGAGATGCCCTTGGCCGACAGCAGCGCCTCGAACTTGTCCTTGGAGACGAAGTCACGGATCACCGAGTCCTGCAGCTCGGTCTTCCAGTCGAGCTTGACGGCGCCGGCGATGTGGCCGCCGTCGTAGGCGGAGGTGTCTTCGTCGACCTCGACGAACACGACACCGGGGGAGTTGAGGTTTTCCTCGGCCCAGTCGGCCGGGACGAGCACATCTGCGCGGCTCATGATTTTCTCCTAGTTCACGTGGGAAAGCAGGGATTGACGGGGACGGCGTACAGGGGTGCCTGCCACCAGGTCGGGCACGGCGAATTTGCGCATCGGATCACGAGGACGGGATGCGGCGGGACAGTTCGGAGCCCTGCGTGAGCGGCGGCTGAAACTACCCGGTCAGCGCATTCGACACAGGCAGCTGTCGACCCGGCAGAGGTCGACCGCGCGGCGCGACGTCAGCAGCGGCGCCATCAACGGCGTCGGGCGTGACGAAACGGGCTGCGTGCGCATGATGTGGCCAAGGGTAGCGCACCGACGAGGGCCGTTCCCGCCCCGTTCAGATCCGCAGAATCAGGACACCAATGCATTCATCAGCACATACCCCGCAGGTGCGGTGAGGGCGACCGTGATCAGGGCGGCGGCGACCGGACGCAGGCGAGGCACGCCCGTCCAGGCCCGGACGTCAAGGCGGCCGAGCTCGTCGTCGGGGCCGTCGTCGTCGTCGGAGTCCGCGTCGGCTTCGACCGGACCGGTGGCAGCGCCGGCCGCAGGGCCCTGCGCCGACGCGCTACCCGCGGCCGGCGGTGTCGGGGTCGCCACCGCGTTGGCCTCGGTGGCCGGAATCGCCGCCGGCGCCGGCACCAGCGTGGAGTGGACCCACGCGAAACTCGCCCCGACCGAAAGCAGGCAGGCCACCGCGCCGATGGCGGCGCCGGCGAACAATGCCCGGCCGCCCTGGAAGTCGATGATGTCGCCGAGCACCAGCGCCCCGACAGCACCACCGGCGATCACGCCGAGCACGACCGCGGGCAGGCCCCGGTCGACCTGCGGATCGAATCGCGGCGCCGGCAGGACCGCGTCCCCGAGATGGCAGACCACGAGGGCGGCGGTCGTGGCACCGACGACCGCGAGCACCGTCTTGTCCCCGTTGGCCTGATAGCGCAGCAGGAGCAGGCCGCCGATCGCGCACACCGCCAGCAGCAGCACCGTGATGTCGGACAGCGACTCCACCACCCGCGTGCGGACGACCCCGCGGGCCAGTTGGTGGACGAACATGGCCGGCAGGGCCACTCCCAGCACACCGAGGACCGGCTCGTAGCCGCTGCTGTTCCAGTGCACGACGGCGGCGTCGGTGGCTGCGGAGGCCGCAACGCCGAGCAGCACCGCGCCGATGCGCCCCGGCAACCCGGCGCCGAGGACCCAGCTGGCCACGAGAGCGGCCTGGACCACGGCGACCGCGACGAGCAATCCGACGGTGCCCAGGTACGACCCGCCCATCAGGAGGCCACCGGCCAGCAGGGTCACCACAGCCAGCGGAATCTGGGCCAGGCGTCCGGTGGAAGTGCTCGCCAGCGGAACCGGGTCGAGCACACCAGCGTCGGAGACCGGGTCCGTCATGTCCGCATCCCTGTCGTCATCGGGCCATCGTCCCAGACTCGGGCGAGCACCCCGCCGCAGCTCCCGCCGCAGATCCGGACGCAGATCCCGCCGCAGCTCCCGCCGCTGATCCCGCCGCCGACACCGCCGACACCGCCCAGCGATGAATGCGCGCCAGCAGGTCGGCGTTCGTGGCCGTTTCGGCGTGGCCCATGCCGGGCTCGATCCACAGCTCGGCCGCGGGGGCCGACGCGGCCAGCATGCGTGGATGCTCAAGGCCGAAGTACGGGTCGGCGTCGCCGTGCACGATCAGCAAGGGGACGTCGACGGCGCCCACCACTTCCACCGGCGATACGGGCAACAGATCCCAGCCGCCGCCCACCCGCGTCCTGAAGGCGTATCGCAGCGCGAGCCGTCCGAGCCGCGTCTCGACGCCGAGGTGCACCCGCCGCATCGGCACAGTGCCGCGTTCGTACCAGCGCCCGGGACCGCTGACGGCAATGACCGCGTCCGGACGATCACCCGCCGCACCCGCCGCACCCGCCGCACCCGCCGCACCCGCCGCACCGGCCGGACCCGCCGCGACTGCCGCTCCCGCCGCATCCGCTGGACCCGCCGGACCCGCTGGACCCGCCGGACCCGCCGTGGCGGCCGCCGCGTGTCGCAGGACGACCGAGGCACCCATCGAAAAGCCGAGTGTGACCACGGCCGCATCGGGACGGTGCGTGCGGAGCCAGGCCACGCCCGCGGACACGTCCCGAACTTCGTCCACACCAACCGTCGACCGGCCGGACGAGCCTCCATGCCCCCGGAAATCCAGGGCCAGGACCGTGGCACCCGCCTCGTGAAGCCGCTCTGATAGCGCTCTCACGCGGTCCTGTAAAGCGGAGCCGGTGAAACCGTGACCTAGCAGATAGGAAATACCGCCGGAAACACCTTCGTAATAGTGAGCGGTAAGGCTTACAGCGTCTGAGGAGACGAGGTTGACCGGTTTGTGCCCCACAAGCCTCATCTTCGCAGGTGTCAGCGGACAATGGCGTTCGACCAGCCCCATCGCTCCACCCCGCCGGGAGGAATCATGGACCTCGTCCTGCTCACCACCGCCGCCCAGCCGACCACCGAGGTGCTTCCCGCGCTCGGCTTGCTCGGCCACCAGGTCACCGTCTCCGAATTCGACGTCAGCCCCTTGCTGTCCACCACCGCCGACGCGGTGCTGATCGACGCCCGCTTCAACCTGGCCGGTGCCCGCGCGTTCGCCAAGGTGCTTGCCACCGCTGAGCTTTCCCTCCCGATGATCGCCGTCCTCAAGGAAGGTGGGTTGGTCGCGTTGTCGGCGGACTGGTCGGTCGACGACGTCCTTCTCGACACGGCCGGGCCGGCCGAGGTCGACGCCCGCTTGCGACTCGCCCTGGCCCGCCGCAGTGCGGTTGTCGACGGCGAGCCCGGACTGGTCAAGGTGGGCGACCTGACGATCGAGGAATCCACCTACACCGCCCGACTCAAGACCAACACGCTCGACCTGACCTACAAGGAGTTCGAGCTGCTGAAGTTCCTCGCCCAGCACCCGGGTCGGGTGTTCTCCCGGTCCCACCTGTTGCAGGAGGTCTGGGGCTACGACTACTTCGGGGGCACCCGCACGGTCGACGTGCACGTCCGGCGGCTGCGCGCCAAACTCGGGGTGGAGTACGAGGCGATGATCGGCACCGTCCGCAACGTCGGCTACAAGTTCGTCAAGCCGGCCGAGCCGGGTTTACGCAGTCGCGGGGCCGACAGCTCCGGGAACCTGATGGACGCGGCCGGCGACGACGCCGAACTGGACGAGGCCATGTCGAACGGGGTGACGGCTACCGTTCAGGCGTGACGCCCGAGCAGCCGAACTCCCTCGCACCGCGTTCAGTCCCGACCCTCACCGACGATCAGGCCGCCGCCGTCCGTGCTCTCGCGGCGGCGGCTCCTGGCGCTGCGGACTCCCCGCCGCTGTCCGACCAGACCCTGCTGAATCTGCAGTCGCCGGCGCCGGTACGCCACCTGCTCATCGGCGGCCTTCCCGGCGAGGACGGCGCAGTTCGCGGGTACGCCCAGTTACGCCCGGAGTCCGACGGCGTCACGACCGAGATCGTCGCCGCACCTGACCAGGCGAGCTCCCTGGTTCCCGCGCTGCTGGCAGCGGTGAAGGACTTGGCGGGCGAGGCGGGCGAGGCGGGCGGGCCGGACGGGCCGGACGGGGCGGACGTTCCGATCGAGCTCTGGGCCCACGGACAGGCCTCGCCGTTGCACGCCGCGGCCCAGGCGGCCGGATGGGAGTCAGTCCGGACGCTGTACCAACTGCGGCGCGGGCTCGACGACCTCAGGCTCGACGCCGTCCCCTCCCCCGACGTGCCCTTGGACGGCGTGAGCCCCGGCGAACCCGCGAACACGCCCGCCCATGATGCCGTGGTCATCCGGCCGTTCCGGCGCGGAACCGACGACGAGCCGTGGCTCGCGGTCAACAGCCGGGCCTTCGCCGACTTCCCCGACCAGGGCAGCTGGACGGCCACGGACCTGAACAGCCGACTGGACGCAGACTGGTTCGAGCCCGCCGGCTTCCTCGTCGCCGAACGGGACGGAGCCCTGCTCGGCTACCACTGGACGAAGGTCCACACCGACGCGCTCGACGGCACGGGTACGCCGCTGGGCGAGGTGTACGTGCTCGGCGTCGATCCCGGTGCGCAGGGGCTCAAGCTCGGGCGGCGCCTGCTGACCGCGGGACTCGCCCATCTGAAGGGCCGCGGGCTGCGCACCGTCCTGCTCTACGTCGACTCCGGCAACCCGAAGGGGTTGAGCCTGTACCGCTCCGACGGTTTCGACACCTTCGCCGTCGACACGCTGTACCGGTCCGGGTCCCGGAGCTCGTGATCACGGCCACGTCGGTTCGCCGAATCGGGACATAGCCGCCTTGTAGCGCAGATAGTCGCGATTTTCCAGCCCCAACGGGCGGAGTTCATCCTCTGGCCACGTGGTCGGCACCACACCGTCAGCGAATGTCGTCGGGCCGTTCACCTCGCGTTCACCAAGCGCTCCCCGACCGGCCACCTCGGCTGCTTAGCGTCCCTCACGACACGAAGGAATCATCTGTCCAGAAAGGGACTCCAGGTGCAGATCAACCGTATTGGCATTGCCGCCGGACTTCTCGCGGCTGCCATCGCGCTGACCGCATGCGGCTCCGACAAGAGCACGTCCTCGACGGGGGGCTCCAGCACCACCGGTTCGAGCTCATCCTCGGGCGCAGCCGGATGCGGCAAGGGCAACCTGACCGCTGAGGGATCCACCGCGCAGCAGAACGCGATGGCCCAGTGGATCAAGGACTACCAGACCAAGTGCGGGGTCACCGTGACCTACAACGGCACGGGTTCTGGCGCCGGCGTCTCGAACTTCATCGCCAAGCAGGATGACTTCGCCGGCTCCGACTCGGCCCTCGACCCGACCAAGGACGAGATCGCCAAGGCGCAGACCGCCTGCGGCTCGCCCGCGGTGGACATCCCGATGGTGGTGGGCCCGATCGCGGTGGCCTACAAGGTGAACGGCGTCACCGATCTGACCCTCACCCCGCAGGTCCTCGCCAAGATCTTCCTCGGCAAGATCACGGCGTGGAACGACCCGGCGATCAAGGCGATCAACTCCTCGGCCACCCTGCCGACCACCAAGATCACCGTCTTCTACCGCAGCGACTCCTCGGGCACGACCCAGAACTTCGAGAAGTACCTCGCGGCCAACGACTCGACCGACTTCACCACCAAGCCGGACAAGGACTCGTCCAAGGCGGGCTTCGCCGGCCAGGGCAAGACCGGCTCCCAGGGCGTGCAGCAGGCCATCGGCTCGACCGATGGCGCCATCGGCTACGTCGAGTGGTCCTTCGCGGTGAGCGGCAACCTCAACACGGCCAAGATCGACAACGGCAGCGGCGCGGTGGACCTCAACGCCGACAGCGCCGGTGCCGCGGTTGCCGCGGCCAAGGTCGCCAGCAACGGCGGCCAGGACCTGACCCTCAAGCTCGACTACGCCACCAAGGCCAAGGGCGCGTACCCGATCATCCTGGTCACCTACGAGATCGCCTGCTCGAAGTACGCGGACTCCGCCAAGGGTGCGTCGGTGAAGGGATTCTTGACCTACACCTCCAGTGACGGTCAGGCTTCACTCAAGGATCTCGGCTATGCACCGCTGCCCAGCGAGATCCTGACCAAGGTCCAGGCCACGGTCGCGTCGATCAGCTAGTCGATTCGCTAGACGCAGCCGCTTCCGAAAACCTAGATTCGGAGTAGCCGATCAACCCCGTCGGACGGCCACCAATGCCGGTGGCCGCTCCGGCGGGGTCCGATCGTGAGAGGGATCCCAGACGACGATGCCAGAACGAGAGAGCATGACCGAACGCACTCCGCGGCACGGTGACGCCGAATCGAGCGAGCCACCGCAGTTCTCCGATCCGTTGACCGAGATCGAGCAGCGCGCCGGCCGGCAGTCGGCTGCCGGCGATGCCCCGGTGACCATCGACGTGAGTGGTGCCCGTGCCTCGACGGTCGGCGCCAGTGAGCCGGTGATCGGCTCGAGCGAGCCCGCCGCCATCGCTCTCAACGACGACCAGCCCGTGTTCGGCGCCGGCTCCACCGCGCTCGGGGCCTCCAAAGGCACCGTTCGGATGGGCGACCGCGTGTTCCGTGGCCTGACCGAGGGCGCCGGCCTGTTCGTCGTCCTGCTCATCGCTCTCGTCGCGGTGTTCCTGTTGGTCAAGGCGATTCCGGCGATCGCCCACGACAAGTCGAACTTCCTCACCTCCCGCCAGTGGGACGTCGACGGCGCGACGTTGCACTTCGGAGTGCTTCCGCTGCTGTACGTCACGGTGGCCATCTCCGTGCTAGCGATGGCGATCGCCGTGCCGGTGGCCATCGGCATCGCACTGTTCATCACGAACTACGCCCCCGCCCGCCTGGCTCGACCCGTTGCCTACGTGATCGATCTGCTGGCCGCGATCCCGTCGATCATCTACGGCGTGTGGGGTATCGAGGTGCTGGCGCCCAGGATCCAGCCGGTGGCCGACTTCTTCACCAGCAAGCTCGGCGGCTTCGCGTTGTTCAAGGACTACAACGTCAAGGGCGGCAGCATCTTCTCCGGCGGCGTGGTGCTGGCGATCATGATCCTGCCCATCGTGACCGCCGTGGCCCGTGACGTCTTCGAGCGCACGCCCCGGCAGAACGTCGAGGCCGCGTGGGCCCTCGGTGCCACCCGCTGGGAGATGATCCGGCTGGCCGTGCTGCCCTACGGCCGACCCGGTCTGGTCAGTGGCGCGATGCTCGGCCTGGGACGGGCCCTCGGGGAAACCATCGCCATCTCGCTGATCCTGTCGAAGGTGTCCAACAGCGGGGACTTCTCGTGGTCTCTGTTCAACGGTGGCGAGACGTTCGCCTCCAAGATCGCCAACAACGCCTCGGAGTTCAACGGCGGCCGGCAGACCGGCGCATTCATCGCGGCCGGCCTGGTCCTGTTCGTCCTGACCTTCGCCGTGAACGCCGCGGCTCGCGCCGTGGTGAACCGTCGGAGGGAATTCTCATGACCGCGGTCGCGCCCGTCTCCACCTCGCTGGCCGCCAGCGGGGGCCAGGGCAGCCGGAAGGTCAAGGACCGGACCGCCACGACGCTGGTATACGCCTGCTTCGGCGTGGCGTTGATCCCGCTGATCTGGTTGCTGTGGACGGTGCTGAGCAAGGGTCTGCACGCCATCACGCGCAATGGCTGGTTCACCCATTCCCAGCGTGGGCTGACCTACCGCGATCCGGGCGGCGGCGCGTTGCACGCCATCATCGGCACGCTCGAACAGGTGTTGCTGTGCACGGCGATCTCGGTCCCGATCGCCATCCTGGTCGCGATCTACCTCGTCGAGTACGGGCGCGGTCCCATCGCCCGGGCCACCACCTTCATGGTCGATATCCTGACCGGCATTCCCTCGATCGTGGCGGCGCTGTTCATCTACGCGGCGTTCATCACGACCTTCGGGCTGCAGCGGGCGGGTTGGTTGGTCTCCCTCGCGCTGGTCATGCTGATGATCCCGGTCATCGTGCGGACGACCGAGGAAATGCTCAAGCTCGTCCCCAACGAGCTGCGGGAAGCCTCCTACGCCCTCGGTGTTCCGAAGTGGAAGACGATCGTCAAGATCGTGCTGCCCACCGCGATGAGCGGCATCATCACCGGCGTCGTGCTCGGTATCGCCCGGGTGGCCGGCGAAACCGCCCCGCTGCTGATCCTGGTGGGCTACTCGCCCAACCGGAACAGCGACCTCTTCCAGGGGACGCAGGGATCGCTGCCGGGCATGATCAAGGACCAGTTCTCCAACATCGGCAACACGACGATCCTGCAGAACGGGCACAAGGTCACCGTCCACTACGCGGCCGACCGGATGTGGGGCGCAGCGCTCACCCTGATCGTCCTGGTGATGGCGCTCAACCTGCTGGCCCGCCTCATCGCCCGCCGGTCCAAGGTCTCGAACTGACCGACCGTCCTCGATCCATCTCGACCACCTGATTTACTCGATAGCCAAAGGGAAATCGCCATCATGGCCAAGCGCATCGACGCCAAGAACCTCAACATCTACTACAGCAAGTTCCTGGCGGTGTCCGAGGTGAACTTCACCATCGCGCCACGCTCGGTGACCGCGTTCATCGGGCCGTCCGGCTGCGGCAAGTCGACCGTGCTGCGCACGATCAACCGGATGCACGAGGTCATCGCCGGAGCCCGGGTCGAGGGTGATGTCCTGCTCGATGGCGAGAACATCTACGGATCGGACATCGACCCGGTGGATGTCCGCCGCACCATCGGTATGGTCTTCCAGCGCCCCAACCCGTTCCCGACCATGTCGATCTACGACAACGTCGTCGCCGGGCTCAAGCTGCAGTCCGGCCGGATCAGCAAGAGTGATCTGGACGCGACCGTGGAGAAGTCCCTGCGCGGGGCGAACCTGTGGGAAGAGGTCAAGGACCGCCTGAACAAGCCCGGCTCGGGCCTGTCCGGTGGCCAGCAGCAGCGCCTCTGTATCGCCCGCGCGATCGCCGTGGAGCCCCAGGTCTTGCTGATGGACGAGCCGTGCTCGGCATTGGACCCGATTTCGACACTGGCGATCGAGGACCTGATCCAGAGCCTGAAGGAGAAGTACACGATCGTCATCGTCACGCACAACATGCAGCAGGCGGCCCGGGTCTCGGAGCGCACGGCCTTCTTCAACCTTGCCGGCGTGGGCAAGCCGGGTCAGCTCGTGGAGATCGACGAGACGACGAAGATCTTCTCCAACCCGACCGATCAGCGCACCGAGGACTACATCTCCGGCCGCTTCGGCTGACCGTTCGCGGTCAGGTCTTGGCGGGCTTCGGCGGCTTGTTCTTGCCGGTGTCACGCAACGGTGCGCTCAGGGCGATCCCGACGTCGTTGATGAGCTCGGCGAACTCGGCCAGATCCGCCTTGGCGTGACCGGCCACGGCCTCGGCCACCTGTGCGTCGTGCTGCTCCAGGACCCACGTCATGGCCCGTTGCCCCAGCGGGGTGAGGGAGAGATACAGGCTGCGGCGGTCCTCAGGGTTAGGCGTTCGCACGACGTAGCCGGCGCGCTCGATCCGGTCCAGTACGGCGGTCGTGCTGCCGGTGGTGATGCCCAGACGTTGTCCGACCTCCCGCGGCGTGAGCCGCTCGGAGGCCTGCAGGTGATTCATGACGGCTAGCTCGGTGGTGCCGATGTGCAAGGCCTTGGCCATGCGTCGACGATGATTCTCCCCGCCGAGCGAGAGCTGGCGCAGGGCCAGCACGATCGGCCGAACCCCTCCGTTGGTATCTGACACGGCTACCCCTTTGCGCGCATCGTGATCAACCTTGTAATGAGTGTAACTGCGACTACGCAGCGCGACCCTGCACCTTGGGTGTCAGGCGTCCGACACGGCACCGCGACAAGCCGCGCGCTTTGTGGGCATCTCACATGCAGGGTCTTTCGCTCACCTCAAGTTATAGGACGGCGGAGGGATGTGGCGTGGTCGACTCGCCGACCCGGCACGTTGGCGGGTCGAGTTGACCAATGACGATCCACCCGTAACGGTGGAAAGCGGCCGCTCGCCGCTGAGCAGCTCCGACAGGCCGTCTCGATGAACCGCGCCCCTGACAGCTGAACCGGTTGGCCGAGCAGGCCGCATCGTGCGGGCAGCCGACTCAGGTCGGGTGCCCCGTTGCCCCCAGCCGCTGCGTCCGGCTCGCGGGCGCGCCTGTAGAACTGAAACCATGCCGGTCATGAAAAGAGGAAACCTCTGGATCCCGCGTTCGGCCGAAACCGGGCGCCCGCTCGGTACGGAGGCCCTGCTGTCGTTGGAAGCCCGCATCAAGCCCGACTTCAAGCGCGCGGTCGGCCTCGGAGTGCTGGCGGTCATCTGCCTCGGGGTCGGTGACAATCTCGGCGGCATCCGGCGCAACGACCACTGGAAGTTCCTGGTCATCGGGCTGACCGTCGGTTTCGCCGTCCTGGGAGCATCCGCGGTGCGATCGGCCGGGCGGGAGACCTTCCGGGTGAGCGAGGTCCGAGGCGGTCCGGCGACCGCGTCGGCTCTGCGTCTGCTTGTCTCGGTGCTCGGCTACGGAGTGATCCTGCTGGGCATCCTGCAACTGCTCAACGTCAATCTCGGCAGCCTGCTGGTCGGTGGCGCCGTCACCGGCGTCGTCGTGGGGATCGCCGCGCAGCAATCGCTGGGCAACTTCTTCGCCGGCCTGGTCCTGATGTTCGCCCGGCCCTACGTTCCGGGGCAGCGCGTGATCGTGCGGTCCGGAGCCCTGGGCGGCCCCTTCGAGGGGGTCATCACGGACGCCGGCCTGCTGTACAGCACCATCGAGACGGACGACGGACCGATCAACCTTCCCAACGGAGGGCTGTTGGCCGCCGCGGTGGGTCCGGCCCCCGACCGCAGTCACGAGCCGGACCCCTCCCCCGATGCCCCGCTGACGATCGATCCGCAAACGGGAGTCAGCTGATCGGATCAGCTGGCCATGCGGCGAGCTGATCGGATCAGCTGGCCGTGCGGCGATGGACGGTGAACGGCGTCGCGTGCGGGTGCACCCGCTTGGCGCCCAGATACACGCGGCTGGCGGGTAGCTTGCTCTTGCCCACCGCAAGCTTGCTGAAGGTGACGGCCGAGGCACAGTCGGTGTGGAAGTTGATGCCGTCGATGTGGCCGTAGTCAGCGAAGGAGAACCTGATCAGCTTGTGGTCGGCCGAAAGGGCGACACTGTCCTTGCCCTCGAGCTTGATCCGCTCCAGGCGCATCGGGGCGTTGGCGGTGATTGCCCCGCTGTAGACGGCCTTGCGGTCACCGGCGTGGGTGACCCGCAGGTGGAATCCGGAGCTGTCGTGCCAGATGTAATCGCCCCCGCGTGCGCCCGCCTTGAACTGAGTCGGCCGTCCCTGGACCACCCCCTGCCAGGCAGCCTTGTCACATGCCGCGGCCTTGGCGCTCGGAGCTGGGGCTGCCGAGCCCACCGTCGCCGCGCCAGCCGGCGCGGCGCCGAGCACCAGCGCCCCACCCAGGGCCACTCCGATCGTGCCGGCAGCAATACGTCTGTTCATGTCCTACGTCCCTCCCTCGGCTCCGCGGGCCGATCACCCGGGAGCGCCACCGTTCGGCGGCTGACTCAGTTCTAGGGATGAGCTGTGGACGCATCGTGCAGGGAGTGTTCGGGTTCGATCAGGGACTGCGATCTGCGGGCGAGCATCACGTTGGCCAGCGGCAGACCGCCCTCGGGTGGTTGGATGCAACCATGCCATTGACCGGTGAATACCAGCCCAGTCCCGACAACCGCGCCCGCGAGCAGGTGGAGCTCTACGAGTCCTCCGGCGGGACGGACGGCACCACCCTGAACGGAATGCCGGTGATCGTCCTGACCACCAAGGGCGCCAAGTCCGGCAAGCTCCGCAAGACTCCACTGATGCGCGTCGAGCACGAGGGCGACTACGCCGTCGTCGCCTCGCTCGGGGGCGCCCCCAAGCATCCCGTCTGGTACTTCAACCTGCTGCAGACACCGGACGTCGAATTGCAGGACGGTCCGGCGAAGCGGGACTACCGGGCTCGCGAGGTGACGGGCGAGGAGAAGTCAGCGTGGTGGGAACGGGCGGTCGCGGCCTACCCGCCGTACGCCGACTATCAGAAGCGCACCGAGCGTGAGATCCCGGTGTTCGTGCTGGAGCCGACCGACTGAGCGTGCTCAGACCGCCACGGGCTGAACATGACCCCAGCGAATGACCACGTTCTCCTTGCGCATGAGCAGCCGGAACGTCAGGTATGACAGCAGGACGGCCGTGGCGGACAACAGCGGGGACAGCACCGACTTCATGACCAGGAACCCGCCGATACTGGATCGGGACAGCAGCCAGACGGTGCCAGCGGCGTTGATGAAGTAGGTCAGTGTCCACAACGCCGAGGCGTAGTGGAAGAACCGGTTCTCCCGCAGCCGCTCGGACAGGTCCGGGCTGAACGGGCAGAAGTCATGGGCGAGCCGGTCGATCAGCGGGCGCCCGGTCATCGCGGTGATCGCGATGGCTGTGGCCGTGGCGACGGTTCCGGCGACCGGCTGCAGGAAGTACAGGAAGGCGCTGCCGGTCCAGAACATGACGACCGCGCGGATCGTGAGAAGGCCGGCGCCGAGCAGGGCGGCCCCGAGCAGCGGACGGCGCTGGAGAACCCGCAGCAGCAGGCCCGCGTAGTACCAGGCAACCGTGACGCCGACGGCGGCGCGCAGCCCGGACATCGCGTAGGTCAGGTAGAAGACGCCCATCGGCAGAACCGACGCGATGAGCAGCGTCGAGAAGGCTCGGCGGGCGATGGCTGCCGGTCCAGGCATGTCCACGACGTGACGAGCCGACGTATCCGGCCGAGCGGCCATTCGCAGTCCCTTTCCCAGCAGCGGTGCCATGCCTCGTTCGTCCACTCCTATCGGCAGCGGAAACGGGCGTCTGACCGTCACGTTGCGCAGAGTTGCTCGAGCGCTCAAGTAGCCCTGAAGACGCGGAAGAGCCAACGATGTTGCTGCGGGAAAGAGTGCCCGGTCGGGCTTGGTCAGGCCTGTGAGTCTGAGTCGCGGGCCAACGCGTGAGAAGTGCGAATCCGCGGCGTACGTCCGGCGGATGGGCATGGTTTCATGCAACCACGATTCGTCCGGACACGGGACGATAATGGCGCTTAGAGTAGGTTTCGATTGATTGAACTCGAATCGGCAGTGGTCGCGAACTACCCGCGGAAAACCGTGTCGATCAGCGGGTTCGCCCGTTCGGCCAGTTGCTGCCAGTCTGCCGTGCCGTGCTCGAGCAGCTCGCTCGCCGCGCTCGCCACAGCGGCCAATCCGACCTTGCTGAATCCGCCGCCAACCGAGACGCGGGCCACGCCGGCATCGGCAAGCTCGCTGACCGTAGGAGCTCCCGGAACCAGCAGCACGTTGACCGGACGGTCGACCGCGGCCACCACGACCCGGACATCAGCCAGGGTGCGCAGACCGGGGGCGAACAGCACATCCGCGCCTGCGTCCTGGTAGGCCTGTAACCGGGCGATCGTGTCGGCCAGGTCGGGGTTGTCGCGGATCAGGTTTTCGGCCCGGGCGGTGAGGACGAAATCCCTACCGCACGCGCGGGCAGCTTCCGCGGCCGCCGCAACCCGGTCCACCGCGGCCGCGGTCGGATAGATGCCGAGCGCGGCCGAGTAATCCTCGATCGAACACCCGGCCAGACCCACCGCGGCGGCCTCGGCGACCGTGGCGGCCACGCCCGCCGGGTCGTCGGCGAAGCCGTTCTCCAGATCGGCGGAAACGGGCACCCGCACGCCGCGCGCGAGCTGACCGGCGTGGGCGAGGGCCTCGTCCTTGCTGACCTGGCCGTCATGGCGACCGAGCGTGGCCGCGAAACCACTGCTGGTCGTGGCCACAGCGCGGTAGCCGAGCGAGGCCAGCAATCGAGCCGAGCCGAGGTCCCAGGCGTTGCCCAGGATGAGCGGGGTTCCCGGGACGTGCAGCTCGCGGAAACTGATCATGCGGGGAGGCTACCCATCAGGCCCGACAGCGGCGTCCGGCAACAACCGAGCAAGTTCGGCGGCGACCGCGTCGAGCGGGCCGACGCCGCCCTCGGCACGGCACAGGATGAGCGCTCCTTCCAACGCGGCGACCGTGGTGACCGCGAGCGCGTCCGCCCGCCCGGGCGGCATGCCCACCCCGGCAAACTGTGCGGCCAGCAGCGACACCCACGCCCGGAAGGTCTGCCGAACGACGGTGATCAGGCCGTCGTCCGCATCCGGCGCTGGGTACTCCCCGCCCCGGATGGCCGCGGCACCGACGGTGCCCGTGTCAACCGCGACGCCGGCGACCACGCAGCCGGAGCGTCCGTCCGAGGACAGCACGACGCGTCGCCACATGCCCACGAAGCGATCGAGTACGTCCACGGCGCCGCCGAATTCACCAGCGCGCTGGAAGGCGAGCACCTGTTCGCCGGTCCACCGGACCGCCTCGGCCGCGAGTTGGTCCTTGCCCTCGGGAAAGTGGTGGTAGATCGATCCGCGCGGAGCGCCGCTGTCGGCGAGGACGTCGGAGAAGGACGTCGCGTTCACCCCGCGAGAGGCGATCAAGGACGCGGCACTGCGAACCATCCGGGCCCGGCTGTCGCTGGCCACTGGCTGCTCCCCCGACTGACGCAGTGCCGCCGCCGGTGTGGTGGACCCGGCCGACACTTGACTATGACGACCGGCATAGTCCAGCATCTGCCTGGTCGCTATGACGAACATCATAATTGCTGGAACCGTCCGAGGAGTGTCACGCCATGCCGATGATCGATGTAACCGCAGCTGTCGGGACGTTCGCCGACAAGGCCGCCCTGACCCGGGCCCTGGCCGAATGCATGATGCGGTGGGAGGGGGTACCACCGATCTCCCTGTTCTCCGACAACACCGCGGCGTTCGTCCGTGAGCTGCCGCCCGATGCGCTGTCCAATGCCAATGGGGCCGCCGACTACGTCCGGGTCGACGTGCTCACCCCGGCTGGTGTCCTCGACCGGGACAAGAAGCTCGGTGTCGTGGCCGAGATGACCCAGATCGTGTCCGACGCAGCCGGCGACCCGAGCCTGACCGAACGCACCTGGGTGCTGATCAGCGAGGCACCGGACGGCGGCTGGGGCATCGCGGGGCATGCGTACACCAACGCCGAGATCGCCGAGGCGGCCCGCCGGGAGCTGTCCACGGGCAAGCAGAGCAGCTAGCTGACTGCGGCGATGCGGCTCACTCCCGGACCGGGGCCAACTCGTCGAAGATCAACACCGTTTGAGTGCCCAGCACGTCCGGCATCGCCTGCAGCCGGCTGAGCACCAGGTCCCGCAGCGTCGCTGTGTCCCGCGTGCGCACGAGCAGCACGATGTCGAACTCACCGGACACGAGCGAGCCGTGCTCGACCTCGGGAATCTCCATCACCCGGCGGCGCATCTCCTGCCACGAATGCTGGCTGATCCGGAGGTAGACGTAGGCCGACAGGCCGTAGCCATAGCGGCGGGGGTTGATCGTCGCGGAGTACCCCGTGATCACCCCCGCCTGGTGGAGCCGCTCAGCCCGGGCGTAGGCGTTGGCCCGGGAGATGTGCAGCCGCTCGGCCAGGGCCCGCATGGACAGCCGACCGTCCGCCCGTAGCGCGTCGACGATCCGCCGGTCGGTCTCGTCCATCGCGGCGGGCTGGTCCTCGGCCGCGACGGACGCGCCCGGGAGTGACATGTCAGAAGCCATGAGTCCGGACGCTAGCCCGAAACCGCCCCGCTTGTCCCGCGAAGGGCAGAATTTTCGGACGGAACATCGCCAGGCCCGGACCTCAGCCGGTGTGGGCGACGTGCAGCGAGCTGCGGTGCCGCGGCCCGCCGGACGGACGGTGAGCACCGCGCTGGCGTGCCGTGGCCGGGGCGTCGGTCGGTCCCTCGAACAGACCCCACAGGAAGATCATCGCCAACAGCCCGCTGACCACCGAGCTCACACCGGCCGGTTGCTGGAGAAACACCAGCAGGTAACCGAGTTTGGCGATCTTGGTGTGGACGACACCCTGGACCTGGTTCGGGCGAATATCCCAGACGTCGGCCGACGTGTTGGCGTCACCCTTGGTCTGGATGAGGCCCCGGTTGGTGCTGACCACCCGGTGCGTGACGACATCGGTGACCACATCCGAGTGGCGGAAGGTGATGATCTCGCCGCGGACCGGCACCCGGTCCGCAGGGCGGTCGAGCACGACATCACCGGGCATCAACGTGGGCATCATGGATCCGGTGTGCACGACGTAGAGCCGGTATCCCTGCCCTCGCAGGTGCATCCCGGTTCCCAGCAGCGCGAGCAGCGCCAGGCCGGTCAGCACGGCGACGAACAGGGACCGGCGACGTCGAATGATCACGCGTGGTCTCCTGTCGGGTCGGCCGGTCCGGATAGCACTGCAGACGGTGCTGCGGGCGGGCTGCGGGTGGGGGTGAAGGCGGCGGCACGACGACCGCTCCGGTGGGCCGCACCCGGTACGGCCCACCGGAGTTCATCGGGATCAGGTGGCTGACCCCGGGCTTCGGTCGTCCTGCGCTCGGAACTAACCGATCGGGTTGTTGTTCACGTCCGTCGGGGTTACTCCGTGCTGGGTCGCGACGATGCGGAAGGACGCGATCGGGGCCAACGGGGTGCCGCCGTCCAGGTTCGGGCCCTTGAGCAGCTTCGTCCATCCGTAGGTGACGTCGGCCGAGGCGGACTCGCCGTAACTGAGGTTGCTCGACAGCAGGATCGCGTTCGGGACCGGGCAGAAGTTCACCAGAGTGGTCTTGTCCGCGGCCTGGTCGTTGCTGCCGCCGTGGCCGTTGGCGTCGACGCCACAGCTGTCGCCTGAGTGGATTCCGCTGCCCGGGCTGGCCAGGTTGTAGGAGGTGAAGCTGCCGGCCGGCGAGCTCACCGCGAAGTGACCGTAGCGGCCGAGGGCGGCGTCGCTGCCACCAGTGCCGTTGAAGGCCGCCGCGCTGCCGTCACTGGGCAGCACCAGCCAGATGTCCTCGGCGCCCGTGCCCGCTCCGGTGTAGTTGATGGTCTTGGTCTGGAACTCACCGGGCAGCAAGCTGGTGAAGTTCAGGCTCAGGTCCGAGGTGTTCACCTTGACGTTGCCCAGCGAGGCCTTGACGCTGCCGTTGTGCACGTCGGTGAAGTACGCACCGGTGCTGCTGGCGGCGAAACCAACCATCGTGGCGGTTGCGCCGGCGGCGACCGCGAAGCCCACGATCCGGCCAAGCTTCTTCTTGCTCATTCGTTCCCCCTGAAAAAAAGAAGTCGCGACCGGAATGCCGCGACAGCACTGCGGGAGAGCGCCGGTTTCGCCTTTGACTCCCCGCCTGGCCTCAGAGGGCGACCAGTACACCAAGCGGATCAGGGCCTCGCTCGCGCCGAGTGAGGCTCGGCGCGTGATGAGTCTGCGGTGCGCGACATCGGTCGGACATCATCAAATGTGATGAGATCTCACGTAAAGATCACAGGTCGGTATCGGGCCCTCATCCGCCTGCAGGGCGCTGAAGGTCGGCGGCCGGGGTCCGGGCCAGGACCCGGCCGGTAGGCTGGCGAGCCGTGCCTAGGACCCTCGCCGAGATGACCACGCTGCGCCTGGGCGGTCCGGCCGCTCGGGTCGCCGTCGCGGGGTCCGACGAGGAACTGACCGATCTGGTGGCTACGGCCGACGGCAACGGCGAATCGGTGCTGATCGTCGGCGGCGGCTCGAATCTCGTGGTCGGCGACGAGGGCTGGCCGGGATTGGTCGTCCGGGTCGCGTCGGACGGAATCGAGCTGACGGGACGGGACGGTTCGGACACGCTATTGCGCGTGGCCGCGGGCGTGCCGTGGGATGAACTCGTCGTGCGGTGCATCTCCGAGGGCCTGGCCGGGCTGGAGACGATGTCGGGCATTCCCGGCCTGGTCGGCGCGACACCGATCCAGAATGTCGGGGCATACGGGGCTGAGGTCGCCGACGTGCTCCGGGCCCTGACGATCTATGACCGTGAGACCCGTCGCGTCGAGTCCTGGACACCGCAGCGCTGCCGCTTCGGCTTTCGGACCTCCGCCTTCAAGCACACCGACCGCTACGTCGTGCTCGACGTGACCCTCGCCCTGCCGCGCTCGCAGCGATCCGGTCCGATCCGCTACCTCGAGCTCGCCCGTCGCCTCGACCTGGAGCCGGGGCAGACGGCCCCCCTCGCCGACGTTCGCGACACCGTGCTGGCCTTGCGCCGGTCCAAGGGAATGGTGCTGGACGCCGCCGACCACGATTCCTGGAGCGTCGGGTCGTTCTTCGTGAATCCGCTGCTGGACGACGTCCCCGCGGCGGCCGCGGACTGCCCGCAGTGGGCAGCCGACGGCAAGACGAAGCTGTCGGCGGCGTGGTTGATCGAGCAAGCCGGCTTTACGAGGGGATACGGGTTGGATCGCGGCCTCGGTCGCGTGTCGGTTTCGACGAAGCACACCCTCGCGTTGACCAACCGTGGCAACGCGACGACCGCGGAGTTGCTGGATCTCGCCACCGTGATCCGGGACGGCGTACAGCAACGCTTCGGGATTCGCCTGGGCCCGGAAGCCCATCTGGCCAACTGCACGTTCTAAACCGTTGAGGTTGCCCTCGTTGCGCGCCCGCCCCCGTTGAGGTTGCCCTCGTTGCGTGCCCGCCCCGTTGAGGTTGCCCTCGTTGCGCGCCCGCCCCGTTGAGGTTGCCCTCGTTGCGCGCCCGCCCTTCTTACCGTCGTCGCTTCCTGAGCCACACGCCGACGCCGACGGCGACGATGATGACGGTCACCAGTCCGACGAGGAAAGGGCTGCTGTGGCCCGTGGTCGCAACGGCGGTTGGCATCGCCAGATCCTGTCACGGTTGAGCAGCTGCGGACGAAAGAAGCCCCGGATCGCTGTGAAGGCAGCAAATCCGGGGCTTCCCGTGGTGCGCTCGGCAGGATTCGAACCTGCAACCTCTTGATCCGTAGTCAAGTGCTCTATCCGTTGAGCTACGAGCGCAGAACCGAAGTCGTACTCTACCGGCTCGACTCACCCGGTTCCAAAACGCCCTCTAACTCCCCAAAAATGGGGACCAGGGGCACCGCGGAGGCTCCGGGATTCGAACCCGGGATGGGCTTGAGACCCAAACCGCATTAGCAGTGCGGCGCCATAGACCGGACTAGGCGAAGCCTCCTCGACTTCGTCCCGACGAATCGGCACGTTGTCAGCGGCGACAGCCTACCCACCCCGGTCCGGTCGAATCAAAACGGGGCAGGCACCCAACGGATCACAGACGGTGGCCGACGCTGCACGCGCCGCTGCCGCGGCATGGTGCTGGGACGAGCGGAGCCCGTGCCTCGATCAGGCGCGGCCGACCAAACGCTTCAGCCGGTGCGGCCGGGTGATGAATGCTTCGGCCTCCAGCGCCGCGACCGCGATCCGTGGCAGGTCGCGCGTCGACGGGTAGGACAGGAACCGGGGCTCCCACTCGGGCCGGAACTTCACGTTGAATCGGTACAGCGACTCGATCTGCCACCAACGGCTGGCGAAAACCAGGATCCAGCGCCAGGCGCGGAGGATCGGCCCGGCTCCGATCCGTTCTCCGCGCTCGATCGCGTCCCGGAAGACGGCGAAGTTCAACGAGATCCGGTCAACGCCCAGCTTGTCCGAGGCCTGCTCGATCACCTGCACGATCATGAACTCGTTCAGTCCGTTGTCGGCGCCACGATCACGTCGCATCAAGTCCAGGGAGAGCCCGTCCGGACCCCAGGGCACGAAGTTGAGCAGACCCTTGAGCTGTCCGCCCTGCGTCGCGGTCGCCACGACGCACTGGTCGTCCGCGGGATCGCCGAGCCGGGACAGCGCCATGGAGAATCCGCGCTCGACCTCGTCCCCTCGCCATGAGGCGGCAGCGCGGTCGAGCTGGTGGAATTCCTCGCGCGACACCGACGAGGCGCGGCGTACCTGCACCTCGTAGCCGGCGCGCTGGACCCGGGTGCAGGCCTGGCGGACCCCGCGCATCGGCCGACCGTCCAAGGAGAATTCACACGGCCGGACGATGGCCTCATCGCCGAGTTCGATCGCGGACAGATCCGCCTCACGACGAAAGACCGTCGCGCCCTGTTCGCTGCAGCCGATGACCGCTGGAACCCAGCCGTACTCCCTGATCTGCTTCATGTACTCGGCGATCGCGCCCGGCCACGCCTCGGGGTCGCCGATCGGATCGCCGGACACGAGAAACACGCCGTTGACGACCCGGCCCGTGATGGCGGCTTTGCCGGTCGGCGACCAGACCACCCGCTTCTCCCGCCGCAGTGCGAAGTAGCCCAGTGAGTCACGCGCTCCCTGCTTGGCCAGCAGTTCGCGAAGCTTCGACTCGTCCTGCGCACTGAGGCCCCCGATCGGCTCTGCCGGACGCAGGATCAGCAGCACGACGATGACGACGGTGATCAACGAGAACGCGCCGAGGGTGGCGTGCAGGACGTCTTGGAATCGTTCTGACCGGGCCGAATAGCGAACCGGTCCGTCCACCCCGATGAGGCCCCAGAGCACCTCTTGGACCTTCTGCCAGACCGACGGTGGGAACGCGAAACGGCGATTCGACGCCAGGGTTAGCAGCAGCATGCCCCAGACGACGGCCACCAGCTCGAACTGGACGGCGATCTTGAGGGCCACCCATCGCGACACCGGATCGGCCTTGGCCCGGAAGCGGCTTCCCGTCGTCGCCAGTAGCAGGAACAGCACGAAGCTGACCCCGGCCGCGATGAACGTTCCGTTGCCGATGTGCGCCACGACCAGGACGGCGTAGATCGTGAGCGCTCCGACCCAGGCCCGGCGCTTCCGCCGCCGCAGCATCGTCCCGAGGCGCCACAGGAGCAGCCCGGACACGGCCAGCACCGATGCAGCGCCGGCCGAGATCGAGGCCGGCAGGTAGTCGTGGATCTGGTGGAGGTGGTCGCGTTCGCGGGGCATGAGAGCCAGCACGAGGTTCAAAAAGCCGGTGATGGACGTGACGGTGGCGACGATGCCTGGCACGCGGTCGTAGTAATCGCGCCCGAACTTCGAGCCGGCGAAGCGACTGGGTCGCTCCTCGGGCTTCGAGACGGGCGCGCTAGGCCGCACTTCCGGTTGCATGCATCCGCTCCTGAACGACGACTGTGTCGCTCCCTATGGTGCCGCATGAATAGCGCCGGATGCTCCATGTGAGCTGTGCGTATGCAAGGTGCGGCTTGAGCGGCGTCCGGCGGCAGGGTGGGAAGGGTCGGATCGACGCGGTTCAGGCGCCTGAGGACGGGCTGATCGCCGGCATGATGAACCGGTCGAGCATGTTGTCGATCTCGGCGCGGGTCGGATATTTCCGCCGGATCAGTACGCGATGGATGAAGGTTCCGGCGATCATCTCGGCCACGACCTCGTCCACCGCATCCGCTCGGACCTCACCGCGCTCGACCCCTCGCTCGAGCAGGTCGACCAAGGCCCGCTTACGCGGGTCGAAGAAGTCACACTCGAAGCTGGCCGAGAACGCCTCGTCGCGTAGCGATTCGCCCAGCACGGACCGCATGGCGTCGCCATCGGGCCCGGCCATCACCGTGCCGACGTTCACCATCAGTTCGGCCAACGCCTCCCGGGTCGTGACGTCGTCGCTCAGCTCGCTCTGGTGCAGCCGAAGCAGCGGACCGGTCATCAGGCAACCAAGCGCATCCATGACGAGTTCCTGCTTGCTCGGCCACCGGCGATAGATCGAGGCCTTGCCGGTCTGCGCCCGGCTGGCGACGGACTCGATCGTCAGGCTGCCGTAACCGAACTCGGCCAACTCCGCAACGCAGGCGGTGCGGATCGCGTCTTCCAGTTCGACGCCGCGCCGCCGCTGCGCCTTGTTCCCGGCCTCGCTGACGGGCTCGATGCCCCTCTCCCCGGCCGGGTGAGGGGTTGGGAGGCCGGCTGGTTTGTCGACTGGTGGGCCGGCCGTGGGGCCGCTCCGGGACGGCGCCCGCGGATCACTCTGCGTACGCTCCGCGGACCGTCCAGCAACAGTGCGTGACACCGACGCAGGCTTGTTGTTCGCCCTGGGCTCAACGGCGTCGCTGTTGTCGGAGGTCTCTGCAATATTCGCTGGTGCGGAGGTCATCGCGGCAAGCATCCTTTCCTGGTGAAGGCGCGGTCCCGCCGATAACGCATCGGTTCCCAGCCGCTGCGACAGCCTGCTGGTTCTGGCTGTGTCTCGGCTGAGGACGAAGACTTAGTGGACGTTTGCGTTCCTTAACAACCGTCGGCTAGGTTACCGCAATTGGGAACGTTAGCGTTCCCTAACATCCGATAATGGGCCGGACGGCAAGGGTCGTCTGGCGACTCCGAACAGGGAGAGTCGTGACCACGACAGAAGAGGCGAGCGGGGGCGCTGCGGGTCAGCGATCCTACAAAGCAGCCCATCCAGCACTCGTTTTGCTCATCATTGCGGGTGCCCAACTGATGATCGTGCTGGACGGCACGATCGTGAACATCGCCCTGCCGAAGATGGGTGAGTACTTCGGCAAGGACCAAACGTCCATGACCTGGGCCATCAACGCCTACACCTTGGCCTTCGGCGGCCTGCTGTTGCTCGGTGGCCGCGCCGGCGACATCCTCGGCCGCCGTCGAATGTTCATGGTGGGCCTCGGACTCTTCACGGTCGGGAGTTTCCTCGCCGGCCTCGCGCACAGCTTTGAATTCCTGATCTTCGGCCGCGTGATCCAGGGCATCGGTGGCGCCATCGCCTCGCCGACCGCCCTGTCGCTGATCACCACCGAGTTCGAGGAGGGCAAGGAACGTACCCGCGCCTTCGCGGTCTTCTCCGCGGTCGCCGGCGCGGGCGCGGCGCTCGGCCTGCTGCTCGGCGGGGTGCTCACCGAGTACCTCACCTGGCGCTGGGTGCTCTTCGTCAACGTGCCGATCGGTGTCGCTCTGGTTGCCGGTGCGTGGGTCTTCCTGCACGAGTCCGATCGACTGTCCGGCCGCTTCGACTGGTTCGGCGGGGCTTTGTCCACCGTCGGCATGGCGTCGCTGGTGTACGGCTTCATCCACGCTGCTTCCAACGGTTGGCGTAACGGCATCACGGTCAGCGCGTTCGTCCTGGCGCTGGTGTTGCTGATCAGCTTCGTCGTGCTGCAGAGCAGGCTGTCCTACGCGATGATGCCGTTGCGCGCGCTGCGGAATCGGGATCGCTCCGGCGCTTACATCGTCATGCTCATCATCGGCGCCGCGATGTTCGGGATGTTCTTCTTCGTCACCTACTTCGTGCAACTCGTGCTTGGTTACTCCGCGCTCAAGTCGGGGCTGGCGTTCCTCCCGGTGGCGTTCACCATCGGCATCGCCGCCCAGATCTCGGCCGCCTTGATGCCGAGGGTCGGGCCTCGCAACCTCATCCTGTTCGGCTCGGTACTTATGACGGGTGGCTTGTTCTGGCTCGCGACGATCACCCCGGAGTCCACCTACCTCGGCCATCTGCTGCCGTCGTTGATCGTGATGGCCTTCGGGATCGGCTCGATCTTCGTACCGCTGACCACCGTCGCGGTAGCCGGTGTGGAACCCCACGAGGCCGGGCTCGCCTCCGCGCTGCTCAACGTCGGGCAACAAGTCGGCGGCTCGATCGGGCTTTCAGTGCTGACCACGGTGTTCGCCACCGCGTCCAAGCATGAGGGCGTGCATCAGGCGGGTCTGCTGCAGGCGAAGGTCGCCGCGGGGCAGGCACAGCCGTCCGTTTTGCAGCACTTCGGCGAACTGAGCAAGCAAGCCACCGGCGGGGCCAAGGCATCGTTGGGTGCATTGCATGACAGCCTCGCCGGGCGGGCGTTCCAGGCCGTACTTGCTCACGGCTCGGCCCGCGGATTCCTCACGGCGGCCATCCTGGCGCTGTTCGGCGTGCTGGTGACCGCGGCCATGATCCGAGTCGGCAGATCCGAAGTGGAGAACGTCGACCCGGCCGCGCTGGCCGTTCACTAACCCCGGCACCCCCGGCACCTCCGGCACCCCCGGCACCTCCGGCACCCCCGGCACCCCCGGCACCTTCCGCTTTGTGCGGCCCGAATACTCACTTTTCGCGGAAAATTTGAGTATTCGGGCCGCACAAGCCGCAGGTTAGGGGGCCGCCGCAGCCGCCAACAGCGCTGCGTACCCAGCCTGCCCGGCCGGACGCAGGTGCAGGCCGTCGTCGTAGAACCAGTCCCGGTGGTTGTTCGAGCGGGCGAACCAGTCGAGCACCCTGACGTTGGCCACTCCACTGGCAACGGAGTCGATCGTGCGGTTGTTCGGTCCCTGCCAGTCCATCGAAACCCGGTCGGTCAACACGATCACCAGCCGCCGATCGCTCAGGGCTTGCAGGGTCTGTCGCAGATCCTGCGCCCGCAGGATCCCGTTGTTGCCGGTATGGATCACCACCACCGACGCCAGCAGGTGCCCCGCCTGCGCATCGCGGACCGCCCGAAGAGTGACATAGGGCTGCTGCCCCTCCACCGCTTGGACCGAGCTGTGCGGGAACTCGGACAAGATCGCCGGAGCCGCACCCAGCATCACCGAATCACCGAAGCCGGAAATCGCCACCGGAGCGGGCGCGGCGCGCGATCCGGCGCCGCCGTGAGAACCTGCAGCCGTCCCCGCCCGCGGGGCCGTCCGATCCGTGGGGGTGGTCGCCGGGACCGACGGTTGCCCGGACTGCCCTGACGGACCTGCCTGCCCAGATTGCCCGGACTGCGCCGAACGCGAGGCCGGAGCCGGGCCGCTCCAAGGATCGGCAGGACGACCCGCCCCTGCCCGTGCCCCGGTCCCGATCCGCGGGTCGACGGTCGGGTCGACGGTCGGCCCGACGGTCGGCGCGATGCCGGCGGTCGGTGCGCCGGCGGCCGGCATCGCGGAAGTTGGACTCAGCGCCGCGCTGGAACCCAGCCCGGATGCGGGAGGGCCATCCGAGCGAACGGCAGCCGATCGCGGGGAACCGGCCAAGTCCAGCGCGGACAGCGAGGTCAGCCGGGCCGCGGGGGCACCCCCCTCACCAGAACCGCGCGACGCCGACGCCGACGCCGACGCCGACGGGGACAGGGACGCCGACGGGGACGCCGACGCCGACGGGGACGGCGACGAGAGCAGCAGCAGCACCAAGGCCGCCAGTGCTGTGACGCCGACCAGGCGCGGCACCAACAGCCCACGGCGCAACATGGTCAGCCGAGCCCGGCGTTGCCCGGCGGACAGGCCCAGCCACTCGACGCCCCAGCGCCGCGCCGGGGCCTCCACGACCCGGTAGCTGATCGCTGCCAACACCATCGGGACGACGATGCGCACAGCGACCGCGAGCCACCGGTTGGCCGGCAGGTCCACACCGGGGCGGGTGACGACGACGACCGGCCAGTGCCAGAGGTAGATCGCGTACGAGCGTGCCGCCAGCCAGCGCAGCGGACGCATATCCAACACCCGTCCGAGCCGGCTTCGCGGGCGGGTCACCGTCGAGACCACCACCACCGCCAAGGCGCTGAAGCCGAGGAATCCTCCGCGGTACAGGCGCTCGGAAAACTCGTCGACCCGCAACACCACCACGACCAGCGCTACGAGAGCCGCCAGCCCGAGCAGATCCGTGAACCAGGGGCGGATCCGCCACGACCGCCGCGCCTGAAAGTCCAGACGCTCGGCGATCGCACCGAACGACGCCCCCAGCAGCAGCCCCATCGCGTGAGTGTCGGTTCCGAAGTAGACCCGCGACGAGTCCGTCGCGTAGGGCACCCCAGACCTCACGGCGATGACCGTCATGGCAAGCGTGGAGGCCAGGGCGCCAGCCGCCGCGATTCCGGCCACCCAACCGAACCGGCGTCGCGAAGCCGACATCCAGATCAGGGCGAGCGGCCATGCCAGGTAGAACTGCTCCTCGATGGCCAGCGACCAGAGATGCTGAAGCATCGGCGGACGACCCGAGGCGACGAAGTAGGACTGGTGCGCATCGATCAGCCACCAGTTCCCGACGTAGCCGACGCTGGAGACCACCGAATCGCGCAGCGTCAGCAGTTCGTCCCGCCAGAACAGCTCCGCGGCCAGCGCCACGGCGACAGACAGCGCCGCCAGTCCGGGCAGCAGCCGCAGCCCGCGCCTCAGGTAGAACTGGCCGAGCCGGATCCGGCCGGTATGTCCGAGCTCGCCCAGCAACAGCCGGGTGATCAGGTAACCGCTGATCACGAAGAACAGATCAACGCCGAGAAAGCCGCCGGGCAGCAGATTCGAGTCCGCGTGGAACACCAGCACCGCGAGGACGGCAAGGGCCCGCAGGCCGTCCAACCCGCCGAAACGGCGAGGTGTGTACTGGCCGGCGGAGGCGGGCGGATCGGTGCGCTTCATAACCGATCCGGATGCTTCCCGACCGCCGCCGGAATCCCGGACTGACACGCCGCACGGCTCGCGGCCTCGCGCGACCCAATTTCAGGCGGGCGTCGAAAGGGCTCCGCTTGCGGCCACGGGCAGGGCTAACGGGGCCGCCGGATTGAGGCGCTCAGCACTCGATGACGTTGACGGCCAGGCCGCCCCGGGCCGTCTCCTTGTACTTGACCTTCATATCGGCGCCGGTCTCCCGCATGGTCTTGATGACCTTGTCGAGGCTGACTATGTGCGTACCGTCGCCCCGCAGGGCGATCCGCGCGGCGTTGATCGCCTTGACCGCCGCCATCGCGTTGCGTTCGATGCAGGGAATCTGCACCAGCCCGCCGACCGGGTCGCAGGTCAGGCCGAGGTTGTGCTCCATGCCGATCTCAGCCGCGTTCTCCACCTGCAGCGGTGACCCGCCGAGCACCTCGCAAAGCGCGCCCGAGGCCATCGAGCAGGCCGAGCCCACCTCGCCCTGACAGCCCACCTCAGCGCCCGAGATCGAGGCGTTCTCCTTGTACAGCACGCCGATCGCGCCCGCGGTCAGCAAGAAGCGGACGACACCATCGTCGCTCGCGCCCGGGACGAAGCGTCGGTAGTAGTGCAGGACGGACGGGATGATCCCGGCCGCCCCGTTCGTCGGAGCGGTGACCACGCGACCTCCGGCCGCGTTCTCCTCGTTGACGGCCAGCGCGAACAGGTCCACCCAATCCATGACCCGCAGCGGATCCGTGGTGTAGGGGTCAGCCGTCAACGTGCGCAGCAACTCCGGCGCCCGGCGGCGCACCTTCAGCCCGCCCGGCAGGGTGCCTTCGTGTTCCATCCCGCTCGCGACACAGTCCTGCATCACCTGCCAGATGTGCAGCAGCCGAGTCCGGATCTCGGCTTCCGGGCGCCACACCTTCTCGTTCTCCAGCATGACCTGCGAGATCGGCAGCCCGGACTCCTCGCACCGCGCACACAGCTCAGCCCCGGTGGTGAAGGGGAACGGAAGCACGGTGTCGTCCGGCTTGATCCGGTCGGCACCAGCGGCGGTCTCGTCGACCACGAACCCCCCGCCGACCGAATAGTACGTCCGCTCCCGCAGGATCGCCCCGCCGTCCGGGCCGTCGTCGAAGCTGGTGAACCGCATCCCGTTGGGATGGAAGGGCAAACTCGCACGGCGATGCAGCACCAGGTCGTCAGCCGACAGCCGGGCCGGGTGGCTTCCGAGCAACTGCACCGTCTCGCTGTCCCGCACTTCGGCGACCTTGGTGCCCACGGCGGCGACGTCCACGTCCTCCGGTGTCTCACCCTGCAGCCCCAGAATGACGGCGCGGTCCGAGCCGTGGCCGTGGCCGGTCGCGCCCAGGGACCCGAACAGTTCGGCCCGCACCCGGCTGGTGCGTTCGAGCAGACCGTCTCGCTGCAGGCCGAGGGCGAATGTCCTGGCCGCGCGCATCGGGCCGACCGTGTGGGACGAGGACGGGCCGATACCGATCGAGAACAGGTCGAACACGCTGATGGCCACGACCCCATCATGCACCCAGCCCCGGCCCGCTTCAGCCGTGTCGATCTCGGGTGTCTGCCGTCCACAGGTCGTCGCAGACTCAGATGATGGCCAGGAACTCCGCCGCCGCCCCGAGCAGACGCCTGCCCCGCGGCCACACCGCGCGCAACGGCCGCCGAAGGTCCAGTCCAGAGGTCGCGACCTCGACCAACCGGCCGTCGGCCAATTCCCCCGCCACGGCCAGCGCACTCAACACCGCCACGCCCGTCCCTGAGGCCACCACGACCTTCACCGCGGCGTTGGAGTCCAGTTCCAGGTAGTCCTGCGGGGCACCCGGGAGCACGCGCTCCAGCGTCGCGCGGGTCCCCGAGCCGGCCTCGCGCAGCACGAGGCGGTTGTCGAGCAGGTCGGTGGCCCCCACCGGCGTGCGGCGGCGCGACCAGGGATGCGATGGCGCCACCACGACGACGAGCCGGTCGGTGGCCACGGTCCGGCCAGCTAGGTCCCTCGGCACCGAAGGGGATTCGATGAAGCCGAGCTCGACGTCGTGGTTGCGGACCAGCTCGATCACCCGCGCGGAATTGGCCACCCGCAGCGCCACGGACGGATGCGCGTCCGTACGGCTGAGGGCGGCGAGCCAGTGCGGGAAGAGGTATTCGGCCACCGTCTGGCTCGCTGCGGTGGTGAGGCGGGCCGCGCCGCTGTGCTGCATCGCGCGGGCGCCGACCAACAGGGTCTGGGTGGCGGCCAGGACGTTGCGCGCCCAGTCCGTAACGGTCCGTCCCTGGTCGGTGAGCGTCGACCCGCGGGCCTGGCGTTCGAGCAGCGCCAGACCCAATTCCCTTTCCAGATAGCGGATTCTCTTACTGGCCGCGGGTTGGCTGACACCCAGAACAGTCGCCGCAGCGCCGATACTTCCGGCGTCGGCGATGAGCACGAGCAGCCGGAGTGATTCCAGATCGGGCAATGCCGCCGACGGCGTGATCAGGTGGGTACGCGCCTGACATAACCAAAGGCTATGGCATGCCAACCGGTTATGGGCTACTGCACGCCGTGATGCCGGCCGAGAATCAAGAGGTGCCCACCATCGGAGAACGCGCCACGCAACGGCCCGGATCGGTGGTGCCCGGTCAATACCTGCCGCTGCTGCCCACCCCACGCAGCGATGCGGCGGTGGCACTTGTTCCGGGACTGGCGGCAACCGCCTTGGCCGTCCTCGTCGCGTTCGCCATCAACCGGCTCGTGCCGTCACTGAACGCGTCGACCGTGGCCGTCGCCCTCGGCGCGCTCGCCGTGAACCTCGGCCTGGTCCACGCCAGATTGCAGCCCGGCCTCCGGTTCGTCACCAAGTCCTTGCTCCGGGCCGCGGTCGTGTTGCTGGGCCTGCAGCTGTCGCTCACCGATGTGCGCACCCTCGGGGCACCAGGCCTTGCCGTGGTGGCCGTGACGGTGACGGTCACCTTCTTCGGGACCCAGCTCATCGGGCGGTGGCTGGGGGTCCGGCGTCCGCTGCGGCTGCTGGTGGCCACCGGGTTCTCGATCTGCGGAGCCTCGGCGGTGGCCGGCATGGAACCGGTCGCCGACGGAGACGAGAACGACACCGTGATCGCGGTCGCGCTGGTGACCCTGTGCGGCTCCCTCGCGATCGTCGTCCTGCCGTTGTTGCAGGGACCGCTGCACCTGGACTACGCCGCTTTCGGCGCGTGGACCGGGGCCAGCGTTCACGACGTCGGGCAAACGGTGGCGACCGCCAACCGGGTCGGGCACGGCGCGCTCCAGGCGGCGATCGTGGTCAAGCTGACCCGCGTCGTTCTGCTGGCGCCCCTGGTGGCCGGGGTCGCGCTGCGCCGTCGGCGCCAGGCCTCCTCCACGGCACGTCAGCCGTCGACGAGCCCGGGCAGGCCCAGTCACCGCCCGGCGCTGGTACCGCTGTTCGTGGTGGGCTTCGTCGCCGCGGTGGTCCTGAGGTCCACCGGTGTCGTGCCGGCGACCGGTCTGCGGGCCGCCGGCGACACGCAGCAGGTGCTGCTTGCGGCCGCCCTGTTCGGACTCGGCACCGGAGTCTCCTGGAGCCTGCTGCGCCGGGCCGGTGGACGTCCGTTGGTGCTCGGTCTGGCGTCCTGGCTCCTGGTGGCGACGGTGGCCTACGCCGGAGTCCGGCTCACCGGCCGTTGAGCCCGAACGGGGGCGCTACGGACTCCCTCAGCTGGGCCACCGGGGTCAGCACCTTGCGGCGGCTGCGGCGGTCCTCCTCGATCGCCCGCACAGTGCGATCGACGACCGAACTCACCAGCTCCTCGATGGGCCAGCGGTAGCTGGACAGCGGCGGGGTGAGCAGCGCCGAGACGGGATTGTCGTCATAGCCCAGGACGGAGATGTCACCAGGGACCGACAGGCCGAGCTCCCGGGCAGCCGCGTACACCCCGTAGGCCATGGAGTCGGCCAGGCAGAAGAACGCGGTCGGACGGTCGCCCGCGGTGAGGATGTCGCGCGCGACTCCACTGGCCCGTTCGAGATCGTGCGGTGAGGTGTGCAGCGTCGCGGTCACACCGAACTCCTCGGCGAAGCGCTGAACCACGACCTCGGCCGGACGATCCGGCGTGGCCATACCGCCGGGGGTGAGGACCGCGATGTTGCGATGACCGGCGCGTAGCAGCTGGTTCAGCGCGCCGTACACGGCAGCCTCGTTGTCGAAGACCACCTCCGCCGCCGTGGCGGCATTGGGGATGCCGTCGCCGATGGAGACCAGCACCGTGCGTTCGGCGATGGCCTTCCAGTGCGTGGCGCCGGGGTCGACGGGCAGCACGATCAACGCGTCCACCCGCTGGTCCACGAGTTGGGAGGCCAGCGAGCCTTCGACGACGGGGTCGTTGGAGGCATCGACGATCAGCGCGTGCCGGTTGACATGCAGCAGCTCCCGACCCAGAGCGGCGGCGATCCCCTGCTGCCAGATGTCGCCCAGCGAGCCGCACAGCACGCCGACGTAGCCCGTACGACCGGAGGCCAGGGCGCGCGCGATCGGATCGACCTGATAGCCGAGCCGGTCGGCCGCCTCGCGAACGCGCAGCTGCGTCTCCTCGGGAACCTGCAGTCCGCGCAACGCGTAGGAGACGGCGGCCGTAGACAGTCCGGTCTCGGTAGCGATGTCGCGCAGGGTTACCCGTCGCGGTTTCTGCGGCACGCGCAAAACCCTACCGGGGGGTTGACACCGACGTGGTGAAGCGGTTCACTTAACCGTATCAGTGAACCGCTTCACGAGAGCGTTTCCAGTCCATGTCCACGGGGTTTCGGAGGCCAGCGCAGCATGCCCGAAACGGCGGATCGGTCACCGGCCCGGATCGACGTGCACCAGCACCTGTGGCCGCTGCCCTTCGTCGAGGCGCTGCGCGCCCGAACCCACGTCCCGTACCTGCGTGGCTGGACCCTCTACACCGCGGGCGAGCCGCCGTACGAGGTCGACGCCGGCGCCCATCGCGCCGAGGACCGAGCGATCCTGGACCCCGGCGTTGCGCAGATCCTGCTGTCGCTGTCCAGCCCGCTGGGAATCGAGGCGCTGCCGGCGCGGGAAGCGGCTCCGCTGTTGGCCGCCTGGCACGACGGAGTCCTCGCCCTGGGCCAACCCTTCGGCGGCTGGGCCGCGGTCTCCGACGTCGAACCGGACCTGGACGGCCTCACCGACCACCTCAAGAACGGCTTCGCCGGGCTGCAGGTTTCGGCCACCCAGCTGGCCACACCGTCAGCGCTCGAGTCGCTCGCCGGCGTCCTGCGACGGTGCGAAGAGCTCGATCGTCCGGTTCTGGTCCATCCCGGCCCTGTTGCCTACAGCGCGGGCTGCCCACCCTGGTGGGCAGCGGTGGTGCAGTACCCCGCGCAGCTACAGGCCGCCTGGTGGGCCTGGCACGCGGCTGGCCGGAGCCTGCTGCCGGACCTGCGCGTCTGCTTCGCTGCCGGCGGCGGACTCTCCGCCCTGCACCACGAACGATTCACCGCGCGGGGCGGCGGGGCGTTCGTCCCCGATCGTGGGGTTTTCGTGGACACCTCCTCCTACGGACGCCAGGGCATCGATCACCTCACCCGCACCCTGGGCATCGATCCGATCGTGCTCGGCAGCGACCGTCCCTACGCCGAACCCGTCGATCCACAGCTGGGCGAGGCCGCCTGGCGAGCGATCACGGTGACCAATCCGCAACGACTACTCGAAGGGGCCAGATCATGACCGACACCACCCTGCCCGCACTACTCGCCGAGGATCCGGTGGCGACCGCGGTGGCCAGGGGCGGCACGGACGGACTGCCCGTGGCGGCCGCACATGACTGGTCGGTGACGGCTGATCCGCACTTCACCAGCTTCGCGGGCCTGCCCGGACGTGACCTGGACAAGCGGGAACTGCTCACCCTGGCCTCGTCCGTCGCCGCGAGGCCGGACCTGTGGCAGCAACACGTCGCGTTCGACGACGACAAGCGGCACTACGTCTCGCTCTACCGCGACGCCCACGTGGATGTGTGGGTGCTCTGCTGGACACCGGTCAACGACACCGGCTGGCACGACCACGACATCTCCTCCGGGGCCGTGGCGGTCACCCAAGGCACCCTCACCGAGCACAACCTGGCGGTCGACCGGCCGAGTTTGGCGACGGAAGTGCCCGCGGGGCAGGTCTACTGCTTCGGGCCGGACCACATCCATCGTCTGACCGGACGTGACGCCGGATCGGTGTCGATCCACGCCTACTCGCCGCCGCTGTGGCGGATGGGCCAGTACGCCGTCGGGGCGACAGGCGTCCTGCGCCGCACCTCGGTGTCCTACGCCGACGAGCTACGCCCACTGGACGACATGATCTGAGGCATTGTGCGGCCCGAACTTTGGTGAAACACCGGCGTGTCGCCAAAGTTCGGGCCGCACTATGCCGTCGTGGGCAGCTGCGTGGTGAGCAGGGTTTCGGCTTGGGTCAGGTCGTCGGTGAGATTGCGGTCGGCGAGATCGCGCGGTAGCGAGGAGACCGCGGCCCAGACGGCCGACAGCGCGACGCCGAACGAGGCACCATCGATCGCCCTGAGCCGGACGGCCCGCACCGCGGCGACCAACTCCCCCGCGAGCACCACCCGGTAGGGACCGATGGCCGACAGGGCCTGGGCGGCCGACTGGGACGCGAAGCTGGCGTCCTCCTCGACCCCGCGCGACAGCGTGACGGTCTGCAGGCTGGCCGGCATCGCCAGGGCACGCAACGCCGACAGGGCCGACGCGGCCGTGTATTCCACGATCATGGTGCCGGACGCCGCCGGGGTCCCGTCGCCGAGGAAGGGCGCCAGTCCCGTGATGGCCGGCTCGGCGAGCATGGTCAGCCGCGCCAGGGACAGTTGCGCCGACTGGGCAGCGGCCAGCAGCGCGGCGTCGAGGGCCTGCGCCAGGTAGGCCATCTGGAACCCACCGTGGTGCGCGACCCCGGCCGTTGCCGAGACGGCCGGATTCTCCGAGGCCGCGTTGACGAGCCCGGTCACCACCGACTCCAACCGCGCCAGGGCGTCGAGGAAGGCGCCGTGCACCTGCGGAAGCGTCCGCAGGCCGAACGGGTCCTGGATCCTGGCCGGCGTCGACGCGCCGGACAGGAGCGTGCGCAGGCGCTCGCACACCTGGCTGGCACCGGGGAACGGCGTAGCCAGCTCGACGGCCGCCGCGAAGGCCTCGGGGTTGCCGTCCACAGCGGTGAAACTCAGCGCTGCCACGTCCAGGCACGCCCTCGCGAGGCTGGACAGCTCGTCGACGGCCAGGGCGGCGTCGGCGAGCGTCGCGGCGTTGCTCGACAGAAACGGCAGCGCGTCCCCACTGCCCAGCACGATCGCTTCGCCGATCGGTTGGCTGGCGGGCAGCTCACCGGAGAGCACCAGCGCCGTGGCCGCCAGGGCAGGCAGGTCCGCGGTGCCGATCCCGCCGTACTCACGCACCGGCGGAAGCGCGTCACGGTCGATCAGGTCGGCGAGCGCATCCAGCAGGACCGGCGAGGCCCCGTTGCCGTCGGCGGCCAACTGGTTGAGCCGGATCGCCAGCATCGCGCGGACGCGCGGCGCCGAACGCAATGGTCCGGCTGCCGTGGCGTGACTGCGGATGAGTGCCTGGGCCTGGGACTCGGCGTCGGTGACTGACTGCGTGCGATTCGCGCCGACCCCGGTGGACCGTCCGTAGATCGGGCGCTCGGCTGCCGCCCGGTCGGCGTAGGACTGAGAGCGTTGGACGCGGTGGCGCGCCTGGGCGCTGACCTGCACCCCGTCGCCGCGCACCGCGATCGCCGCGATCTGGGCGACGGTGAGCGCGCGGCCATCGAGCTCGATCATTGGCAAACCCCCGGTTGGTGAGGCTCGGAAAACCGGTAGAGGACGCCGGACGAATACCGCATCGTTACAAAAACGGTGGAAGCAAACGTCGCCTGTCCGATGTTTCATTCTCGAAAACTTCTGGCCAAACGCTTCCGAAGTTCGGCGCGGAGTGCAATCCTACCGCCTAACGGAAAGTCACTTCTACGCAGTGGAAGGCACAATCCCGGGAAGGCGGTGATCGCTCTGACGACCAACAGCACCACCATCAACGCCGGCACCTCGACCCGTACCGTCGACCGTGCCCTGGCGCTCTTGTCGGAGGTGTGCGCGGAGGAATCGATCACGCTCACCGAGGCCGCTCGCCGCGCACACCTACCCGCCTCGACGGCCCTTCGCCTGCTGCGCACCCTCGAGGGATCGGGCTTCGTGGCGCGTGACGATGAAGGATCCTTCGGAGCCGGCCCGAGACTGATCCAGCTCGGCGCGACGGCGATCGGCCGCCAGACCCTGGTCCGCATCAGCGAGCCGGCTCTGCACCGCATCGTGGCCGCGACCGGTGAGTCGGCCTACCTGTCCATCGCCGGGCCGAACAACACCGGCATATACGTGGCGATGGTCGAGGGCACCCACAGCGTGCGGCACACCAGCTGGATCGGCCGCTCCGTACCGCTGGAGAACCTCGCTGTCGGACGTGCACTGAAGAATCAGGCACCGTCGTCGGACTACGTGGCCGAACGCGATCGGATGGAACCGGACGTCACCGCCATCGCGGCCCCCATCCGACGTCCCGGGGGCGTCGCCGGGGCACTGAGCGTGCTCGGGCCCACCTACCGGATCGACGACGAGACGATGCAGCACTACGGCCAGATCGTGGCCTCGGAAGCTCGCGCACTGGGCGCACAACTAGGGGTCGAGGTCGACCCTGATCCAGAACAGGAGACAGGAACGTGATCCGGTTCGACAAGGTATCCAAGCAGTATCCCGACGGCACGGTGGCCGTCGACGAGTTGGATCTGGTGGCACCGTCCGGCGAGATCACCGTCTTCGTCGGGCCATCCGGCTGCGGCAAGACGACAAGCCTGCGGATGATCAACCGGATGATCGAGCCCACCGGCGGCCGGATCCTGATCGACGACCAGGACGTGACCAAGGTCGATTCGGCCAAGCTCCGGCGCGGTATCGGTTACGTGATCCAGCACGCCGGGCTGTTCCCGCACCGCACCATCGTGGACAACATCGCTTCGGTGCCGTACCTGCTGGGGACGGACAAGAAGCAGGCCCGGGCGCTGGCGATGGAGTTGATGGAGCGGGTCGGCCTGGACACCCGGTTCGCCAAGCGCTACCCGGCCCAGTTGTCCGGAGGGCAGCAGCAGCGCGTCGGGGTGGCCCGGGCCCTGGCCGCCGACCCGCCGGTGATGCTGATGGACGAGCCGTTCTCCGCCGTGGACCCGGTCGTGCGTGACCAGTTGCAGGAGGAGTTCCTGCGCCTGCAGAGCGATCTCGGCAAGACCATCGTCTTCGTCACCCACGACATCGACGAGGCGATCAAGCTCGGCGATCACGTGGCCGTGCTACGGGTGGGCGGGCACCTGGCCCAACTGGCCACTCCGGCCGAGTTGCTCTCGCGGCCGGTGGATGCCTTCGTGGCCGGTTTCGTCGGCCGTGACCGGGGCTACCGCGCGCTGGGCTTCACCAGCGCCGGCCGGCTCAGCACGCACGACGAACCGACCGTTTCCATGGGCGATCCCATCCCGCGCGGATCGGACAACGGCCAGTGGATTCTGGCTGTCGATTCCGGGGCGCCACAGGGCTGGCTGAGCCTGGCCGACCTACCCGCCGGTGCGACGACCGTCACCGACGATTTGCTGTACCGAGGCGGCACGCTGGCGACCCAGGGCGGCTCACTGCGAGCCGCGCTGGACGCCTGCCTGTCCTCGCCCTCGGGCCGAGGTGTCGTGGTGGACGAGAGCGGCCGGCTGCTCGGTTCGGTCACGGCTCGGGAAGTCCTCGACCTGATCGAGGCGCGCACACCGGAGCCGTCGGCATGAGCACCCACATCCTCGCCGACAGCGCGAACACCTCCCCCTGGTACTTCTGGGGCTATTTCATGGATCACCGCAAGGAGGATCTGGGCTGGCTCTGGGACCACACCTGGCTGTCGGTCGTCCCGGTCGTCGTCGGCCTGCTCATCGCGTTGCCCCTGGGCTGGTTGGCGCGCCGGTACAAGTGGGTCTACCCGCCGATGATGTCGATCACGGGCCTGCTCTACACGATCCCGTCCATCGCGTTGTTCGTGCTCATCCCGCCGCTGTTCGGCCTCGACGTGCTCTCGCCGTTGCAGGTCCCGATCGCCCTGACGATCTACTCTGTCGCGCTGCTCGTGCGCACGGTCGCGGACGGCCTCGGCTCGGTTTCGGAGGAGACGCTGCAGGCCGCGACGGCCATCGGCTACAAGCCACTGGGACGTTTCTTCAAGGTCGAGCTGCCGATCGCGGTGCCGGTGATCACCGCCGGAGTCCGCGTGGCCGTGGTCTCGAGCGTGAGCATCACCGCCGTGGCCGGCACGATCGGCATGGCCAACCTGGGAGCCCTGTTCGATCAGGGCTTCAAGCTGTCGACCACCAGCCCTTACTACCCGCCGATCGTGCTCGGCATCCTGTTGTGCGTGTTGCTCGCCCTGGTGCTCGATGCGCTGGTGCTACTGATCACCCGGGCCTTGACCCCTTGGCGGAAGGCGGTGCGCTGATGATCACCAACGTTCTGCACTGGCTCAACGACCCGGGTCACTGGCACAACACCCGGTTCGACACCGGCATCGCCAGTCAGCTGACGGCACACATCCGGTTCTCGGCCATCGCGCTCGTGATCGCGCTGGTGATCGCGCTCCCGCTCGGCCTCGTGATCGGTCACACCGGCCGGGCGACCTACGTGGTCAGCGCGGCCAACGCGATCCGGGCGCTGCCGACGGTCGGCGTGCTGGTTCTGCTGGTGGTCGTGATCGCCCCGCACTTCCACGGCCGAACCGACACCGGCTATGTGATACCAACCGAGATCGTCCTGGTACTACTGGCAATTCCGCCGATCCTGTCGAATACCTATGCCGGTGTGGACAACGTCGAACCCGAGGTGCGGGACGCGGCCAAGGGGATGGGCATGACCGGCTCGCAGGTGCTGCTCAAGGTGGAATTGCCCAACAGCCTGCCGTTGATCTTCTCCGGGTTCCGCTCGGCCGCGCTGCAGGTGATCGCCACGGCGACGATCGCGTCCTACGTCACCCTCGGCGGCCTGGGGCGGTTCATCTACGACGGGCTTGCTCAGCAGGACTATCCCCAGATGATCAGCGGCGGCGTGCTGGTCGCCGCACTGGCGTTGCTGACCGATCTCGTGCTGGCCCTCATCCAGCGCTACGTCGTTTCGCGTGGCGTGACCGGCCGATTCTCAACCAGAAACGTCGCCGTGAGTGCCGATGCGCGCACGGCGCGTGTCGTCGAAGCGGAGGTGGCCAACGTTTGAGTCACAGTTGCCCATCGTCTTGATCGGCCCCGTCGGTCGTTGTCGTACCGCCCGGCTAGACTTTTACTAACTCAACTATTCCTATGGAGAGAACATGAAATCCAAGCTGCTCGCCATCGGCGCGGCCGTGACCGCCCTCACCGTGGGCCTCACCGCTTGCGGATCGGACAGCTCCAAGAACACCACCGGCGGCACCGCCACCTCGGGCGCGTCCGGCACCACGTCGACCGCGACCATCGCCTCGAAGCTGATCATGGGCGGCCCGCCGGAATTCAAGACTCGCGCCGACGGCCTGCCCGGCCTGCAGAAGAACTACGGCGTCGAGTTCGGCAAGTACACCGTCACCGACACCGGCGGCCCGGTCACTGTGAACGCGCTGAAGAACGGCCAGGTCGACGCGGCCGACCTGTTCACGACGGATCCGTCCATCACCGCCAACGGCTTCGTCATCCTGCAGGACCCGAAGAGCAACTTCGCCGCCCAGAACGTCGTGCCGATCATCAACAAGGCGAAGGTCACCGACGGCGTCAAGACCGTCCTGAACGGCATTTCGGCCAAGCTCACCACCGACGCCCTCGGCAAGCTGGTGGGCAAGGTGCAGAACGACAAGCAGGATCCCGACGCCGTAGCCAAGGCGTGGCTGTCCGACAACGGCCTCGCCACCTCCGGCTCCAGTGCTGCGGGTGTGTCGCTCACGGTGGGCTCGGCCAACTTCCCCGAGAACGTCGTGCTGGCCCAGATCTACGCCGAGGCTCTCAAGGCGCAAGGGGCATCGATCAAGACCAAGCTCAACATCGGCAGCCGGGAGAAGTACTACCCCGCGCTCAAGGCCGGCTCGCTCGACTTGTTCCCGGAGTACAACGGCACGTTGCTGTACTACATCGACAAGAGCGCGACGGCGACCACCCCCGACGAGGTCTACACCGCCCTGACGAAGGCGCTGCCCTCGAACCTGGTGGCACTGACCCAGGCCGATGCCCAGGACAGTGACGCCATCGTGATCACCAAGGCCACCGCGACCAAGTACGGCCTGACCACGATCGCTGATCTGGCCAAGCCCGCCAGCTGACCCGTTCGGCCCACTGGTCCAGCTCGATCGTGACGCCAGATCGTGATGGAAGGGCCGGCCACGTGCATGGATCGCTCCAGCGCGTGGCCGGCCCGACAGGCCGTTCAGCAGGCCGTTCAGCAGCGCTTTTGTACTCAGGCCCGCGCCGGTGACGCGGGTCGGGTGGGAGCGGTTTCTGGAACCTCACCGAAGCGCACACCGCGCGCTTCCTTGCCGATTGCGGCGAGCACGATGACAGCGACGAGTACCGGAACGATGGTCACGGACAAGGCGAAACCGTAGGAGTGCGACTTCGCCAGACGCTCCTGAATCGGTAGGTTGAACGCCGCCAGGCAGTTGCCCAGCTGATACGTGACCCCTGGGTAGAACCCGCGAATCGCATCCGGTGAGAGCTCCGTCAGATGCGCCGGGATCACTCCCCAGGCGCCCTGCACGAAGAACTGCATCAGGAAGGAGCCCAGGCAGACGAAGCCGATCGCATGCGACAGGGCGAACAACGGCACGATCGGCAACGCCAGCAGCGCCGCACCGATAATGGTCAACCGGCGTCCGATTCGTTCGGAAAGACTGCCCAGCAAGGTGCCACCGATCATCGCGCCGACGTTGTACAGGATCGCGATGTAGATGGCCGTGTTCGGCGAGAAACCCAGGCCTTTCTTGAGGAAAGTCGGGTACACGTCCTGGGTGCCGTGACTCATCCAGTTGAAGGCGGTCATCAGCAGGATCAGATACAGCATTCGCCGCAACACCAGAGGCTGCTTCAGTACGTCGGCAGGCCGCGTCTGGGTGAGCTTGACCTTCTCCCACACCTCCGACTCCGACAGGCGCGACCGGAGGAACAGCGAGATAACCGCCGGGAGCAGGCTGAAGGCGAACATTCCGCGCCAGCCCCAGGTGGTCAGGTTGCTTACGGCGAGGTAGGTCACCGCGGCGAGGAGGTAGCCCAAGGCATATCCCTGCTGCAGTACCCCTGAGAAGAACCCGCGCCGTTGGGTCGGGATCTTCTCCATGGCCAGCGCGGCCCCCAGGCCCCACTCACCGCCCATACCGATCCCGTACAGCAGTCGCAACCCCAGCAGGACGCCGTAGTTGGGGGCGAAGGCGCAGGCGAAGCCGACCAGCGAGTAGAAGCTGACATTGACCAGCAGCGGAGTCCGGCGGCCGGCGCGGTCGGCCCAGAGACCGAAGACGGCCGCCCCGACCGGCCGCATCAGCAGCGTCACGGTGGTCAGGAACGCCATGCGTTCCAGGCTGACCCCGAAGTCCTTCGCGATGTCGGCGTAGACGAGCACGACCAGGAAGTAGTCGTAGGCGTCCATGGCCCAGCCGATGAACGCGGCGGCGAAGGCGTTGCGCTGCTCGCCGGTCAGTGGCTCACGGCCGGGACGGCCTGAAGACGATGCTCGATCGAGTGTCGGCGTACCCATCGGCGCCCTCCGTTATCGACGTCAGCGGAGGCAGCGTTTGCCCCGCTAACGGACGATACGCCCGGCTTGCGGCCGCCGTCCCGGCTTTTGGCACACTTTTGGCGTGCCAGTGCTGAGCCGGGACGGCGGGAGAGCGCGACGGGATCAGACGACGGTAAGGGTTACGTTGATGTTGCCTCGGGTGGCCTTGGAATACGGGCAGAACTGATGTGCCAGCTCGACGAGCTCGTGAGCCTTGGCAGCCTCGACACCGGGAATCGTGACCTCGAGTTCGACGGCCAGCCCCACACCACCGTCATCAGCCAGCCCGAACGACACGTTCGCCGTCACCGTCGAATCGGACGTGTCGATGCCCTGCGTCTTGGCCCGGTTGGCCAGTGCGCCCTGGAAGCAGGCCGAGTAACCGGCGGCGAACAACGTCTCGGGGTTGACCGCGGGCTCGGGCGTCGTGCCGGGCTGGGCCAGGTCGAAGTCCACGAGGCCGTCGGCGCTGCGCACGTGTCCTGCCCGACCACCGTGGGCGGTGGCGGAGGTGGTGTAGGTGACCTTGGTCAGTTCGGTGGGCATGCTGCTCCTTCTGGCGTGAGGTACGTGATCGGCACCCAGCTCCTGCTGGCATGCTGAACACATCATGTCCTCTGTTCAACACATCACCCGCACCGGGCAATTCCGTACGGACGTCACCAACGTGGCCGATCTCTCGCCACGGATGAGACGCATCACCCTGACCGGCGCCGACATCGCCGCCCAGGACTGGCCCTTGGGGTGCGACATCGCCGTCGTGCTGGACGGTGCGGACCTGCGCGAGGTCCGCCGGCGCTACACCGTCCGAGCCGTATCGGGGGCCGACCTGGTCCTCGACGCCGTCCTGCACGGGCACGGTCCCGGCTCCACCTGGGCGGCCGAAATCGAGCCGGGGCAGCAGGTGACCTTCTTCGGCCCCCGGGGCGCCATCGACACGCCCTCCGCCGACTGGCTGCTGGCGTTGACGGACGAGTCAGGCCTGCCGGCGATCGCGGCTATCGCTGAAGCGCATTCTGGGGTCCCCGAAACGCCTCGGCTCCGCGTTTTCGCCGAGATCGCCAACGAGCACGAGCACTATCCGTTGCCCGACAACACCGAGGTCACCTGGGTGACGCGCGGACACGCCGCCCCCGGCTATTCCGACAAGCTGGCCGACGCCCTGACCGGATACCAACCGCCCACCGGCCGGGGTTATGCCTACGTCCTGGGCGAATCCCGGGCTGTCGTGGCCCTGCGTGAGGCGCTCGCTGTGCACGGCCTGTCCCGGGCCGACGTCTACGCCAAGGGATACTGGAACCTCAACTCCCGACCGACTCGCTGAGTCTGCCGGGGTCGGCCAACGCCTGTTCCACGACCATGCCCGCAGCACCCAGCACGGCCGCTTCGCTGCCGAGGCCGGACCGCAGCAGCCGTCCGCCGTGATGCGGGGCGGACAGGGCCCGTCGATGCAGTTCGGCCCGCAACGAAGGGTGAATCTCGTCGAACAACCGCGCATACAGGCCACCGAGGACGACGAGCGGGACGTCGACCGCGTTCAACAGCGAGGCCAGCCCGACGCCGAGGGCAGAGCCGGCGCGCTCCACCGCCGCGCGCGCCCGAGGTTCGCCGCAGGCCCAGGCCACGCTCAGCCCATCGACGTCGCCCACGCCCGCGGAGGCCAACAGCACGTCCTGGCCGGCGTACTGCTCGACGCAACCCTGCCCGCCGCAGCCGCAGGCCGGCCCGTCCGCCTCGACCACCACGTGACCCAGTTCGCCCGCGAAGCCGTTCACGCCACGAAAGAGGCCCCCGCCGACGACCAGGCCCGCGCCCACGCCGATTTCGCCTGACACGTAGGCGAAATCCTCATCGCGTGGTCGATCCCGGAGCCACGCCAGCGCGGCCACGTTGGCCTCGTTCTCGATCAGCACCCCGGACCCGGCCCACCGGCCCAGCGCACCGTCGGCCTGATCGGCGAGCTCGATCTCGGCCAACCGCGGCAGGTTCGGCGCCCGCATGACGCGGCCGGCCGGAGACACCGCTCCGGGGACCGCCAGGGCGAGGCCGAGCACGCCGCGGCCGAGACCGTCGGTGATGCGCCGAGTCATCGACGCGGCGTCCTGCAGTAGCGACGCCGGGCTCCGGTCGCGGTTGTCGACCTCGGCCCGCGCATGCCGCACGGTTCGCCCGGACAGATCGAGCACGCAGGCCGCGATGTAGTCGACGTTGATCTCCAGACCGATGGCCACCGGGCCGAAGGGAGAGAACGTAAGGGGGCGGGAGGGCCGGCCCGGACCCGAGGATGCGGGGGGCCCTTCGTGCAGAACGCCGGCAGCGAGCAATTCATCGACCAGACTGGACACGGTCGCCTTGGTGAGGCGGGTGCGCGCAGCGAGGTCGGCCCGCGATCCGGTGGCCTCGAGCAACGCCGACAGGACCAGTTGCTGGTTGTGTCGACGAACCGTGTGCTGCCCGGCCGGCAAGCCGGAGACCGTCACCGCGGACTCACCGTCTCAGGTAGTGCTGCGCAGCCTCGGTGTACCGCTCGGCCAGGCCGGCAGTGAGCGGAGCCTCGAAGCGCTCGGGCCGTTCGGCCGGGCTGAAGACCGGTGGGGTGTCGGCTCCGGTCAGGACCCATGCCGCCTGCCTGGCCGCACCGTCGGCGACGTACTCGCCCGGCGCGGGAACGACGACCGGTACCCCGAAGACGGTCGGTGCGATCCGGCGGACCGCCTCGGACTGCGCGGCACCGCCGACGATTCGTACCCCACTGACCGAACACCCTTGCGCGGCAAGGGCATTGAGGCCCTCAGCCAGCCCGGACAACATGCCCTCCACGGCGGCGCGGGCGAAGTTGGCCGGTGTGGCGTTGGCCAGCGTGACCCCGTGGATCGCCCCGGTCGCGTCGGGCAGGTTGGGGGTGCGCTCTCCCTCGAAATACGGGACCAGCGTCACGCCCTCCGCGCCGGGCTCCGCCTGCAGGGCCAGCTCGCTCAGCCGGGGCAGATCGACACCGAGCACCCTCGCCGTCGCATCGAGTATGCGAGCGGCGTTCAGCGTGCAGACCAGCGGCAGGAATTGCCCAGTCATGTCAGCGAATCCGGCCACAATGCCGGACGGATCGGCCGGGGCGGTCCGGCTGCGGGCGAAGACGGTGCCCGACGTACCCAACGAGACCACGGCGTCGTCACCGGCGTCCACCCCGAAGCCGGCGGCGGCATTGTCACCGCCGCCAGGGCCGAGAATCAAAGATCCGTTGCCACGCACAGCCTCGGCGGGTGCGGCCACCTTGGGCAGTAGCAGGTCCCGGCCGAAGGCCAGCATCAGCAGGTCTCGCCGGTAGTTGTTCGCCCGTGGATCGAAGTAGCCGGTCCCAGAGGCGTCCGAGCGATCGGTGACCAGATCGCGGATGTCGCTGGACCCCGACAGCTTCCAGGTCAGCCAATCGTGCGGCAGACATACCGCCGCCACTCGCGCGGCGTGCTCCGGTTCGTGCTCGGCCAGCCAGCGCAGTTTCGTGATCGTGAACGAGGCCACCGGCACCAGGCCGACCGCGTCCGCCCACGCCTGGGCACCGAGCTGCTCGGTGAGGTCGGTGGCCGCTTTGGCCGAGCGGGTGTCGTTCCACAGCAGGGCTGGACGAACGACTCGGCCGTCCTCGTCCAGGCACACCATCCCGTGCTGCTGACCGCCCACGCTCAGCGCGGACACGTCGTCCAGCCCGCCGGCAGCGGCGATCGCAGTGTGCAGCGCTTCCCACCACGCCTGCGGGTCGACCTCGGTCCCCTCGGGGTGCACGGCACGTCCCTGCCGGACGAGCGCGCCGGTGTCGGCGTCTCGAATGACAACCTTGCAGGACTGGGTGGAGGAATCCACCCCGGCTACCAGTGGCACAGTGCGCTCCTCGTCGGCTCTCGGTCGAGTTCAGATCCGAATCGTGCGGGCACGATCGACGGCTGCGCGTTGCCATCGGTGGGACAGACAACGCGCAGCCGTCGAGAACCGTACTAGCCGCGGGCGCCCATCAGATGCTCGATGGCCAGCTGGTTGAGCCGGACGAAACCGTAACCCTGCTCGCCGGCGGCGTCCGGGTCGAAGTCCTCGAACGTCGACGGGTCGGCCAGCAGATCGGCGTAGGTTTCGCCGGGGTTGAGAGTGGGCACCGACAGCTCGGGTACCCGGGCGTACTGCAGAGCTTCGATGACCTCGGGGTCGGAGCGGAACGCAGCGGCCCGCTCCTTGAGCAGCAGGTACATCCGCATGTTGGCGCGAGCGGAATCCCATACCCCGTCGTAGTCCTCGGTGCGCGACGGCTTGTAGTCGAAGTGCCGGGGACCGGTGTAGGACGGTCCACCGTTCGGGCCGCCGTTCTCGAGCAGGTCGACCAGGCTGAAGGCGTTCATGAGGTCACCGTGACCGAAGACCAGATCCTGGTCGTACTTGATGCCGCGCTGACCATTGAGGTCGATGTGGAAAAGCTTGTCGTGGTAGAGCGCCTGCGCGATGCCGGAGGCGTAGTTGAGGCCGGCCATCTGCTCGTGTCCGACCTCCGGGTTGATACCCACGAGTTCCGGGTGCTCCAGGGAGTCGGCGAAGGCGATCGCGTGACCGAGCGTCGGCAGCAGGATGTCGCCGCGGGGCTCGTTCGGCTTGGGCTCGATGGCGAAACGCAGATCGTAGGACTTGTCCAGGATGTATTCGCAGAGCAGGTTCATGCCCTCGCGGTAGCGCTCCAGCGCCGCCTGGACGTCCTTCGCGCTGTCGTATTCGCTGCCTTCCCGGCCGCCCCACAGGACGAAGGTCTTCGCGCCGAGGTCCGCGGCCAGATCGATGTTGCGCAGCACCTTGCGCAGGGCGTAGCGGCGAATGTCGCGGTTGTTGCTGGTGAAACCGCCGTCCTTGAACACCGGATGGGTGAACAGGTTCGTGGTCACCATCGGAACGATCACCCCGGTCTCGGCGAGGGCGTCCTTGAACTGGCCGATGATCTTGTCGCGGCTGGCGGACTCCGAGCCGAACGGAACGAGGTCGTCGTCGTGGAAGGTGATCCCGTAGGCGCCGAGCTCGTTGAGCTTGTGCACGGCTTCGATCGGATCGAGCGGGGCCCGGGTCGCGTCACCGAACGGATCGCGTGCGGTCCATCCGATGGTCCAGAGGCCGAAGGAGAACCGGTCGGCCTTCGTCGGAGTCGGACCGGTTGCGGTCGAGGTCGGGGTGGAGGGGCCAACGGGGGTGGGGGTCGTCATGACTCGCCTTCTGTCTGAGCTGTTCGCGGTGATCTCGGCGGTTGCGGTATGTCGCGCGGGCTACGCGCACGTGTCCGACTTATTTGTTCAGTGCCTAAACTAAACCACGGGACCGTAGCTCTCCGCAAGCCCCCCGCTCGTTGAGGTTGCCCTCGTTGCGCAGCCCGACTTGTTGAGGTTGCCCTCGTTGCGCAGCCCGACCCGTTGAGGTTGCCCTCGTTGCGCAGCCCGACTTGTTGAGGTTGCCCTCGTTGCGCAGCCTCATCCGCAACGAGGGCAACGTCAACGACGCTCGGCCGGTCACAAGGGCAACGTCAACGACGCTCGGACGGTCACAAGGGCAACCTCAACGACGCTCGGCCGGTCACGAGGGCAACCTCGGCGGGAATCATTCGGCGAAGCGGTAGCCGAGGCCGGGCTCGGTGATCAGGTGTCGCGGGCGGGCGGGGTCGTCCTCCAGCTTTCGACGCAACTGTCCGAAGTGGAAGCGCAGGTAACCGGACTCATCGGCGTAAGCCGGTCCCCACACTTCCGTCAGCAACTGTCGTTGAGTGATCAACTTCCCGGGATTGCGGAGCAGCCGCTCCAACAGCTCCCATTCGGTCTTGGTCAGCCGGATCTCCGCGCCGTCGGCGTCACTGACCCGGTGCGCGGGCAGGTCCACGCTGCGTGAGCCCAACTGGACGACGGCCTGGTCCGCGGCATGATCTGGAGCAACCCGGCGTGCGACCGCGCGCATCCTGGCCATCAATTCGTCCATTCCGAACGGCTTGGTGACATAGTCATCGGCTCCGGCGTCCAGTGCGGTCACCTTGTCACCGCCGCCCGTCCGGCCCGACAGCACGATGATCGGCGCCTGGGTCCACCCCCGCAGCCCGGTGATCACATCCGCCCCGTCCATGTCGGGTAGGCCCAGGTCGAGCAGCACCAGGTCCGGAGGGTGTCTGGCCGCCTCGATCAACGCCTGCGCCCCGGTCGCCGCGGACAGTGCCTGATACCCGCGGGCGCGCAGATTGATGACCAGGGCCCGGACGATCTGTGGCTCGTCGTCGACCACAAGTACGCGCATCAGGAATCCCGCCCGTGGTCGGTGCCGTTGGACGAACCGTTGCTCGAGGGCGCGACCGGTAGTGAGATCGTCACCATCAGCCCGCCTCCTGGGGTGTCGTCCAGGCGGATCGTTCCGCCCATTGCCTCGGTGAATCCTCGCGCGATGGCCAAGCCCAGGCCGACCCCGGCCCCGGTACTGACCGCCCGATCGTCCCGACGCTGGAACGGCGCGAAGACCGAGGCCTTCGCCTCGTCAGGGATTCCCGGGCCCTGGTCGATGACCTGCAGGTCGACCAGGTGGCTGGATGCCGCGGCACTCACCCGTACCGGCGTTTCGGCCGGGCTGTAGCGACGGGCATTCTCGACGAGGTTGGCGACCACCCGCTCGAGCAGACCCGGATCGGCCAGCACCTCGGGTAGCTCCGGTGACACCTCGAGCCGGACCCCGTCGGCACTCGGGATCGCTCGGGAGACGACGTCGTCGAGGCCGACGGGACGGGTCAGCACCGACAGCGCCCCGGCCTGCAGGCGGGACAGATCGAGCAGGTTGGTGACGAGTGAGGTCAGGCGGTCCAGTGCGCTGTCGGCTGTGGACAGCAACTCCGCCTGGTCGGACGGGCTCCAGGCGACGTCCGTGCTGCGCAGACTCGACACGGCCGCTTTCGCGGACGCGATCGGGGTGCGCAGATCATGGCTCACCGCGTTCAGCAAAGCCGTCCGAGCCTGATCGGCCTGCGCCAACCGCTCCGCGGTGTCGGCTTGCTCGGATAACTGGCGTTGCCGGTAGGCGACGGCGACCTCCGCGGCGAAGGCGGCGAGCAGCCTTTGGTCCTCGGCGGCCAGGGTCCTGCCGCACAACAGCAGGATCAGATCCTCCCCCACCGGGACCTCCACATCGGCCTCTTCGGGACGGACGCAAGGGTTGTCCCCAACGCTGGCCACCACAATGAAACCGTCCGGGCCAGCCGTCTCGGATCGACGCCGCAACACCGTCGCCGACCGGACCGCGAAGGTTTCACGGACGCGATCGAGTAACGCCGGCAGAGCCTGCTCGCCGCGCAGCAGGCTGCCGGCCAGCGTCGACAGGGTTTCGGCCTCGGCGTTGGACCGAGCCGCCTCCACGTTGCGCCGGGCGGCCTGGTCGACCACGCGCGACACCAGCACCGCGATGACCACGAATACGGCCAGAGCGAGGAAGTTCTCGGGCCGCGCGATCGTGAATCGGTGCAAGGGTTCGACGAAGTAGAAGTTCAGCAACAGACTGGCCACCACCGCCGCGGCCACGGCCGGGTAGAAGCCACCGACCAGCGCGCAGATGACCACCACGAGCAGAAACAGCAGCAGATCGCTGGCGAGCGCGAGGTTGGTGCGGTACTGCGCGGCGACCGGGACGAGCAGTGCCATCAGGACGGCACCCACCGCGAGTCCGCTCAGCCGCCGACGGACCGTAAGGCCGCCGGTCAGGCGCGGGAGCACCTGACCTTTTCCGACGTAGTCGTGACTGACGACGTGCACGTCGATGGTCCCCGAGCGGCGGGTGATGCTCATTCCGGTTCCGGGACCGGTCACAGCAGCGGCGACCGGGTGTCGGCGGCTCGCTCCGATGACGATCTGGGTGGCATTCTTGGCCCGCGCGAATTCCAGCACCGCGGACGGAATGTCCTCGCCCAACACTGAGTGGTAACTGCCACCGAGCGATTCGACGAGCAGCCGCTGCTGATCGAGGGCGGCCACGGACGAACCGGTGAGGCCGTCACTGCGGACGATGTGAACGGCCAGCAGTTCCCCGCCGGTGATGCGAGCCGCGATGCGGGCGGCGCGCCGGATCAACGCATCCCCTTCCGGGCCACCGGTAAGGGCCACGACGACCCGCTCCTTCGTTTCCCAGGTGGCGGCGATGCCGTGCTGCTCGCGGTATCGCTGCAGGCCCTCCTCCACGCTGTCCGCCAGCCACAACAGGGCCAGCTCACGCAGGGCGGTCAGGTTTCCGGGGCGGAAGTAGTTCGTCAGCGCCGCATCGATCTTGTCCGCGGCATAGATGTTGCCGTGGGCCATCCGGCGGCGCAGCGCCTGCGGGGTCATATCGACGAGTTCGACCTGCTCGGCCGATCGGACCATGGAGTCGGGCACGGTTTCCCCTTGCGGAACACCGGTGATCGCCTCGACGACATCGTTCACCGACTCGAGGTGCTGAATGTTCACCGTGGTGACCACGTCTATTCCGTGATCGAGCAGAACGGATACGGCCTGCCAGCGCTTGGCGAACCCGGTACCCGGAACGTCGGTGTGCGCAAGCTCGTCGACCAGCGCGACTTCCGGGTGGCGGGTCAGCACCGCGTTCACGTCGAGTTCGTCCTGCTCGGTGCCGCGATAGGTCAGCCTGAGTCGTGGTACCACCTCGAGGTCGGCGATCCGTTCAGCGGTCTGCGAGCGCCCGTGGGTCTCCACGAAGGCGACCACGACGTCGGTGCCGCGCGCGAAGCGACGATTGCCCTCGTCCAGCATCCGGTAGGTCTTTCCGACGCCCGGCGCGGCACCAAGGTAGACCCTGAGCCGACCACGTCTGGGTTGGTCCCGCGTGGTCTCGTCCCGCGTGGTCTCGTCCCGCGTGGTCTCGTCCCGCGTGGTCTCGTCCCGCGTGGTCTCGTCCCGCGTGGTCTCGTCCCGCGTGGTCTCAGAAGCGGTACCCGTATCGGGCAATCCGTCGCTATCGCGTACCACGCCAACTCGTTTCAGCTCGCTGTCGGCGCCTTCCGGGCGCTGGCTCCACGCTGATTCTGCCCACGTTCCGCTTCGATCGCGATCGCGACGCTCTGCCTCATGGTTTCATCACGGCGTCCTACCGGAATCGCTCACACCACCGGCGTGAGAGCCGGAGACGGGCACGGCGGCGGGGGGTGCCGTGCCCATCTCCGGAGAACCGCTGCTGATCCCTCAGGCGATCAGCTTGGCGACCACCAGACAAGCGGCAACGACGATTGCTACGTAGAGGATCTTGTGGCCGAGGGACAGGTCGCGGAAGTCGACCGACTGCTCGCCCCGTAGTAGCCCGATCGCTTCGAAGAAGCGGCGAAAGAGACCGCGGCCGCGCGGCTGGTTACCTGACATGATCCGTTCCTATCCGGCGTGCAGAAGATTGACGACGCAACCGCTGATGGCAAGCACCGCGTAACCTTGCCAGCCGACGTAGACGCGCGCCCCTCGAACGACCAACTTTCTGATCACTGAGCCACTCGCGTTTCCGACGACCCCGGTCAAGGCTCCCTTGGCGCACTTGTTCCACAGGCCGTCCCAGACAGAGCCAAGGATGCTGCCCCAGTCCCACGACCCTGGATTCCACCAGGACTGCGGGTAGATCGCGTTCGGGTGCTGCCGGCCGCCGACGCTCAGCACGTTGGGGCGGCTCATCGTCAGTTGCCGGAACGAGTACTTGCCGGACGCGACCCACTTCACGATTTTGGCTTGACCACCGCGGGTGCTGACGGCCGGGCCGACTGTCTGACCGATCAATGCACGCTTCAGGTCGTCTAGCCTCCAGTGGGTGTCCGGATCTGGGGGCAACGTGCGCAACAGGGGGCGTGCGGATCGTGGTGATGCGAGGAGCGAACTCGCGGCGACGACGGTGTGGCTCGCTTGTCTGTCGTGCGAAAGTGCCCGTGCCTGGGCAGTTCCGGTAGCGGTGAACGCTACCGCGATTGTCGCCGTGAGCGTCACGCTCGCGGCGATGAGGCGGCGAATCATTACTTCGTGGTTCCTCTCGTTGATCTGTGTGCGTCGGTATCGAGGCGGCCGTTCGACGTAGTTCTTCTTACACGACATCCGACGACCCCGGAGGGTTATCCACAAAGCGGATCGAAAATGCCTTGCCGTCCACAGGCGCCGTCGCTGTCCACAAGCACCGTCGCTATCCACAAGGTCTCCGCACTCTCGCTCACAGGCCTCGCGAGGTGGTTGGATCGCAGCATGGCGAACTCCTCAAGGGCCGGTCAGCTGGCCCAACCGTCGGACCTCATCGACGTCTCCGCACTGGTGGATGCCTACTACTCCCAGCATCCGGACGTGTCCGTGACGGAGCAGCGCGTCTCGTTCGGGACCTCCGGGCATCGCGGTTCATCGATCACGACGACCTTCAACGAGGACCACATCCTGGCGACCAGCCAGGCGATCGTGGAATACCGCGCCGGCCAAGGGATCGACGGTCCGCTGTTTCTCGGGGCAGACAGCCATGCCTTGTCCGAGCCCGCTGTCCGCTCAGCCCTGGAGGTGTTCGCCGCCAACGACGTGACCGTGCTCATCGACGCGCGGGGTGGTCTGGTTCCGACGCCGGCCCTGTCCCGGGCGATCCTCGTTCACAACACCGGCCGCAATCCGCACACTCGTGGTCAGGCCGACGGGGTCGTGGTCACACCGTCGCACAACCCGCCCGGTGACGGCGGCTTCAAGTACAACCCGCCCGACGGCGGTCCTGCCGGCACAGAGATCACCGGCTGGATCCAGAACCGGGCCAACGAAATCCTGGCCAACGGACTCGAAGGCACCGAAGGGGTGAGGCGAGTTCCCTTCGAAAAGGCGCTCAGGTCCTCCCGCCACATCAACCGCTACGACTTCCTCGCTGAATACACCCAAGCCCTGTCGGGTGCCCTTCGGATGGACGCAGTCAGAGAGGCCGGCGTCCGGATCGGCGCTGACCCGCTCGGCGGCGCCTCGGTCGCGTACTGGGGCGAGATCGCCTCGCACTACGGACTGAACCTGACCGTGGTCAACCCGAACGTCGACCCGCAGTTCGCTTTCATGACGCTGGACTGGGACGGCAAGATCCGAATGGACTGCTCGTCGCCGAACGCCATGGCCTCGCTCATCGGCCGGATGGAGGCTGAGCCCGGGCGCTACGACATCGCCACCGGCAACGACACCGACTCCGACCGCCATGGGATCGTCACACCTGACGGCCTGATGAACCCCAACCACTATCTGGCGGTCGCGATCCAGTATCTGTATGCGAATCGACCGGGTTGGTCGGCTGACGCGGCGATCGGAAAGACGCTGGTGTCCTCGTCGATGATCGACAGGGTCGCAGCCTCGCTGGGTCGTCGTTTGGTCGAGGTGCCGGTTGGTTTCAAATGGTTCGTGCCCGGTCTGCTCGACGGGTCCATCGGCTTCGGTGGCGAGGAATCCGCCGGCGCGTCGTTCCTGCAACAGGACGGGTCGGTGTGGACCACCGACAAGGACGGGATCCTGCTGTGCCTGCTCGCGTCCGAAATCCAGGCCGTAACGGGGCAATCCCCGTCCGAGCACTACGCAGCGCTTACTGAGACGTTCGGATCGCCGGCGTACGCGCGTATCGATTCTCCCGCCACCCGAGAGCAGAAGGCAGTATTGGGCAAACTCGCTCCGGAACAGGTTGTCGCCTCGACGCTCGCCGGGGACGAGATCACCGACAAGCTCACCGCCGCCCCCGGCAACGGGGCCGCGATCGGTGGGCTGAAAGTGACGACCGACCGCGGCTGGTTCGCCGCTCGTCCGTCGGGCACCGAAGACGTGTACAAGCTCTACGCCGAATCCTTCGATGGCCCAGAGCACCTGGCCCGCATTCAGGCCGAAGCTCAGGAGATTGTCTCGGCAGCATTGTCGGCTTGAGCTGTCAGCCCGGTCGACAATAGCTGACACGGACATGTCAGAATTACTTCCATGACTGTCGATCCCAGCAATGCTCCGTCCGCCTCGGCGAACGTGGCCGCACCCCAGGCGTACGTGGCCACGTCCTCTGCAGAGCTGGGGCGGTTCAGCCGGCCGTCGAAGTATGCCGGCTTCATCGCCGGTCTGCCCAAGGCCGAGTTGCACGTCCACCACGTTGGCTCGGCATCCCCGCGGATCGTCTCGGAACTGGCCTCCCGCTATCCAGGCGCTCCCGTGCCCACCGATCCCTCGAAGCTGGCTGAGTACTTCACCTTCTCCGACTTCGCCCATTTCATCGAGGTCTACCTGTCTGTTGTCGACCTCATCAGGGACGCCGAAGACGTACGAACCCTCACCTACGAGGTCGCCCGTGACATGGCCGCCCTCAACATCCGCTACGCCGAACTGACGGTGTCGCCCTACTCGAGCATCCGCCGCGGCATACCGGGCGAACAGTTCATGGAAGCAATCGAAGACGCCCGCGTCAGCGCCGAGCGCGATCTCGATCTTGTCCTTCGCTGGTGCTTCGACATTCCGGGCGAGGCCGGGATCCCAGCCGCTGACGTGACTCTCGACGCGGCAACGCGTCTCGCCCCGGCAGGACTCGTCAGCTTCGGGCTCGGCGGTCCGGAGATCGGGGTGCCCCGGCCGCAGTTCAAAGCCCACTTCGACGCCGCACGCGCCGCGGGTCTGCACAGCGCTCCGCACGCCGGTGAGACGACAGGGCCACAAACAGTATGGGATGCCTTGCAGGTGCTCGGCGCCGAGCGGATCGGCCACGGAACGACATCGGCGCAGGACCCGGCCCTGCTTTCCTACCTCGCCGAGCACCAGATTCCGCTCGAGGTCTGCCCCACCTCCAACATCGCCACCCGCGCCGTGGCGCGGCTGGAGGACCATCCGCTGTCGGCGTTCGTGGCCGCCGGAGTTCCGGTGTCGATCAACTCCGACGATCCGCCGATGTTCTCGACCGATCTCAACCACGAATACGGCGTGGCCGCGGAGCTATTGGGCCTCGACGAGTCCGGCCTGGCTGACCTGGCCCGCAACGGAGTCCGGCACTCCTTCGCCCCGGACGACGTCAAATCCCGCATCGTGGCTGAGATCGACAGTTACCTGAACACCCACGGCCGTTGACGTTGCCCTTGTTGCCGGTCCCCCAACGTTGACGTTGCCCTTGTTGCCGGTCGTGGCCCGGCCTCGAGTGTCCGGGAGCGCGCGGCGACGTCGGTAGCCGGCCGCGGCCAGCGCCCAGACAATCCCGCCCAGTAACCAGAACGGCTCGTAGAACAGGGCAGAGTAGCGATCAGCTGCGGTGAGGGGCTGCCCGAGCGCGCATCGGAGTCCCAGAAAGGCATAGTTCAGCCCGGCATGCCACAACATCACCGCCGCGGCCGAACATGCCAGCATCCAGGTCAAGGCCCGGTAACCGGTCTGCGCCAACCCCACCGCCAGAGCGACACCGGCCAGGCAAACCGAAATGGCCGCCACGTCCACAACAAGCTGCGCCGAATGGCTGTTCGTCCCGGACAAGGGCGGTCTGGCCGCGCTGCCACCGCCGGCCCAGTAGCCGTGCAGAGCGGCAAAGGCAGCCGCCCAACCAGCAGCCAACAACGTTGGCGACTTGCGGGACCGGGCCGGAGGACTGGGCATACGTCAGACGCTAGAAAGAGCAGGGGCAAACGGGATCGGGGACAACCCCGGTTCCCACCCTGATCCGCTTTGGCCAAGGCCCAGGCCAAGGCCCCGGCCCCGGCTCCGGCCCGGGCTCACGTTGCCCCGGCTCCCGCCCGGGCTCACGTTGCCCTCGTCGTCGACCCGCCCGCGTCGACGCTGCCCATGTTGTTCGACGAACGCCGGCCCGCAACAACGGCAACTTCAACGAGCGCCGGCCCGCAACAACGGCAACCTCAACGAGCGCCGTGGGACGTAGGCGGAAGATGCCGCGACCCGCGGCCGGAGCTAAGTCTCGGCCGCGGGTCGCGGGCTGGTGCGCGGTGGGGGACCGCGCTGTTCAGTTGTCGACCGACACCGGCATGCTCACCCGGGTTGGTCCGCCGGCTGGCTGGGGCATTGTGGGGGCAATCCCGCCAGCCGGACGAGCTGGCCGTGCCGATCAGTCCGCCGGCCCCGAACCCAGGGTGACCGAGGCCGTGTGGGATGCGCCGTTCGCGTCAACCCACTTGACCGTGATCGTGTCACCCGGGTTGTGCTTGGCGAGCAGGCCCGACAGGCCGGTCGCGGTGTTGACCACGGTGCCGTTGATCCCTGTGATCGTGTCGCCCTGAGCCAGGCCCGCCTTGGCTGCTGCCGAGTTGGCGACGACGCCGGCCACCGGCACGCCCGCGGTCGACGAGCTCGCCTGAGCCGAGAGCTGAACCCCGAGGAAAGCCGGGTAACCCTGGTGGATCGTGGAGTTGTCCGTCCCCGAAAGAATCTGGCTCGCCAGCGAGGTCGCCTTCGCAATCGGAACGGCGAACCCGACCGTCTGGGACGACTGTGAGGAGGACGCTGCGGTATCGATCCCGATGACCTGTCCGGCCGAGTTGTAGAGCGGACCACCGGAATCGCCGGCCTGGATGTCAGCGTCGACCTGGATCATGCCGGTGAGCTTCTCGGCGTTGCTGCCGTCGGAATCGCTGGCCGTGATCGACTGGTCAAGAGCGGTCACACTACCGGCGGCGGCGCTCGGCGTCCCACCGGTTCCGCCGGCGTTTCCTACTGCGGTCACCTTGTCACCGGCCGCGACCGCGCTCGAGTTGCCGAGGCTGGCCGTGGTCAGCCCCGAAGCGTTCGCGAGCTTCAGCACGGCGACGTCGTCCGTCGGGTCGGTGCCGACGACGGTTGCCGTGTAGGTCTTACCGGTACTGACGACGGTGACCGAGATGCTCGTCGAGCCCTGGACCACGTGGTTGTTCGTCAGGATCGTCCCGTCCGAGTTCAACACGATCCCGGTCCCGGCGGCCTTTCCGGTCCCGTAGTCGAGCACGGTGTTGATGTCCACGACGCCTTTGGACTGGGCCGCGGTGGCCTTCGTCGCGGTGCTGGACGTGCCCGACGACCCGGAGTTGCCCAGGCCGTTGGACCCGAACGGGTTGCTCCAACCGAACTGGCCCCCGCCGGAGGTGCCGCCGGACGTCCCGTCCGACCCTGATGAACCTGAGGACCCGGTGCCGCTCTGGGCAGGTGCCGTGACCGAGGTCTGCGCCGTGGAATTGCGGTTGGACTGAGCAACCGAGTAGGCCACCGCGCCCACGGTCAGGCCCACCGCGCACGCGGCCGCCACCGATCCGATGAGCACCCGGCGGTGGCGCGGGACGTTGGCACCCGTTCCCGCCGCGACGGACTGGTGCGGTTGCGGGGGCGCCCAGTAGTTCGCCGGAGCCCAGTACTGCTGGCCACCGTAGGGATTCGGCTGGTACGGATCGGGCTGGCCGAACGCCTGGGACGGATACGCCTGGGACGGGTACGCCTGGGACGGGTACGCCTGGGACGGGTACGCCTGGGACGGGTACGCCTGGGACGGGTACGCCTGGGACGCGTACGCCTGGCCGAACGGCTGGGACGGGTACGGCTGGGATGGGTTCGGCTGGCCTAACGGCTGGGACGGGTACGGCTGGTTGGCCTCGTCCAGCTGCGACGGCGGCGCCGGGTACTGCGCCTGCGCATCGCCCGTTGCCTCGGTCGCCGGACCTTCGCCGTAGCCGCGGGTCTGGTGGTAGAAGCTTGGAGCGCCATAGTCATCGGTGGGCCCGACGGGACGAGCCGTCACCGGCGGTTGCGCACCGGGCCGGTCGCCCTGCGTGTCGGCCGGGCGCGGATCGTTGGCCTCAGGGGTGGGCTGGTCGTTCATCGTGGCTACCTCTTCGATGCGAATGACGCTGCGGTGGTCAAGTGGTTGGGAGCTGCTGCTCTCGTCCTCACTCAATTAACTCGCCGCACCTCGCCGGATCCTGGGAGAAAAGACAGCGCTTGCTGTGAACGTCGCGGCTGGTCGGGGGCACCTGTCCTCGGCGCAGGACCGGCCGGAACCCGATTCCGTCCACTAGCCTGGCTTGCGATGGACACCACAGGCGCGGTCGAGGTCGGGGGCACCCCGGAGGCATCCCAAGCCGAGGTGACCATCCGACGACCCCGTTCGGTCATCGCCTTCGCGGCCTGGTTCGCCGTCGGCGTCGGGGTGGCCTACCTCGGGTTCGTGATCATCGAGCGGCTGCGGACCGTCGTCCTGCTCGTCGCCTTCGCCCTGCTCATCGGCGTGACCCTGGATCCATTGGTGCAGTTCCTGCAACGCCGTGGCCTGGCCCGTCCGGTCGCGGCTTTCCTGACCTGGCTGGCGGTCGTCACGCTGCTCACCGCGCCGTTCTTCCTCGCCGCCGACGCCGCGACGAGCCAGCTGCCCAGCCTGATCAAACAGGTTCCGGAGCTGATCAAGAACGCCGAAGGGCACCTCGGATCACTCGGTGCCAAGCTCGCGACCTCGACGAGCTCGTCGACCAGCAGTCTGAATCCGACGAAACTCCTCAACTACGTGCTCACCAGCGGCGCCTTGCTGTTCGAAGGCGTGACGGACGTCGCCGTCGTGGCGTTCCTGTCGCTGTACTTCGCGATCGAACTGCCGAGGATGCGGGACGTGGCGATGAAGGCCATCCCGATGTCACGTCGCGCACGGGTCGGAATACTCGTCGACGACCTGCTTGGACAGGTCGGTCGCTACATGCTCTCGACGGTCCTGATCGCGCTCCTCTGCGGTGCCGGCACCGCCATCTGGGCGGCGTGCTGGGGGATCCCGTACGCGGTTCTGCTCGGAGCGCTGGTTTCGGTTCTTGCTCTTGTTCCCGTACTCGGCTCCACGATCGGGGGCATCATCGTCACCCTGGTCTCACTCACGGTCAGCCTCCCGACGGCCATCGCAACCCTGGCCTTCTACATCGGCTACCGGATGGCCGAGGACTATCTGATCCAGCCCAGGGTCATGCGCTACTCGGTCGAGCTTCCCGGCGTGATCACGGTTCCGTCGGTGATCCTGGGCGGGGCAATTCTCGGCATACCCGGCGCCTTGTTCGCGGTCCCGGTCGCGCTGGGCCTGCGGGTTCTGGTGCGTGAGGTCATCTTCCCGATCACTGATCACAGCTGACGACGCGCAACAAGGGCAACGTCAACGCCTGACGACGCGCAACAAGGGCAACGTCAACGCCTGACGACGCGCAACAAGGGCAACGTCAACGCCCGACGACGCGCAACAAGGGCAACGTCAACGTGCGGACGCGCGCAACAAGGGCAACGTCAACGTGGAAGCGGCTAGCGGAGGCGGGACGGACTCAGGAAGTCGATGTCCAGGCTGGTCTTCCCGGTCAGGGCGAGGTCCGCGACGATCTCGCCCACCACCGGCATGAACTTGAAGCCGTGACCGGAGAACCCGACCGCCAGCACGACGCGGCCGGACGAGCCCGGATGGATTCCGAGGATGAAGTCGTCATCGGCCACGCCTGCGTACATGCACGCGCTGCCCTTCACCCGCCGCCCGGCCAGCCCCGGCAGGGACCGCTGCAGCACCGGGGCCAGGCGCTCGGCGTCAGAGTCCGACACCGATCGGTCGACGGTCCGCGGATCGACCACGTCGCCGGCCTTGTACAGGCTCACCTTCACTCCAGGATCCCCTTCCAAATAAGGGAATCCGTAGATGTCGACGGCGTCACCGGAGGAGTGCGGCCACTCCCACAGGTACACCGGCATCTTGTCCGGGACGTAGTCCGCCAGCGCCTGGGCACCACCGACCGGCTCGAACCAGTGCACGGTCTGCCGGGTGACCTCGACCCCGAAGTCACTCAACCGTGCCAGCGCGGAATCGCCCAGGGCCGCCGAGGCCCAGGCACCCACCGCCAGCACCGCCCGCTCGGCCGTCACCTCGACACCACCGGCGTTAATGTGCACCCCGGACGGCCCGAGCTGCACGGAGTCCACTTCGGTGTCGAACCAGAGCTCGGCCCCGGCCTGCAGCGCGAGCTCGATGTTGGCGAGCACGCTCGCCTCCGGACGCGCGAAACCGGCGTTGGCCTCGAACACCGCCACCTGCGACGGGGGCAGCGTGAACTGCGGATAACGCTCGCGCATCGCGGCAGCGTCGAGCACCTCGTGCGGCAGATTCCAGCGCCGTGCCGACTCCAGGGTGCCGGTCACCACGGCCGAATCGGGTTCGCCGATCATCAGCGCCCCGCACCGGGTGAACAGCTCCTCCCCGAAGTCGGCCGACAGCTCGTCCCACAACTCGTAGGAACGCTGTAGCAGCGGCACGTAGTCGGGCTTCTCGAAGTACGCCTGCCGCACGATGCGGGTCTCGCCGTGTGACGATCCCAGCGAGTGAGCCGGAGTGAACTGTTCCACTCCGAGCACACGCGCGCCGCGACGGGCCAGATGGTGCGCCGCGGACGAACCCATCGCGCCCAGCCCGACAACGACCACGTCATAGTGCAGCTCGTCCGCCATTCTGACATTCTCCCTATCGCTCGGCCGCGCGCGTGCGAGCCCCGGGATCCGGGGGGCACCTGCCCTGCGCGGGCTCCTGTTCACCTCGTCCGAACACGTGTGTGAGCCTGGTCCGGCTACGGTAGCGGCTGAGCGGGCGACGAGCGCCGGCGCAAAGAGGTAGTGACGTGAGCTGGCTGACCGATCCCGACGAGGAGTGGAGCGGGGGCTCCGAAGCGACGCCGGAGAACGCCGCACAGCCCCCCGCCGCACAGCCCCGCACAACTCCGCCCCCGGCTGGTTACCAACCCGGCGGATACCAGCCCACTGGATATCAGCCCGGCACGCCACCCCCGTACCAGCCGTCCGGCTACGAGCCTGGCTCGGCCGGCCCGGACTACCGCCAGCCCCAGTATCAGCCGGGTTATGAAGACCCAACCCTGGCGTCCGGCTACCAACGCAGCGGCTACCACGCCTTCGCCGACGATCTCGAGGACGAGCCCCGCAGCCGTCTGCCGGTGATTGCCGCCATTGTCGGAGCGTGGCTGGTCGTGAGCCTGCTCGTGCTCGGGTTCCTGCTCGTCGTGCACGGACCGCACAAGTCGAACACGGGTGCCACCGCACCGAAATCGGGTGCGGCCAGTTCGTCCGCACCGGGCAGTTCAGCATCCAACGGCAGCAGCTCCGCCAACCCCAACCTGCCCACCGGCTGGACGCAGCAGGCCGCCGACGACCAGACCGACTGCGCGGGTCATTCCTACGGCCGGGTTGCCGCTTTCCTCGCCAAGACCCCGTGCTCGTCGCTGCACCGGGCACTGATCACCACCCAGAGCAGCAACCGGACCGTGGTGATCGCGTCGTACGTGATCACTTTCACCAACAGTGGTAAGGCAAATCTGTTCGACAAGCTCGTCAGTGCCGACGGTACGGGCAACGTCAACGATCTCCTGCGGGAGGGGACGACGTTCACCAACGCACCGGCCCACATCTCCGACAACGCCGCTTTCGCCGCCCAGCGCAACGACAAACAGGTCAGCGTCGCCGAGGCGGCCTACACCTCCGGAACCACGAACAACAACGACGCCGCCCTGCAGGCGCTGGCTCAGCAGGCCGTCGCCACGGGCTGACTACCACCGGCAGCTCGGCCCCGGGGCTGAACAGCTCTTGCCCGAACGTATCTGACGCGGGACCGTTGTCTCCTGCAGCTGAGGGAAGCAGCTGCGCAGGGGGTTGTCCGCTATGACTGATCCGCACCCGACCGATCCGCACCCGACCGATCCGCACCCGACCGATCGGCAACCGAACGATCCGCACCCGACCGATCCGCACCCGACCGATCCGCACCGGACCATCGTCGAGATCCGCGTGCACGGCGTGAGCGGCACCGCACCGGCCAGCCTGCTCGACACACCGCACGTGATCCAGGTGGCCGGTGACGGCGTCGGCCGCATCTTCCGCCCGGCCGACGAGTTGAGCCGCCCCCTGCCGATCCCCCGCTGGAGACCCCCGACGGACCGGTGGAGCACCTCGTCGAGGGATACCACTGGGGAAAGATGACCTCCGGCGGGTGGTCGAAGGCGATCTGGGCGCTGCTCTTCCCGTTTGCCATGGCCAACGTTGCGCACTGGATGCTGCCGCCGCGGTGGCTGGTCCGCGGACCCGGCGTGGCGATGCTCGGTTTGTGCCGTGCCGTCCTGCGCCTGATCGGCATCGTGCTGAGCTGCCTGCTCGTGGCACAGCTCACGGTGATCGTCATGGACCTGCTGGTCAATCAGTGCGCAACCGGCACGAACCGGTGCCTCGGCTCGGTCTCACACCTGGGATGGTTCTTCGAACATCCCTGGCGGCGGAGCATGATCGGCGGCCTTCTGCTGCTCGTCGTGATCGCGATCATCAACCAGATCTCGACCGCAGCCTGGAGTAGCAATGTCGCGGTCCGCCGTCCGAGCGCCGACTCGGGCGTTGCCGCCGCCAGCTCCGCGTTCTACTCCGGCGATCCGGATGTGCCGACACTGCGCGCGCTGCATGTCGCTGCCTCGGTCTGCACGGCGACGCTGCTCATTCTCGGCGGGCCTCATCCGCCGAAGTCCGCGTTCCGGCTCGTACTGTGGATCATCGCCGGAATCATCCTGGCCTTCAGCCTGCTGGCCACGACGGTGCTCGACGATCCCACCGACGCCTTCGGCCACCGCTGGCACAAGCAACTGGCCATCGTCGCCGGCCGCGCTTCCTCGGCCGCGATGGTCGTGCTCCTCCTGCTCGCCGCCTGGGTCGCACCGACAGCGTCGACGGCTCCCTACGGACTGGCCGCGGACCACAATCCGCTGCCCCTTCCGGGCTCGGACGACACGGTCGGGCTGTTGATGACCGCCCTCGCTCTGCTCACCCTGCTGCTGTCGCTGGCGTTGATCCTGCCGGCCGCGCAGGCCTGGAAGCCGCATCGCGCACTGGGATCGTCGTATGAGACGCCGCACCCCTTCCGTCCCTGGGCGCAGGGTTGGTTCTCTGCGCCGATCACAGCACTGGCGGCCCTGCTCGGCGCCGGGCTCGGGGTGGGCCTGTCCTATACCGCAAGCGGATGCCTGCACGGTAGTTGCCGCCCGCAACTGGTCACCGCTCCAGGCGCGGGGAACCGGCTCAAACTACCGATGTTCTACGGCAACGTAACGGTGCTCTGGGGCCTCACCGCCATCCTGATCGCCGCCTTCACCGTGACCTTGATACTGGCCACTCTGATCAGGGTGCTGCGCGCCAGCGTCGTGCGGTACGCGCCCGGTTTCCTCCTGCAGGACAGCACATCCGGCGGCGGCAGGCGCACCGTGGCGGCCGCCTGGGAGATCGCGCGGCTCAAGTTCTGGGGCGCCCGGATCCTGACGGGTCTGGCGCTGGTGATGGCCGTCATCGGCGCCTTGGCCCTGCAGGCGCAGTGGATGCTCACCGAGCACGCGCCGGCCTACCGGAGACCGCTCCCGCACTGGATCGGGGCGCTGTCCAACCATGCGGTGCTGACCGAACCGGTGCGCTGGCTTCGACTCTCCTCCGAGGCCGTGTACAACGACCTCGGCAATATCGGGGTCCTGGCCCTCGACGCCCTGGCGCTCGGACTGCTCTACGCCGTGTACACCGCGGCGCGCCGACCGAACACCGCACGACAACTGGGCATCCTCTGGGACCTCGCCTCCTACTGGCCGCGCTCGGCCCATCCGTTCATCCCGCCCTGCTACGCGCAGAAGGTGGTGCCCGAACTGGCCGACCGCGTCGAGCGCTACCTCGCGCAGGGGTATCGGGTCGTGCTCTGCGGGCACAGCCAAGGCAGCCTGCTGGTCGCCGCCGCTACCCTGCGGGTGCTGGGCGACACGGCCGGTACCGACGCCGCGCAGCGACTCGGCCTGGTCACCGCCGGATCGCAGCTGCAGTGGGCCTACCCGCGCGGCTTCCCGTCCGTCATCGACGTCCCCTCCTACCGCATGATGCTGCAGCGCCTCGACGGACGCTGGCGAAACCTGGCTCGCGGCACCGATCCGCTGGGCGGCGCGGTGCTGTCCTGGAACCTGGGTGTCACCGCCTCCGGTGAGGCACTGGCGGCCTGCCTGCTGACGCCGGCCGACTCGGACTGCGTGGGCCGGCTGGAGGAGTCCGACGGCATGACCGCCGAGCACGCCCGCATCCTTGGACGCGAACACTGGTTGGCCGATCCGGTCCGGCCGGCGTCCCTGTCCGCCATCGGAACGGGTACCTCGGCCTACTTCCTAGGTCTGCACCGGCACTCGGACTACTGGAAGGATCCGGAGTGGGACGCCGCTGTCGTGCGAGCCGCCGGGTTCGTCACGCTCGCGGAGATCGCGCTCACCGCCCAGGTCCCCGACACACCCGCCTCGGCGATGCAGCCGAACCGCACCGGCCCACGCCGGACGGACAGCCACGCCACTGGTCGGACGGACCGCAACACCGCCGGTCGGACGGACGGCAACACCGCCGGTCGGACGGACGGCAGGGCCGTCGGGCAACCGTCCCAGCCGCCGCCGACGATAATGGGGGCATGATCTCCGTCGAACTGTCCACCGCCCTGCGTTCCGCGGGTCTGCGCTGGAAACCCGCGACCGGCGACCGGTTCGTGATCACCCAGAACGAGATGGCCGGTGAGGTGTTCGTCCTGTCGGACATGACGGTCGAGGTGCACCAGCTGCCCCAGGGGGCCGTGATCGGCTTCAACGGAACGACGGAGTGGGCGTTGGACTCCGTCGAGGACCGGCACGCCCTGTGGCTACCGAGGGAAACGCAGTTGCGCGAACTGCTGGCGGGCACCTTCCGGACCCTCGACCGGACGAGCGAGGGGTGGCGGGTACGCGTCGAGGTCGGTGGCGCGGAGGCTGAGTTCGTCGACGCCGATCCGGAACAGGCCTACGGCGGCGCACTGTTGCACCTGCTCAGCTTCATCGAAGTCTGAGTTCGGCGGCGCGGTCAGATCGGCCCGCCGCACGTGCAGTGGTGATCAGGCCGTTCGGGGAATCGGCTTGCGTTTGCGTACCGGGCGAGCGGTGCCCAGCTCCGAGGCGCGGAGGAGGATTTCCTCCCCCAACGCCCGATAGGCCAGTGCCACCGAGCTGTTCGGCGCCGACAACACCACCGGACGTTTGGCAAGCGTGGCACTGGGCACTCGTCGCGACTGTGGGATCCGGGTCGCGAAGAGGGGCAGGTCGGTGGATTCCAGGGCGGCGGCAACGTCACGAGCCGCCGCGCCGGAGGCATCCCAGTTCGCGCAGATCGCGCCCAGCAGCACCGCCTCGGTGTTCTCGAACGTACGGTGCTGGTTGACGAATCCGGCGATCCGAACCGCCCCGAGGGCGCTGCCGGGGTCGGAGGTGAACACGGTGAGCACCGCGTCGGCAGCAGCGACCGCGGCCAGGGTCAGGTTGCCGGTGTCACCATGGGTGTCGATCACGATGTGGTCGTACCGATCCCGGACCGGGCGCAGGGCCCGGCGCAAACTCGACACCAGACCGCCTTGCTGGGCCAGGGTGATCCCACGCTGTTCCAGGCTGGGATGGCTGGGCAGCACGTCCAGCCCGGGAATCACGTCGCGCCGGATCGCGGTGTCCAGACCGGCGGGCTCGTCCGGGTCCAGGATCGCGGCCAGGCTGTCCTCGGCTCCGGCCACCACCCCGAACGCGCGGCCGAGACTTTCCTGCGGGTCGGCGTCCACGGCAAGCACCCGAGCTCCCGAGTCGGCGAAGACCGCGGCCAGGTTGGCGGCGGTGGCGGTCTTGCCGACGCCACCCTTACTGCTGCACAAGGCAATCTTCATCTGCCGTGGTCTTCCGTCCTGTTCGCTGTAGTGCAGGGGGCTGTAGTTCAGGGGTCTGTAGTTCAGCGGTCTGTAGTTCAGGGGTCTGTAGTTCAGGGGTCTGTAGTTCCGGGACTCGGTTCAGGGGTGGTTCGTCGAGCGACGTCGAGGGCGACCGCGCCCAGATCGGTGGTCTCGGAGTAATGGCGCCGCTGCTGCTCGGAACCGGTGCCGCGCCGCAGGATCGCGGCCACCCCGTCGGCGACGAGGTCCTGGTCACCCGAGGTGCGCAGGCTGGGCGCCAACAGGTCCATGAGCCGGTCGATCAGATCGGCGGCCGGGATCGGGCGGGCGGTCGCGGGGTCCACCAGGTCGGCGGTGGTGCCGTAGCGAGCGGCCGACCAGGACGCCACTCGCAACAATTCCGTCCGGGTGCGATCGGGCGGCAGCCCGTCCTCGGCCTGTCCGAGGGCTGTCTCGACGAGCGCGCGGACGATAGCGGCCACCATGATCGCGTCGGACACATCGGTGCAGACGTCAGCGACCCGCACCTCGATGGTCGGGTAGTGCCGGGAAAGCCTGGCGTCGAAGTAGACCATGCCCTCGTCCAACAGCGTCCCCGAGTGGGTGAGGTCATCGACCAGGCGTCGGTATTGATCGAGACTGCCGAAGGTTTCGGTCGGTCCCGCGCTGGGCCACTGGCCCCAGACCACCGTCCGGTAACTGGCGTAGGCGGTGTCCTCGCCCTGCCAGAACGGCGAATTGGCCGACAACGCGATCAGGATGGGCAGCCACGGACGCATGCGGTCGAGCGCGGCGACGCCCTGCTCGGGTGAGTCGATGGCCACGTGCACATGCATGCCGCAGGTGAGCTGGTTGCGCTCCAGCAGCCCGAAGCGCTGTTCCATTCGCAGGTAGCGCTGTTCGGCGGTGATGACGGGCCTGCCGGCGACCGGCGAGGAGGCGGTGGCCGCGGCGGCGAACCCCCGACTGGCCGCCGCCTTGGCGAGGCTGCGGCGATGGACCTCCAGGTCCGCGCGGATCTCGGCCAGGTCGAGGTGGGGGGCCGAGGCGATCTCGGCCATTTCCTGTTTGAGCTCGTGCTCGGCGGGCTCGTCTCGGGCCAGTCGGGCCGCTTGCGCGACGGCGTCGTAGCCGGGCACGGGCGCTCCGGTGCGGGCGTCGACGAGCAACAGCTCCTCCTCGACCCCCACCCGCCTCATGACACCAGTAAACCCGAGCCCGCCCTGGTGCATAGTGCGGCCCGAACTTTGGCGACACGCCGGGGCTCGACCAAAGTTCGGGCCGCACTATGCGTGTGGGGGACGGCCCGGAAGCGAGCCGTACTGTGGAGGACATGAGTACCGCCTCGGCAACGACGCCGGCCGCTGTCCCCCCGCCCGGCAAGCGCCCGCGGTCCGGTCCGATGGGATGGGTCGGCGCGTTCACCGGGTTCTATCCCGCCAAGGCCGACGACCTGAGCGGGCTGGACCCGGTCACCCGCTTCCTGTACGCCGCCCGCAGCGTGATCCTGGTGATCTCGGCCCAGTCCGCCGCCATCGCGGGCCTGCTCGCGGCGACGGACCGCCGGTTCGAGGTCGTCCCCTTCATCGGCGTGTTCATCGGTTTCCTGGTCCTGCACGCCATCTCGAACCTGTCCAACGACTACTTCGGTTACCGGCGCGGACACGACACCGAGGACTCTCCGCGCCGCCGGTACACCCTGCACCCGGTAGCCAGCGGTGTGTTCACGATGCGGTTCCTCGCGACCGGCCTCGTCGTACTCGGCGCCGTGGCCCTGGCCATCGCGGTCTACTTCGTGGCTCTGCGTGGCTGGGGCGCCGTCGCGTTCGCCGCCATCGGGGCGGTCCTGTTGTACGCCTATGACGCCGCGCCTCGCGCGCTGAAGGAGCTGGGCCTCGGCGAGGTCGCCGCCTTCGCCGTGTGGGGGCCGCTGATGATCGGCGGCGGGTACTACGTCATCACCGGCACACTGTCGGGACTGGCCTTCCTGGCCTCGGTCCCCTACGGACTCGGGGTGGCCTCCATCCTGGTCGGCAAGCACATCGACCAGCGTTCCTTCGACGATTCGCAGGACCAGCGGACCCTTCCGGTGTTGCTCGGTGAACACCGGGCACGGCTGCTCAACCAGGCCACCGTGGCGGGCATGTACGTGTTCACCGTGATCGGGATCCTGTTCGGCGCGCTGTCTCCGCTGGCCGTCGTCGTGGTGCTGGCGTTGCCCCGAGCGTCGCGGGCCCTGAAGGTCATGTCGGTGCCGGCCCCTTCCGAGCCACCGGCCGGTTACGTCGGCTGGCCGCTCTGGTACCACCGGGTGTGTCTCGTACACAACCGCCTCTTCGGCTGGCTGTTCATCCTCGGACTCGCGCTCGGCGCCCTCGTCCCGAGCTGGCGCATCGGCTGATCCACAGCCCGGTCAGCGGTTGAGCGTGAAGTCCCACTCCGAGGTGTTGGAGTGGACCAGGCACGGTGCGCGTCCCGTGGCCAGACACCTGGCGGCCGGGCCGATCGGCTTGAACGGCAGGCTGGAGAGCACGAAGTCACGCCCGATGGCGACGAGCATCAGCAGCAGGCCGGCCACGGCCAGCGCCGGAAGTGTCCCCCGCAGCCCGGCGAGCCGACGGACCCCCGACAGGCCCGACAGGCCCGACAGGCCCGACAGGCCCGACAGCAACACGATGGTGATCATGGTCAGAGGCAGCAGTAGATGCCGCTGCGCCCGGTCGCTGTCGGCCATGAAGTAGTAGGCCAAGCACGGCACCAGGCTCGCCATCAGGAAGCCGGTTCCCAGGGCCGCAAACACGATCCGGTGCCGCGATCGCCAGCCGAGCAGCCCGAGAATCGTGACCAGCACGACGGTCGCCGGCGCGAGCAGCGGCCACCAGCCGTGCCACAGCGGCGTCAGGTGGTTGGCGCCGAACCACGCGGAGGTGAACGCGCGGCGGGCGAGGTAGCCCACCCAGACCGACGGCGAACCACTGCTGTCACCGGTCCGCGGGTTGATTGCCAGCGTCCCCCACTGCAGCAGCGTGGCCATCGCCACGATCACGAGCAGCAGAGAGGACTGCCGCGAACGCTGGCGCCAGGCTCGCACCAGGAACGCCGGTGCGAGGAATACCGCGCCGGGCCCGGACAGCGCGAGCACCGCAACGAGCACCGCCTCGCCCCACGCGACCGCGCGAGAGGCGGTGTCCCGGCGCAGCGCAACGAACAGCAGGCCCAGGGCGCCGACGAAGATCAGGTTCGCGATGTTGCCGGAGACCTCGTCCCGCGATGGCGCCACGACGAGGAGCAGGAACAGGGCCTCGCGCTGCCAACGGTGGGGCAGCAGCCACGACGTTCGCGCCGACAGGGCCATCGCGGCCAGCGCGAGTCCGATGAGCACCGCCGACCAGGCGTAGAGGCCGGGCTGCCAGTTCAAGGGGAGCGCCCGCCAGATCAGGGCGACCAGCCGTGGCAGCAGGTGCAGGTACCCGCGGTACAGCTCGACGATCGCGCGCAGGCCGTCCTCACGGGCCTGCTTCAGGAAGATCGGGCCGTCCTCCGAACGCAGCGTCGGGTGCGCGAGCCGTCCCCAGTCCCGCACCAGGGTCAGCGCCACGCCCACGGCAAGAACGATGCCCAGCCGGACGATCGATCTCAGCCGAGCCGGGCCCGGAGCCGGTGAGGGCACCGCGGTCCGGCCGGCCGAGACGTCCGAACTCATCCGCGGACGATCCAGAATGCCGCGTAGGGCGGCAGCCAGAGGTTGCCGTCGTCGGCCACGGTCACCGGGGTTCCGGAGATCGCCTCGATGCCGTGGCCGAGGGCGAACTCGCCGAGCCGATACCCGGGGAACGGGCGCCACGACGAGGTCACGTTGTACAGCCCGAGCATTGCGCCGACCGGGTGCCGTCGCAGCACAGGGAGCACTCCGGGGTCCGACAGCCACAGGATTTCGGCGGGGATCGAGGCGTGCAGTTCCGAGCGCGCCGCGCGGGTGTCGACCAGGCGGGCGAGGCCGGCGAACAACCGTCCGGCCGGGGTCACCGGATCGTGCCGCTGCTCGGCGCGGGACCAATCCAGGCGGGGACGGTGAGCCCAGCGATTGTCCTGGTCGTGACCGGGTTCCTCGGCCCAGTCCGGGTCGTTGGGCTGGCCGAGCTCGTCACCCATCCAGATCACCGGGACGCCACCCCAGCCCAGGATCAGGGCGTGGGCGAGCACGATCCGGGCGATGGGGTCTGCGACATCGGTGCCGTCGGACTCGGCGCGACCCAGTCCGGCCAGGGACGCGCCGGTGCCGCTGATCCGTCGATCCCCGGTGGCAGCGTTGTACTGGAAGACCAGGCCGTCGGCAGCCGAGCCGGGGAACTGCCCGGAGTACCAGTCGGACAGGAAGGCGCGGTGCAGGTAGCCGTTCAGGCCGACCGCCGCGGCGTCGCCGTCGTCGATGGCCCAGCCGATGTCATCGTGGCAACGGATGTAGGTCATCCACGCGGTCGAGGACGGGATCGCCGGTAGCTGGGACAGGGCGTGCGCGGCGAGCCGGGCGTCGCCGGAGGCCAGCATCGACCAGACCTGGACCATGAGGCTGTTGTGGTAGGCCAGGTCGGACACCTTGCCGTGGTGATGCCCCTCGCCGAGGTACTTCACCAGGTCGCGCGGGGCCACGATGGCTTCGGCCTTGAACAGGGTCGCCGGGGCGGCGATGCGGGCCAGCGCGCGCAGCGCCTGGGTGATGGCGTGTACCTCCGGCTGGTTCTGGCTGTCCGTCCCCAGCCGCTTCCACAGGAAGGCGACCGCGTCCAGCCGGAGCACCTCCACCCCGAGGTTGGCCAGGAACAGGATGATGTCGGTGTATTCGCAGAAGACGTCCGGGTTGGACCAGTCGACGTCCCACTGCCAGGTGTTGAAGGTCGTCCAGACCCAGCCCCCGACCTCGGCGTCGTAGCTGAAGTTGCCGGGCGCGAAGTCGGGGAACACCTCTGGCAGGGTCGCTTCGTAGCGGTCGGGCATGGTGCGGTCGCCATAGATGCGGAAGTAGGCCCGGTACTTGGCATCGCCGGCCCGGGCGGCGGCCGCCCACTCGTGTTCAGCCGCGACGTGATTGAGCACCAGATCGATGACCAGGCTGATGCCCGACTCCCGCAACCGAGCCGCGAGGGCGCGCAGGTCCTCGACCGTGCCCAGGTCCGGGCGGACGGTGCGGTAGTCGGCGACCGCGTAGCCACCATCGTTGTCGCCGTCCCTCGGCAGCAGCAGGGGCATCAGATGCAGGTAGGTGACCCCGAGCTCGGCCAGATAGTCGATCTTGGACGCGACGCCCTTGAGGTCGCCGGCGAACCGCTCGGTGTACGCGGCATAGCCGAGCATGCGTGGGGACTGGAACCAGTCCGGGTTGAGGATCCGGCGCCGGTCGAGGGTGAGCAGGTCCTCGTCCCGTTCGGCGTAGGCCGCTGCCGCCAGTGCGACCGCTCTGGCGGCCAATCCCTCGGGATCATCGGGGTAAACCGGGGTGAGCCCGTCGATGAGCTCGGGCCACCAGCGGTCGAGCCGCAGGGCGAACTCCTGCTGGCGGTGTTCGGGCAGGGCCGTGAGCGCCGAAGACGCCGCGAGGTGGACCGAGGCGGGCGCGGCAGACATGGGCGCAACAGTATCCATGCGCACCCAGCGGCGGAAATCTCTGCCCAGCGCCGGTGGCGGCTGTCCCCGTCCGGTCCGCGCCCGCCGGGCGTGCGGCACGCCTGGGGCCGCGATCAGCCGGACAGTCCGATGAGCAGGGCAAGCCCGGCGGTGATGACCGGACCGGCCAGCGACAGGCCGGCGGCACCCACATTCCGGCCGCCCGAGGAGCCACGAACCAGTTCGGCGAAGGCAGCCCGGTCCTCCATCCGTCCACGCCAATTCGCATGTCCTGATTGCTCGGTCAGCGCAGGCCGGCCCTCCTCACGGACAGCGGTCGGCCAGTCGGGGAACTGGATCGGAAGGACGTCGTCGACAAGCTCGCGGGTGAGCGCGCCCAGCCGGAGGTAGCCCGGGCCGTGCAACAGCGCGAGGACGAGGCTGGCCGCAATTCCCCAGACGACGACGGTGACGGCGGGAAAGTCCGCCGAGCGCGGATGGGCGGCAAGGACTGCCTGCCGTTGCGTGCCGGTCGCCAGGACGCCGACGCTGACCAACAGCGCGCCACCGATGAGGGCAATGCGCAGGGCCGAACGCAGTTGGCTCAGCTCCAGGACGCGCTCAGCGACCGGCCGCGTCCGATGCAGGTGGGCCGCCCGCATGAGGCGATGCGCCCGCAGCACGGCGAATACCCCCGGCGCCAGGGACGCCGCCGCGAAGCTGAACATGAGCAGCAGGCGTGGCAGGCCCAGGTAGTACCCCGTTGGCGTGGCCGGCCGGCTCATGAAGTAGCCGGCGAGAGCGATCAGATCGGCCACGGCGATCGCTGCGCCGGCACACACCACGATGGGTATCAGCGGGGGTGCGTGCTCGGCGGCCAGCGCACGCGCCGAGGACCAGGACAGCACCAGAACTCCCGGAATCAGCGCCCACGCAAGGATGATGGTGCACGTCCAGACGCCGAATTGCGGCGTGCTCACGTAACGAACGCTCGCTACGGTGTGCCGAGCGCCGATCCGGACCGAGGCGAAGCCGACCAGCCCGGACAGAATCGTGGCGCACAGCAGCGGCCAGATCCGTGAGAACGCCGTAGGTTCGGCCCGAACCGCCATGCCTCAGCCTGCGCCCGATCGACGGTCCAGGCAATCGCGCGGCGTCGGGCGCGGGTAGGTGGCCGTCCTCTGCCAGAATGGACCGCGATGTCACGTTGACCGTGGCCTCGGGAGGGCTCGCATAGTGGCCGAGTGCGGCGGTCTTGAAAACCGCTTCAGGTTTACCCCTGACGTGGGTTCGAATCCCACGCCCTCCGCCAGATGTGTCTCTTTCAAACCCGCCACGCAGCGGGCGCGGGAGAGACGCATCTCGGTTTGTTGGTTGTTGGCCTGGCCGGCGGGGAGGGTGACGACTGGCTGCGGATCGGCGTAGGCGGCTGCGGCAGTTCGGAGTCGGGCGTCGAGCACGGCCTCGTACAGCGGCCCGCGGATGCCTTCGGTGTCGTCCTCGCCGACATCGATGCGGTCAAAGATGGCCTGGTTCAGCCGGCGGCGGGCGTTCGGGCCGGCGTGGAGGTAGGCGGTCTCAATGTCCATGACGAGGCTGAGCGCCTGGTCGAGCTTGGCCCGCAGAACCGGCAGCTTGTTGTCGAGGACCTGCAGGCGGCGGTTAAGCGCCTCCATCCTGCCGCCGATGCGCTGCTGCTCCCGTTTCATGAGCGCAAGCGGCACAGCGTTGGCGTAGTGCGCCTGCAACAGCTTGAGCTGCTCGTCTTCCAGCTTGTCGCGCTCCAGCTCGATCGTGCGCCGTTCGTCGCCGCTGCGGGCATTGATCCGGGCAAACTCCGCCAGCAGGTAGTCCCGGAGCTCAGCGACTTGACTGGCCGTGAGCGTGACGCTGCGGTAGAGGTCCTCGACGAGGCGTTCGACCGTGGCGATCGGTAGCGCGACCTGTTGACAGGCGGTCCGCTTCTGGTGCCGTCCGACGCAGACGTAGTAGCGGTAGAGCGTGCCGTGTCGGTTAACGACCTGGCAGACGATCAGCCGCGAGCCGCAGGCCCGGCAGTAAACGGAACTCTTCAGGTAGTGGTTGTGGATCCGGGTCTTCTCGCCCTTGACGTTCCGAGACGTCAACAGCGCCTGGACCTGTTCCCAGGTGTCGTCGTCGACGAGGGCCGGATGCTGCCCGTCGTACTCGACACCCCGGTAGGTCACCCGGCCGATGTAGTAGCTGCTGCGCAGGAAGCGATGTAGCTGGCTGATGGAGATCGGCTTCTCCGGCCGCTGCGGCCCCGGCACGGTCGTCAGACCGCGGGCCACCAGCTCGTCACGCAGCCCTTTCAGGGTCCACCCACCGCTGGCGTAGGCCTCGAAGGCCCAGACCATGAGGGGGCCGCGCACCGGATCGACCGCGACCGTGCGGCGCTCGACCCCGTTTGCGTAGTCACGCACGTTTAAATAGCCCAGAGACGCTTTGCCGACGGTGCCGCCGCCCTGGACCTTCTGGGTAAGGCCCTTCTTCACCTCGGTGGCGAGGTTGGCCGAATAGAACTCGGCCATGCCACTGAAGATCGCGTGCATCAAGGCACCCTGCGGCGTTTCGTCGATGTTTTCAGTGACGGACACGAGCCGGGCGCCGGACCGCTGGATCGCGATCGTCAGCTGGACGTCATCGGCACGGTTCCGGGCCAAGCGGTCGATCTTGTGCACGATGACGAACTGCGAGGGGTGCTCTTTCAGGTAGACCAGCATGTCCTGTAGCCGCGGCCGTCGCGTCGAGCGAGCTGACTCACCCGCGTCGACAAACTCAGCCTCGACTGGAACACCCAGTGCTTCCGCCTTACGCAAACAGGCCTCACGTTGAGCCGGAATCGAGAATCCCTCTTCCTCGCCGCCGCGCTGGGCCTGCTCCCGTGTTGACACCCGCAGGTAGAGCACCGCACCACCGACGGTCGGCGAAGGCAGTGGACTCGAAGCTTGATCGAGTAGACGGGTCATCACTGAAGCTCCTTTGGTATGGCTGCGCTGGGTGCGGGCGGATCATCGATCCGCAGACCACTCCGGGTCGTACGGATAGTCGCCCGGTCCGAGTTGGTCTGGCTGACCGAAGCCACCGAACGCGAGGCTGGCTTCGCCCGCACGCGCTGTGAGTAGCCATAGGCATTCGGTCATGTCTGACGCCCATCGGCCGACTCGCTGCAGACGGCCGGACATTTGACAGCAGATTCGACAGCGACGTGACCAAGCACGAGCTGCCAGTGCATAGCAGCTACGAGCGTTTTTACTGAGGTTCCGTGGATGTACCAGGGGTAATCTCGAAAACTCTTAAGCATGTTCTTCGCCACCGACATCCAGGCCGAGGACGGCATCGTCAACGGCTACCACTGGTTCCCCCTGGGTAGTGGCCTGATCCCCGAGCACGGCTCGATGTACGTGCGCGACATCGAGGCCACCGGCGGCCGGGTCGTCGACTACGAGCCCGGCGCGCTGACCTTCGGGGACCTGCTGAACAGGAAGCTCCCCCGCTCGCGCGTCGAGGCGTACCGCGTCGTGCAGGGCCAGACCTACTACGACGATTGAGGACCGCGATGACCAACCGCCAGCCCGCTGGAGCGCCCACGGGCGGCCAGTTCGCCGCAGGCACCCAGACCCGTGCGGACGTCGCACTCGATGACGTCCGGGACACCCCCGGTCCGGCCGATGCACGCCAGGCCGCGCGGGAGCGTGTCGCCGCCGAGCTGAGCCGCGCCGCGCCGCATCGGCGCCCAGCTGCTCGCCGAGCGGGTGACCGCCCACCACCCTGACGCCACCACCGTACGCCTGGCCGTCGGCGACCAGGACATGCGCCGGTTCCTCTACGTCGAGTCCGTGCGCGACGCCGACGGCGGCCAGATCAAGATCTCCCGCGAGCTGGAAGACGAGCTGAACGACTTCGCCGCCGACCTAGACCCGGTGCACTGCGACGTCACCGACGTACGACGACGACGAGAACGTGGACGCCTGCGCAGGTCGCGCAGCCGGAGCCGACCCGCAAGATCACCGACCTGACCGGCCGCGAGGCGGCGACGCTGCGCAAGATGCCCCTGAGCCAGCTCATCGCGGCGACCACGCGGCTGGAGGACGGTCCGGCCGATGGGTTCCGCCCCACCGGCCCCGACGAGCGCGCCACGATCCTGGCCCAGATCGGCGACGGCCCGCTCGGCAACGTCGCCGCGATCTCCGGGCACCGCGTAGTGCCGCTGCCCGACGGCGTGGAGCTGCCGGTCTCCGGCGGCGTCAAGGTCCGCGTCCGGCTGACCGCCAGCGACACCTACACCGTCCAGCGCGTGCGCGTGCGCGGAAAGAGCGAGAAGCTCCTCGGCGAGCGCGAGAACGTCCACGCCGACAGCCTGGCAGCGGTCGCCTACCGCGCCGGGATGTACGAGTCCTATGGCGACTCCGAGGAGTGGTAAGTGCGCCCAGGTTCTATTGGAAGGCGGTCTGTCCAGGGACGTAGGTCAGGGTGGTGCCGTCGGCGGCGGTGAGGACGACAGCCGCACAGGAGGCTGACTGGATCTGCAAGGCTCCGGAACCGGCGGGGGCAGCAAGAGTGATCGGCGAGCCGACGTCGCCTTCGACCGGGTCCACCTGGGCGGCGATAAGTTCTCCTTGGCCGTCATGTGCGCCAGCGACGAGGTAGTAGTCGAAGTCCGTGCAGTGCAGCCCCCAGCCGTTGGTGGGGGTGATCGCCTTGGCGATGTATGGATCGATGTCGGTGGCGTTGATCTCGCCGAGGGTTGGTGTGATTGTGCCGTTCGGGCCCGGTGTGATCGGGGGTGGACCGCCCTTGGTCGGTGTTGGGGCTGTGTCCGTCACAGAGGCTGACGGATCAAGCTGTCCGGACTTCGGCGTCGGGCCAACGGTCGCCGTCGCGGAGGAAGAATCAGTGGCCAGCGCAGTCGTGCTGAGAGCGGCCGTGGCGGCAGCACTATGTTGCGTAGCAACGCCGCTGGCGCAGGCGGTCAGTCCCGCCAGACTGGCGAGCGCGATGGCTGCGATTGCGGATTTTCTGGCGTCGATCATGGGTGATTCCACCTTATCTCCGCACCCCAACGAGGGGTCATGGCAGTATCCGCCTCCAGCTGTAGCTGGTTCCATAGGGCCGTATAGGCCTGCGAGGCGGTGTAGTTGGTGCCGATACACGGATCACTTTCATCAACGCATGCTTGGTACTGATCCATCACTCCGGAAAAGTAGATAGCGCTTGTGGAGGTCGAATGGGCGTGTGCGCCATAGCGAGACATGTTCCCCCATTCAGCCGCCATGCTGCTGTTATAGATTTGCGGTATCGAGTACGAACGGGATCTTCCCCACGCCGCCTGGTAGCGGTCCTCGATCGACCACACGTAGCCCTCCCGCGTCACGCAGTCGGCGCGGCCGTCGGTCGGGCAGCCCGCTGCGTCGCCGTGGTCGTAATTGAAGTTCGAGTTGATTGAAAAGTAGCCGTCTAATAGGGCCAGCGAGGGACCCGCGTTGTTCCAGCCGACCTCCATGTCGTACCCACCCTGGATGTCGACTTGGGCTGCGGCTGCTCCGCTGGCTGCCCTCACTTGGCTGACGAAATTCGACCATGCACGTCCCTGCTGGGTAGCGTTTGTCACCACCTGGCTGCCTTCGTTGTTTTCTCCGAGGACGAGCGTCAAGTGGGAAGCAGTGTCTGAACCCGTGCAACTCCAGTAGTTGTATGCGAATTGGTACGCGTCGTCCTGGATCTGTGCCCGCGAGGCGAAACCTGCCGCTCCGGGCAGATCGACTCCGTAGGTGCTGCCAGACAGACTCGGGGTTCCGAAATCAAGAACGACGATACGGTTTTGAGTGCCAGCTCGATTCTTATCGGCCGTACCTTGATTGCAGCCTGCCGTCGCATAGGGTCGAGAATCGGTCGTGGTGACGTAGTACGAAGTCGTCGTCGATGGCACGGTGACGGCTTCGGCTGGGGAGGTAATCGTCAAAATTGCGGCGAGCATCGCGAAGGCGACACCTAGGCGTAATGGCTGCCGCCAGCGACTCGACATGTGCTCCACGTTTCCCCTACCGGCGAAGTCATGGGGCATTCGAAGTGCAGCACAATCCGGCACGGGGTTGCTAGTCCCGGTCCGAGGCCACGCTGTGATTTAGCTCACAGTTCGTGGTTGACACATTATTGCCGATGGAGTGCCTCTATGAGGCGTGAACAGTGATCCAGAACGGGGCGACCGGGCGCTCGCCGACTTCGCCGCGACGCATGGTGAGAGCCTCGTGCGTTTCGGGTTTCAGCTGACACACGACCGAGCGTCAGCGCAAGATCTCGCCCAAGACGCCTTCATCAAGGTGCTGACTGGGACTCGTCGCGGGAGCATCGCTCCGCGACAGCTAGTCCCGTACGTAAAGAAGGTCATGCTGCACGACTACTTGAAAGATGCCAAACGCCGACGGGCTCTGCCATTGAATGTCGCCAGCCGCGCGATTCCTGATCGAACCGACGAGATTGCCGATCGACAAGCCGTGTGGGCCGCTCTGGAAAGCTTGCCGCCGCGACAACGCGCAGCATTGGTACTACGCCATTACGAAGATCTTCCGGACCGCGAAATCACCTCCATCCTTCGCTGCCGACCGGCGACCGTCCGCACCCTCATCTCTCGTGGTTCAAGCACTATCCGCGAGGCTCTACGTCCTATGTTTGTCCACCCGAAAGCAGGTTGACATGCCCGATATCGATGACCTCATCCGCACAACAATGCGCGAGCACGCACCGGACGACATCGCGATGCTCACCATTCCCAAGAGCGCCGACCGAGTGACGCGCTCGATCGCCCACAGTTGGCTCGCGCCGGTTGCCGTGGCCGTGGCCGTGGCGGCCGTATCTGCTGCGGTCATCGTCGCAGTTCGCGCCACCGTTGAAACGGCAAACTCGACGTCAGCCACAGCGACCATCCACGGCACTCCGCCCGCCTCAGCATTGAGTGAGCCGAAGTCCGGACAGCTTGATCCGTCAGCCTCTGTGACGGACACAGCCCCAACACCGACCAAGGGCGGTCCACCCCCGATCACACCGGGCCCGAACGGCACAATCACACCAACCCTCGGCGAGATCAACGCCACCGACATCGATCCATACATCGCCAAGGTGATCACCCCCATCAACGGCTGGGGCGTCGAATGCGATGGAATCAACTACGTGATCTGGGCGGGGTCCAACTCCGGGCGGTCAGCGATAGTGGTCAGCCCTTGGAGCACGGCTCCGTTTCGACTTATCCTCGGACCCGAGGTCGCGTCGACCCTCAGGGTGACCGACATGAACTGCGAAACCGCCACCCTTACCAGCCCACAGCACAAGACCTACCACTACGACCTCACCACCCGCACTCTCCGATGACCCTCGCCGCTCGCCCTCCCGCTTCGCGACCACACTTAGGGCGCGGCGGCTCGAAGGGTAGTGAAACTGGCGAACCGAGGAGTCATGTGCAGCACCGCAGTTCGAGAGACCGCCGGATCGCGTAGTTCTGAAGCGGGGGCAAGACGGTCCCACGTTTCTCACGCTCTCTCACCGAAGGCTCAGACTCTCCTCACCTCAGTCGGTCGGCTGACAGATACCGCGTGCGCGGTTTTGTTGGTGTTGGGCCTCCTCGTCGCCGTTCAGTTCACAGTTGCTCGAAACGCCGGCCCGGCCCATGCGGACCTGCTACAGACGGTGACGTCGAGCGCCGATCAGGTGTCAGCGGCGATCGCGGCTCGGCGCCAGGTGACGGCGACCAGGGTGGGGTGACGCCCGGAATCACTGGCCTGCGTGCCGTTCGTCTCGGGGCGACCGGGGTCCGACTGGCCCCCGACCAGGCCCCGACCGAACCCCGACCGGGCGCCTGTCACCCCCGACCGGTTCACGTCGTAGCTGGTGCCGGGGTTGTTCATCGTGCTGTCCGCGGCACTGAGGCCGAGCAGGAACGACCCGCCGTGCTCGCCTTCGCCGCGCCAGGTGAGTTCGTAGCCGAACCCGCCGGACTCGAAGGGACACCCCACCGCCAGCTGAGGATCAGGCCGTCTTGCCCGTCTCATACATCAACCGACCGGCATCCTCTTGCGCCTGGAGGTAGGCAGCAAGCTCCTTCGCGTGCGCGGCGTCACGAGCATCGACGGCAACCAGGTTTGTCGACGACCACTCGACAAGCGCGCCGAGCGACTCAAGCTCTGCCGCCACCTCTTCCCGCGGGTGAAACGACTCGCCGAACCACACCCGAAACACATACCGACCCGAAGGCGTCGAGACCCGGCGGGTCATGTAACCGTCATCAGTCTCGACGACATCGCCTAAGGACAGGTCGTAGGCGAAGAACGGGATGCAGCACAACTCAAAGTGCCGCTCGTCGATTTTTCGCGCCCACAGCTGCTCAGTCTGGACGTCCGTGTTACCCGAGTCGATCGACGTCGCAATGATGAAGTTCGACCGCTCCCGCCACACCGGCTGACTGTGCGTCGCTTCCCGGGCCGTGCTCATGGAAGACCCCACCACTCTGGAGGCCACGCCCCGCGATAGCCCGAAGCGGGATTGACCGGGAAGTCCCGGGCGCCCTTAGAGGCATTGCACCAACTGCACGTCGTCTGGGCGTTGTCCAACGTGGCATTGCCACCACGTGCCCTGGGAATCGCATGGTCGATCTGCGGACTATCCGTCTCCATCCGGCAGTGGACACACGTGCTGGGGTTCTCCGCTCGCGCAGCGTCCTGCACCCCCTGCGGGAACACCTTCCCGGCCGACTCCCCACCTGCCGACCCCGCCTTGATCGCCGGGTACCCATCACCTGCTGTTTCTGCGGCAACAAAGCCCGATAGAGGCGCCGAAGACTCGCCCGCAGACGAGAGTCCTGGCTTCCCACTAGGCGCGTGGGCGCCAATGCTGCCTTGCCCGTTCTCGACGCTCAGGGCGGGACTGTTGGAGGCGAAGTCGTAGGCGTAGGTCGCGTCGACCGCGGACGTCGTAGCAGTTGACGACGGAGCCGAGCAGATGGCGACCACCAGTGAGAGCGTTGCCGTCAGCAGCGCCCTGAACAGTCGCGTGAAGCTCACCAAGCACCAACTAGCTCGGTCAGGCTGGAAACGACAAGGCCGTTCGGCACGTAGGTCTGTTGGATCACCCATGCGAGCGCACCCGCGGCACGTTCGAATGCAAGTGGCGACGAATCAACTTCGTCGTAGCCGGCCGCGTGCACTCGTAGTACTCCCGGCGGGAGCGTCAGACTGTCTACGACGCGTGCCAGGCCGTCGAATGCCGCCTGCGCAAACTCCTCCGGCAGGCCAGTGACGAGCGGGCGGCCCAGCGAGCTCCGACACGTTCGCGCTGCGCCCTCGGTCAGGTCACCCGTTGAGCCGATCTCGATCTCGAGTCGCGATCCTTTCGGCTGGAACGATCCTCCGACGAGGGCGCGTGGCACCACGCCGCTCCCGGACCGCAGTACTTCGATTGTGGCGGCGACATTCGCACTGGCGTTAGCGCCAGCGGCGGCCGCTGACAGGTGAAGCCAGCGGCCGGTTTCGAACTCAGCAGTGGGCTCGGGGCCTGTCACAGCGATCTGCCACACGCCTGCCCGGGCTACCAACGTGTTCACGGAAGACCCCAAGCCTTGCGCCAGTTCGAGTTGAAGTACTCAGGGAATTGCTTGATCACTTCTGGGTCGTAGTTCATGAACGGCGGGTGCGTCTGGCCAGCCATTTCGTGCGCCAAGTCTTGGGATGCGCCGCGGGCCACGGCATTCGCCTCAGTCAGCTTGTGAGTCATGAAGTTTTGCTCGCCAGGCGTGAGTGCACGACCTTCGGCCATTGCGCTTTGAATGCAACTGATCATGGCGGCGTTCGGCGGGTGTGAGGCAAGAGCGTCGATGCTGCCGAGGTGCTCCGTCACGGTCGCCAGATTCGCCTCCGTCGCTAGACCCGTTTCTGCGGCAATAAAGACCGCCGTAGAGTGCAAAGAATTCCTGGTCCTGTCGTCAGCCGAGCCCAGGACGGGATCGCTGTGCCGGTCCGCGGCTATGGTCGCCGAAGGAAGTTTGACCGATCCGTCGTAACTGTCCGTGGCAGCGGCCGTAGACGTACCTCTATTGGGATCAACGGCCATAGCTTGTCCAGAGGACATACCCCCAATAGCCACGAACATCAGCAAGCTGAGAACCAGAACGAGGCGTCTGTAGCAAGTCGTTGGGATCATTTAGGCGGACCGAGTGTGCGCCGTATGAAGTCGAGAGCATCTACGACTGAATCACCACCGAGGGAGCTGTTACGCACCTCCTGAAGCGCGAACCAGACTCCTTCGAGGATCTCTCCAGACGTGGTTCCGTTGAGAGCCGATTCCAAGCGATGGGCGAGCCTCTCATGGCCTTCCATTCGTAGTTCATGGATTAGCGCACTCACGAATTCGTACAGCCCGTCCAAGGTCGTCATCATCCACCGGCCGGGACGAAGTCACCAGGATATATTACGACCTCAATTCCACCGCCGCCATTAGGACCGACGCCAGGAGCTTCCCGAGTAATGAATGAGGCACCAGGCCGCAATGTCCCCCGCACTACAGAGTCAAAGGGAAGATTCTGCGGCGGAATACCGTAACGCGCTCCATAACCTGCCGAAGCGGGATCCTCAAGCGCGAAGAACTGCGATTCACCCGGCGGCAAACTCGAACCTGTACGAATGCCCTTGTACAACGTTGCGCCATTACTCACCGTATCGCGCGCTGCCATTGCCTCGGCTGACGTCGATTGTGCAGCTACGCCGTAGGGCGTTTCGATGGCCGTTGTTTCTGCGGCGAACAAAGAGCGTGAATTGGCGGCCAGCGGCTGACGATTGACGCCCTACCACCCGGCCCGCCCTTGCGGCCTCAGCAACCGGAGGGATGCCGTCAGACGCACTCGCAGCCGAATATTCGGAAGCGAGGTCGTACGTGGCCTGTGGCGTCGTAGCTGTAGCCACCGGAGCGCCAGGTTGCTGCAGCGACATGGCGCTCGCCACGAGAGGTGTCACCGTGAACGTCAGCGTGAACGCCAACAGCAGTCCTGCAAGGATCCTCACCCGGTGCATCAGATCGTCACCGCGTCAGGTCGTACAGAGTGTCACCCAAGGCGTCGAGCCGCTCTCGAGCCGACGCAGCTGTGAACGACGATCCCGGCTCTGGGGCGAGCGATAGGTCCATGAGTCCGCCCATGCCGAGCACAACTGCGTGCAGCTCAGTCGTGACGTGTTCACGTGCGTCGTCAGTAACGTCAGAACGCTGAAGCAACAGCTTTCGCTCCTGGAGCCATGCGGCCTTATCCGGGCGACCACTCTGCCCAAGTAGATCGATGATCTCCGTCAGGACGTCGGTCAGCGATGACATCGTCATGGTAGCGGCTCCCGGCCAACCTGCTGAAAGACATTGCCACTGCCACGTGGGAGCAGCGCTTGTTGCCCTGTGCCGCCAGCAACATCGCCGACATACATAGTTGTGTCCTGGGTTAGGCGATAGGTACTAACGACATCGGCGCCGTTGTTCCATTTCGCAAGGTTGTACATCTTCTCGGCGTCGGCGGCCGTCGACGGCTTGGCGAGCCCGAAGAACGATCCAATGCCTTGATCGGTGCCTTCGGCTCGGTAGAAGGTAGTGCCTGCCTTGAATGTCTGTGTCGTATAGCTGCCGCCGGCAAACGAATCCGCGAATGAGCCCGTCAGCTTGGGCAACGCGCTTTCTGCGGCAACAAAGCCCTGGGTAAGCGGCGCAACCTGCCATGAAGACCGGCCGATCCTCAATGCACCTGGCGCGGGATCGGATGCGCCTCGCTCAGCCCCGCCCGCCGCTCTCAACGGTAGTTGGGCGGTCGCGTGATAGCTCTGGTTTGACTTCGTCGTAGGTGTACCCGAGCCGCCGACTCCGTGAGCCATCGCGTCGGCGCGCCCGAAAGTAATGACGACGAGGCAGAGCCACGCGATGACAAACCACAGGCGTTTCACGCGGTGATGCTCCCGAGGTTCGCCCTTGCGAGAATGACGAACGACTCAGCGTCGTAGACAGATGTGATCACAGCGCAGACTTTCTCGGCCAAGACGGCGATGTCCGACTCGTTCAGTACGTAACCAGCTCCGAGGGGCAAGTCCGTCGGAGCTGGAAGACAGACAAACGCGTTCAACGGATAGCCGGACGACCCTGTTCGAAGGAGGCGCACCGCAACCGCAGGCTCGTTTAGAGGCGTCCAACGGACCACGCGGTCGCCAACGAAAGCCACGTCAACTGCCAAACCTGCATCGCCTCGGCGCGCGAGATCATCCTCGACAACGAGCGTTCCTGCTCCGGCTCGCGCCATCGATTCGACTGCCCCTTGGACGACAGCGTCTGCATCGCCGCTCCTAATACCGCGCCCGAAATCATCGAGCGCCTGAAGTCCTGTTGACGGTGGGCCAATGACGATCCCCATAGACAGATCTGGAAGTCGCGTAGTTATCAGCATCGACAGGTCCGAACCATGCGCGAGGGAGCCGCGCACCCAGTCCGCCGCCGCCCCGGGGTCGATCGGTGCCAACCCGATCTGCGTCACTTCGGGACCACCGTGCCGTCGGGATAGACCCGATAGGTGGTGCCATCTGGTGCCTTCCAGTCGTAGTGCGGACCGATCGGGCCAGGATGGCCGAGGTCCGGGTGCAGACTCTCGCCGGTGTTCGGGCTGTACCAAGACCCCTTGGACGTACCGGGGTCGCCCGTTCCTCTCCACTCCCAGCCTGTGCCCGGAGACTCTGCTGGATTCGTGAAGTTCGGCTTTACTCCAAGCTTCGGCAGGTTGGACACTGCATCGTCTGCGGTGTCTGCGGCAACAAGGTCGAACGCCGCAAGCGAAGAATCGCCCAAACTGGCTGCCACCGCCCGGGCGGATGTGCGGATCGCGGTCCCGCCGAAGTCGCGCTCGTCACCTGTCGCCGATGAGTGGTGAGCAGCGGTGTCGTAGCCGTAGGCCGTTGCCGCGTATTGACTCGCGGAGGCCAGGCCGACTCGCGGTAGCGCAGTCCCAGCCGTAGCTTGTCGTGTTGCGAGTCCGCCCACCACCAGCACGCCCAGTAGCACGACCGCCAGACGACGGAAAAGGACCGACCGCATCGTCAGAGCCTCTGGGCAGCCTGATCGAGAAACCAGGTGAGCACTTCTGGGCGGATGTTCAGCGGCATAAAGCTGTTGAACGTCCGAACTCCGGAGTCGTCGTCACGAAATACCTCAGCGATGAGCGTTCCGTCGGGGCTGTAAAGCTCGAGCCCCAGCCCGTCGCGCTCCAAGACATCGCTCGCGAGCGTCAGCTTGTAACCGTCCACGTCTATGGCTCCAGGAATCCCATGAAGTCGCCGCCGACCGAGTAGCGGACGCCAGCCCCGTTCGAGCCGTAGATGTTGATCACCTTGTCGAGCACATCGACCGTCCTGTTCGGGTCGTTGAGTATCGCGTTGACCTGGCCCAGACCCTGCGCGTTTCGTGCCTCTGCGCTTCCAACGGACCTCGGGAAGACGCTGCCTGGGCGATCGCCATGCTTCTGGAGCGCACGGCCAGCCCTTGTCAAGCCGTTGCGATCGATCGCATTCGCTGAAGACTCCAGCGCGCTATTGCTGAATCCTCCGGCATCGGCCGCGGTTTCTGCGGCAACACCGGTAGCTGACACGATTGGTCGTAGTTGGAGGGTGTGCAGCCCAACGCCTTCCGGGGCTGCGACGGTCTGGACCCCGATAGTCAAGATCAAATTCTGAGGATGAGGCCCGACGGCGTTCTGGGCCGCTGCGCCTGGTGCACCGAACGTGATTAGGGCGATGGTCGTGAGTAGCCCGACGAGGAGCGCGAGCAGTCGACGGGCCAGCCCCGACGGCTTTTCTAGCTGCTCGCTTTTGGTGCTGGTCACGTCGATCAGTGTGGCAGCGGCAGCGGGCCGGTGGCCGTTGCGACCCGCTGAGCTCTGGTTCGGTGACGGGGCGGCTAGGACAAGGACGGGTGGACGGCTGCTGCTTTGCTGAGGCGGCCTTGTGTCCGGGCCGGTGGAGCGTGGGGAGCGTCAGCGGACCACGCGGAGCCGGTCTGGTTGGCAGCCGCCGTGGGCGGCTGCTCTTGAACCAGTAAAGAAAGTTCTCACCAGCCACCGACTACCTACTCATCGACGGCGCGCCGCGGCGAGCTTTCAAGGCACCGACCGACCCGCTCGCCGATCGGCTCACCGACCTCGGCGCGCTCGAGGACGCCGACCGCGCAGCCCTCACCCGCATCCTCGACGGCCTACTCGCCAACGCCCGCATCCGCGCCGCCCTCGGCACCGCCAGCTGAGTCCAACGGCGTCAGGCCGAATTGCTGGTCGTTTTCCACAAGGTCGGCGATGGCGGCCACCATCTGCTCGATGCCTGGACCACTCATCAGGATGAGGTCCGGCACGCGGAGGTAGAGCCCGCCAGCTGACTCCCCGGACGATCTCCACCGCGCCAGAATTCGCTCAACCTCGCGGACCGTGATCAGGGTTGCACCCCAACGCCTGCCGTCCGGCATCTTGATAACGGCGTCGGTGTTGTCAACGCCGTCAGGGTCTTCGCCGTCAGCAAGCAGAAACTCGACCTGGACTCCGTGCTTGCCGACGCTATGCGACTCAACCCCCATACGTCGCCTGTAGCCGAGAAATCACGTTGATCAATGTTCCATAGCCTTGGGTGTACTGAGCCAGGTGACCTAAGCCGGTGTACTGCGCCCGCGCCACATACGACGAGGCCCCCGCATTCAGCGCGAGCAAACCCCCGACCGCCGTGTAGCGGAAGTGCAGCTGTTCTCCCGCGAGGGTCGGCAACTGCGACAAGGCGCCGCCGGAGACTTCGATCTGGTTGGCGATGCTGCCGTCGGGGTTGTAGAACACCGAGGACGTGTAGGGGTGGCGGTGTCGAGTTGTCCCTTGGCCAGACTGTCGTAGGACCACGCTGCGAGTTTAGCGGTACCGCCGCCGGTGGTTTGGGACTCTGAGGTCTTACGGTCCACGGCGTCATAGCCGTAGGTCAGTGACCCAGGACCAGAGGTTGCCCGCCTGGTCGGTCATCGACAACATCGCGCCACGGACGTCGTAGGTGTAACGGGTCGTCTGGAACGCAACGGTGGCGGGTTCGGGCCAGAGCGAGGGAGTCCGAGGGCGCGTGCAGATCCGCTACTTTCCCAGCCGCGCCTTTCCCAGGCGAGACTCGACGCCCAGGAAATCGAGTTCGTTCTTGAAGTCTGCCGGGTCGAATGTGGGCGGCAGATTGCTCAGTACCCACGAGGCGCGGTCGCGGTGGCCTTGGGAACTCAGCCAGCGGGCGACATCGTCGCGAACCATCGCGTCGGGGTTGTCGTGGATCCGCGCGAACCACGTCGACCATCCGTACGTGGACAGATGCAAGAAGCCCTCGCCGGACGGGCGCGCCTCGAGCCGGAGACTCGCGCAGTGCGGGTCGCGGGGAAGACCGTCACGAACCTCGGTCCAGGTCGAGGTCGGCACGTCGATCGCCCAGACGCTGGAAACGCCGGCGACGTAGACGGTCGCCGGACTGGTCGTCGGGTCGGCGACCAGTCCGACGATTTCAACACCGGGGTCCGTCGGCCCGGTGAGCTGCGTCCAAGTGACGCCGTCCGGCGAGGAATAGACCGCCCCCGACGATCGAGTCGACCGTGCGGCGTACAGCTCGCGGTTTCCATCGGAGTCGTGGGCGACCGCGATCGCCGCGATGTAGCTGAGCCAATCGCTTCCCGCAGGAAATCCAGCTGCGGGTGTGGTCACGCCGGTAGCCGTGTCGAGCATCCAGACGATGGATGTACCCCGCGCACCCGCATAGACACGGTGACCGTCGAGGGAGGCCAACGCGGAGATCACCGAACCCGACGGCAGCGGGATATGCCCGAGGTAGTCCCAGTGCGGATTGTCTAAGGGCATCGTGGCGAACAGCCCGTAGATGTCGCCCATGTGCGGCGCGGAGCCGTCCCCCCAGTCGGCGGCAACCGCAACCAATGTCTCCCCGGAATGGTTTCGGTAGTCGGGATGCGACACGGACGCCTGTTGTCCAGAGAGCAAAGCAGCCCCGTTGGAGGTCACGCCACCGTGCGGTTGCCCGATCGGAATGGCGGCGGCCGCGGTGTCGAGAGAGCGCTGGTCGGCGTTCCAGGTGCTTCGGTAGTTGGTCCCGTAGCTGACGACGGCATCGGTCGTCGTGGCCGGGAAGGTGAGGGTCTGTCCATCAGTCAGGCCGATAGAGCTTGCCACGCGCCACGGTGTCGATGATCCATTCGGGAACCGCACGCAGTACACATCACCGTTGTCTTGCAGGCCGCCGCCGATCAGGCCCGGCACCGTCGGGCTGATACCGAAGTCGCCCCATACCTGGTAACGACCGGAAGTCGAATAGAACTGCAGATTTGCCAAGCCGCGGTTGAACGAACCGTCCCAGCTCGTCAGGTCCTCACCCAGCGAGCGCCCGACGCCGCCATCGCTGGCTTCGAGAAGGCCGGCGGAACTGTAGCGATAGCTGTGCTTGTCCGGGTGGATTCCGGGATACAGGGTGAACGTGCGACCGCCGTCGGTGGAGGTCCACGGTCCCAGGGTCCAACCGAAACAGACGGTGTCCGGGTCTGTCGGGTGGACGGCGACGGCGCCGGTGTAGCCGTTCTGGCTGTGATCGGTGAGGAATCCCGCCATCGTCCGGGCGGCCTGGCGCTGCCAGGTGCGGCCCCCGTCGTCGGTCCGCAGCACCGCGGTCACCGTGCCCCGTCCCCCGGCGCCATCGGCCGGATCGAAGTGGGACGCCCCAGCGTAGGCCCGCATCGGACGGGAGGGAGCGCAGGCCAGGCACAGAAAGGCGAACTCGTTGGGAGCCGGCGGCTCGGTGACGGTCGCCGCGTGGGTGAGGAGATCCGGCGTGCGGGTCGAGAACGCCCCCCAGAAGAGCGCGTTGTTCGCCGAGCACAGGACGGTGCCGTCGGCGGCGATGTCGACGGCCTGGACGTCGAGTCCGCTCACCGGCCCGGAGGCCTGCTGCCACGAATAGGTGTCCGAGGCCTCGAACGGCAGTCGAGACCACCACAGCCCGGTCGTGGTCGCGAGCAGGATCGCATGTTGCGCGACGCTGATGGCGATGCGGTTGACGCCGCCGATCCCTTGTGGGAGAGCTACTTCGTGCCACGGCGACCACAACGGCACGTCCTGGCTGATGTCCGTCTCATAGAGGCTGCCCACGTTCGGGTCGCCCCCTGAGCCGCCGGCGAAGTAGTGCTGCGACTGCTCGAGGTGCGCCAGCGAATGGACATTGCTCTGCTGCCAATCCAGACTCAGCGACAGACCGATGCCGGACGTCAACAGCCACACCCCACCGGTCTCGGCACCAACGAGGAGGTTGACCGGATTGACCTCGAGCACGTCGTTGGCATGCCCGGCGGTCCACCCTCGTGATCCGCTCTGGAGGTCATCGTGAATACCGAGCCGGTTGTACAGGGACCAGGTCATGGACATAGAACTGCCGCCCTTCGGACGTCGCTAGCGACCTACGGCCCGCGTGCGGAGCCATTCCCGACGGCTCAGTACCGCCGCCACCACCGCCAGGGCCCCGAACGCGATGACGAACAGCCATTCGACGGCGCCGTTTCCCCCGTCGGGGTCGACACCCCACGCGGCCTCGATCCAATCCGGGACGGCGGCCGTGAGAACCGCGAGCAAACAAGCAACGGCGGTCAGGAACATCTCTATGCGTAGTCGCATGACGGCCTCCGCCGGACGGGCCAGCAGTCTGATTCTGGCAGTGTAGGCGCGGTCGGCCGACGTCGAATATAGGGAAATCCCCAGGGTCATTGGGACGCCTGGCCAGGTCTCTCGTCGGCGGAGGAAGCGTCTTTCAGCAGAAGGGCGAGTTGGATCCTGGTGTCCACATGGAAACGGCGGTACACGCGTGTGAGGTGCTGTTCCACCGCCTTGGTAGAGACATGCAATTCCGCCGCGATCGCGCGATTGGACCGCCCGGTGAGCAGCAGGCCGACGACCCGCAGCTCGGCGGGGGTGAGTGCCACGTCGTGCGACGTGCCCCAGGCCGCCAACGCAGCGAGCTGGCTGGTCACATCGCCATCACCGAGCCCCCGCCAGATGCCGCCCAGCGGTCGGCGGAGTTGTTCGAAAAGCTCGTGCTCCCGCGGACCGAAGTCGCGCAGTTCTCGTCCGAGGGAAATGCCCACCAGCCGATGGTTGGCCGTTGAGATAGTGGCAAAGTCGGCGAAGCGTAATCTGCGAGGTCGGTAGAACTCGACGTAATAGAGAGAACGGGTGAAATCGACCCGGGGCATCAGATCGGTGAGCCGGGCGGCGTGCGGATCGCGGTGCCGCGCCAGGTGATCCAACCACGGATGGTCGCGCGGCCGAGCCAGCCACAATCGCGCCGCCTGGGGAACATCGCTCATCGGCGTGGGATATCCACACGTCGACACAATGCGGTAATCGCTGGCAGACACGTCAGCGAAGCCGACCTCGTCACACTGCAACAGATCGTGCAGGCCTGGCATCACGATACGGAGGAATTCCTCACGGCCAGGCGCCGACGCGGATGCGCCCAGAAGGTCCAACGCCCAGCGATGGCTTCGCGCCCGCAAGGCGTTGTCGGAAATCACCCGCGACGAACGGACGGCCGTCACAGCCGAAATTCTCGACGCGTCGAGTCGGGTACGCAAGGGTGTCTGTCTGTCGGTCGCGCGTCGGATTTATCCGGCACGACCGGAAAAGGTGCGATGAGAACCGGCAGACCATGGCTCTTTCCGCCGCAACGTGATTGACGATGCACCAGTTCGGTTGGACACTGGGGCCAACCCCGGGAGGCCCCCATGTCGTGGCATTTGCGTGGTAGTTACGTAGAGACCTGTTCCTGCGAACTCATGTGTCCCTGCAATCTCTCACTGGATCACGGCGCGACCTATGACTTCTGCCGGGTCACGCTCGCGTTCAACATCCGCGAAGGTGACGTTGACGGCACCGACATCGCCGGCCGCAAAGTCGTCGCGATAGCGGACACTCCCAAGGTGATGACCGAGGGCAACTGGCGCCTGGGGGTCTACGTCGACGACGGGGCCAGCGATGAGCAGTTCGACAAGCTGGTGCAGGTTTTTGGCGGCCAGCTCGGTGGTCCGATGGCGGCACTGGCACCCTTGGTCGGCCAGATGCTCGGCGTCGAGCGGGCGAGCATCGAGTTCGCCGACGACGGGCTCCGGCACAGCGTCCGCGTCGGCGACGTCATGGACTTCGAGATCGAGGACATCGTGCCGTTCGGAGTCGAGACCGGTCGGCCGGTTCGCTTCGACGGGATGTTCCATCCGGTGGGATCCGACCTCACGATGGCCGAGGCGCGCCGCTCCCGCATCAACGCCTTCGGGGTCGAATACGAGGCCAAGACCGGGCTCTCGACAGCAGAGTTCGCCTGGTCGGCCTGATCTCGACGCCGTCGACGATGACTACCCGCGTGGCCGATGGCGTTGAGGTTCGCTCTGCCTTCGCCGCGGCACGGGTTCGACTGGGCCTGGTCGCGTTACTGCTCGCCATCGCCGTAGCCGGTTGGTGGTGGACCGCCCGGCAGATGCGCGGCATGGATGCCGGGCCGTGGACCAGTCTCGGTGGGCTGAGCTGGTTCCTGCTGGTCTGGGTGGTGATGATGGCGGCGATGATGTTTCCGTCCGTGGCACCCACTATCGCCCTGTACTCCCGCATGACCCGGCAACGGTCCCCGCTGTCTCCGCTCATCTTCGCCGGCGGCTACCTGGTGACCTGGACGGCCGCGGGCGCATTCGCCTTTGTATTTGGAGCAATCGCCTCCCGCGAGCGAGGGGACTTCTTCGTCTGGGACCGTGGTGGCCAATGGGTGGCCGGCGGCACCATCCTCGTTGCGGCGCTCTACGAACTCACGCCACTCAAGGACGTCTGTCTCGGCAAGTGTCGAAGCCCCTTGGGGTTTCTCCTCGGTTCGTGGCGGGACGGCCTGCCGGGCGCGTTCCGGATGGGGCTGAAGAACGGAGCCTGGTGCGTTGGATGCTGCTGGGCGCTGATGGCCGCGTTGTTCGCGCTCGGCATCATGAGCATCGTCTGGATGGCCGTGGTCGCCGGCTTGATCGCCCTCGAGAAGACGCTGCCCTGGCGCCGGATCGCCACCTACGCAACGACAACCGTCTTGTTGGTGCTGGGCATTCTCATGTTGACCGCGCCGGGGGCGATCCCGGCCATGACGGTGCCGACCTCGAGCACCATGCCACAGATGACCCCGATGGGCTCGTAGCGGCTGACGCCGGAAGCTCAACCGTCGGCGGTCATCGACCGAGTCACTGATCGGCGCGCGCTGTCCCTGCGCCCAAGACCGCCCGCAACTGGGCGAACGACTCGTACACGCTCTCGGTCAGCTGCGCCCGGGCCGGACCTGCCAGCCATTGATCGAAGGCCACCCGGAACACGACCACGCCGGTTTCTGCCGCCAGGCTGGCGGCGGGCTCCTGGACGCCTCGGCGGCGCAACCCGTCGGAAAGGGTGCGCGACCACGATGCGAGCTTGGTCAACTCACGCCCCCGCAGGTCGGAATTCGCGGAGATGATCGCCTGTCGACGTGCGGAGAATGCGTGATCGTCGCCGATGAGCACAGCCACCCTGGTCAGCGCGGCAGCCACCACGGTCAGCGCATCGTCGGTGGCGGGCGCGGCGTCGACGACGCGGACCAACTCCGCGCCCAGGGCGTCAGACCCGGCGAACAGGACTTCCCGCTTGTCGGTGAAGTAGCGAAAGAACGTGCGAGCGGTCAGGCCGGCCCGCTCCGCGATTTCCGCGACCGTGGTCTGTTCGTAGCCGCGCTCGTCGTACAGCTCGATCGCCGCTTTACCGAGGCGACCACGAGCATCCGGCTGCCAGCGTCCCATGCTCGCAGTCTAGTGATGACACAGTCTGTCATGACAGTGTAGGCTGATGTCATCAAGTGACATCACTGCACGACGGTCCACGGACCGTCCGGACTAGGGGTACTGCTATGCGCATCTTCGTGACCGGAGCTTCCGGTTGGATCGGCTCGGCTGTCGTTCCCGACTTGCTCGCCGCCGGCCACGAAGTGATCGGCCTGGCCCGATCCGATCGCGCCGCGGAGACCGTCGCCGGGTTGGGCGCCGCGGTCCATCGAGGCAGCCTGGACGATCTCGACTCGCTGCGAGCGGCGGCAGCGGGGGCCGACGGCGTCGTGCACCTGGGCTACCACCACGACTTCTCACAGATGGCCGAAGCAGCCCGGATCGACCGACGGGCGGTCCAGCTCTTCGGCGAGGTCCTGGCCGGTACGGGCGGCCCGCTCGTCGTGGCCTCGGGGGTACTCGGCATCGGCGGTGGCGGCCATCCCGCAACCGAAAGCGATATGCCCGATCCCACGATCCATCCCCGGATTGCGACCGGCGAACTCGTGCTGTCACTGGCCGAGCGCCGCGTGCGGACCGCTGTGGTCCGCTTCGCACCGACGGTCCACGGCCCCGGAGATCAAGGCTTCGTCGCCACGCTCGTCGAACTGGCCAGGCGCACCGGGATCGCGGGCTACATCGGCGACGGCAGCAACCGCTGGCCCGCCGTCCACCGACTCGACGCCGCCACGCTTGTCCAGCTCGCGGTGGACTCCGCCCCCGCCGGCTCGGTGTTGCACGCGGTCGATGAGGAGGGGATCGCCACTCGTGACATCGCCGAGGCCATCGGGCGTTCACTGGGTGTCCCGGCCCAGTCCGTCGCCGCGGACCGTGCGGCCGAACACTTCGGCTGGATCGGCGGATTCTTCGGTATGGACTCGGCCGCGTCGAGTATCCGGACGCGGGAGCTCCTGGGCTGGGTCCCAGCACATCCCGGTCTCGTCGACGACCTCGACGCAGGCAGGTACCGCGACGCCGCGCCCCACTCCACCGCCGGCGGCTGATCGCGGCGAGGAGCTCGGCTCCGGACATCCTCGTACCGGACGTCGACATACCTTGCGGGCTCATACCTTGCCGGTCGCCGCTTCGTGGGATGCTTCCGTACGTGATCGTGAGCCGACGGGCGCTCCTCGGTCTGGGGGTGGCCCTGGGAGCGTCAGCTGCAGCATGTGGACGCGCCGTACGCAACGGCACTGGACCGACAACGACAACCGGGCTTTCGCCCGGTGGCGCAGGCAGTTCTGCCACTACGACGTCCACGTCGAGGTCGCTGCCGTCCTCGCTGGCAACGTCGAGCCGAGCGATGCCAACGCCGATACCCAGCCGGGCACCGGTTCCGGCGGCCGGCGTACCCGCCGTCGAAATTACCCACGGGCCGCGGAGCACGAACCAGATCGCGCTGACCTTCCACGGCGCCGGCGATCCGGCTATCGCCCGACAACTGCTCGGAGTCTTCGCCGCTGCTCGGGTCCACGTCACCGTCATGGGCGTCGGCACCTGGCTGTCCGGCAATCCAGCGGTCGCCCGCGAGATCGCCGCCGCCGGCCACGAGCTGGGCAATCACACCTTCCAGCACCTCGACATCAACAGCCTCGATCCAGCGACCGCTCGGTCGGAGATCATCCGGTGCCGTGACGTGCTGCGATCGCTGGTCGGCTCCGGCGGGCTACTGTTCCGGCCGTCGCAAACCCAGCACGCCTCCCGCGATGTCCTCGGTCTCGCGGGCGCCGCGGGGTACCGAACGTGCCTGTCCTACGACGTCGATTCGCTGGACTACACCGATCCCGGTGCCGCCGCCGTGCGAGCCAACGTGGCCCAGGCTCGGGCAGGATCGATTGTCAGCCTGCATTTCGGTCATCCTGGAACGGTTGCCGCGATGCCCGCGATCCTGCGCGACCTCTCCGCCAGGGGGCTTCGTCCCGTGACGGCCAGCCGATTGCTGGCCGGATGACCCGCCGGTCGGCGCCATCGATCCGGGTTGGGCTCGCCGTAGCCGCCGGGTGCGTTGCCCTCGCCGGCTGCACGATGACGTCACGGCACGGGGCCGGGTCAGTATCCACCGCCGCGGCCGGCGCGGGATCCGCCCGGCACGGTTCGCCCTCGCCCACCGGCACCGGCACCGGCACCGGCACGGGCAGCGGCATTTCGTCCGACACGGGCTCCGGCGGCCTGGCCGGCATGCCAAGGTTGTTGTCCCCCACCGACGTCTATGCCGCCGACCGTCCGGGGATGATCAGTCCGAGGATCGCGAAGGATCCCGCCTACGTCTACGTGCCGAACACCAACAGCAACGACGTCTCCGTGATCGACCAGCACACCCTGAAGGTCGTCGCGACCTTCTACGGCGGGCAGGAACCGCAGCACGTCGTCCCGTCCTATGACCTCAAGACCCTCTACGTCACCGCGGATCGGCCCGGCGCGGGAGGTATCACTCCGATCGACCCGAGAACCGGGCGCCCGGGCAAGGCGATCCCCATCGACGATGTGTACAACATGTACTACACACCCAACGGCGCGTACGCGATCGCAGTGCAGGAGGCCTACACGCGACTGGCCTTCTACAACTGGCGTAACTGGACCTTGCACGACGTCGTGTCGATCCCGTCCTGCACCGGCATCGACCATATGGATTTCACCGCCGACGGCAGGAAGCTGCTGGCCAGCTGCGAGTTCAGCAACAAGCTGATCGTGGTCGACGTAGCCAGCCATCGCCTGCTCAAGTCGATCCCGTTGAATCAGGCGATTCACGGCATGCCCCAGGACATCAAGCTTGCCCCCGACGGCAAGGTCTTCTACGTCGCCGACATGATGGCCAACGGCATCTACCTCATCAACGCTTCGTCCTTCCGGGTCGAGGGATTCCAGCACACCGGACACGGCGCGCACGGGCTCTACATCTCCCGGGATTCCAAACGAATGTTCGTGACCAACCGCGACGAGGGCAGCATCTCCGTCATCGACCTGTCGACCCGCAAACCGCAGGCCCTGTGGCGACTGCCCGGCGGCGGCAGTCCCGACATGGGCAACGTCTCCGCCGACGGCAAGATCCTCTGGCTGTCCGGACGTTACGACGACGTCGTGTACGCAATCAGTACCCGCAACGGAGCGCTACTGGCGAAGATCCGGGTCGGGGCAGGGCCGCACGGCCTCGCAGTCTGGCCGATTCCCGGGCGCTATTCTCTCGGCCACACCGGAATCCTTCGATAGTCCGATCGGTCCTAGGACCTGGCGACGAGCACGAACTCGTTGTAGGGAAAGACCTTTCCCACCGGCCGGGGGAACGGGAAGGAATAGTGCCGGTAGGGACTCAGCTCCAGGGCGGCGCAGAGTTCGCCGAGCTTGTCGAAGTCGACGAAGCGGACGTGGGTGCTGTCGGTGGCATACCCCCGCTCCTGCGGCGTGATGAAACAGACGGATCCGGATGGGCGAAGGTAGGGCAGGTACTCACCCACCAGACCGACCGCATCCTCGAAGCTCATGTGCTCCACGACGTGGGCCAGCAGGATCGAATCGAAGGACCCGGGCACGGCCGCCGGGCTCTTCGCGAACTCCTCCGACGTATAGGCCTGCAGCCCCTTCGAGCGGGCGACGCCGATGGCCTCGGCGTTGTGGTCGACGCCGACGCCGTTACCACCGAGGTGGGCCAGGTTTCGGCCCAGCCCACATCCGACGTCCAGCGTGCGGCCGAGTTCGAGGCGGCGGATGTTCCAGCGATACGGTGCCTGCACATTCAGGACCTGACGCCACCGAGCGCCTTCGAGCCGCTGCAGCCGCGCGGCGTAGTCGTGACCCGAGGTGGGTTCGTGCTGCTCGGTCATCTCATCCTCCGTCGTGCACGTCGATGCGCCATCAGTGGGTCCACTCTGGTCGCACCCTCTCACACGCCGGTCAACCGCAGCGCGACCCGCCAATAGGCTGCGAAGATCCGGTTCACGAGCGAGGTTCCGGCGGGCAGTGGAATCATCGCCGGATCGATGGCGGTGGTGAGCAGCCCGGCGAACATCGCGTCGGGAACGACAGCCTGCGCCTGGCATTCTCGCCGGCGTGACCTGATCCGGCCGAGCTGACCGAACAAGGACAGCCAGGCGCGCAGCCAGCCCCGGAACCAGCCCTGCGCCAGCGAGAGCCCGGCGAGGGCGAACTCGAACAGCACCATCATCGGCAACGCCGCCCACAGCACCTTCGTCGGGAACGTGGTCAGCACGGTCAGCCATCGGTTGCGTTGCAGCAGATACATCTTGGCGGGATTGCGGGAGAACTCGTAGTGATGGGCCGCGATCGCGTCCGGGACGAATCCCACCCGTCGGCCGGTCAGCCAGGCGCGCAGGCTGAGTTCGGTGTCCTCGTGGTAGGCGAAGTAGTCCGCTGGGAATCCCCCCAGCGCGTCCCAATCCGTCCGGCGGACAGCCAGAAACGCACCGCTGGCCGAGGCCACCGCACGCCGGTCCGGGAAAAGGGACGCAGGCGTTTCGTGGCCCCCCGCCCAGACCAGACCCATGAAGTGCACCGGGTTGCCGGCGCTGTTCATCAACTGCGGGCGGTCGGCGATCCGGATTCCACCGGAGACGACGTCGAAGTCGGTGAGGCCGTCGACCAGTCGTTCGATCGAATCGGACCGGATGATCGCGTCCGAGTTGAGCAGGACCAGGCACTCGCCGGTCGCGTGCGCGACGCCGAGATTGACGCCGCCGGCGAAGCCGAGGTTGCGCGGCGCGGTGACGATCCGGACCCGCGAGGACGGCGGAAGGCCGGCCACGGCGGGGGAGCCGTTGTCGACGACGACTAACTCCAGTTCGACGCCGTGCGACGCGAGCACGGAGGACACGCAAGCCTGGAGGTAGGGCTCGACCCCCCACGCCAGCACGATGACCGAGACCCTCACGCGCCGCCCGCCGATCGGGCCGCGACAGCCGGCGCACGGTGCAGGCCACGCCGCGCCTCGACGGCGAAGATCGCCGCGCTGGCCAGCGTGCCGAGCAGGAAGGCGACGCTGACCCGCTGCTCGAGCGTTCCCGGCAGCAGCAGCGCGAGAAAAGACACCGTGGTTCCGGCGAACCAGCCCGCGGCGATCCGGGGCTGGCTCTCCAACGCGAGCAGAACTTGGCTGAGACTGGCCGCGAGCATGTACAGGGTGGCCGCGGCCGACAGTGCGACAAGGAGCTGCCGCGAGACCGCGAACGACGGGCCGAAGATGGCCCGGTTGAGCTGGGGACCGGCGACCAACAGGACCAGGGACGCGCTCACACCAAGAGCGAGGATCGCCACGAGGAGTTGGCGCAGGCTCCTGGCCACCCGCTGGAATTCGCCGTTGGCCAGCCCCCGCACGAAGCCCGGGAGTAACGACGCCTGGATGGCCGCGAACAGGAACAGCGGAAGCCGGGTGAGCACGACGGCGGTCAGGAAATGACCGGCCGATGGATCCTGCGGGTCGGCGAAGGCCTTCACGACGACCGTGCCGGCGTTGACCAGGACCTGTGCCGCGAGGGTGCCCGCCAGCAGCCAGCCGGCTCCCCGACCGAAGTCGCGCCAGCTGGCCACCGGCTGCCTGCTTGGACTGGAGCCCTGCCACCGACTTCGGGCGCGCAGACAGGAGATGACCACCGCGGTCACCTGCGACCCGCTCAACACCCAGGCGTAGGCCGTCACCGACGTCACGCCGCCAGCCGCCAGCAGCGTCGCCCCCGCGGCCCGCACCGCGCCGTCAACGCCCAACTGCAGGCCGTAGGCGTCGAACATGCCCAGACCCGCCAGCAATCCGCGCGACAAGTGCACCAGGGCCAGCATGCTGCACGCGGTGACCGTGGCGATGAGCAGTGGCACGTTGCCGTTGACCAAACGCGCGGAAATCACCGGGTAGCAAGCGAGCACCGTGGCGAGCAGCAGACCCACGAGCACGGCCGCGAACCCGGCCGCTCTGCGGACGGTCGCGCCCACCGGCTCCCCGCCCGCGATCCGCTGGGCCAGTGACTGCTCAAGGGTGAGGAACAACCCCGGTCCCAGGGTGAACAACGCGGTCCAGACGACTCCGAGCTGGGCGAACGCGATCGGGCTCAGGCGCCTCGCCGGAACGATAAGAAACACATAGGAAGTGACGCCGAGCAGGGCCAGCCCGGCACCCACCGACAGCGCGCCGTTGGGCAGCACCGACGCGGGACGTGCGAGCCAGCGGCCGTAGACCCGGCTGCCGGCGGGGTCGGCACTTTCGCTAGGCGGCACGAAGGTAGGGTACGCGGACCGTCCCGCCCGCACTGCCCCCTCACACGAAGGCCGGACTGAGAACACTCACACGAAATCCCAATCAAACCGTGTGAAAGATGCCGCCCTAAGCGAATCCGCCGGTACCTGCGGGTGCCGTACCTTCAAGCTGTCGTTGCACAGGTGACTCGGAGAAAGGACCAGATAGTGCCGGAGCGTGGCACGGACAACCTCGATGTCTGGGTGATCGTCCGCTGCTTCAACGAGGCGTCCGTGGTCCGCGGGGTCATCGAGGAATTGCGGGGCCACTTCCCGAACGTGATCGGGGTGGACGACGGCAGCACCGACGAGTCGGCGGCCGAAATGCTGGCCGCGGGGGCAATGGTGGTCCGCCATCCCGTCAACCTCGGCGGCGGGGCCGCGCTGCAGACCGGTCTGGAATTCGCCCTGCTCGACCACGGCGCGGCCTACGTCGTGTGTTTCGACGGCGATGGCCAGCATCGAGCCGAGGACGCAGCGGCCATGGTCGACCACATCCGTTCCACTGAGGTGGACATCCTCATCGGATCTCGATTTCTCGGTTCAGCACAGGACATGCCACGATCGCGTGGTGTGCTGCTTCGCCTGGGTCGCGCGTTCGAGCGCCTGTCCACCGGTATCAAGCTCACCGACGCACACAACGGCCTTCGCGTCTTCAGCCGCCGCTTCGCAGCGACCGTTGATCTGCAGATGAACGACATGGCCTACGCCAGCGAACTTCTCGGCATCATCAAGCGAAGCGGCTTGGCCTTCGCCGAATACCCGGTCACCGTTCGGTACACCGACTACTCCCGGGCCAAGGGCCAGCGCTCCATCAACTCCGTGAACATCGCGACCGACGTCTGGCTGCATCAGGTTCTGAAGGGGCGGCGACGATGAATCTGATTCAGGTCCTGCTCATCGTCTCCGTCATCGCCGTCGTCTGGGGCTTCCGAAATCGTTACCGGGTCGGGCTGCGTGCCGGTGCCCGACTGCTCGGCCTGTTGCTGTGCGTGCTGGCGATCCTGTCGATCGTCCAGCCGGGTATCGCCCAGGAGGCCGCGGAGCTCGTCGGGGTGACCAGAGGCACAGACCTCGTGCTCTACCTTCTGGTGATCGTGTTCGCGGCGACCAGCATGGGGTTCTATTTCCACTTCCGGGATATCGAGCGCCGATTCGCCAGTCTGGCAAGGGTTATCGCCCTCAACGAGGCGGTCACGTCCCAGGGGTTGCCCGACGGCCACGCACGGACGGACTCAGCCGAGGCATGAGAGTCGATCTGTCGTGGGTGCGTCGCGCCTTGTTCGGCCTCGCCCGCGTCGTGGCGCTGTTCATCATCTTCTCGGCCGCCACGGCTCCGCTGGTCATCCTGAGCGTGCGCGACCACAAGGGCCTGAGCCCGGTCGACGAACTCGTCTACGTCGACTACTTCCACAAGATCGCACGGGGCGAACATGTCGTACGGGACGGCGACTACCTCGACACGATCACCCTTCGGGACAAGGCGTGCCGTGGAATTCCGCCCTACATCCGGCCCAACAAGGTCGCCTGCGCGGAACCGCTGCACGGTCCGTCCACCCGCAACACCGCCAGCATCGACCCGCCGACCTACTACTGGGCCACGGCCGTCGTCGCGAACGAGGTCCGACACACCGGCCTGAACCGGGACTTTATCGATTCGATCCGCCTGGTCGGCATCGTCTGGGCGGGCGCCGGGCTCACGACGGTCTGGTTGTTGTGCCGGGCACTCGGCGCGACCCGCATCGCCTCGCTGCTGATGACCGGTGCCTGCTGGGGAACGAACGGGCTGACCAGCCAGTGGGTGCACGTCACGCCGCACGCCGCTGACCTGTTCGTCGGTGGATTCGTGTCCCTGACCGTGGTGCACTGGCTCAAGACCGGCCGGGGACTGTGGCTGCTGGCGGTCGGCGGATGCACGGCCTCGCTGTTCAAGCTGTCCGACATCAACGTCGCCCTGCTCGGCGGGCTGTGCTTCCTGCTGCTGGCGCTCGGACGCCGCCACGCCAGCGCCGTCTCTACCACTCACGGCGACGACCGTGCCGAAGCCGGCGGCGGATCGGCACCTGATCTGGCACCCGCCGGCCCGGCTGTCGCCGCCCCGCTCGCGGACGGATCGCCCCGGAACGAATCAGCAACGCAGGCGCTGTCCACGTCCCCGGTGGCAACCGCGACGGTACCGATCGAGAGCGAATCGACGACTGCGCCGCGCAGCGTGGCCCCACCGGCTATCCCCCGCACCCAGTCTCGTGGCCGTCAGGTAGCGGCCGCGGCCACCATGATCGGGGCGCTTGCGATCACCTCGCTGCTGTGGGTGAGCTATCGCCACCACGTCGGCTACGCGAGCTCAAGCGCGCTGTCGACGTTCAACGCCTCCAGCTTCGACGTCGACTGGGTGATCGGTTCGACCGGCCGGTTCTTCTCGCCCCTGGGCAGTGCGGGACCGTTCTTCCTGGTGTGGGCGTTCGTCGGCTATTCGCTGCTGCACAATGCCCTTTCGCGTCGTCGTTCGGATGAGCTGCGCACCGATGAGCTCGCCACGGCGACCATTGCGGCACTTGCCTTGGGCCCTGTCGTACTCGTCGTGGCGATCTATCTCGTGACCAAGCAGTACGTCCCCACGGCCCCCCGGTACGGCATCTCCCTCTTTCCGTTGGCGGTCGCGCTCAGCGCCCGCGAGTTGCGCGGCAAGGCGCTCCTCGCCATCGGGACGTTGCTGGTGGCCGCGACGGTGTACCTCACCTTCCTCGGCAGCATTGCGTGATCCGGTATCAGCCGACGTTGGCGGCCAGGTCGCTGAGGCGCGCCGCGACCAGCGCCGGATCGGAGATCATGCCCAGGTGGTGCGCGCCGACCAGGGCGACGATCCTCTTGGTGTGCAGACGCGTCGCGGTCTGAGCAGCCTGGGCCGAGGTCATTTCGCTGTCGGCAGTGCCGTACATGACCGCGGCCGGCACCGTGATCGCCGCCTCCTGCTGATAGGTGAGGCCGATCAACTGCCGGCTGAGAATGGCCTTCAACCCCTTCACCGCATGGGGTACCCGAAACGGTCGAAGCCACTGTTCGGCGTCGAACGGAGGGCAGCCGGGGCCGCAGGTCCCGCGGTAGGCGCGCGCCGCGATGCCCGAGCTGCGGGTCACCAGCCGGATCGCCGCGGTGGCGTACGGATCCACGATGAGGCGGTGCACCCAAGCGGGACCCACCCCATACGGCGTTCCGTCGCCATCCATGAAGACCACCTGGGAGGCGAGCGCGGGATGCAGCCGGGCGAGGTTGCCGACGATGGCCGCGCCGCTGGAGTGTCCGACCAGCATGGGACGGGCGTTGTCGCGGGCATCGAGGTGCAGCGCGGCCAGGAACGCCACCAGCTGGGCGGTGTCGGAGTCCAGCGTGTACGGCCCGACCCGCTCGGTGTAGCCATAACCCCTTATATCGAGGGCGTAAACGCGATGACCGCGGCCCAGTAGCGCTGCCGTCGCCGCCCACGTCGAGCCCGACTCCAGGAATCCGTGCACGAGAACGATCGGCGATCCGGCCGTCCCCCACTGCTCGTAGTGGGTGGTCAGGGTGCCGGTCCTCACGTAGTGGCCGTGAGCGTCGAGGGGCGGTACGGAAAGGCTGTCGTCGCTGGCTCGGTTGTAGACCACAGCAGCCACAGTGAGTACGGCCAGCAGAACGAGTCCGGTGATGAGCAGCCGCCGCAGCCACCGGACCGCGCCGCTGACGAATCGGTTGGCCCGCACCCGACGGACCGGGCGGGCGGAGCGGGCCGTGGACGGTTGCGTCCGAGCGCTCTTCAGACCCTCGGTTTCCACCACATGCACCAGTCTGCCCGAGAAGGACCGACGGCACCCGGGCAGGCGCAGGCGGTCAGGCGTTGCGACCCAGCACGGGGGTCAGGCAGCGAGACACGTGCCCCAGGCAGGTCCGCGGCAGAGAATGCCATGTCCAGATGACCCATTGCTCGCGCGGATGAAAGGGTGTGGACGTGACCGGACAAGGAAGGGGACCGCGGCCGCAACCAGATCACGCTGCCCGGCTTGCAAACGATCTCCGCGGTGCCTTCCGGTGGCGTGGAGACAGAACCGACGGACGATATCTCGCCGACCCGACCGGATGGTGGGCCGACGGCAGCATCCTGGCCCGTCTCGGACCAGCGCTCGCCTCGTTGCATCCTCATTCCGCGCCGACCGTGGTGCTGGGGCCGGAGTCTCGCGGCTCCCTGCTCGGCGCGCTGGTCGCCGGCCATCTCGGGTTGGGGCTGGTCGAAGTTCGCAAGGACCCCGCTCGGTCCGCAGACAGCGACCGGTGGCTGACTGCCTTCACTCCCCCTGACTATCAGGACCGCACGCTGCTTCTCGGGGCTCGCCGGGACCACCTGCTCGCCGGCCAGCGCGTGCTCTTCGTCGATGACTGGATCGACACCGGAGGGCAGGCGCAGGCGGTCAGGGCCATCGTCGGCGCGGCGCAAGCGGTGTGGTGCGGAGCGGCGGTCATCGTCGACGCGCTACAGGACAGCCGGCTCAGACGCGACCTCGGGGTCCGTTCGCTGATGGGTATCCGCGACCTCTGAGCAGGGCACGGCCCGGGGTCTTCCACCCGCCCATTTGCCCGCGCTGGACGATACCGTCTAGTGATGTCTGTCGACCTCTTCGCCGGCATCGCCGTCAGCGACTACCCGCGCGCGATGGCCTGGTACGAGCTCCTGTTCGGGGCAGCGCCGAGCTTTTTCCCCAATGACCGCGAGGCGGTCTGGGAGATCGCCGAACACCGCTACGTCTACATCGAAACGCGGCCCGGAGATGCCGGCCACGCGATGCACACGCTGTTCGTCACCGATCTCACCGGTTGGACCACGGCAATCTCCGGCCGGGGTCTGGAGGCCGCGGACCAGCAGGACTACTCAAACGGCGTGCGCAAGGTGACCTACCGGGACCCGGACGGCAACGAGTTCGGATTCGGGGGCAACGTCGGCAGGACCTCCGCCCCGGCAGGCGCCACCGAAACATCCTGAGCAGGGCGCCGCGTGAGGAATTCCCGCACGGCCGCGTCGGCCAGGTCCGGATGCGGGAAACAGAAGTTGTGCGCGCCAGGCAGGATCCGCACGTCGGAGCTCGCCCGGCGGGCCAGCAGTTGGGCCCACTGCGGCGGAGCGAAACCGTCCCGTTGACCGGTCATCACGAACAGGGGCACCGGCACCGATCCAACGGCGTCCTCAGGCCGATCGCCCAGCCCGTCGCGCAGGAACCGCAGCAAACCCACGATTCCGCTGCGGACGTAGGACGGCGTCACCGCCAGCGCCTCGCTCGGCATCTCGTGGATCAGGGTGGCGGCCGTGCGCCGCAGCAACGCACCGACGCGGCGACAGTCCGGGTCGAAAGTGGGCCCGGCCAGGACCAGACCGGCCAACCGTTCCGGGGCGAGCAAGGCCGCTCTCAGCGCGGCCTGCGCCCCGGTCGAGTGGCCGATGAGGATCACGCCGCGGCGCTCGGTGGCGCTCAGCCATCCGGCCAGCGCCCCGGCGACGCCGTCCAGAGTCGGCGGGCAGGACCGGGCACGCCCGCCCCGCCAGCCGGGCAGGTCGACGATGGTCGCCCGGGTCCAGCGCGCGGTCTGGTGGGCCCAGGGGGCGAGGTAACCCGGCGCCCCGAGTCCCGGCAGGAAGACGACCTCAGGCTGGTCGCCGGACGACCCCGAGCTGAGGGTCCGGACCGGACGGCCCGCCACGTCGTCCCAGCCCTCGGACAGTCCGTAGGGATCCAAACGACCAGCGCGAGCGACATGCCGGGTCATATGACACTCACTCCCGGATTCTTGATGATCTTCACGCAGACTGGTCGACGTGGCAGATCAGGTCGTCTGGAGAACGAGTCTAGGCGCCAGAATCGCCTCCACCGGCCTCGGGCTGCTCCTAGCCGCCTCCGCTACCGCCACCGCAACGGGCAAGGCCGGCTCGCATGCAGCCGGCGTGGCCGGATTCGCATTCAGTGTCGCTGCGGTGGTGTCGGCTGTCGGTGGCCCGTGGCTGTTGGCGTTCCGGCCGCGGATCATCCTGACCGCCACTACGGTGACCGTGGTCAACCCGTTCCGCTCGATCACCGTTCGCCTCGAGCTCGTCCGGCCCCGGGTCGGCCCCGACCACCGCGGCGTCGTGATCGCCTGGTTCAGCAACAATCGCCGGAAGAGCACGCAGGCCTGGGCCGTGCAAAGGAATCTCGTCAGCTGGACGGGACGGCCCAGCCGCGCCGACGACGTCCGCGACGCCATTGCCCAGGCGGCCGAGCGGGCCCCGCGGAGCCCGGCGTGATCTCACCGGATCCGGGCGCGTCACGCGTGACCGTTGGTAGCTGGGCGGTTGCCGCGTTCGGCATACTCTGCGCATGGGCAGGCTTCCGATCGCGCGGCAACTGGTCCGCGCCAAGGACCTGGTCGACGGCCGCTACTTCGAGCCCCTGACGGTCGAGGACATGGCCTGCGCCGCGGGACTGTCCAAAGCACACTTCAGCCGCGAATTCCGCCGCGCTTTCGGGGAATCACCGCACGCCTACATGCTGACCCGGCGCCTGGAACGGGCCGCGAGCCTGCTGCGGGCCACCGACATGAGCATCGTCGACATCTGCTTCGCCGTCGGCTGGGAGAGCCTGGGCTCGTTCACGACCAGCTTCACTCGAATCCATCAGCAATCGCCGGCCCAGTATCGGGCCTCGTTTCCGCCGGCGGCCGACCAGGCGCTCATTCCGGCCTGCGTGCTGCGCGCATACGGCCGTCCGCAGAACCGCACGTTTCGAGAAGACGCCGGGATCGGGCGCTGAATAGTCTTCTCCTACCGCAAGTCATCGCGCCAAATGGAGGAAGACATGATCAACGTCAGCTACGTGCAGCTCTGGGTCCATGACCAGGACGACGCGCTCGAGTTCTACACCAAGAAGGTCGGCATGGAGGTCCGTGAGGACGTCACCGTTCCGGAGATGGGCAACTTCCGCTGGCTCGCCGTCGGACCCTCGCACCAGCCGGACCTCTCGATCGTGCTCATGGCCATCCCGGGACCGCCGATCATGGACGCCGAGACCAACAAGCAGGTTCACGAGCTGATGGCGAAGGGTTTCGCCGGAACCGTCTTCCTCACCAGCGACAACCTCGACAAGGACTACGAGGAGCTGTCCAGCCGTGGCGTCGACTTCGTCCAGAAGCCCGAACAACAGCCTTACGGCAAGGACTCGGCCTTCCGTGACCCGTCCGGCAACAACATCCGAGTCACCCAGCGGAGCTGAGTCCGCGATGTGTCTCGGACAGTTCGCCCGCCGCGCCGACGACACCGGCCACGGCACTGAGCTGCCGCGCCGGCCCGACGGAGCCGGCGTCGATCACGAAGGGCAGTCCCCGGACCCGATTCCGGCTCCGGGGACTGCCACCGATCACGGCGCGGGCCACGCGGGCGCCGGTCCGGCGGGCATGGTCTTCGGGCTCTCGTCCAATGGCATGAGCAGCCAGAGGACCGGGTAGATCAGCAGCTGCGTGCCGGGCAACACCAGCAGCAGCAGGATGAACAGCAGGCGAGCGGGCCACGGCTCGAGACCGATCCGCCGGCCGAGCCCGGCAAACACCCCACCGAGAATGCGGCCCTCGCGTTGGCGAGTCAGGCCCTGCCGGCGGAACAGGTCGTGGATGGAACCCATTTTCTTTCCCTTCGATGTGGAGCTTGTGGCTCCCGATGCCGCACTGGCTTCGATGGCTCAAGCATCGTCGGGACGGCCGCTCGGCACATGGGGGATCGTCCCTGGTTCAACCCTGGACTATGCCTGGGCCGGCATCGGGGTCCGCCCCGATGCCGCCCTAGGCATACTGAGCCGGTGACGCAAGAGACCGCGGCCGACGCCGGCACGAGCGCAACCTCACCGGCGGAGTGGCTGGTGCTCGTATACAAGATTCCTTCGGAACCGACGAGGTTGCGGGCGACAGTGTGGCGCCGGCTCAAGGGCCTCGGGGCGATCTACCTGCAGAACTCCGCCGCCGCGCTGCCGTTCAGCCAGGCCTCCGAGCGGGCTCTGTTGAAACTGCGGCACGACATTCTCGACATGTCCGGAACCGCGCTGTTGCTGCGCAGCACGATGCTCGCCGGACAGGCTGAGGCAACGGCTGCCTTCCAGGCCGCCCGCGATGACGAGTACGAGGAGATCCTCGACAAGTGCCAGGACTTTCTGGCCGGTATCGACAAGGAATTCGCCGCGCAACACTTCAGCTTCGCCGAGCTGGAAGAGAACGAGGTCGACCACACCAAGCTGGTCAATTGGCTGGCCAAAGTCCGGGCCCGTGACGTCCTCGGCTCTTCCGGACGGGCCGCCGCCGCGCGGGCCGTGCACGAGTGCGAGCAGGCCCTGGAGCGCTACGCCAACCGGGTCTACGCCGAGGAGCCGGAAGGCCACTGACCGCTAGTCCGAACGGGGCCTGCTCGCGCGCCAGAGGCTGAGCGGCAGCAGGATCACCACCGCCACCGGAACGATCCACCACGCCGGCACGCTGGTCCGCGAGACGGCGTACGTCGCCACCAGCGCAGCCACCACCCCGGCGGCGACGAGCCAATCGTCGCCGATGATGAAGTCGTACCAGAACCATACGAACGCGCGAATGCGCTTCATCGAACGGCCTCCACTCGGTTGGTCAGGGGCGCGGCAGCCTGGGCGGCCCGGGTACGCCGGAGCACCGCGACGATGCCGAGGGCGAGAGCCGCAATCGCGGGGACAAGCCAGAGCAGGGCGGCATCGGACCCGGGCCAACCGGCACCAGCACCTTCGGCGCCCCAGAACGTGCCGAAGCCGGTCAGCATCGTTCCCACGGCGAACTTCATGGTGTTCTCGGGAACGCGGGCCAGCGGCGCTCGGGCCGCAAAGCCCGCCCCGGCGACGACGACGACAGCCGACAAGGCGGCCACGGAGGCCAGCGGCACGTTGTGCTGATTGCTTCCGAACGTCAACACGATGAAGGCGACCTCCAGGCCTTCCAGCACGACACCCTTGAACGACAGCGTGAACGCGTACCAGTCCGCGATGCCGGCGCGGTGTTCACGGGGGGCGGCCTGCGCCGCTTGCAGCTCACGCTGGTAGATGAGGGCCTCGTCGTGCAGGTCCTTGTAGCCGCTGGCCCGCAGGATGGCCTTTCGCAGCCATTGCAGCCCGAAGACGAGCAGCAGACCACCGACGAACAGCCGGAGGGCGCCGATCGGAATGTGAGACACCGCAGGGCCCAGCGCCAGGACGACTCCGGCGAGGACCACCAGCCCGGCGACGACACCGTTGAGCGCCGAGCGCCAGTCGCGCGCCGTCCCGGCGGCCAGGACGATCGTCGTCGCTTCGACGGCCTCGACGGTGCACGCGAGGAACACCGCGACGAACAGGGCAACAGCATTCATGAGCAGACTCCGGACGGAAACCAGCAGCGAGCCTTCAGAGTAACAGTGGTTAGATCCGCCAGCTAACAGCACATGCGACTCACATGCGCGTCGGCCCGAACAGGTATCGCCCCGCCTTTCCCGGCCTCCTCGATCACGGCAGCACTTCCCTGAACCCGAGGATGAGGCAATCATGGCCGCGAACCGCACACCCGCCCGAACCCGCCAGTCGTCGAAGGCGCGCGCCGCCGAGCGCTCGACTCCGGTGCCACAGACCCTGACCGCCAAAGGTTTTCAGGTTCGCGGCTTCGGGCCGCTGCCCGACACCTTCGATCCGATGACGGCGTCCGCACGACAGCTGGCCGCCCAGCGACTGCCGCGCCGGCCGGACGCGAACAAGGAGCCGCAGCTACGCGAGCTGTGGGAGCGGGCGATGGGCCGGACCAAGGTCTGGATCACGCCTGAGTTCGAGCATCGGGAACACATCAGTCACGGTCCGATGCGGCAGGAACCGGCACCGAAGCGCCGGGGCGCCGCGGCAGCCACTGGGGCGACCGCCGCCGCCGAGCAGGCCGTCGTGTCCAACGCGACCTCGACGAACTGGTCCGGCGCCGCGGTCTTCTCCCCGGCTGACAAGCCCTACCGCTTCGTGGGCGGCCAATGGACCGTCCCGAGTCCCAACACCGTCGACGACGGCTCCTACTACGCCTCGGAGTGGGTGGGCATCGACGGCTGGGGCTCGCCGGACGTGCTGCAGGCCGGAACCGAAACGGAGGTCACCAAGCTCTGGATCTTCAGGTCGACCCAGGTCTACGCCTGGTGGGAGTGGTACCCCGCCGGCGAGGTCCGCATCGGGAATTTGCCCGTGTCACCGGGGGACGTGATGTACTGCCTGATCTGCGCCGACTCCACGTCGCACGCGACGGTCACCTTCAGCAATCAGTCCTCCGGTGTCGGCACTCGCTTCGACATCACAGCGCCCAGCGGGACGACACTCACCGGCAACGTCGCCGAATGGATCGTCGAGCGCCCTTCGGTGAACGGATCGGTGGCCAGCCTCACCGACTACGCGGCGTGCTACTTCGACGAGTGCATCGCCGGCGGCAGCCTCCACGTCGACAACATCGGCGCCGCATCGCTCATCACGATGACAGGCACCGGCGGAGCGGCGCTGTCCGAGCCGGTGAAGGAGAACGATCACGTCGTCAAGGTCAACTGGCGCAAGTCGAGCTGACCGCCGTGCCGTCCAAGCAGCGCCGTCTCAGTCGCCGTCCCAGGCACCGCTGTCTCAGTCGCCGGGCTTGGCCGAGCTGGCGTAGCTGTCGACGTAATGCTGACCCGACAGGGTCTGGATCGCGGCCCGGACCGCTTCGGTTACCTCCCGCAAAATCGGGGAAGACCGCTCGTCCTCGGCCCGTCCGGAGAAGTCCAGCGGCTCACCGAAATGCACGGCGATGGGTTGCCGGTGCCAGCGGCGGTCGCCCGGGATGAGCACCCGGTCGGTGCCGACGATGCCCACTGGTATCACCGGCGCTCCCGATCTGAGGGCCAGCCTGGCCACCCCGGTACGGAACTTGTGCAGGTGGCCGTCCGGCGATCGGGTGCCTTCGGGATAGATGCCCAGGGCCTTGCCCTCGCCGAGCAGTTCGACGCCGGTCTTGATGGTCGAGGCGGCCGCATGGGTGTCCGACCGGTCCACCGGAACATGGCCGAATTCGCGAAACGCCCGAGCCACGAACCGGCCGCGCAAACCGGGCTGGTTGAAGTACTCCGCCTTGGCGAAGTAGGCGACCTGACGTCGTGCGGCGACGGGGGTGAAGACCTCATCCGAGGCCGAGAGATGGTTCGCGGCGATGATCACCGCACCCGCCCTCGGGACGCGCTCGGCGCCGGTCACCTCGGGGCGGAAGTACGCCCGCACCGCTGGGTAGCCGATGAGTTCGGTAGCTCGGTACAACATTGGCCAAAGCTACCGGTCGTGCCGGTGTCCGAACATTCGGGAGCGACCCGCCGCATGGTCTGCGGCGGGTCGCCTCCGAAATTCGACCGACGGTTACGCCGCGACGGCGACCGCACCCTCGGCGGGCAGGTCATCCCGGCGTGCGTTGATCAACACGATGATCGCGACGCTGGCGGCGGCGAGCAGTCCGACACCGATCCAGAACGCCACGTGATAGCCGTGGATCAGGGCCAGTGGCGTCTGGGTCCTCAGATCCGACCGGGTCCGCACGTGACTGGCCAGATAGGCCGTCACCGCGCTGGCGTAGAAGGTGTTCAGCAGGGCCGTGCCCAACGAGCCGCCGATCTGCTGACTGGTGTTGAGCATCGCGCTCGCGACCCCGGCGTCGTGATCGCCGACGCCCATCAGCGACAGGCTCGCAAGAGGCACGAACACCAGCGCCAGGCCCACGGACATCAGCAGCTCGCCGGGCAGCACGTGGGTGAGCCAACTCGACGTGTCACTGATCGAGGTGAACAGCAGCAGGCCAACCGCAGCCATGATTGATCCGAGCACCATGAGCGGCTTCGGTCCCGTTCGAGGCAGCAGGTTGGAGACCAGCCCGGCGGTCACGATGATTCCGCCGCTGAACGGCAGGAACGCCAGGCCCGACTTCAGCGGGCTGTAACCCAGGTTGACCTGGAAGTAGTAGGTCAGGAACAGGAACATCGCGAACAGTCCGGCGCCGACGAGCAGCGAGGCCAGGTACGAGCCGCCGCGGTTGCGGTCGAGCACGATCCGCAACGGCAGCAGGGGATTCTGCGAACGCGCCTCGACCGCGACGAAGCCGACCAGCATCACCACGGCCAGGCCGAGGAAGAACAGGGTCGATCCCGACAGCCAGCCCACGCCGGTCTTGGCCGCCTCGGTGAAGCCGTAGACCAGGCTGACCAGGCCGCCGGTCACCAGCACCGCGCCGGGGATGTCGTACTTCGTGTCTCCGTGCGCCTTGCTCTCGTGGACGTAGTAGATCGCGCCCACTGCCGCCAGCGCCGCGATCGGCACGTTCACGCCGAGGCACCAGCGCCACGAGGCGTACTCGGTCAGCACGCCGCCGACGATCAGGCCGATTGCCGCGCCACCACCGGAGATTGCGCCGTACACCGCGAAAGCCTGGGCGCGCTCCTTCGTCTCGGTGAAGGTCACGGTGATCAGCGACAGCGCCGCGGGGGCGAGCAGAGCCGCAAACGCACCTTGAAGGGCTCGCGCGCCGAACAACATGGCCGCGTTCTGCGCGATTCCACCGAGCGCGGAGGCGGCTGCGAAACCGGCCAGCCCGACGAGGAACATCCTCTTGCGGCCGACGAAATCGGCGATCCGGCCACCGAGCAGCAGCAGGCCACCGAAGGCGAGCGTGTAGGCCGTCACGACCCACTGGCGATCGACGTCGGAGATGCCCAGCGCCGTTTGGGCTTTCGGAAGAGCGATGTTCACGATCGATGCATCAAGCACGACCATCAATTGCGATACCGCGATGATGGCCAGGGCGATCCAACGTTTCGGATCCGGTGCCGTCGAGGCCCCGTCCTGCGCCACCGCGAGGGGCGGATCGAGTTCCAACTCAGAGTTCATGAGGGTGTCCGTTCACTATCGGGTTTTCTTCGGGCATTCGGGGGTCGGTGGGGTTTCTGAACAACAGCGGCAACAGCACGTCGTCGACGATGCGGCGGATGAAGACCTCGTCGACCGGCTGGCCGGTCACCATCAGCCGCATGAAGACCATGGCCGGCGCCACTTCCTGGAACAGCTCGACGTCGGCCGTGCGGGGCAGCTGTCCCCGCTCGATCGCGCGCCGCAGCCACGCCTGCACGGCGGCATGCTTGACGTCGAACATCCGTTCGCGAATCACCCGCGCCAGTTCCGGATCGCTGCGCATGGCGTTCATCAGACCCACGGTCAGGGCGACGTCGTGCGCGGCCATGTCCTTGGTCATCCGGCGCAAGCCACTGAGCAGGTCCTCCCGGACATCGCCGGTGTCGGGGAGGACTTCATCGGTGGCCATTCGGCACTTCATCGCGTCCGCCACGAGTTCGGCCTTGGACGGCCAGCGACGGTACAGAGTCGCTTTCGAGGCCTGGGCCCTGGCGGCGATGGCCTCCATACTGACGCGTTCGTAACCGAGCTCGGCGATCAGCTCGATCGCCGCGTCGTGGATCAGCGGGTCCTTCGTGCTGTCCAGGCTGCGGCCCGGCGTGCCACGCGTCGGCGCTGGCTGCGCCGATGTGGCATCATCGGGAGAAACGGAGGCGGCATCCACATCGCCCGACAGTAACCACTATCAATTCGAAACGCAACCGTATCGTTTCGATTTAGCCAGCCGTTTACCCCGCCGAAACGGTGGCCGTCAGTTCGGGGCGGCGCCGGAATCCTCGGTGTCCGGGTGCGAAGTCCGTACCGCCTGGCGCCGCAGCTCGCGGTGGGCTTGCTGGGCCGTGCCGAGCGCCTCGTCCGAGCCGTCCTCCAGCGCGATCAGACGGTTGCTGGCCCGGGGAAGGGCGTGCAGGATCTCGTCGAGCTTGCGCTGAGTGGCGACTTGCTGCCGAGACTGCGTGTGCTGGATCACGAACACCATCGCCAGGGTCAGCGCGGCCACCAGTGTCTGGAACACCGTCTCGAGGCGGTTCGGGAACCCGATCACCGAGCTGTAGATCACCCACAGCCCGTCCGCGACGACAACGGCTACGGCAATCGCGGGACGGGAGGCGAGCTGGTCGATGCGGTGCAGCAACCGGCTACCGGGCAGTCGGGTGTTGTCACTGTTCGGGGTCATGCCATCCAGTATGTGCATCAGGCCGACCTCGCCCGCGCACCGCGTCAGGCGGTCGACAGCTCCCGCACGCGAGCGGCTGGGACTCCCGCGTACAAGCCGTCCGGCTCGGTGTCGGCCACGACGACCGCGCCGGCCGCGACGATGCATCCCCGCGCGATCCGCACCCCCGGCAGGACCACGACGGATGCGCCGAGCCAGCAGCCGTCCTCGACGACGATCGGGCGGGCCGCGAGATCACCGGCCCGTCGTTGCGGGCCGCCCGCTTCATGGCTGACGGTCAGCAGCATGACCCGATGCGCCAGGTGCACGTTCGACCCGATCGTGATCGACTCCTGCAGGTCGAGCACGCACTCGGTGTTGACGAACGAGTACGGGCCGACGTGCAGAGCCCGGCCGGCGCGGATCACCACACCGGACTCGAAGGTGACGTTCTTGCTCACGTCCAGACCCACGGCCCGGAGCAGGGCGGGACGGGTGGTCCGGGAGATCCAGCGCGCACCGATGACCGAGGTCAGCAGGAAGTCGAGCAGAGCGTGCCGCTGCCGGGGCCACCACCACCGGACCCGGCCGGCCAGACCGCGCAGTGCCGAGTTCATGAACCCAGCCTACGACGACACAAGAGGCCCAGAACCGGACCCGTGAACGGCTGCCGTGGACTTAGGCTGTCCGAGTGCTGGACCTGCCGAGGATCAAGAGCGACGGCCGTGGCTGAGGCCGAGGACGTACGCCGGATCGCCCTTTCCCTTCCGCGCGCGGTGGAAATCGACAGCGAAGGATTTGATTTCCGTGTCGACAACAAGGGGTTCGTGTGGTCCTACCCGGAGCGGGTTCCGGGCAGACGGCGTGTCATCCGCTCCGATATCGCCGTGCTGTTCGTGGGTGACGAGGCCGAGAAGCAGGCTCTGCTGCTAGGGGAACCCGATCTGTTCTTCACCACCCCGGCCTACGACGGGTGGCCGCTGGTCATGCTGCGGCTGAGCGAAGTCGACACCGTCCGGCTCACCGAACTCGTCACCGACGCCTGGCGGATGCGTGCGCCCGCTGATCCCGCCCGCTGATCCCGCCCGCTGATCCCGCCCGCTGATCCCGCCCGCTGATCCCGCAGGGATCCCGCACCGATCCCGCCTGCTGATCGCCCGCCCACGCCGCCCTCGTCACTGCCCGATACGACCGTCGATGCACTCGCGCAACAGGTCGGCATGCCCGCAGTGACGCGCGTACTCCTCGATCATGTGAACGAGAATGTCCCGTAGCGGTAGAGGTTTCCCGTGACGGTCGCCCATAGTCGCAAGGTCGGGCGTCCGCGCCAGGTACTCCTCGGCGAAGGTGACCTCATCGCGCCATGCCTGCCACGCCTGGGCCACCACGGCCTCGTCGGCGACGGCACCGTCCCAGTCGGCGTCGCGCGCCGCGTCGGTTGAGTAGAGCGGCGGGGCGTCCTGGCGGTCCATCACCCGCCGGAACCAGGAGCGCTCCACCTCGGCCATGTGACGCACCATCCCGAGTAGCGACATGGTCGAGGGCGGAACCGACCGGCTGGCCAGTTGCGCGGCGTCCAGGTCGGCGCATTTCATTTCCAGGGTCAGCCGGTATCGACTCAGGTAGTCCAGCAGCACACTGCGCTCGTCGGTTCCGGTTGCCGGTTTGGCTCGCGGATCCTCGCCGGGATCGATCCACATGTCGGCGTACTTCGTGGCCTTGGTCCATCGAGCGGTCGCGTCGGTCATCATCTGATCCTTACGCACCGGCCCTGCCGGGGCCACCGCATTTCCTCAGCCTGCCGGTCGGCGACGGATGCCCTCTTCGAGCTGCCGCTGGCGGGCCTGGAGGGCGGCGAACCTGACGTCCAGCCTCCGTTGCTCCTCGTGCTCGCTTGGACGGGCCGGGACCGGCGCAGGCGCGGGAAGCGGCGACGCTGACTCGGGCGGCCCCGTGACGGTGGGCTTTCCCGAAATTGCCGCGATCTCACTCACCCGATCCACGGGCACGGCCATCAGCCGAACCAGTTCGCCGTCGACAGTGCGCACATGTACCGCAGGCGTCAACGAACCCTTCGGCGGCCGGACGATCTCGGACACGTCGTGCCACGCGACGGTCCTGCGGAACCGAGGGCCACGGTCCCACCTGAGTTCAACCTGGTGGACGCCGGCAGCGTCGATTCGCGTGGACGGCATGAGGGCCGCGGCGCCGGCAAAGATCGTCCACGCCGCGCCGAAGGTCGTCGCTTCAGCAGGGTTCGACCAGTGCGCGGCCACGTAGCAAACGGCCATTGCCAGGTAGGCCACACCGAGCCAGCGGCGGCCACGTCCGAACTTGAGAACGGAGGCCGGGTCCGACGCGACAGGAGCGACAGGAGCGACGTCCGGGTCGGACTTACGCAAGCCCGCTCCCCTCGGAGAGGGCTACCCGGAGGTAGCGTCCAGCCGGCTGTTCGGCTCCGTCACACTAACAACAGCTACGACTGCACGACCAAGGTCCGCGTCCACATAGAGGCTGTCGCGAGCGTCCTAGGGCGGCTCGGCGCCACAGTCGCCGGACGGTCGATGCCCGTCGACGTCATTGGTCGGCGGAACTACCGGCGCTGGTCAGGTGCCGGTCCAGTCGCCTGGCCAAGACCGGCAGGATCACCAGTGGGATCAGCAGGGGAAGAACCATCAGCTTGACCCAGTCCCAGGCGGTGTTGCCTCGAAATCCCGTCCAGCTCAAGGGGATCAGGTACCCGCCGAGAACCAGGGCCACGACGAGGACCGCGACCACCACCAGCACGAGGAGGCGGCGGCGCGTCAGGGGTGGACGGGGTCGGCCCGGCTCCGTCGAGGCCCGTTGGCGTTCGAGGCGTACCCAGAGCGAACCGGTGGCGACGACCAACGGCAGAAGCAGGAGTTCGAGCCAGTCCCACAACGTGTTTCCGGTGAATCCGGTCCAGCCCAGCGGGACCAGGTATCCGGCCAGGACGAGGCCCGCGAAGACGATCAGCCCCCCGGCTGCCGACAGATGGTGGACCCGCCGCAAGTGCCGTCGGCGATCGATGAGCAACGGGGCCAGTCCCAATGCCACCGGCAGGGCCAGGACCTGCAGCCAATCCCACAGCTTCACCGAGCCCGACAGCCCCGTCCACTTCCAGCTCAGGACGTAACCTCCCCAGAGCCAGACGAGGAAAGCCAGCAGACCAGGCGCCAGCAGCCACCGCCAGGCGTGGACGGCCCGCGGGGCAGCTGTGCTTGCGTGTGAAGCCCGTCCGCGAATGCCTGTATTCGCCATGTCGACCGCCTCGCTACCGACCCGGTAACCCGTCCTGCGCTGCATCCTCCCACCGAGGCCCGTCGCTCGCAGCAGGTCGTGGGCATCGCAGGCGGCCGCGAAGGCAGCGGGCCGGCTGACCTAGGCGGTACTCACATGAACGGCGCCGATAATCGGCATCGATCTCTGACCGAGCTCGTGGTCGGCAGCCGGACGTGAGGAGCGTAGGTGGCAGAGGTACGCCGCGACGGTACGGCCCAAGCGGGACGGTCGCGCTTCGCCGTCGTCCTGCGGGGCCGCCCGGTCCTGGCCGCCACCGTCGCCACGGCCCTCGTTGCGCTCGCCTACCTCGCATGGTCGCCACGGTCACCGGACCTGGCGGCCCAGCAGGCGCGAAGTGCCGCCGCCCTGCGCGGGATCGGCAGCTCGTGGTGGACGTCCTGGTACGGCGGCCTGACCACGTTTTCCTACAGCGTGATCGTCCCGGCCATCATGGCCAGGCTCGGGGTTTTTCTGACCGGCGCCCTCGCGCTGGTGCTGAGCGCGGCCGCGACCGCCCGCCTGGCCCGGCACAGTTCCGCACCCGGACTGGTAACGGCAACCGCGGTCGGTTTCGAGGCTGCCGACGTCGTCGCCGGACGGACCACGTTCGCCGTCGGCCTGGCGGCTGCTTTGTGGTGCCTGGTCGCGGTGGACCGTCGCGCGTGGGCGTGGGCCGCCCTGCTCGCCGTCGCCAGCACCCTGGCCAGTCCGTTGGCCGGCATGTTCGTCGGTATCGCCCTGGCGGCCCTCTGGTTGAGCCGACGCAGCAGGGAGGTTGCCATGCTGTGCGGGCTGCTGGCCGTCGTGGCGGTCGGCATGTACCTGCTGTTTCCGAGCGCCGGGCAGATGCCCTTCAGACTGACCGACGCGATCCCACCCGCGATCGGCTGCGCCGCGGTGATCGCCACCAGGCCGGCTCCCAGCGTCCGCACGGGTGCACTCCTCGTCCTGGCGGCGATGGTCGTGCTGCTCGCCGTACCCACCGCCATCGGGGGCAACATCGCCCGCATCGCCTGGGTGTTCGCGGTCCCGCTCGCGCTCACCGGCAGCGCCCGCCTGCGCTGGCGCATCGTCGCGGCGGTCCTCGTCGCCGTGTGGCCGGCGGCCGATCTCGTAGAACAACTGGCGAAAGCCGACGTCCCGTCCGCGCAGGCCCGGTTCTACGCCCCGCTGCTCGCGCAGTTGCAGACCGACAAGCGCCTCGAGGGTGCGTCCGCGACCGGCCAACGACTGGAGGTGCTCGCACCGAGCAGTCAATGGTCTGCCGCCTACCTGGCCGGATCGGTGCCGTTGGCTCGCGGCTGGGACCGTCAGGCCGACCGGGCGCACAACCCGCTCTTCTACGACTCGGACGGCCTCGACGCCACCACCTACCGAAGCTGGCTCGATCGGATGGCGGTCTCCTGGGTCGCTGTGCCGAACGCCGATCTCGACTACGCCGCCCGCGCCGAGGCCCAGCTCGTCGGCGCCGGTCTGCCCTACCTTCACGAGGAATGGCATTCAGCGAACTGGACGCTGTACCGGGTGTCGAACCCGGCGCCGTTCATCATCGGAGCGACGACCCTCGGCATCGATGCGACCGGCGTCGCGATTCTCGTCGACCATCCTGGAAGCGTGACGGTGCGGGTCAACTACTCCCGTTATCTCGTCCTGCAGCGGGACAATCTGGATCCGGCCGCCGTGGGCTGCATCCAGCCCACGGCCGATGGGGTGCAGATGTGGATCTCCCAGCCGGGTCGTTACCGCCTGACCAGCATGTTCGACCCCCTGCCGGGCTTGCAGACCCACCCATGCGCTCGGTGATCGGCGAGCTCGACGACATCGGCTCGATACCGAAGGGCTTTCAGAGCCCGCGGTGGTGAGGGTCGTCGCCCTCGAGGGCCGCTCGGTGCGAGGCGCCGGTCCGCACGCCGAGCCCGCGCCGCACCGTCAACATGGTCAGGCTCGCCTGCACGTCCGTGCGTGTCGTGGCCCGGCGAACCTCCAAAGGCAGCCGACCCCACACGGCATCGATGATCTCCGCGACCGTGCTGCCCGTGACGTCCTCGCCGCGCTCCAGGCAGTCCCGCTCGTGGCGCGCCAAAGCGTCCTCGATCCAGCCGCGCAGTTCACTCCGGTCCACCCACCCAGTGTCCGCCTGACCACGGGGGCGGCCAACGTCCGGCTCAGCTATCGCGCCAGCTGTGCTCCGGCGCGAAGCCCAGCAGGCGTCGGGCCTTGTCGATGGACAACATCGTCTCGTGCTCGCCCAGCTCCTTGCGAACCTCGACACCGTCGAAGACCTCGGCCGCCAACGACGCCGAGGGGCGCGACATCACCGTGTCGGCGTTGGCGACGATGAAGACCTCCGCACCGGGTGTCGCGTAGGCCAGAGCCCGGCGCACCGCCTGGGCCCCGTCCCGCGCGTCGATGTAGCCCCACAGATTCCACTTGCGCAGCATCGGGTCGGCGTCGAAGGACGGGAACTGCTCGTAGTCCTCGACGTCCATCACGTTGGAGAAGCGCAGACCGATCATCTTCAGCTGCGGGTCCCAACGGCACAACTGGACGGCCATCGTCTCCTCCAGCGTCTTGGTGAGCGAGTAGGTGCTCTGCGGCCGCGGTGGGTACTCCTCATCCACCGGGATGTACGGGGGCGGAGTGTCGAACGGCAACCCGAGGACCGTCTCGCTGGAGGCCCACACGATGTTCTTGATGCCCCGGCGCCGGGCGGCGGACACCACGTTGAAGGAGGAGTTCATGTTGTTGGCGAACGTGGCGTGGTCAGGGACCAGACCCGGCGCCGGGATCGCCGCCAGGTGCACCAGCGCATCGACTGCGTCGTATCGTTCCTCGACACCCAGCATCGCGTCCAGGACGTGACCGTAGTCGGTCAGATCGACCGGCACGAAGGTCACCTTGTCGGTGATCTCGCCGTCCAGACCGGAGGGTGCCGACCGGTCGAAGACGACCACGTCCCACCCGTGCCGGGCAAGGTCGGCGACCACGGCCCGTCCCAGCTTGCCCGAACCACCCGTGACGACTACCCGTGCCATGACAATCTCCGATCCGTTGGCCGAACCTCAAGCTAATCGACGGCTCGGGGTCCGGCCAACGCGGTGGTCCTCAGCAGCGGGCCGCCGGGCAGCGCGCCGCAGGCGGGCAGCGCGCGTGCCAGTGACAAATGGCGAAACGGCGGCCACCCTGGGGGGATGGCTGAGCACACCCGCGAATTCCGGGGCGAGGACCTGACCGGCGCCCGGTTCTCCGATGTAACCCTGGCCGGTTCCCGCTTCTGGCGCACCGATCTGAGCCGCGCCCGGCTGCGAGCGGTGGATCTCAGCGGAGCCGTCATCCGAAGCGCCGACCTGGTCGATGTCCAGATCACCGGATGGATTCAGAACGTGAGCGTCAACGGCGTGGACATCGGCCCGCTGATCGATGCCGAGCTGGACCGCCGCCATCCCGACCGGTCCGCGATGCGCCCCGAGGACCCGGCCGGTTATCGCCGGGCGTGGGAGATCCTCGAGCGTTTGTGGGGTGAGACCGTCGAGCGCGCGCGGACGCTGCCGGAGGAACAACTGCACGAACGGGTGGACGGGGAGTGGTCGTTCATCGAGACGCTGCGTCACCTGCTCTTCGCGACCGACGCCTGGGTCCTCCGCACCATCCTCGGGCAGGCGTCGCCGTGGAGCGCCTTGGACCTACCGCACGATGAGATGCGGGACCGGCCGGGTGTGCCCCGCGACCGGGAGGCTCGGCCGTCCCTGGAGGAAGTGCTCGCCCTGCGCGCGGCCCGCACGGCCGCCGTCCGGCAGCTCGTCGACGACCTGTCCGATGATCGGCTCCAGGCCCGGACGGAACCGGTCGAGGGGCCGGGCTACCCCGACGCGGACCGCTATTCGGTCGCGGACTGTTTGAGCACCGTGCTCAACGAGGAATTCCAGCACCGGCTCTACGCCGAGCGGGACCTGGCCGCGCTGGGCGCCGCTGGTGACCTTCATCCCTCCCGCATGCCCTAGCGGGGAAGGGATGAAGACCGCTCAGGCTTCAGACGGCGAGTTCGCCCAGTTCGGACCAGTCGTCCTGCGGGATCGAGATGCTGACGATCTTGGGGGTTGCCGCCAGGTGCTGCGGCAGTTCCGCCTGGGCCGCCGTGAAATGTGCCGAGTTCACGTGGGCCGCGCCGGCGTCGCCGTCCCGGAACGCCTCGACCAGCACGTACTCGTTGGGATCGTCCAGGCTGCGTGACCAGTCGAACCACAGGCAGCCTTCCTCACCACGGGTTGCCTCGGTGAACCGAGCCGAGATCTCGGGCCACCGGTCGGCATCCTCCGGCTTCACCGGGAACTTCGCCGTAATGAAGATCATGACTACTCCTGTCCGCCGACCAGGCCGGCATCGATAGGCAACGATTGGAGGTCCGCACCCTGCGACCGTTCGATCAGGTCGGCGCCTCGCTTGCAGGCGTAGGCGAGCCCGCAGCCCGCAGCCCGCCAGCAACGACGCCAGCGTACTGGCGAAGTGGGTGCCGATACCGAAGTAGCGGCCGGCGCCGACGAAGGCACCCGGTATGAACGCCAGCGGCGTCGGCGGGACGTCGCCTTCACCTGGATGGCGACATGTGCCCTGTCGGCCTACCCGTTGCCGGACAACGGCAAGCAACTCCGCGTGGTCGTGCGGGAAGCGGCATCGCGATCGGACACCACGGACGCGTGGCCCCTACCCGGCGGGATCGGAGCGTCCGCTCCAGCCGCCCACCGATGAGTTTTCCGACGGTGCGAGGTCAGGATTTCCATGGATACGAAGAACCTCGCCGAGCTCTACCACCTGCCGACCATGGACTGGGCCGCCGTCCAGTCGCGCCTCGATCAGGGTTTCCCGCAGGCCCCGTCCACCGGCGGGCCTGACCGGCACACCTGTTGGCTGACCACCCTGAACCCCGATGGCAGCCCCCACGTGACCGCTGTGGGCGCGATCTGGGCCGACGGTGCCTTCTGGTTCCAGTCCGGCGAATCGACTCGTAAGGGCCGCAACATCGCGCTGGATTCGCGCTGCGCACTGAGCGTGGCCACCGACCAGTTCGACCTCGTCATCGACGGGGACGCGCGTCGGGTGACCGACCCAGCCACCGTCGCCGCACGTGCCCGGCGCTGGAACGAGCAGGGCTGGCCCGCGCGGGTGGACGACTCCGGCCTGGCCCTGACCGCCGAATTCAACGCGCCATCGGCGGGGAGCCCGCCCTGGTTCGTGTATCGGATCGAGGCCCGCGCCGCCACCGCCCTGGCGACCGTCGATCCAGGAGGCGCCACGCGCTGGCGGTTCTAACCTCCCGTTGAGGTTGCCCTCGTTGCTGGGCCCTCCCCGTTGAGGTTGCCCTCGTTGCTGGCCCTTCCCCGTTGAGGTTGCCCTCGTTGCTGGGCCCTTCCCCGTTGAGGTTGCCCTCGTTGCTGGCAATGTGGGCAACCTCAGCGGACCGGGACAGCACTGGCAGCGTCGGCGGTGTTGACAGGTTGCTGTGGGGTTTCGCTAGTGTGCGGAGCGTGATTGCCCGCCTCTGGCACGCCGTCGTAGCACTGCTCGTGTTGGTGGCGCTGGTCGTTCAGGTGATCATCGCCGTCCGGCTTACCGGTTCTCCACATGACGTGCATCCGGGAGTGTTGCGCGGCTCCAGCCTCATCGGGCGACTGATCCGACTGGTCAGTTTCTTCACCATCGACAGCAACGTGTTGTGCGGCATCGTGTCCTTTCAGCTCGCTCTGCGGCCCGAGCGGGACGGACGGTGGTGGCGGCCCCTGCGACTGGCCGCCTTGTTCGGTATCACGGTGACCGGAATCGTCTACTCGACCGTCCTGGCCGCCATCCATCAGCCAGCGGCCGGAGCCGAGACGTTCGTCAACACGATCGTGCATTACCTGGTCCCGATCCTGATGGTGCTGGGGTGGCTGCTGTTCGGGCCGCGGCCTCGGATCGACGTCCGCACGATCGGGTTGTCGCTGCTGTTTCCGGTTGCCTGGCTGGCGTACACCCTGCTCCGAGGCGCCATCTGGAAGTGGTATCCCTATCCGTTCCTGGACGTGCCCTCGCACGGCTACGTCAGGGTCGCCGTGAATTCGGTCGCCGTGACCCTCGTCTTCGGGTTGCTGGCGGCGGTGTTCGCGCTCCTGGACCGGCGACTTCCGCCAGCGCCAACCCGGCGCGCTGCCGCCTGAGGCCCGGAGTGCCGAACTGACCCGAGTGCCGAACTGACCCGAGTGCCGAACTGACCCGAGGGCCGAACTGACCGGCGTGCCCGAAACGTCCGTAGCTATATGCCTAAAACAAGGCCAGCGACGTCAGTGAGTTGATGGCCAGGGCTACCCCCCGACGCCGGATCATGGCAGCATCGCCTGTCAACGCCAGCCATGTTGGGGGTGCGCCATGGCCGAGTCCCTGGTCGACGGGGCGCTGCGCGACGCGCGGGACGGGACCTTTGCCTGCCACACCACGGCGTCGCCCGAACACGTCTGGCGGGCCCTGACCGATCCGTCGCTCACCCCTCGTTATCTCTACGGTCTGGTGCTGACCTCGGAGTGGACCGCCGGCGCCCCCATCAAGGCACGGCATTGCGACGAGCGCTACTCCGATCTGATCACCCTGAGCGGGCGGGTGCTGTGTGCCCGTCCGGGCGACCGCCTCTCTTACCAACTGCAATGTGCTGAAGACCCGCCGGTCTACCTGACCTGGCAGATCCGGGCTTGCCGGTTGTCGCAGGGCACCGTCTGCAGCCTGCAGGTGGACGAGGTGGAAAGCCTGGACAGCCGGTCTGAAGCCGAGGACACCTGGCTACCGGTGCTGGCTGCGCTCCAACACGTACTCGACAACTGAGCCGCTGACGCACCAGGCCGAACAACAAGGGCAACCTCAACGCACCACACCGAACAACAAGGGCAACCTCAACGCACCAGACCCAACAACAAGGGCAACCTCAACGCACCAGACCGAACAACAAGGGCAACCTCAACGCATCAGCGGACGAGGACGCGGTCGAGGTCCGCGGCCGGCTGGGGTTCGGCGTACAGGTTGCCCTGGCCGAAAGTGCAGCCCAACTGACGAGCGCGTGACTCCTGCACCCGGGTCTCGACGCCCTCGGCCAGAACGGTCTGTCCGAGCCGGCTCGCGAGGCCGGTCACCGCCGCGACGACCGCCTCGTCCGCGGAGATGCTGCCGAGTCCGGCGACGAAGGACCGATCGATCTTCACGATCTGGATCGGCAGGTGACGTAGGTGCGACAGCGCTGAGTACCCGGTGCCGAAATCGTCCAGCGCGATGACCACCCCGCAGTTGCGCAGCGCGGCCAGTCGCTCGGCGACGAGGGACGGCCCCACCAGCAGGGCGCTCTCGGTGATCTCGAGAATGAGCCGCTCCGGAGCGAGCCCGGACTCCAGCAACGCGGCCTGCACGTCCTCGACGATGGACGGACCCTGCAACTGCTTGGGCGAGCAGTTCACCGAAACCCACAACGGCGAGTGGCCCTCCTGCACCCTGCTTTCGTTCCACCGCGCGACCTGCTGGCTGGCCTGCTGCAGCACTCGCCGGCCCAGGGCGTGGATCACCCCGCTGGCTTCGGCGGCGGCGATGAACAACTCCGGCGGGACCGCGCCGCGCGCGGGATGGTCCCAGCGCGCCAGGGCTTCGACGCCGACGGTCTGGCCGGTCATCAGGTCCACGATGGGCTGGTATGCCACCCACAACTGCGCGTCGCTCTTTCGCTCGAGAGTGCGTCGCAGGTCGGAACTGATCCGGTAGCGGTCCTCCTGGGCCGAGGCGCTACCCGCGTCCCAGGCCCGGCACACGCCCCCGCCGGCTTGTTTCGCCTCGTACATCGCCAGATCCGCCGCCGCGATCACCCGGGCCGCGGTGACCGGCGCTCCGGCCGCACTGACCGGCGGGTACTCCCCCATCCCGTGCAGGGCCGCGCTGTCGGCCACGGCGACCCCGACCGACATCGAGGCCGAAACCTGTTGCTCGCTGCTGAGGTAGCTGCGGTCGAGCGCCGCGGCGAGCCGATGACCGAGCAGCTCCGCCTGGCCGGCCTCGGCCACGTCGGAGACCAGCAGGGCGAATTCGTCGCCGCCCAAACGGGAAACGGTGTCCTCGGCGCGCAACAGTCCGGTGAGCAGGTTGGCCACCTCACGCAGCATTCGGTCCCCGGCGGCGTGCCCGAGCCCGTCGTTGATCTCCTTGAACCCGTCGATGTCGCAGAAGAACACCGCGCACAGGGTCTGGGCGTTGCGGCTGCGTTCCAGTGCCAGCGTGAGGCGCTCCTCGAACACCTTGCGGTTGGGCAGTCCGGTCAAGGCGTCCTGCACCGCCAGCCGCCCGACCTCATCAGCCTCCCGGCGCAGTTGAAGCCCGGCCGCGCGATACCGGGCGACCAGATCGGACAGCAGGGCGGCGAGCACGGTCCAGGTCACGAGGGCGACCGGCAGCCGGATGTAGAAACCGGCCGAGGTGCCACCGTTGGCCAGGTAGTACAGCGGCAGCATCCCGGGGATCGTGAGCAAGGCGATCCAGCGGCGCTGGGTGAGCCCGGAGTAGGCAGCGGCCAGGGTGAACACGTTGTTGTACGCCGTCGCGTACTGGCCGGTCGTGTCGATGAGCAGCGCGATGGGCAGCAGCGCGATGAGCGGGAAGATCAACAGCAGCCAGGACGGCACTCGCCGCCAGGGCAGCGCGAGAGCCGCCAGCGCGGCCAGCGCCGCCACGACTTCGCTGGCCGAGGCCCGCAACCATCCCACCGTGTCGGTGTTCAGCAGCCACGCGGTGCCGATCACCAGCGAGGCGCACACGAACACGAGCAGGGCGCCGACGCGGCTCAGCGGCGAATGGAGCGGGAGCACATCGGCCGTCCGCGCCTCGTTTCCCCACCACCAGCGCCGGATGCGAGTCCGAACAGACCTCGGCCGGGCGTCACGCGCGCCCATTTCCACATAGTCGCCCGCTCACAGCGGGGGCACAAGATCATCCGGGGCCCGCTGGGGTGCAATCAGCCGCAGAGCGGACTGACCCGCTACCGAAGTGAATTGATCCCCGAGGCGGCGGCGGATCCCGCATCAGGCCGGGACGATCACGACCTTGCCGCGGGCGTGGCCGACCTCGACCGCCGCCAGCGCCTGGGCCGCCTCGTCCAGTGGACGGACGTCCTCCACCTTCGGGTCGAGCTTGCCGTCGGCCACCAGACCCGCCACGATCTCCAGCACCCGGCGGCCGCGGTCGCGCTGGATGAGATGACCGCCGAGCTCGGAGACCGTACCCATGTCGGCCGCGCTGATCAGCTTGCTGCGGTCGTTCAGCAGCTCGGCAACGACCCGCAGCCCGTGGCCGCCCACCAAGTCGAAGATCGCGTCGACGCCGTCGGGAAGCACCTGCCGGACCTGGTCCGCGACGTCGTCGTCGTAGGAGATGAACGTCGCGCCCAAGGACTCGATCAACGGACCCTTGTCCGGGCCCGCAACCCCGATGGCGTTGATCTCGAGATCGCGGGCGATCTGCAGTGCCGCCACGCCCACGCCCGCACTCGCACCGTTGACGAGCAGGGTCTGGCCGGCCCGCAGACCGAGCTGGGTCACGCCGTCGTAGGCCGTCGCCGCCGCGACGGTCAGGGTCGCGGCGGCCTCGAAGGACACCTGAGGTGGTTTCGGGGCACTCACATCCGCAGTGAGCAGGGTGGCCTCGGTGTAGCCGCCCGAACCCGGGGCGACCGCGCCGAACACCTCGTCCCCGACCGAGAATCCTTCGACGTCCGCGCCGACCTCGCGCACGACTCCGGAAGCCTCGGCGCCGAGCACGACCGGGAAGGCGGACGGATCCGTGGGCCCGTAGGCACCCGCACGCAGCTTGTAATCGATCGGGTTGACGCCCGCGGCGCGAACGTCGATGAGCAGTTCGCCGGCCATCGGCGAGGGCGGATCCAGTTCCAGGAACTCCGCCACCTCGGGGCCCCCGTTTGCGTTGTAGCCGAATGCCTTGACCATCGATGCGTCTCCTGTCGAAAGTCCTGTCGAACGCGAAGCCGTGGCGTCCTTTTCGAGCCTGCTTCACCCTACGGCCGAGCGGGCGGTCGGGTTCAGCCGCGCGACTGCGTCGTGATGCGCCCCAACCCGTCGACGATCCGGGTGAGCATGTCTTGCGAGGGGGGCCACGGGAAGTCGCACAGTTCGGCGCGCAGGGTCGCGAAGCCGTGCATCCCGACCCAGATCGCGGCAGCGTCGGCGAACGGATCGGTGCTGCTCGAGGCTCCCGCTTCGACGCAGTCGGCCAGGGTGTCGACGAGCAGCCGGAAGCCGTCGGTTCGCAGGGTGGGAACGGGGCGTTGCACCGACCCCTCGGGTGTCGGGATCATCCGCCGCTGAAAAAGCAGCCGGTAGCGATTGGGGCGCTCGGCGGCGAACTTCAGGTAGCCCGAGCATCCAGCGTGCAGGCGGCGCAGCGGATCGGTCTCGGTGGCGGCCTCGGCGGCGATGGCCTCGTTGAATTCGAGGAACGCGGCATCGACGACGGCTTCGACGATCGCTTCGCGGTCGGGAAAGTGCGCGTAGATGGACGGTGCGGAAATGCCGACGCGGCGGGCCACAGCGCGGAGCGTCACGTCCTGCTCGTTGCCACTGGCGTCGAGCAGTTCAGCCGCCGCGTCGAGGATGTCCTCTCGCAGCCTGCTGCCCTCGCCGCGCCGGTTTCGCTCCCGCATCGCCGATTCTGTCACGCAATCACTTTACAGCCGTTTACTGATGGAGTAAAACTAACGGACGTAACCCAACAGTCGTTTACTGACGCCCGTAAGGGAGCCCCTCATGACCACAATCGACCCCACCGTCGGGCACCCGCGGCGCCGCGCGATTCTCGGCGTCCTCTGCCTGTCGCTGCTGATCGTCGTCATCGACAACACGATCCTGAACACCGCGCTGCCCACTCTGGCTCGGGCGCTCCAGGCTTCCACCACCGACCTGCAGTGGATAACCGACGCCTACACCCTGACCTTCGCCGCCCTGCTGATCGCGGCCGGAGCACTTGGGGATCGCTACGGCCGCCGACGCGCGCTGCAGTTCGGGCTGGCCGTCTTCGCGCTCGGCTCGGCCGCAGCCGCGCTGTCCGGCGGCGCGAGCAGCCTGATCGCGGCGCGCGCGGTCATGGGCGTCGGCGCCGCGTTCGTCATGCCCGCCACCCTCTCGCTGCTGAGCGCCGTCTTTCCGGTGCGGGAGCGGGCAGCGGCGATCGGGGCGTGGTCGGCCGTCGCGGGCATCGGGATCGTGGTCGGACCCACACTGGGCGGATTGCTGCTGGCCCACTTCTACTGGGGATCGGTCTTCTGGGTGAACGTCCCACTGGTGGCCGTCGCGCTCGTGCTCGTCGTGACCGTGATCCCCGACCTGCCCGGCCGCGGCCGGGAGGGCACTCGCTTGGACGTTCTCGGCGCCGCGTTGTCGGCCGCGTCCCTGGTTGCCGTCGTCGATGCCGTTATCGAGGGACCCGACCGCGGCTGGACGTCGATGACGACGCTGGCTGAGGCGGTTCTGGGCCTGGCCCTGTTCGCCGCCTTCATCACGCACGAACTGCGCTCGGTGAGCCCGCTGATCGATGTCCGGGTCTTCGGCCACCGCGCCTTCTCCGCGGCTACGGCCGCGATCGGCATCACGTTCTTCGCCCTGTTCGGATCGTTGTTCGCACTCACCCAGTACCTGCAGCTGGTCCACGGCTACAGCGCCCTGTCCGCGGGCGTGCGAGCGCTGCCGTTCGCAGGCGCGGTCCTGGTGACCGCACCGCTGAGCAGCCTGCTGGTGCGGGCGGTCGGGGTTCGGGTCATCGTCCCGGCCGGGCTGGCCGCGATGGGCGGCGGCCTGCTCCTGCTCACCGGCGCGACGCCGACGTCGGCCTACAGCTACCTGGCCGTCGGCGTGGCGATCATGGGCGCCGGCATGGGACTGGTCATGGCCCCGGCAGGCGAGTCGCTGCTGTCGGTGTTGCCTGCCGAGCAGGCCGGGGTCGGCAGCGCCGTCAACGACACCGTCCAGGAACTCGGCGGCAGCCTCGGCGTGGCCATCATCGGCAGCGTGGTGTCCGGCTCGTTCCGGCACGGACTGGATTCCAGTGGTCTGCCGGCACCGCTGGTGCAGGCGGCTCGCCCCTCGATCGCTCACGCTGACGCCGTCTCAGCGCAGGTCGGTCCTGCGGGCCTACGGCTGCTCGAGGCCGCCCACGACAGCTTCACCACGGCGATGACGAGCGGATTCACCCTCGCCGGTGTCGTAGCCCTGGCCGGTGCGGTGGTCATCGCGGTCGCTCTGCCGGGACGGACCCGGCGAGCGAGCGGTTCCACCGCACCGGAGCAAGAGCTCGTCGGCACCGGTACCTGAGGACTCAGCTACCTGTGGACTCAGCGCCGCAGCGGTAGCCGTTCGCGCGGCAGGACTCAGCCGTACAGGCCGGGCGTGCCGAAGAACAGGTTGAGGTTGTGGATGTCGGTCCGGTAGGCGACGTTCTGAGCGTGCGTCTGACCGGTGATGGGCAGATGGATCAACTGCTCCAGCCAGTGGATCTCCGGCGCGTAGGTGCTGCCGTCGGCCTTGAGGTAGTGGTCGGCGGGAATCCAGTAGGCGTTGTGCTGGGCCGAGCTCACCTTCGCACCCTCCATCCACTTGACCTGGGCCCGGGCAAAGGCGTCGTTGTGAGTTGTGCCCGCCACGACCGGGTGAATCTGCAGGTCGCACACGCTGGCACCGATGGTCAGCGACGTCGTCCGGGTGGTGTTGGGCGGCGTCGAGTTCACGGTGTGGGAGAAGGCGCACGGGCCGGACGTCTGCGGGTTGAAGTTCATCCACTCGGCCGTCGCGGAGGCATAGCCGTGAGACGGCAGGGTGATCGTCCTGACTGCGGTGGCGCCGCCTGCGAAACCGTTCAGCGTTCGCCGGGCGTGGGCCAGCACGTGCCCGGACGCGCTGATCGCGTCGAAGCCCGGGTAGCCGAAGAGCGTGCAGGCGGCGGGGCCCGCGTTGCGGAACAGGACGACGACCGAGCCGTGGCCGGTGGCGCCCTGCTGCGGCGCGTGGGTCACACGCAGCACCGCGTTGCTGCAGGACGGCGGTGTGCTCGCCCCAGCGCCGGCACCGGTCACCGCGGCCAGTGCGGCCGCCGCGAGGACCGCGGACGAGGCCGCTACCGCGTAACGGGTGACCACCCGGACGGTCGAGACACGTGATGTGAACATGGCAGCTCCCTTGGGTACGGCAGCGCTATGGCGGCCGAGGATGATTCGCCTGGCAGGAGGGCCGGGTCAGGATCGTGATACGGCTCTCTACCTAGGGACGTGTTAAGACCGTCCGACTGTGGCGTCGCGGTCCCCGCGCAATAGGCCTCCCGCGGAGACCACGAACGTGCAGCCATCGGAATCCGTTCACGACACCAGTCCGAGCGACCGGGCCGACGCCGCGGCTCGTTCCCGGCTCGTCACGCCGAGCTTGGACAGCACGGCCGAGACATGGTGGTCGACCGTCTTGGCCGAGATGAACAGCTCGCGGGCGATCTCGGCGTTGCTGCGCTGGCGGCACAGCAGTTCCAGCACCTCCCGTTCGCGAGGAGTCAGGCCCATCGGATGGGCTCTGGTCGCCCGGCGGGGGCCGACCGGAACGGACCTGATGCCGCGTTCGCGCAGCACCCGGCGCACGACCGAGGCCGCGGCCACCGCGCCCAGTTCGTCCAACCGGCGCAGTGCCTGCCGCAGCGAGCGCTCGTCGCCGGCGTCCAGCAACGCGAGGGCGGCCTCGTAGGGGCATTCGAGTTCGTCCCAACAGGCGACGGCATCCGCGACGCGACCGGCGGCCGCGAGGCGGAAGGGCTCGGCGACGTCGCCGGCGACCCTGCGCGAGGAGGACGTACGACGAAGCCACGACGACAGGCAACCCCGCAGCCACGGGTCCAGGCCCGCGCTCAGTTCGGCGGCCAGTTCTGCCTCGCGGCGGGCCGGTTCGATCCGGCCCGCAAGCCAGAACGCCTCGGCCCGAGCCAGCCGTACCGACACGATGTACTGCGGCTCGGACGTCGGTTCGGCCTCCTCCAGTCCCTCGTCCAGGTGGAGCCAGGCTCGGGAGTCGCCCCGGCGGGCATAGATCAGGCCGGAGTGGATGTTCGGGCAGATCCGGGTCTGGGGCGAGGTCACGCTCTCCTCGAGCAGCTGCTGAGCCAGGGCGATCGCCTCGTCCCACCGGCCACGTTCGCGCAGTGCGGTCGTACGGGTTGCGCGCAGGCAGTAGATGTAGATGCCCAGATCGTGTTCCTGCGCGTAGGCGATCCCGTCGATGAAGTACTGCTCGGCCTCGGCGAAGCGGTAGTGGTCGGTCAGTCCACCGAACAGGTTGTTGTACGCCCGTCCGGCTTGCGGTTGCAGGTTGTGCGACAGCGAGAGTTCCAGTGACCGGCGCAGGAATTCGACCCACCCAGGGTCAGTGGCCGATCGAGCGCACCCCTCGGTGTTCAGGGCGTCGGCGATGACGTCGAAGGCGCCGACCTGCCGCGCGATGTCGCAGGCGCGATGGGCCAGCTCGATCGCCTCGGCGGTGGCGTCGCGCGTCATCTGGATTCCGGCCAGGCTCACGTAGGCCCAGGCCAGTTCGCGTCCAGGACCCATCGGCTCCAGGATCTCGACGGCCTGCCGGGCCGCTTCCAGGGCCTCGTCGCCCCGGCACAGACTCTTGAGCGCCAGCGCGTACCGGCGAAGGGTTTCACCTTCCTGGCGACGATTTCCCAGCGCGCGCCACAGCGCCAGGGCGCGCTCGTCGGCCTCGGCGGAGGTATGCCACCCATCGCCCAGGGACGCCTCGACCGCCAACCCGCCGTAGAGAGTGGCAACCGTGGCGGCGTCCGCCCCGTCACTGGCCCGCAACGCCCGCTGGTACTGAGCGGCGGCCTCGCGGTGGGCGCCGAGCGATCCCGCACGGCGGGCGGCCCGCGTCGAGAATTCCAAGACCGCGGGCAGGTCCTCGGCTCCCTCGGCGTGGAAGGCCAGGCGGGCGTCGTCCGGGCTCAGGGCCGATCGCAGCGCGGCCAGCACGTCGGCGTGGATCGCCCGGCGCCGGTGCGCGGCGATCTGCTGCTCCACGACCAGACGGGCGATATCGTGCCGGAACCGTAAGGACAATCCGTCTTCGACGAGCAATCCCGAGCCGATCAACTCATCGAGCATGTCCGGAGGACAACGCGCCGCCCGCATCAGCAGCGACGGCTCGATCCGGGCGCCGATCAGCGAGGCGTAGGCCAGCACGAGAAAGGCGGGGTCGGACAGTCGAGCCGCGCGAGCGAAAACGGCATCGCGCGCCGACAGCGGGACGGCGGTCGGGGAAGCGTCACAGGCGGCGATCACCTCCGTGACGAAGAACGGGTTTCCCCCGGTGAGATCGAACAATTCCTGCGGGTCGAGGTCCGATCCCGAGGCCAGCGAACGCACCGCGGCCGGCGACAGTGTCGGCAGCTGGATGCGGTGTGTCCAGCGCAGGCTGCCGAGTTCTCCGAGCGCGAGCCGCAGCGGCAGTGCCGTGGCCATGGCGTCATCGCGATAGGTGGCGATCAACAGGACGGATGCCGTACGAATCCGGCGCGCCAGGAAGCGCAGCAGATCGAGGGTTGCCTCGTCGGCCCAGTGGATGTCCTCGACGACGAGCACCTGCAGGCTCTGGCTCTGCGAGATCTGCCCGAGCAGTGCCCGGAACAGTTCCTCACGTTCGGGGTGGCCGTCCAGCAGCTCGGCGAGCCGGCCGCCGAGGGTGGATGCCAGGTCGTACAGCGGCGCCAGCGGACGGGGCGTGGACAGTCCGTCGCACGTTCCCCACGCCCAGGTCGCGGGAGGGCATCCGTCGGTCTCGAAGCGCTCGAGAAGTACGGACTTGCCCACGCCTGCTTCTCCGGCCAGCAGCACCAGCCGTCCCTCACCAGCCGCGGCCCGTTCGGCGTAGGAACGCAGCTCGGCGAGCTGCAGGTCCCGTTCGACCAGCGCCATGCTGGAAGTGTCCTCCATGATTTCCGAATACTCCACGACGTTTCCTGCCGAAAGAGCCCCGCGCGACATTCAGTCGCGCGGGGTCCGCTTCGGTCGGCAACGTCCCCCGTTGCCGTGCGTGCGGTCAGGCCCAGGCGCAGTGGACGCTCGGGTTCCACATGCTCAGCTGTCCTGACGGGTTCGATTTCCACGCCCAGACGTGCTGGGAGTAGAACGTGTTCAGGCCGTAGCGGTTCGGCGCGGTCGTCACGTTGAACGGATGCCCCGGGAACAGCAGGGGCGGGGCGGCGTTCTTCGCGTCCCAGGTGGCCTTGTCGACGATGAATTCGACCGCGGCCAGGCGCAACGTCCCGTCACGCTCAGGTGCATAGACGAGAGCTTCTGGCTTCGACGGGTCGATGTTGGGGTCGCCGACGAGGTTCGGATTGACGAAGTGCACGCCCATCGCACCGCCCTTCATACCCGGCATGTCCGGCATGTCTATGCAGGAGACGCCGTTGATGTCCTTGAACGCGCCGTATCCGGCGTCCTCGGCTTCGGCGATGTTGTGGAATTCGTCGGTGGCCTGCCTGATAAGGCGGATCTGTTGCGACCGGCCCACCCCGCCGTGGTGCGTTCCCAGCATTCGTGGAACGGCGAGGGCGGCCGGAGCCAGTGCGAAGACCAGCAGACCGGACAGCACGGCCAGCCAATGCGCGCGCTTCACAACCCCTCCTGCACTTCGAACAGCGCGTCGGCGACCAGGCCGTGGGATTCGCGATGAACCGCGTTGGCGGCTTCGGCCGACGGAGCTTCGACGAGACAGAACACCCGGCCGCCTTCCTCGTTGACCCAGTAGCGCAGGTACCGGACGTCGTGCGCGCCCTGAACCTTGAGGTCGGCGGCGTGGGCCTGGGCGAGGTCGTCGATCGTGACGCCGCCGGCAATGGTGTGCATGTCCATGAACAGAGGCATGGTGACTCCTTGCTGAGATGACTGAGGAGATCGGCTGATCTCTTGGTCACGACGCTAGGAGCAGGCCGCCGTTGGGGAATCGGGATCGCTCCCCCAGATTCCCCAGGCAGTTCCCCATGTTTGTCCTGAACCCGGCCTGAAGCCGTCCTTGGACCACTCAGTCCGACCCAGCTGCGGAGCGGGCCGCGTCAGCGCGCCTCGCGCGGAACGCCCAGACGCGGCACGCTGCTCAGGCCGAGGTTGTAGCGGACATGCTCGGCGTACTCGGACAATTTCGCCCACAACGCGGAGTGGGCCGACCACGGGACCGGTTCGTCACCGTCGAGCCAGCTCTCGCCGAAGGTGATCCAGACGACGGTCCATTCCGTGGCGAGCTCCCACCGGCCGTTGCTCCACTCGATGAGCGAACGCCGGATCTGCATCGCGGCTCGGGCGGCGTCGGCGAACACATCGGTGCTGTGCACGGCCCAGACTCGGAAGTCCGCCGACATCAGGTCGAGTTCGAAGTCGTCGAGCACGGCAGGGTCGACGAGCACCGTCGCCATGTTCTCCAGCCTGGGACCTCCCATGCTTGAGATTATTACCAATCGATCTGACAACCACGATCGTGTGATCGTTCGATCGGTCAGACGGCATCCAGCTCGGCGTACTCCAGGGACTCGATCTCGTCGGCGATCGGGCTGCGCTCGGACGGCAGTTCGGTCCCGCGGTGCGGACGGTGAGTGGACCGCATCAGCAGGACCAGCACGACGGTCACGGCGAGCAGGCCGGCGGCCACCGCGAAAGCGCTTTGCGCACCCTGCACGAAGCTGTACACGCGGGGATCGTCGCCCGCGGGCACCGCATGCAGCGCCGACTTCGAAGCCGACCCGAATACCGTCACCAGCGCGGCGAGACCGAGCGAGCCACCGACCTGCTGCATGACGTTGACCAGCCCGGAAGCGGCCCCGGCGTCCTTCGGCTCGACGCCGGCCAGCGCGGCCGAGGTGAGCGGCACGAACGCGGTGCCGTTGCCCAGACCGACCATCACCAGTGGGCCGAGGATCATGGCGTAACCGCTCGTGGCCGATAGCTGGGTCAGCCACAACATTCCCAGTCCGGACAGGGTGATCCCGGCGGCCATGAGTACCCGTGGGTCGATCCGCGCGGCCAGCTCACGGGTGGACAGCTGGGAGGCGGCGAACAGGGCGATGGTGAGCGGCAGGAAGGCCAGGCCGGTCATGAGCGCGCTGTAGTGCAGTACGTCCTGAAGGAACTGGGTCAGGAAGAAGAACATCCCGAACATGCTCGCGACCAGGGTCAGTCGCGCCAGGTAGGACAGGTTGCGGGTGCGGTTGGTGAACATCCGCAACGGTGTGATCGGCATGCTGGCTCGGGTTTCGACTAACGCGAACAGGCCGAGCAGGACGACGCCGAAGGCCAGGGACCCGATCGTGAGCTGGTCGGCCCAACCGTCCGAAGCCGCGCGCACGATGCCGTAGACGATGGCGCCCATACCGAAGGTCGAGGTGACTGCGCCGGGGACGTCCACCTTGCCGGTGTTGCGCGCGGTTTCGGTCAGGGAGATCCGGGCCAGGGCGAGCAGGGCCAGACCGATCGGGACGTTGACGAAGAACACCCAGCGCCAGGAGACCCATTCGATGAGAATGCCGCCGGTGATCAGGCCGACGGCAGATCCACCGATGGAGACCGCGGTGTACAGGCCGAGGGCCCGGGTGCGTTCGCGCCCTTCGGAAAAGGTGATCATGAGTAACGCCAGGGCCGAGGGCGAGGCGAACGCGGCTCCGATCCCCTGGACGAAGCGGGCGGCCAGCAGCAGCGCGGCCGAGTCGGTCAGGCCGCCGGCCAGCGAGGCGACGGTGAACAGTGCGATGCCGGCCAGGAAGACCCGCTTGCGGCCGTAGAGGTCGCCGGCCCGCGCGCCGAGCAGTAGTAGGCCACCGAAAGCGAGGGTGTAGGCGTTGAGCACCCAGGACAGGTTCGTCGGGCTGAAGCTGAGGGCCGACTGGATGTCGGGCAGCGCGATGTTCACGATGGTCGCGTCCAGCACGACCATCAGCTGGCAGACCAGGATGACGATCAGAGCGAAGGAGCCGGCACGCGAACGCCGGGACTTCAGCCGCTCGAAGGTTCCTGATCCCGGACGGTTGGCGGTCGATGCGGTGGTTGAGGGGGTTGATGCGGTGGTTGAGGGGGAGGTTGAGGGGGAGGTTGAGGGGGAGGTTGAGGGGGAGGTTGAGGGGGAGGTATCGACAGGCAGCGCGGAACTGCCGCCCGAGGTGTTCGGTGGCATGCTGGTACTCCAACGAAGTAAGTGGTTGAATAAATGGAAGGCGCCTCCACTTACGATACGGAGGCGTCCTCCACTTAGCAACTGGATTCCGAAAGCTTTCTGACAGAGGTGTGAAATGAGCGCCACGGACGAGGTGGTCGCCAAGCCCCGGCGAGCGGATGCGCAGCGCAACTACGACGCGCTCCTGAAGGCCGCCAGCCGGGTCTTCGCCCAGCGCGGGCTCGACGCTTCGCTCGAGGACGTCGCCAAGGAGGCCGGCGTCGGCATCGGCACCCTCTACCGCAACTTCCCGTCCCGTGAGGCGCTGGTCGTGGCCGCGTACCGCACCGGCGTCGAGCAGTTGACCGAGGCGGCGCGCACCTATCTCGACGAGTACAGCGCTGACAAGGCCCTGGAACTCTGGATGGAACGCTTCATCGGCTACGTCGCGACCAAGCGCGGCCTGGCCGCCGTACTCAAGACGGCGGCCGAGACGCACACCGAACTATTCACCTACACGCGTTCGATCCTTCTCGGCGCGATCGACATGCTGCTCAAGGCGGCGGCCGAGGCTGGCGTTGTTCGCGACGACGTGGCTCCGGACGATCTGCTCCGTGCGATCGGCGGGATCTGCATGGTGTCGGACCAACCCGGCTGGGAGGAGCAGGCGCGGCGACTGCTGAACCTGTTCATGGACGGCCTGCGCTACGGGGCCGTCGCCCGCTGAGGCCGGCCTCCGGTTCGCGGGTGTGGGAGGCTGATCTCAGACCTCGCGAAATGGACGCATGCGGATGACCGACCCGAACCAGCCCCACCAGCCCGATCCCCCTCAGTGGGGCTCCTGGCAGGCCGAAACACCGCGGTCGCCCGAGACTTCCGGCCCGGCCGCTGATCCATCACCGTGGTCAGCGGCGCCGGACAACGGGGCGCCGAACTACAACCAACCCGGCTACGGTCAACCTCCCTACGGGCAGCCCTCGTACGGCCAGCCTCCCTACGGCCAGCCTCCCTACGACCAGCCTCCCTCCGGCCAGACCCCGTACGGCCAGCCTCCCTACGGCCAGCCTCCCTACGGCCAGACCCCGTACGGCCAGCCCCCGTACGGCGCCTACGGGCAGCCGGGCATGAACCCGGTCGGCGGTTACCCGCCCCCGAAAAAGCGCCGGACGGGCCTCATCGTCGGCCTCATCGTGGCGGCCGTGGTCCTCGTTGCGGCCGGCATCGTCGGAGTCGTTGCCGCGGTCAACCATCATTCCAAGGCCGTGGCCAGTCAGCACACGTTGACGGTGCCTGATCAGGCTGGCGCCTACACCCGACTCACGGACGCGACCGCACAACAAGTCGGCGATCGCGTCCTGCAGAGTGTGACCTCCCTGGACCCTCAGGGTGTCTGGCAGAAACCGAAGGTGGGTGTGTACGCGAAGAACGGCGCGAGCACCCCACAGGTCTTCTTGCTGGGCCTCAACGTCGCCGATTCTCCGAAGCTGACCCGTGAGATGGGCATCAACTCGATCGACAAGGAATCCAAGCAGTTCCTCGCGGGAGCGAACCTGCAGAACACCAAGCCCTATCCGGCCGGCAAATTCGGTGGTGTCCTCGACTGCGGATCCCTGAGCAGCTCGGGACAAACTCTGTCGATCTGCGTGTGGATGGACCACTCGACAGTGGGCGTGATCTACGACGTCCAGGGAAGCGCGGACGATGCCGCCACTGCCGCACTGGCCATCCGCGAGGCCGGCGAACACTGAAGCGCGACCGTCCCGAGGAACACCGCCCTCCACGGTGAACCCGGGCGCTTAAGGGTCGATGCGGTGAACCCGGCCGCTTGAAGGTCCGTGCGGTGAACCCGGCCGCTTGAAGGTCGGCGCGGTGAACCCAGGCGCTTGAAGGTCGGCGCGGTGAACGGGGGCGCTTGAAGGTCGGCGCGGTGATCGGGGTTGGCGTCCGGCTCCGCCCCGTTGCGCGAATGGGCAGTTTCGCAGCGAATGGGCACTTGCAACCGCCCATTCGGCGCGGAACTGCCCATTCGCGCAGGACGGACCCTGGGGCACAGGCGACCCGAGTGTCGAGCCATGGCCGAGGTCGCCCACCGCGCGGGCGAGCCGGTGGCGACCCCGTGAGACAGGCAGCCGTCCGACTGGGAAGCTGTGCTGGTGACAGCGCCCGCCAAACTCACCCTTGCCTCACCCGCCGGTCGCGGTGCCCTCGCCGCGACGGTGCTCGCCAGCGGGATGGTGTTCCTCGACGGCACCATCGCCAACGTGGCCACCCGCCAGATCGGGCTCGACTTCAAGGCCAGTTTCGCGACCTTGCAGTGGGTGCTCAACGGCTACGCCCTGGCGTTGGCCAGCCTGATTCTGCTCGGCGGCTCGTTGGGTGACCGGTTCGGACGGCGGTCGGTATACCTGCTCGGCATCGTCTGGTTCGCGACCGCCTCGGCGCTGTGCGCTCTGGCTCCGAACGCAGAGGTCCTGATCGCGGCACGGGTCCTGCAGGGAATCGGCGGAGCCCTGCTCACTCCCGGCTCGCTGGCCCTGATCCAGGCGTCGTTCAGGCCCGAGGAGACGGGACGCGCGGTTGGAGTGTGGTCGGGAACCTCAGGGGTCACGACCGCGCTGGGACCGCTGCTCGGCGGCTACCTCGTGCAGCACGTCTCCTGGCGCTGGGCGTTCGGCATCAATGTTCCGCTCGCGGTCGTCGCGGTTCTGCTGGCGATGCGCTTTCTTCCGGAGTCTCGCAGCGACGAGGAAGAGGGTCCGCTGGACATGGCGGGCACCGTTCTCATCGCGCTCGCGCTAGGCGGTCTGACCTACGGAACCACGCTCGCGGGCAGTTCAGGCTGGAACGGCACCGCCGTGGGATGCACGCTGGCGGGCGTGCTGCTCCTGGCGGTGTTCGTCGTGGTCGAGGACCGTCGCCGGTACCCGCTGGTGCCGCCACGACTGTTCGCCAACCGCACCTTCACCGGCTCGAACCTGATGACCTTCACGACCTACGGCGCCCTGGGTGCCGTGTTCTTCCTGATGGTTCTGGACCTTCAGGTCGCGGGCGGCTACGGTCCGCTGGCCGCCGGGCTGGCGGGGCTGCCGATCACCGTGCTGCTCCTGGTGCTCTCACCGCGCACCGGCGCACTGTCGAGCCGGATCGGGCCGAAACTGCCGATGACGGTGGGGCCGCTGCTGGCCGCGACGGGCGTCGCGCTGACCATGCGCATCGGCACGAACAGTCACAATTATCTGACCGACGTCCTGCCGGGGATCCTCGTGTTCGGGCTGGGCATGTCCCTGGTCGTCGCCCCGTTGACGGCAACGGTGATGGCCGCCGCGCCCCCCAGCGAGGTGGGCGTCGCCTCCGGAGTGAACAACGCCGTCGCGCGCTCGGCGTCGTTGCTCGCCGTGGCCGTGCTGCCACCGCTGGCCGGGCTGACCGGTGAGCGGTACCAGATCCCTTCGGTGATGGCCCACGGCTACCGGGTCGCGGCCGCCAGCTGCGCGGGCCTTCTCGTGATCGGCGCGATCGTCGTAGCGTTCACGGTGACGGGCACTCCCGTACCGAGCGCGCCCGCAGTACCGCCCCAGGAGGTCGACGATGACGCACGAGACCGAGCAGCCGATCCTGCAACAGATTCATGACCTGGTGGCCGAGGAGCACCGGCTGCGCACCACGCATACCGGCATCGGGTTGAACCAGGCGGAACGCAACCGGCTGGAGACCCTGGAACGGTCCCTCGACCAGGCCTGGGACCTACTGCGCCAGCGCCGCGCTGCCGACGAGTTCGGTACCGAAGCCTGAGCGTCCGGCGCCGAGGCCGGCGTCGAGGCCGGCGTCGAGGCCGGCGTCGATCAGGATGTGACGTCCTTGCTGGTGAACCGCGCCCAGGCCGCGCTCGCGAACACCACCACGTACCCGAGAGCCACCCACAAGCCGTGCTGGAGCCCGGCCAGCGACAGCGGATCGCGCAACACGTCGGAGAACCGCAGCAGGTAGTGACTGATCAGCCAGGGCTGGATGGCGTGCAGCTGGGGAACCGCGTCCAGCACCTGCATGGTGATGGCCAGGGAGAGGGTGGCCGCCATCGCCGCGATCGGGACCTCGGTGAGGGTGGAGATGAACAGTCCGAGTGCCGCGATCGCGAGCATCATGACGGTGGCGTAGCCCACCACGATGGAAAGCCTCCAGACACCGTCGGCCATGGAGGTCTGTGTGCCCGACAACAGCGTGACTTTCCCCTTGGGAAATAGAGCCAAACCGATCACGATCCCGACGACGGCCACGGTCAGCGCGGTGAGCAGGCACCAGACCGCGGCCGCGATCAGCTTCACGGCCAGCAACCTGGTACGCCCTACCGGCACGGCGAGCAGGTAGCGCAGCGTGCCCGTGCCGGCCTCACCGGCAATGGATTCGCCGACGACCACCGACACCGCCATCGGCAGGAAGATCGGAATCACGACGACGAGGGCGGTGAACGCGACGAAGATGCCGTTGTCCGCGATGCTGCCGATCAGGCCGTCGGCGTTGTTGTGCGTGGTCAGCTTGACCGCGATCGCGATGATCACCGGGATCGCGGACAGCGTCACCAGCATCAACTGGTTCCGCCGCCGTCGCAGCAGCATTCCGATCTCGCTGGCCACGAAGCGCGACCCCAGTCGGAACGCGCCGGGCGCTACCCGCTCACGCGCTGACATCGAAACCCTCCCCGGTCAGGGAAACGAATACATCTTCCAGGTTGGGACGTTGGACCGCGAAGCCGCGGACCGCCACCCCAGCCCGGACGAGGGCCGCGACGATGTCCTCCGGTGCGCGCGAGCCGAGCACGGCCGAGGCGGTGCCGGGCTCCTCGTTGATCTCGACCAGCCCCAGGTCGGCCAGAACCCCTTTCGCCACCGTGGAATCCGGTGTCTGGACGACGACCCGCACCCGCTGCTGATCACCGAGGACCGCCAACGAGCCCTGCCAGACGAGCCGTCCGGTTCGCATCACCCCGACGTGGTCGCACACCTGCTCCACCTCACTGAGCAGGTGCGAGGACACGAACACCGTCGTTCCGTCGGCTGCCAGTTGCGTCACCAGATGGCGGACCTCCCTGGTGCCCTGCGGATCAAGGCCGTTCGTCGGTTCGTCCAGGATGAGCAGGTCGCGAGGCTGTAACAGGGCCGCGGCGATACCCAGCCGCTGACGCATGCCCAAGGAGTAGTTCCGGTAGCGCTTCGCCGCCGCCGCGGTGAGTCCGACCCGTTCCAGAGCGTGGTCGATGCGTCGCCCGCTGTCCCGGCGCGACGCCCCCAGGTCCGCGGCGTCCAACCGGGCGAGATTGGCCCGTCCCGACAGGTAGGGGTGAAACGCCGGCCCTTCCACCAGGGATCCGACGTGGGGCAGAGCGCGGGCGGCATGATCGGGAATCCGTTGCCCCAACAGGGATATCTCGCCGGCGGTCGCAAATACCAACCCCAACAGCATGCGGATGGTCGTGGTCTTGCCGGACCCGTTCGGGCCCAGGAACCCGTACACCGACCCAGCCGGTACCACCAGGTCGAGACCGTCGACCGCGAGCTGGCCGTGCCCCGGGCGGCCGAAGCGTTTGCTCAGCCCGGTGGTCGCGATCGCCAGCCCGTCTGGGTTCATCGGAGAATCCGGCTCATCTCGACCCTGCCTCACGCGACGCCCCCACTCGACCGCGGCTCACGTGGCCGCAGCCTCGTAGAGCACGTCGGGCTGGACCGCGCCGACGAAGACCCGTCCGTCGTCGGTGATCAACGCCGACACCAGGGCCGAGGTGAACAGATGTCCCTTGCCCCAGGTCCCAGAGACGGCCGGGAGCTTATCGAGGGTCCCGCCGAGCTGCCCGCTCTGATCGGCCAGCGACTGCAGAGACGGCACACCGGTCAACTCGGCGACGGTTGTCCAGCCCTCACCGATCGTCCGGTAGCTGCTGTCGCGAGCGGCCTTGATCTGGCCGGGGGCACCGGTGGGCTGGGGGGCCTGCTGCATCGGCTTGGCGCCCGCCGGCGGAGAGAAGGTGAAGAAGTCGTTGTCCGGGACGGAGAAGTCGACCCTGGTGAAGCTGACGTCCAGCGCCGCCCGAGTGGCTTTCTTGGCGTACACCTGCACGCCCAGCGGAACCTTGGTCTTGCCGTCCACCGAGATCCGAACCGAGCCGACCGTCGAACGCGCGTCCTTGGGGACGAGGACCAGCGTGTAGGTGGCGCGGCCGGCGACCACACCGGTTCGGTCGGTGCTGACCGTCGTACTGGGACTGATGAAGGCCAGCGCGCGGGCCGCCGCATCGGCCGGCGTCAGGCTCGGCAACTGGGCCGGGGTCGTCTGAGCGGCGGCCGAGGGCAGGAGCGTGTGCGAGGACTGTCGCGTCGTGGAGTCCCACTGCCACAGGTCACGTCCGTTGCGGAAGGCATCCTGCTCACCGAACGAATCGAGCAGAGCGACCCGCTGCTTGGTCTCACCGCCGTACCAGACACGGCTGGTGTGGGAACCCGACAGCAGGCCGAGCAGGCCGGTGCTGGCGGAGTTGACCATGCCCGGCAGCTCGGGCAGGCCCAATGAAGCCTTTTCCACGATGGTGCCGGAGAAGCCGGCCACCTTCGCGTCGGAGACGGAAGCGAGCAACTGAGCCGCGGACTGGGTGGGGAGGTTGGGATTGGCGGTTGCCGACAAGACTCCGCTGGCCATCACCGCGACCACCCCGACCGCTGCGGCCGGGAGCAGCCAACGGACGTTGCGGCGGGTCAGCAGGCGACGACTCGAACCGGTGGAACGGGATGACGCGCTGGATGACGAATCGATCGGGCCCGGGCCTGCGGAGGCGCCGGCGGAAGACGTTGAGATTTCATCCATGCCGCCCAGGATTGTTCGCCGGCCCTGTGCACAGCCTGAGCCCGGCTGAGGTTGCCCTGAGCCGAGCACGCACGATGCTCATCGTGCTTAGATTCCCTCAGGTCCGATCGGAGGTGGAACCACCGTGCGCTTGCTGATCGTCGAGGATGAAGCGCGGATGGCCACCGCTCTGCAACGCGGCCTCATCGCGGAGGGATTCACCGTCGAGATCGCCCTGAACGGGCCCGACGGCCTGCACCTGGCGCGCGAGAACAACTACGACGCCATCATCTGCGACATCATGCTTCCGGGCCTGTCGGGCTACCGGATCATCGAGGCGTTGCGGGCAGAACAGAACTGGACGCCGGTGCTCGTGCTGTCGGCCAAGGACGGCGAGTACGACGAGGCCGACGCCTTGGATCTGGGCGCCGATGACTACCTGATCAAGCCGTTCTCGTTCGTGGTGCTGCTCGCCCGGCTGCGTTCGGTGCTGCGCCGCGGGGTCCGTCCTCGCCCGGCGGTGCTGGCCTGCGGCGACCTCTCGCTGGACCCGGCGGCCAGGCTGGTCAAGCGAGGCGACACCGAGATCGAACTGACGCCGCGCGAGTTCTCCCTGCTGGAATTCCTGATGCGCCGCGCCGGGGACGCGGTCAGCAAGGCCGACATCCTGCACCACGTCTGGGACGCCCACTACGAAGGGGACGCCAACGTCATCGAGGTCTACGTCGGTTACCTGCGTCGTAAGATCGACCAGCCGTTCGGGCGCCACGCGCTGCAGACGGTGCGCGGCGCGGGCTACCGGCTGGCCACGGACGGCGGCTGAGTGTCGATCCCCCCGGCCGGCCATGGCACCTGATCCGATCGGCTGGTGGCGGCGCCGGTCCCTGCGAGCCCGGATCACCGTCGTCGCCACCTCGCTGTTCACCATCACCCTCGTCCTCGCCGGATTCGCGCTGCTCTTCACCGTGGGAAAGTCGCTGCTCAACACCCTGGACGCCTCGGCGGAACGGACCGGCCGCGAGGTCGCGGTGCTGGTCCAGCAGAACAAGCTGCCGCAGCAGCTCATCGCCGGCAGCGGTGGCGTCTCGCTCGTCCAGGTCGTCGACGGCCAGAACCGGGTGGTCGCGTTCTCGGCCGCTGCCGACGGGGCGAAGTCGATCCTGCGCGACAACGAACTGACCAAGGCGCGCCTGGGTAACCCGATCAACGTCGATGGGGCCCGGGCCAACAGCGACCAGCCGATCCGGGTCGTGGGGGTGCGCGCCGATCTGCCGGGCGGTCAACGGACGGTACTGGTGGCCACCGACCTCGGACGCGTGCTGGAATCGTCCCGGCTGCTGCAGCGGTATCTGCTCTTCCTGACCCCGCTCGCGGTGATCATGATGGCCGGCCTGACCTGGTGGATAGTCGGCCTCACGCTGCGTCCGGTCGCGGCGTTGCAACGCGGAGCAGCCCAGCTCAGTGCCACCGGGCTGTCACGGTCCCGGCTGCCGGTGCCGACCGCCGAGGACGAGATCTACTCGCTGGCCACGACGCTCAACGACATGCTGGACCGGCTGGACGTCGCCAATTCCAAACAGCGCCGCTTCGTCGGGGATGCGGCCCACGAACTGCGCTCACCGATCGCGTCCCTGCGCCTGCAACTCGAAGTCGCCGGACGGCTCGGGGAGTCCCAGGAGCTGCGGGAGCTCACCTCCGATGCGCTCATCGACGTGGAGCGGCTGTCGAACCTCATCGACGATCTGCTCGCACTGGCCCGTTCGGACGAGCGCGGGGCCATGACCCACCGGGCGCCGGTGCGCCTGGACGAACTCACCCGGGTGATCGTGGCCGGCTACGCCGACGCGCGCGTCCCGGTGACGCTCGGAGAGCTTGCCCCGGTGACCGTGATCGGCGATCGCGACGGCCTCTACCGGGTGATGGTGAATCTCATCGACAACGCGGTCCGTTACGCACGGACGTCGGTCCAGCTGTCGCTGGCACCCGGCACCGGCGCGGATTCGGGCTGGGCGCAATGGTGCATCGCCGACGACGGACCTGGCGTTCCGGCCAACAAGCGGGAGCGCGTCTTCGACCGCTTCTACCGGCTCGACACCGCCCGGTCCCGGGCCGAGGGCGGCACCGGGCTCGGCCTGGCCATCGTTCGGGAGATCATCACCGCACACGCCGGGACGATCACCCTGCACGACAACGATCCGGGCCTGCTGGTCCGGATCACACTCCCCGTCTAGCCCGCCGGGGTGGTGCAGGTCGGCGAGGCGTTCGGGTCGGTCGGGGTGCTGCTCGGCGTCACCGACGGTGTCGCCGAGGGCGAGGACGACGGCGTCGAGCCCGGCGAGGACGACGTCGATCCGGACGCTGAGGGCGAGGTCGAGGTCGAGGTCGAACAGGCCGGTAGCGGTTGCTTGGCCACCTCGAGCGTGATCTTCGTCTTGGGATCGAGGTAGGTGCCCTGGCCGGGGTACATGGCCTGTACCTGACCGACCTTGAAGCCGGTCTTGCGATCGGCCAGGGTCATGACCACGGTCGTCCAGCCGGCGTTGTTCAGCTTGATCCGAGCCTCGTCGTAGGGCAGGTGCAGGACGTTGGGCAGTTTGGCCTTGCCGTCGGCGACCTGGAGCACCACGGTGGTGCCCGGCTGGACACTGGCCAGACCGTTGGGATCCTGGTCGATGACCGTTCCGGCCGGCGCCGCGCTGTGCACGCTCTTGCACTGCGACACCAGCTTGACCTTGGCCAGCTCCGCCGACGCCTGGGCGCAGGTCAGATTCACCTGCGACACCGCGGGCACCTGGACCGGCGCGGGACCGGCGTAGATGGTGAAGCTGACCACGCCGCCCTGGTCGACCTGCTTGCCCGCCGGCGGATCCTGGGTGCAGACGTGATCCTTGGTGACCGGCGTGGACGCGGTCGAGGTGCAGGGACCGTTGCTCTGCTCGGGCGTGGCCGAGTCCGGTGCCAGGCCCGCGGCGCGGATGGCGTTGTTGGCCGCCGCCTGCGACAACCCGATCAGCCGCGGAACCGCCACCAGGGTCGGCGTCTTGGGATTGTCTTTGCGCAGCAGCAAGAACGCCGTACCGCCGATGACCAGCAGGAGCGCGAGCACAACCGCGACCCACATGATCGCGCCGCGACGGCCGCGATGGTCGTCCTCGTCGTCGTAGACCGGCGTCAACACGCCCGGACGTGGGGTGGCCAGCGCCGCGGCGGAAGGACGCGAGATGAACTGCGTCCGTTCCTCGTCGGTCATCACCGATTCGGCCTCCACCGGTTGCCCGGCGATGGCGCGCTGCAGGTCTGCCCGCATCTCCCCGGCGGTCTGGTACCGGTTCAGGGGATTCTTGGCCAGCGCCTTCATCACGATCGAGTCCAGCGCCTTGGTCACCGCCGGATTCTCCGAGGACGGGATCCGCGGGTTCTCGCGAACGTGCTGGTAGGCGACGGCCACCGGGGAGTCGCCGGTGAACGGTGGATGCCCGGTGAGCAGTTCGTAGAGCAGGCAGCCGGTGGAGTAGACATCGGATCGGGCGTCGACCGACTCACCGCGAGCCTGCTCCGGAGACAGGTACTGGGCAGTGCCGATCACGGCCGAGGTCGCCGTCACGGTCGCGGCGTTGTCGGCCAGCGCGCGGGCGATCCCGAAGTCCATCACCTTGACCGCGCCGCTGTTGGTGATCATCACGTTGCCGGGTTTGATGTCTCGGTGCACGATGCCCGAGCGGTGCGAGAAGTCCAGCGCCCCGCACACCTCGGCCACGATCTCCATCGCACGCCGGGCCGGCAACTGGCCCTCGGACTTGAGCACCTCGCGCAGCGTCCGCCCTTGGACGAACTCCATGACGATGTACGGCGAGGGCGTGTCGTCCAGGCCCGCCGGATCGCCGTCCTCGCCGGTGTCGTAGACCGCGACGATCGAGGGATGGTTCAGTCCGGCGGCGGCCTGCGCCTCGCGGCGGAAGCGGTTCTGGAAGGACGGATCGCGGGCCAGGTCCGAGCGCAGCACCTTGACCGCGACCTCGCGACCGAGCCGGATGTCGCGACCGCGGTGGACTTCGGCCATGCCGCCGTAGCCGATGAGCTCACCGAGCTCGTACCGTCCGCCGACCAGGTGTGGCGCTGTCATGAATCCATCCGTTCGGGTGCCGCGTGCGTGGTCACGATGTCGATCGCCTTCGAAGGTTGCCGGCTCACTCGGGTCAATTGCCCTTCACCCCGATCGAGCTGAGGTAGGCCTGCATGACCTGCTTCGCCACCGGGGCCGCGGCCAGGCCACCCGTCGTCTCGTTGCCCGCCACGCCACCGTTCTCGAGGAAGACGGCGACCGCGATGCGTGGCCTGGCCGCGGGTGCGAACCCGGAGAACCAGGCGTGCGGCGGATTGATGTAGGTCCCGTCGGCCTTCTGGGGCCCGTTGTCGGCCGTACCGGTCTTGCCGGCCACGGTGATCCCGGGAATCTGCGCGGCCTGGCCGGTTCCCTGCGCGCTCTGCACGACGCTTTCCATCATGGTGGTCAGCTGGTCGGCCTGGCTGGGCGACAACGGCTGACTCAGGATCTGGGGTGTGGCCTTGCTCAGCGTGGCCAGGTTGGGACCCTGTTCTTCGGCGACCAGGTAGGGCGTCAGCAGCGTGCCCTGATTGGCGACCGCGGCCGAGATCATCGCCGCTTGCAGCGGGGTGATCCGGACGTCGCGCTGGCCGATGCTGGTCTGGGCGAGGGCGGCCTTGTCGACCACCGGCCCGATCGTCGAACCCGCGACCCGGACCGGGATCGTGAAGTCGCTGTCGTTGATGCCGAACAGGTCGGCCTCGCTGCGGACCCTCGAGGTGCCCAGATCCATGCCGAGCTGGGCGAAAGCGGTGTTGCAGGAAATGGTCAACGCGTGGATGAGCGTGTCGGTCGAACCGTTCGCGCACTGCTCGCCCGCGAAGTTGCGCAGCTGCGTGCTCGTTCCCGGCAGCGTCAGCGCATTCGGAGCGGCGATGACCGAACTCGGCGACTTGCCGGCCTTCAGGGCGGCCGCCGAGACGATCACCTTGAACACCGACCCCGGCGGGTAGGTCTCGGTGAACGCCCGGTTCGACAGGGGATTGTCCTTGTCGTTGAGGTAGGCGTTCCACGCCTTCTTGATTCCGGTGGTGGAGTGCGAGCTCAGTTTGGCCGGGTCGTAGGACGGCGTGCTCACCGCCGCGAGCACTGCTCCGGTCGCCGGATCCAGCGCGACCACCGCCCCCCGGCGACCGCCCAGGGCCTGGTAGGCGGCGGTCTGGGCCTGCTTGTTGATCGTGAGCAGCACGTTGCCGCCACGCGGGTCGCGGCCGGTCAGGAGGTTCGTGAGCCGCTGGACGAAGAAGCGGTCGTCGTTGCCGGACAGCACCGAGTCCTCGGCGCTCTCGATCTCGGTGTTGCCGTAGAGGATCGAGTTGAAACCGGTGACCGTCGCGTAGAGCGGGCCGTTCTGGTACGTCCGCAGGTACGTCAGCGCGTCCTTGGTCACCACCGACTCGGAGATCGCGGTACCCGATCCCTGGAGCACGATCGACCCGCGCTGACGCTTGTAATCGTCCAGCGCGACCCGCTGGTTGGCCGCGTTGTCGCGATAACTGGTGCCGTGCAGCACCTGCACCCAGTTCAGGTTGAGGATGACCGCAAGCATCAGGATGCCGACGAACACACTCACCCGGCGGATCTGGCGGTTCATGCCGGGCCCCCGGTCGACAGCGTCCCGGTGGGCGGACCGGCCGGATCACGGTCGGGAACCGGCACCGGGCCGCTGACTGTCGTGACCGCTGAGGGAGGGGTGGTCGGCGGGCGGCGGGCCGCGTCCGAAACCCGGATCAACAGCGCCAGCAGGGCGAAGTTCGCCAGCAGGGACGACCCGCCGTAGGACAGGAACGGCGTCGTGAGGCCAGTCTCGGGAAGCAACCGGGAAATGCCTCCGGCGACCACGAACAACTGCAGTCCGAAGGAGAACCCGATACCGGTGACCAGCAGCTTGCCGAAGGAATCGCGCACCGCGAGGGCCGTCGCGAAGGCTCGGGAGATGAATACGATGTAGATGGCCAGGATCGCCACCAGACCGAACAGGCCGGTCTCCTCGCCGAAGGCGGACAGGATGAAGTCGGACTTGGCCACCGGGACGAGATCGGGATTGCCGCCGCCGAGGCCGGTGCCGAACAGGCCGCCGGTGCCCAGCCCGAACAACGACTGGCTCAACTGGTATCCCTGGTCCTGCATGTAGTTGAACACGTGCAGCCAGACGCTGACCCGTTCCTTGACGGTGGGGAAGATCTGGTACGCGATGTAGCACCCGCCGACGAACAGGAGCAGGCCGATGATCACCCAGCTGATCCGTTCGGTGGCGACGTAGAGCAGCACCACGAACAGCCCGAAGAACATCAGCGACGTGCCCAGGTCCTTGTCGCGCACCAGGACACCGATGCTGATTAGCCAGGCGAGCAGAAGTGGTCCGAAGTCCCGGCCGCGTGGCAGGTCGATCCCGAGCACCCGCCGTCCGGCGAGTGAGAGCACATCACGCTTGGCGACCAGGTACGCCGCGGCGAAGACGGTGAGCGCGATCTTGGAGATCTCGCCGGGCTGAATGGAGAATCCGGCGATCCGGATCCAGATCCGGGCACCGTTGATCTCGCTCATGCTGGCGGGCAGCACGGCCGGCAGCAACAGCAGGAACAACCCGATCAGCGCGAGGGTGTAGGCGTAACGCTGCAGCACCCGGTGGTCGCGGATGATCAGCAGCACGCCCAGGAACGCCACCAGGCCCAGCACGACCCAGACCACCTGGCTCGCCGCACCGGCACCCTGATACGTGCGACCCGCGTCGGAGGCTTGCTGGGCCAGGCCGAGATCGATGCGATGGATCATGACCAATCCGAGTCCGACGAGGACCACCGCGCACGGCACCAGCAGCGGGTCGGCGTAGCTCGCCCACCGTCGGATGGCCAGGTTGGCCACCACCCCGGTGGCCAGCGCCACCAGGGCGTAGGTCGCCACGTGGGCGGTCAGTTGACTGTCCCGGGTGATCTCGATGATCGCCTCCGCCGCGGCCACGACGAGCGTCGCGAAGACGATGTAGCCCAACTCGGCGTTACGTCGCGTCGGCAACCGGTTCGGGCTGTAGCCGCGGGCCATCACTGGCCGTTCCGGCAGGAGTCGCTCGAGCTGGGGTCCGGCGAGGCCAGGGCGGTGTCCAGCGCCGTACTCGGCACTCCGGACGGCGTCGCCGACCCGCTGGCCGCCACCGAGGACCGCGTCGCCGACGATCTCGCAGCGGTGGATCGCGCCGTGGACTTCGAACTCTTCGCCGGCGTGGTCCGGCTCGCGCCGGACGGTCGGGCCGAGGTCTTCGGGGTGGGAGGAGTCGACTTCGGGGTGACCGAGGGCGAGGCCGGCGTGCTGGCGGTGGTGTTGAGGGACGAGCAGAGCGGCAGCAGTGAATCGGTCAACCGCGCCAGGATCTGCTCGCCGTCGCCCCGGCCGCTGGCCGTGATCCCGTTGTTGACCTGCGTCCGCACCGACGGGGTGAGGTCGTTGACCTTGATGTCGCTGTTCTCCACGACCGAGTACAGCGACAGCGGCCCGAACTCGGCATTGACGCCGCGGAAGAGGGCGACCTCGGTCCCGTCGCGCCCGACGAAGTACTGCGACTGGGTCCACGTCCAGCCTGCAATGCCGGCAGCGACGACCAGCGCCAGCGCGCAACCGACGATCACCGGACGTCGCCAGCGGCGCGGACGGTGGTAGCTGACTACGACCTCCGGTTCCTCGCGACCGATGCGGGCTGCGCGCGATGCCGGCGAATCCTCCTGTGGGACAACGGGATCGCGAGGGTCCATCACAGCGCCGCCGACGACCGGCCGATCGTCACCGACCCCGTCGTCGACGACGTCCGCGACGATGCAGGTGACGTTGTCGGGACCGCCGCCGCGCAACGCGAGTTCGATCAGCCGGTCGGCGCACCCCTGCGGGGTTCCCTCGGTGAGGGTTTCTCCCAGCGTCGCGGCACTCACCACGTCGGACAGACCATCGCTGCACAACAGGTACCGGTCACCGACCCGCGCCTCACGAATGGAGATGTCCGGATCCACCTCCGACCCCGTCAGAGCTCGCAGAATCACCGATTTGCGCGGGTGATGCGACGCCTCCTCCGGGGTGAGCTTGCCGGAGTCGACCAGCGACTGGACGTAGGTGTCGTCGTGCGTGATCTGGGAGAGCTGCCCGTTTCGCATCAGGTACGCACGAGAATCACCCACGTGCACAAGGGCGATCCGGCTGCCGGCGAACCGGATGGCGGTGAGGGTGGTGCCCATGCCTTCGAGTTCGGGATCGTTGTCGACGGACTCGGCGATCGCGGCGTTGGCATCGGACACCGACTCCCGAAGGGTCCCGATGAGATCGACGATGGGACGGTCTTCGTCCAACGCCTCCAACGTTCCGATCACGATGTTGGACGCGACCTCGCCGGCCGCATGCCCGCCCATCCCGTCGGCGATCGCCAGCAGGCGCGGACCGGCGTAGACCGAGTCCTCGTTGTTGTTGCGGACCAATCCTCGATCGGAGCGGACCGCGTAGCTGAGCCTCAACGGCATGCCGCGATCACCGCAACTCCATCACGGTCTTGCCGATCTGGATCGGCACGCCGGCCTCCAGCGACACCGGGCCGTCAACCTTCTGCTGGCCCACGAAGGTGCCGTTGGTCGAGCCCAGATCCTCCAGGTACCAGGTTCCGCTGGACTCGCTGATGCGGGCATGCCTGGTCGAGGCGTAGTCGTCGGTGAGGACCAGCGTCGAGTCGTTGGCGCGGCCGATGAAAATGGGCTTGCCGGTCAGGGCCACCCTCGTCCCGGCCAGGCTTCCCTCGACCACCACGAGCTGGGACAGCCCGCCCCGGGGCTTGGCGACGGCGGCGCGGCCGTCGGAGGACGCGTTGCGTTTGGACCGGCGCGGCTTACCGACCGACTGCACGCGCGGCGCCCCAGAGGCACGCAGCTCCGAACGGATCGCACGCACCAGGGCGTAGATGAACAACCAGAGCAGGATCAGAAAGGCGAACCGCATCACCTGAACCGCGAGCGGAGACGTCATGAGACCACCCCGCTCGACACGGAGGCCGCGGACCGTTGCACCGGCCAGGCCCGCTTCGTCACGCGCCGTCCTGCTGGTAGACGAGCCGGGAATGGCCGATCCGGATCACGTCCCCGTGTTGCAACTGCTGACTCTGCACCGAGTGACCGTTGACCGACGTCCCGTTGGTGGAGCCCAGGTCGTAGAGCACGGCCCGGCCGTCGGCGACGTGGATGTCGATGTGCCGGCGCGAGACTCCCTGGTCAAGCAGCTGCAGGTCTGAGTCGTGTCCGCGGCCGACGATGTTGCTGCCCGGGTGCAGTGGGCTGTTCTGGCCGGTCTCGTCGACGATCAACTGGGCCTGGAACCGCGGGCGACGCGGAGGTTCCACATACGGCGCCGGGGCGGGCGGCGGAGCCGGTGGCGGCTGATATGCCGGCGGCTGATGAGGCGGCGGCTGATGAGGCGGCGGCTGATATGCCGGCGGCTGATATGCCGGCGGCTGATATGCCGGTGGCTGAGGCGGCTGGTGAGCCGGCTGATAACCGGGCGGCGGATACGGCGGCGCGAGGTAGCCCGGGGCCTCCGGCTGGAGCGGGGGCGCCTGTCGCGCGGCGTGCTCCGCGGCGTTGTCGGAGGCGGGCGCGGCCGGAGTGCCGAACGGCTCCACGTATTCGTCTGGGCGACCGGGCACCACGGGCATCGACATCGAGTCGTAGGGCCGCCGGCGGGGCGGGGCCTGCGGCTCCATCCGGGACGCGACGCCGAAGACACCGGTATGAAGGCTGTTGTCCTGCGCCAGATAGACCTCGATGTCGCCGACGGTGCCGAGGCCGTTCTCGTCCAGGTGCTCCTGAATGAGTTCGGCCAGCGAACGTGTGAGCTGCGCCTCCCACGGGGCAAGCCGGTCGTAATCGGACGGGCCGAGCGTGACGCGGTACCGGTTGGGCGAGAGAACCTGCCCGGTACCCATGACCGCTCGCTTGTCCGAGGCCTCGCGTTGCAGTGCGGACCCGATCTCGACGGGCTCGACCTGACCCTTGAAAACCCGGGCGAAGGCGGAGCCGACCATGCCTTCCAGGCGGCGCTCGAAGCGCTGTCCGAGGCTCATGGTCTCGGTCCTCCTCTCCCAGGGCTGGGGCGGTGCCGGGATCCGGCGCTGCCGTGCTGTGCTGGCGCATTCTGCTCGTTCGTGGGGTCGTGCGTCGTGCTGGTATGCGATGTCCGTTGCCGAACCGGTCGAACCGACTGGGGGGCAGCGGTCCAGCGCCCCTGTCTCGAATCTCAGGCGGGACGTGAGGTTGATGGTATCTGCGTGGGCTGTGCGGGCGGCTCACCCGGTAATCGCGCGCAGTGTGTCGTGTTAACCTATGACGTCTTTTCAGACGCCTCGGGCAAGTGGCGGAATGGCAGACGCGCACGGTTCAGGTCCGTGTGTCCGTAAGGACGTGGGGGTTCAAGTCCCCCCTTGCCCACGCTGGTTGAGACAGCTGCGACGGCCCTTGATCCCCGGTTTACCGGCGTGATCGAGGGCCGTTTGCTTTCGTGCGACGCGCAGGCGTAACAACGCCCAGCCGGCCAACGCCTACGACCCGGGCGCCGTGGTCAACTACTCGAACCGCCCAGGTACCTCGCCCACCTTTGGAGTCCTCGTGCCCGCCACCTCCGCCTACATCTACGACGCCGTGCGTACGCCCTTCGGCCGCTTCGGCGGCGCGCTGGCCGACGTCCGCACCGATGATCTGGCGGCCGTCCCGCTGCGGGGCTTGCTCGACCGCTCGCCCGACCTCGACCCGGCCGCGGTGGACGAGGTGGTCTACGGCAACGCTAACGGCGCCGGCGAAGACAACCGCAACGTCGGACGGATGGCGGTCCTGCTCGCCGGAATGCCGGTGACGGTCCCCGCGACCACCGTCAACCGGTTGTGCGGGTCGAGTCTGGACGCCGCCATGATCGCCAGCCGCGCCGTCGAGACCGGCGATGCCCACGTCGCGATCGCCGGGGGCGTGGAATCGATGACCCGCGCCCCGTGGGTCCTGCCCAAGCCACGGCGGGGTTTCCCCGCGGGCGACGTGACCGCGGTGTCGACAACCCTGGGCTGGCGGCTGGTCAACCCGGCGATGCCGGAGCCGTACGTGATCTCCAACGGACTGGCCACCGAGCGGCTGGCCGCCGAGTACGGCATCAGCCGTGAACGCCAGGACGCCTTCGCCCTGCGGTCACATCAGGCCGCGGACGAGGCTTGGCGTGCCGGCTTCTACGACGGTCACCTCGTCGCCGTCCCCGGCGTGGCCCTGGCTCGTGATGAAGGCATCCGCGCCGATTCCTCGCTGGACACGCTGGCCGGGCTCAAGCCCGCCTTCGCCACGACCGGCTCGGTCACCGCCGGCAACTCCTCGCCGCTCAGCGACGGTGCCTCGGCCGTCCTGATCGGATCGGAGGCCGCCGCCGAGCGCATCGGCCGGAGCCCGCTCGCCCGGATCGCGGGACGGGGCACGGCGGCCAACGAGCCGTGGCGGTTCGGCTATGCCCCGGTCGAGGCGGCGAACGGCGCGCTGCAGCGGGCGGGGCTGAGCTGGTCCGACGTCGGCGCGGTCGAGCTGAACGAGGCGTTCGCCGCACAGAGCCTGGCCTGCCTCGACGCGTGGCCGGTCGATCCGGCCATCGTCAATCAGCGGGGTGGCGCCATCGCGATCGGGCACCCGCTCGGCGCTTCCGGCGGCCGGATTCTGGCGACGCTCATCGCCGTCCTCAGGCAGTCGGGTCAGCGCTACGGCGTCGCGGCCATCTGTATCGGCGTCGGGCAGGGCCTGGCCGTAGTCGTCGAAAACGTCGCGCCCTAACGGAGGCTCCCCTCGGCTCCGGTGATCAGCGCGGTGCCGAGCTCGGTTCTTCGATAACGGACCTCCCGTCCGAGGCGAGTGGCACTGAGCAGACCGGCGTCGCGCAGACGGTGCACGTGGACCGACGTCGTCGCCGGGCTCAGCCCGTGCCGCAACGCCAAGGCTGTGGTGGACCGCGGTTCGGCCAGGTCCTGCAACAGCTGCGCGCGACTCTCGCCGAGGATCGCGGCCAGCGCGCCCAGGGCCGGTTCCGGGGTGGCCCAGAGGTTTCCGACGCCACGAGCGGGATAGGCGAGGCTCGGTGGCCACGGCGGGTCGATCACGGTGAGCACCAACGGCCAGCAGAACGCGCTGGGCATCAACAGCAGTCCCCGGCCGCCGAGTTCCACGACCGCGGCGTCGTTGCCGTGCACGGTGATCCGATCCGGAGCGAAGCGGATGTCTTCGTGCAGGTCGGCCAACATCGCGCCGTAGCCTCGCCGCGCCATCGCTCGCGACCGAAAGGCGATGTCGTCCTCGACCAGTTTGCGGATCGCCGGCCAGAACGGCTCGACCAGAACCCGCCAGGCGATGCGGAGTTCGTCGGTCAACTGTCCCACCGCCAGCGGCGGGTTCTCGATCAACGGTTGCAGGACGGCCCGCCGCTGTCGGGTCGATCGCGAGCGCAGGCTGCGCATGAGGTCGGCCCGGACGGCCGGTGGCGGGTAGGCGCGGACCGCGGCCAGTTCCTCCTCGATCCCGGGAGCGGTGGCCGCACCGGATGCCCCGGTTGGTGCGGGCACCAGGAAGTCCGGGACCCAGACCGGGCCGGGCGACGGGGTCAGCGCGGCGAGGGCCGGGATGCGGGGTAGCAACGCCGCGACGTCGATCGTCTCGGCCCACCGCAGATGGTGCTGGCGGACGCGGGGGGAGCGCAGCGTCATGACCGCCTGCACCGTTTCCCACAGCGGCGAATGAGCGAACCGGAATCGTGGCCAGTCCGCCGCGGTGACCTCGAAGACGGTCGCCATGCGCCGACCCCCCTTCGGATTCGGTCTGGGACGAATCTATCGCGGCCGGCGGGTTCCGCGAGGCAACCTCCTTGCGTGAGCGACACCCCACCGGACACCGACCAGCTGCCGGCCACAGACCCGGCCGCACACCCGGCCACAGACCCGGCCGCAGACCCGGCCACAGACCCGGTCGCGGGCGTGCGCGGCGGCTACCGCCAGGCGTTGGCCGTGCGCGAGTTCCAGGTGGTCAGCGCCGCCCGCCTGGTCTCGATCCTCGGCGACAGCGCCGCCTACCTCGCGGTGACGGTTCTGGTCTTCCAGCGCACCGGATCCGCCCTGCTCGCCTCGACGACGTTCGCCATCTCCTTCGTGCCCTACCTCTTCGGCGGCACGCTGCTGGCCGCGCTGACCGACCGGCTGCCCCCACGTCGCCTGATCGTCGGGACGGACCTGCTGGCCGGCGGCCTGGTCCTGCTACTGGCCTGGCCGGGAGCACCCATCGCACTGATCTTCCTGATCCTGTTCGCGGTCGGGACGATGGCGCCGGTGCGCGGTGGTTGCATCGACTCGCTCGTGGTCGTGCTGCTGCCGGCCGACAGCTACGTCGCCGGACGTTCGGTGCAACGGATCATCGCTCAGGGCGCGCAGCTGGTGGGCATCGCCGCCGGAGGTGCGCTCATCGCCCCCCTCGGGCCCCGGGGCGCACTACTGGCCGACGTGGGCAGCTTCGTGTTGTCGGCGGTGATTGTGCGGGCCGGCCTGGCCCATCGTCCCTGCGCACCGAGCGAGGGCCGCCGAGGCGTGGTGAGCGATTCGCTGGCCGGGGTCCGCCGGGTCTGGGCCGAGCCGGCCGTGCGTCGGTTGCTGCTGCTGGGGTGGACGGTTCCGTTCGTGGCGGTCGCCCCCGAAGCGTTGGCCGCGCCGGCGGTGAGCGGGCTGGGCCGCACGGCCGGCTGGGTCGGCCTCTGGCTGGCCGCCATTCCCGTCGGGATGATCGTCGGTGACCTGGTCGTGGTCCTCGTCCTGCCGCGGCGACTGCAGTTGCGCCTGACCTGGCCACTCGCTCTCGCGCTCCCGGCGGTGCTGGCGGCCTTCTGGCTCGAGCCGGGCTTCTGGCCGGCGATGGCCCTGCTGCTGGCTTCCGGGGCGACGTCCGCCTATGGCCTGGGCGTGGACCGGATGCTGCGCGATGTCACGCCGGAGACACTGCGGGGCCGCACGTTCGCCCTCAACGGGACGGGGCTGATGGTGTGTCAGGGCACCGGTTTCGTGGCGGCGGGCGCTGTCGGCGAGGTCCTTCGCCCCGGACCGGCCGTCGGCCTGATCGCGGCCGTCGGGCTCGTCGCCGTGCTGTTGCTGCCGCTGCCTGACGTCCCGCCTGCCTCCGACAGCCACGGCTGAGCGCCGGCGCTGGGGGGCCTTCACGCGTCGAGCCGCTCCAGCAGAAGCGCCAGGGGCGACCACTGCTGCCGACCCCGCCGTACCGCGGCGTAGGCGCGGAGCGTGACGGCCGGCTCCGCCAGCGGGATCAGCGCCACTCCGGGCCCGACCGGGCGGGCCATCGGCAGCAATCCGACCCCGAGCCCGGCAACGATCAGTTCCTCGACCAGTTCCAGCCCGTCGGCGCGGTGCGTCACCCGTGGGTCGAAGCCGGCCATCGATCCGATCAGCCGGACCACATCGGAATCGGCTCGGTTGCGGGAGTTGCCGATCCATTCGCGGCCGGCGAAGTTCCGGAAGACCTCGAGAGACGTGCCGGTCACGGCGTCGGCGTGGGGAACGCCCAAGCCCCAGGCGGCGGCCCAGAGCGGCCGGAACTCGAAGCGGTCGTCCTGCTCGACCGGAGCCAGGTCATAGTCGTAGACCAGGGCCAGATCGATGTCGTCGGAGGACAGCAACGCCAGCGACTCGTAGGGCTCATGCTCGGCGACGACGACCTGGACCGCGGGATGGCTGCGGGCGATCCGGACCATCGCCGGCAGCAGCGAGCGGCGGATCGCGGTCGCGAAGCCGGACACGCGCAGGACGCCGACCGGCTCACCATCAGGATCGAGGTCCATGCGGGCCGCCTCGACCGCGGCCAGGATCGTCACCGCACGATCGGCGAGTCGGCGCCCGGCCGGGGTCAGCCGCACGCGCCGGCCGTCCGGCTCGAGCAGCGGGGTCCGGGCCTCGGCCGCCAGTGCGGCGATCTGCTGGGACACCGTCGATGTGGTCGTGCCGAGCGCCCGGGCGACTTCGACCATCGAACCGAGCCGCCGAAGTTCGAGCAGGTACTCCAGCCGCCGGGTTTCCACGCTCGAATTGTTCATGAAAACTGGATGGTTTGTCCACGATTATCACGTGGACGTGAATGACATCGTTCGGCTTCACTGTTGCGGTGAAGACGTACTCCACCCCGCGCTCCTCGGTCCGCACCGGCGTGCTGATGTCGATCGGTTCGATGGTGTGCGTCCAACTCGGTGTCGCCGTCTCGGTGGACCTCTTCGATCGGCTCGGACCCGAAGGAGCCGCCGCGCTCCGGCTGGGGTGGGCGGCGCTGATCCTGCTCGTCCTCGTCCGACCGCGACTGTCGGCATTCTCGCGATCGACGCTGGCCGCCACGGTGATCCTCGGCGTCATCACCGCGGCTATGACCCTGCTGTTCATGGCGGCGGTCGATCGGCTGCCGATCGGCACCGCCAGCGCGCTGGAGTTCCTCGGCCCCCTCGCGGTCGCCGTGATCCGCGGCCGGCACGGGTCCCGGATCTGGCCGGCATGCGCAGCCGCCGGAGTCCTGCTGCTCACCGAGCCGTGGCGCGGCGGATCGGACCCCGCCGGTATCGCGTTCGCCCTGGCCGCCGCGCTCTGCTGGGCCGGCTACATCCTGCTCACCCAACGAGTGGGGGACGAGGTGGCGGGCTTGCAGGGGCTGGCGGTCTCCATCCCGGTAGCTGCTGTGGTCGCCGGCGTTGTCGCCGCCGTCCCCGCCGTCGCCGCTGCGGCCGCAGGACGTCAACTCGTCGGCCACCTCGACCCGGGTGTGGCGCTGGCGGGCCTGGGCCTGGCCATCCTCCTGCCGGTACTCCCGTTCAGCCTGGAACTGCTCGCCCTTCGACGCCTGACCACGGCCGCCTTCGGGACCCTGATGAGCCTCGAGCCCGCCATCGCCGTCGTGGTGGGTCTGATCCTGCTGAACCAGGTGCCTCGACCCAGCGCGCTCGCCGGCATCGTGCTGGTCGTGATCGCCGGCATCGGAGCCGAGCGCACCGGCGCGCGTCCGGCTAGCATCGGCGGCCATGACCGCTCCACCGAGCCCGGCCCTGCCGGCGAAGCCGACGGTCGTGATCTCGCCGGAGCCTCGGCGTAATCACGAGATCTTCAGCCCGCAGGTGTGGGCCGAACTGACCACCGCCTTCGACGTCGTCGACCTGCAGGGGCGCCCGGACGAGCTGGATCAGCATCTCGCCCAGGCGTTCGCCATCGTCGGCCAACCGGACCTGCCGGCCTCGCGACTGGACAGCGCCCCCGGCCTGAAGGCGATCCTCAACGTGGAGGGCAACTTCTATCCCAACGTGGACTATCCACGCTGCTTCGAACGCGGCATCCACGTGCTGGGTTGCGGTCCGGTCTACGCGGTACCGGTGGCCGAATTCGCGCTGGGGCTCGCGCTGGACCTCGCGCGTGGCATCTCGCGGCAGGACCGGGCTTTCCGGGCCGGCCGGGAATCGTATGTGGGAGCTGACAACGCGGACGCGATCACGTTGACGGGGGCGCGGATCGGCGTGATCGGCTTCGGCAATCTGGGGCGCGCGCTACTCCCCCTGCTGACCCCGTTCCGGGCCACGGTGCGTGCCTACGATCCGTGGCTGCCCGACGGTGTCCTGGCCCAGGCCGGCGCGATTCCCACCGGATTGGACGAGGTGCTGAGCACGAGCGATGTGGTGTTCGTCCTCGCCACCGTCACCGCCGACAGCGAGCACCTGATCGGAGCACGCGAGCTGGCGCTGCTTGCCGACGGTGCCCGGCTCGTCCTGGTCAGCCGCGCGGCCGTGGTGGATTTCGAAGCGCTGCTGGAGCACGTCGGAGCCGGCCGGATCCAGGCCGCGGTCGACGTCTGGCCGGACGAGCCGATGCCGGCGGACTACCCCGGGCGCGGGCTGGAGGGTCTGGTGCTGTCACCGCACCGGGCCGGTGGTATCCCGTCGGCGTTCCTGGAGATCGGCCGGCTGGTCGTGGACGACCTGACCCTGATCGCCCGCGGGTTGCCGCCGGTGCGCATGCAGGCCGCCGCGCGCGAACTGGTCGGCCGGTACCGAAACCGGCCGGTGGCCACGCCCAAGGACTGACCCTGCAGAACATGCACACGCTCCGGCCGCGCACACGGTCAGGACGTAGAACGGTCAGGAATCGAAGCCGAGTCCGGCACGGTCGAGGGCTCGCAGCCACAGGTTCCGGCGCCCCTCGTGGCGGTCGGCGGCGGCCAGCGACCAACGGGTGGCCTGAATGCCGGCGTAGGCCAACGGCTCGGGTGGAAACGGCAGCGGCTTGGTGCGAACCAGTTCGAGCTCGCGGCGCTCGCTGGGACGGTCGTCCAGCAGGTCGAGCATGACGTTGGCCCCGAATCGGCTGGCCCCGACGCCGAGGCCGGTGTAGCCGAGGGCGTACGCGAGCCGGCCGCCGTAGCCGGTACCGAAGAAGCCGCAGAACCGGGTGGAGGTGTCGATCGCCCCGCCCCAGCGATGGGTGAAGCGGAGCCCCTCCAACTGCGGGAAGGTCTGGAAGAACTGCTCGGCCAGCAGGGCGAAGGTGGCCGGCCGCTCGTCGTAGCGGGCGGCGATGCGGCGGCCGAAGTAGTAGACCGCGTCGTAACCGCCCCACAGGATGCGGTTGTCGCGGGTGAGCCGGTAGTAGTGGAACTGGTTGGCCGAGTCGCCGATCCCCTGGCGGTTGCGCCAGCCGATTGCGGCCAGCTGCTCGCTGCTCAGCGGTTCGGTGACCAGCACGTAGTCATAGACCGGGACGGTATGCAGCCGGATCCGGCGCAGCAGCGGGGTGAAGGCGTTGGTGCCCAGCGCGACCCGGCGAGCGGTCACCGTCCGAGCACCGGAGCCCGCGTCGGAACCGCCGGTGATCAGGGCGAGCGCATCGCCAGGTCGACCGGACGAGCGGCGGATCCCCTGGACCGGGGTGTTCTCGACGATGCGGACCCCGAGTTCCTCCGCCGCCCGCGCCAGGCCCCACGCCAGGCGAGCCGGGTCCAGCATCGCGGTCGTGTCGCGGTTCCAGGAGCCGGCGAGGTAGGTGGGCGAATCCACCTCCGCCCGCACCGCGGCGGTGTCGAGAAACTCGCCGTCACCGGCTCGCAGTTCGGCGACCTGGTAGGGCGCGGTGGCGACGTTCAGTTCGCCGGTGCGCTCGAAGGCGCAGTCGATGCCGTAGCGGGCCACCGTGTCGCCGATCTCCTGCAGGTTCTGCCGGCCGAGCTCGTCCAGTCGCGAGTACTCGTTCGGAAAGCGGTCGCGTCCGTTGGCCTCGCCATGGGTCAGGCTGGCGGCGCAGAAGCCGCCGTTGCGTCCGGTCGCCGCCCACGCCAGCCGGCTGCCCTCGAGAAGGATGACGTCGCGGTCCGGGTCAGCCTCCTTGGCCAGCAGCGCGGTCCAGAGTCCGGAGAAGCCGCCGCCGACCACGGCCAGGTCCGCGGAGGTGTCGGTGGCGAGCGTCGGACGGGGCGCCGGGCGGTCCTCGGTGTCGAGCCAGAACGGGATGGGCGCGCTTGCGGACCACGACGCGGCATAAGGCACCGGCTGAGCGTAAGTGACAGCGATGGTCCGGACAATCCAGCGATTGCCCTGTCACAATAGCGGGGCGACGGGCGGAGCAGACGGTCAGCGGAGTCCGTTGCGCCAGGGACAATTGGACCGTGACCGACCTCAGCGATCTCGACCTGCAGCCAGCGATCAGCGCACCGACGGAACCGCGGATCGACCCGCGGGAACTGGCTACCTGTCTGGACGTGCTGGCCCGCTTGCACACCGTGCCCGAGGACCATCCCGATCACGTCGCCGTCCGCCAGGCGACCTCGCGCATGTTCAAGGCGGTCAAGAAGCACCGGCGGTCCGAGCGGCGCGCTGCGGTCATCGCCGCCGACCAGGCCGTCGTCGCGGCTACCGCGACCGGCTCGCCGCAGCGGATCGACGACGAGACCAACGGAATCCCGCTGGTTTCCGCGACGGTCGGCGCGACGGCCGGCACCCTGATCACGCCGCGTCCGTGCTACATCTGCAAACGCGACTACCAGCTCGTCGACGCCTTCTACCACCAGCTGTGTCCGGACTGCGCCGCGTTCAACCACGCCAAGCGAGGCGCCCGGACGGACCTGGCCGGCAAACGAGCCCTGCTCACCGGCGGCCGCGCGAAGATCGGGATGTACATCGCCTTGCGGCTGCTGCGCGACGGGGCGCACACCACGATCACCACGCGCTTCCCCAACGACGCGGTGCGGCGGTTCACGGCGATGGAAGACAGCGCCGACTGGCTGCACCGGCTCAAGATCGTCGGCATCGACCTTCGCGATCCCGCCCAGGTCGTCGCCCTGGCCGATACGGTCGCCTCCAGGGGTCCCCTGGACATCCTGATCAACAACGCCGCCCAGACCGTCCGCCGCTCCCCGGGTGCCTACGCGCCCCTGGCCGCCGCCGAGGCCGCCGAGCTTCCCGAGGGGCCGCTGCCGGAGATCGAGACGTTCGACCGGACGTCGGAGGCGCACCCGGCCGCTCTCGTCGGCTCCCTGGCCGCCCATCCCACGGCCCACGCGCTGACCTCGCTCGCGCTTCGGGCCGGCTCGGCCGCCGCGGACCGGATCGCCGACCAGACCGCGATCGACGCCGGCGGCCTCGTTCCCGACCTGCACCACACGAACTCCTGGGTCCAGGCCGTCGGCGAGATCGACGCTCTCGAACTGCTCGAGGTGCAGCTGTGCAACTCGACGGCGCCGTTCATCCTGATCAACCAGCTCCGCCCGGTCCTGGCCGCGTCGCCGGCCACGCGCACCTATGTCGTCAACGTCTCGGCGATGGAGGGGGTCTTCTCCCGTGGCTACAAGGGCCCGGGGCACCCCCACACCAACATGGCCAAGGCCGCGCTGAACATGCTCACCCGGACGAGCGCAGCCGAGCTGTTCACCGACGGGATTCTGATGACCAGCGTCGATACCGGCTGGATCACCGACGAACGTCCACACCCAACCAAGATGCGGCTGGCCGCCGACGGTTTCCACGCGCCGCTGGACCTCGTCGACGGTGCCGCCCGGGTCTATGACCCGATCGTGCGGGGCGAGGCCGGCGAGGACCTCTACGGCGTCTTCCTCAAGGACTACGCGCAGTCCGGGTGGTAACGCGCCGTCCGGGTGGTAACGCGCCGTCCGGGTGGTAAGAGGTTGACGGTGACGTTGGTCGAGGCCTTACCGTGTCCGACATGACCGCCGACGACGACCCCACCCTCCCGCCCGGCGATCACGGCGTTGCCCGCGGCGTCGATGGCGGCGTCGATGGCGGCGTCGATGGCAGCGTCGATGGCGGTGTCGATGGCGGTGTCGATAACCGAGCACTGGGGATCGCGCTGTTCAACCAGACCTGGACCCTGATCGAGAAGCAGGACCGGACTGCAGCCGAGGACGACGCCATGCTGCACATGGCCCACGCGTCCCGCCATCACTGGGGTCAGGTCGGCCGGCCGGAGCATCTCGCTCGCGGGGAGTGGCAGATCTCGCGGGTGTACACCGTGCTCGGGCGCGCCGAGCCAGCCGGCCATCACGCACGTCGCTGCCTGCAGATCTGCCAGGACAACGCAATCGCCGACTGGGATCTCGCCTTCGCCTACGAGGCCTTGGCGCGTGCTGCCTCGGTCGCCGGCGACGCCGAGGCCACCCGGGGATACCTGCGCCGAGCCCGCGAGGCGGCCGAAGCCATCACCGAGGACGAGGATCGAGAGCTCGTGCTCAGCGACCTCGCCACGATCCCGGCCCCCTGACGGCGATCGGTCCGCCGCTCGCCGCCCGTCACGATCGGTCCGCCGCTCGGCGCCCCGTCACGATCAGGCACTATCGACGGTGACCTTCACTCGTCCTGTCCATCCTGAGGAGGCGGCCATGCCGGTACGGACCATCTGGAAGTGGGCCGCCACGGTCACGGTGCTCGCGGTGGCCGACCTGTTACTGACGATCCACGCCCACGAGAGCTTCCGCCATCACGCCAACGGTCCGAGCGTGATGTCGATCGGGCAGTTGCTCGGCTGGGCGACGACGGTGGTCCTGTTCGTCATCGCGGTGCTCATAGCGCTGGGCGCACGCAACGCCAAACGGCGCAATGCCGACCGGATCCCGCCCCGTTCGCGCCGCTGACCACGTCACATTTCCCGCACCGGACGTATCACGCGACGACTGGCGGCGTCTTTGTCGGTGTGAGCACCAGAATCCGGCCGCGCAGCGACCACGAGGGCGAGCGCATCGAGGCGATCTTCTACGTCGCGGAAGCCAGCGCGCCACAGCGGGCCGGCGACGAGTCACTCATGCTGCACGGCGTGCTCTTCGTGCCTGGGACGAAAGCGGCGTCAGCGACCCATCGGTGCGTACCACCGGCCGGGCAGCGGATCGAGCCGGGCCAACGGCTACCGGTACTGGTCGATCCGGCCGATCCGCACGAGCTGACGGTGTGCTGGGAATTCGCCGCCTGACCGGTTCCACTCAGGCGTCGATCACAGCCCGAAGCGCCGCCGGTCCGCGAGCGGGACGAGGCCGGCCTTCTCCGGGTGCTTGTGCAGGTACGCCCGAACGAACGGGCAGGTCGGCAGCACCGAGATGCCGCGGGCGGCAACCGAGTCCACAGCAGCGCTGATCAGCTGAGTGCCCAGACCCCGGCCTTCGACGCTCGGGTCGATCTCGGTATGGAAGAACTCATACAGGTCCGGTGCCACGGCCGAGTAGCGGGTGAACCCGGCCAATCGCCCGTCGGATGAGATCTCGAAGCGGTGGGCGGCGAGATTCTCCGCGACCAGAATGGATTCCGTGCCGGGGCCGTCGGTCATGCTTCGAACGTAATCGCCAAGTATGAGCATCGCCAGACGCTCTCGCGTCCGGACGGGGCGCGAAATCGGTGAGGTTTACCCAGCACGGGTCGTGACAAACGTGACCAGAGCCTCGAAACGACAAGGTCGCCATCCGCGACCCGCGGCTGTCTTTGCCGGTACTGTGAAGGAAACGGTTCAGCAGGCAGCCGCGACGGATGTTCACGGCACGTCTGGCTCAAGTCCCCCGAGCTGTCACGAGCCAGTTGAAGTCTTGTGGCGAAGGTGGGCGGCATGACTGATCTCGAGCATCTCAACGAACTGTTCGCGGCCAGCGAAGATCCCTGGCACATGCGCAGCGGGTGGCACGCCCAGCGCAAGCGCGACCTCCTGCTGGCCAGCCTGCCCAACAGTCGCTACGACTACACGTTCGAACCCGGCTGTTCCGCAGGCGAGCTGACCCCGGAACTGGCGCGCCGGAGCGAGCGTGTGCTGGCCGTCGACGGCTTCCGTGAGTCGGTCACCGCGACCCGGAACCGAACCGCCCACCTGTCCAACGTCGTGGTCGAACACCGGCACGTCCCGTCGGAATGGCCTCGCGAGCAGAAGTTCGACCTCATCGTGCTGAACGAGATCGGCTCGATGACCAACTCCTCGGACTGGGCCGCCCTGTCCGACGCCGTGCTGGGCAGCCTCACCTCCGACGCAACCGTCCTGGCCTGCCACTGGCGCCACCACTTTCCCGGCCGAACGCTGTCCACCGACACACTGCACGGCCTGCTCGACAGCATTCTCGGCTTACCCCGGCAGACGAAAGTCACCGACGCCGACTTCACTATCGCGGTCTGGACGACCCGGCCCAGGACCACGACCGAACGAGACGGAACCTTCTGACTATGGCCGCTTCCAGCCGTAAGAGTCGCCCCCAGAAAGCCACCGATACCACCGCCGAGACCGAAACGAGCACCCAAGACATCAGCACTGACACTGCCGGCACTAGCATCGCGGCCTCCTCCACCGCGCAAGCACCTGCGACCGAGACCGAAACAGCCGCACGAGAGACTGTTGCGATGCGCAGCGAGCAGCCCACCACCCCCGCCATCCTTCCGTGGCCCGGCAAGGCCTACCCCCTGGGCGCCACCTACGACGGATCGGGCACCAACTTCGCCCTCTTCTCCGAGGTCGCCGAGCGGGTCGAGCTCTGCCTGTTCGACGCCGACGGGACCGAGACCAGGGTCGCGCTGCCCGAGGTCGATGGTTTCGTCTGGCACGCCTTCATCCCACGCATCGAGCCCGGCCAGCGCTACGGCTACCGGGTGCACGGGCCGTACGAGCCCGAATCCGGCCACCGCTGCAACCCGAACAAGCTACTGCTCGACCCGTACTCGAAGGCCATCGACGGCACGTTCCAGTGGGACCAGTCGCTGTTCAGCTACAACTTCGGCGATCCGGACAGTCGCAACGACGACGACTCCGCGGCCAGCATGCCCAAGTCCGTGGTCATCAACCCCTTCTTCGACTGGGGTGTCGACCGCCCGCCGAAGCGCGAGTACGCCGACACGGTGATCTACGAGGCCCACGTCAAGGGTCTGACCGAGACCCACCCGGGTGTCCCGGAAGCCATCCGCGGAACGTACTCCGCGATCGCCCACCCCGTGATGATCGACCATCTCAAAGACCTGGGGATCACCGCGATCGAACTGATGCCGGTGCATCACTTCGCCAACGATTCGACCCTGATCGACAAGGGTCTTTCCAACTACTGGGGTTACAACACGATCGGGTTCTTCGCGCCCGACCACAAGTACACCTCGACGCCGACCCCGGGCGGACAGGTTCAGGAATTCAAGGCCATGGTGCGTGCGCTGCACGAGGCCGACATCGAGGTCATCCTGGACGTCGTCTACAACCACACCGCCGAAGGCAACCACCTCGGGCCGACGCTGTCCATGCGCGGGATCGACAATGCCGCCTACTACCGCACGGTCGAGGACGACCAGCGCTACTACATGGACTACACCGGCACCGGAAACAGCTTCAACGTCCGGCACCCGCACGCACTGCAGCTGATCATGGACTCGCTGCGGTACTGGGTCACCGAGATGCACGTCGACGGATTCCGTTTCGACCTGGCCTCGACCCTGGCGCGGGAGTTCTACGACGTCGACCGGCTCTCCAGCTTCTTCGAACTCGTTCAGCAGGACCCGACCGTCAGCCAGGTCAAGCTCATCGCCGAGCCGTGGGACGTCGGCCCCGGCGGCTACCAGGTCGGCAACTTCCCGCCGCAGTGGACGGAATGGAACGGCAAGTACCGCGACACCGTAAGGGATTTCTGGCGCGGTGAACCGGCCACCCTGGGCGAGTTCGCGTCCCGGCTCACGGGCTCGGCCGACCTGTACGAGCACTCGGCTCGACGCCCGGTGGCTAGCATCAACTTCGTCACCGCCCACGACGGTTTCACGCTACGGGACCTGGTCTCCTACAACGAGAAGCACAACGAGGCCAACGGCGAGGACAACAACGACGGCGAGAGCCACAACCGGTCCTGGAACTGCGGCGTCGAGGGCGAGACCGACGACCCGGAGATCCTCGAACTGCGCGGGCGGCAACAACGCAACTTCATCGCCACGCTCTTGCTGTCGCAGGGTGTGCCGATGCTGTGTCACGGCGACGAACTGGGTCGCACCCAGGGCGGCAACAACAACGGCTTCTGCCAGGACGACGAGATCACCTGGGTCCATTGGGACGCCGTGGACGAGGGCCTGCTGCTGTTCACCCAGGCCGTGGCCAAGCTGCGCCGCGATCACCCGGTGTTCCGCCGCCGGCGATTCTTCGACGGCCTACCGGTGCGGCGCAAGGGCAGCGAGGGGCTTCCCGACATCGACTGGTTCACCCCGGACGGCAGCGAAATGACCGACGAGGACTGGGGTTCCGGTTTCGGCCGCTCGGTCTCGGTCTACCTCAACGGTCAGGGCATCCCGGACCGCAACTCGCGTGGCGAACGCGTCGTCGACGACTCCTTCGTGCTGTGCTTCAACGCTCACTCGGAGCCGATCGAGTTCACCCTGCCCAAGCCGGAGTACGGCAAGAACTGGCAGCCGGTCGTCGACACCTCCGGCCCGACGACCTTCGACGTGGAACCGGTCGAGGCCGGCGGCGTGGTCACCCTCGGCGCCCGGTCCCTGATGGTCCTGCAGGGCACGGACTGACGGGCCGACTGATGTCGAGCCCCGAACGGACTGTCTCTGCTGTGCCCAGTTCCACCTACCGGCTGCAGATCACCGCGGACTTCACCCTGACCGACGCCGCTGAACTCGTCGACTATGTGGCCGCCCTCGGCGTCGGAGCGATCTACGTATCACCGCTGCTGCGCGCCACCGAAGGTTCCAGTCACGGCTACGACGTGGTCTCGCACCTGGAGGTGGACCCTGCCCGCGGCGGGACGTCCGGCCTTGCGGTGCTGGCCAAAGCCTGCGCCGGGCGCGGCCTCGGCCTCGTCGTGGACATCGTGCCCAACCACATGGGCGTGGCCGACCCGAGCCAGAACCGGGCGTGGTGGGACCTTCTCACCTACGGCGAAGGCTCCGAGCACGCCAGCTGGTTCGACGTCGATTGGGGTTATGCCGACGGCCGGATCCTCATCCCGGTGCTCGGCGACGATGCTGACCTGAGTCGTGATCTGACCGTGGTCTCCGACGAGTTGCGCTACTACGAGCACCGGTACCCGATCAATCCGGACAGCAGGGCAAGCCTCATCGCCGCCGGCGCCGACCCGGACGCGCTCGACCCACTCGCGGTTCACGACGCGCAGCACTATCGCCTGGTGTCCTTCCGCAAAGCCGACACCGAGCAGAACTACCGCCGGTTCTTCGCCGTGACCGACCTGGCCGGCTTGCGTGTGGAAGATCCCGCGGTGTTCGAGGCGACGCACGCGGAAATCCTGCGGTGGGTCGCCGACTACGGCGTGAGCGGCATCCGCATCGACCACCCGGACGGACTGGTCGACCCGCAGGGTTACCTGGAACGACTCGCCACCGCCGCGCCGAAGGCGTGGATCACCGTGGAGAAGATCACCGAGCCGGGCGAGGAATTGCCGGCGTCCTGGCCGGTGTCGGGCATGACCGGCTACGACGCCCTGGCCGAGGTCAACGGCGTGCTCGTGGATCCGGCGGCCGAGGGGACGATGACCGAGCTCTACCAGCGGCTGACCGGCGACGAGCGCTCCTACGCCGATCACATCGCCGACGGCAAGCGGCTGGTCGCCACCACCATCCTCCAGGCCGAGATCCGTCGGCTGGACCGGCTGGTGACCGGTGTCGAGAATGCGGCGGCGGCGCTGGCCGAGCTGGTCATCGCCTTCCCCGTCTACCGGTCCTACCTCCCGCTGGGGGCCGATCATCTCGACCAGGCGGTGCGGACCGCCAAGCAGCGCCGCCCGGAACTGTCGGCGGCCATCGAGGCCTTGCTGCCGCGGCTGAGCGACCCGTCCGACGAGTTGGCGATGCGCTTCCAGCAGGTGACCGGCGCGGTCACCGCGAAGGGGGTCGAGGACACCGCGTACTACCGGTACACCCGGTTGATCTCGCTCAACGAGGTCGGCGCCTACCCCGGCCGGTTCGGTCTGGGCGTCGCCGATTTCCACGCCGCCCAGCAACGCCGGCTCGAGATCGCCGCCGCCGGCATGACGACGCTGTCCACCCACGACACCAAGCGTGGTGAGGACATCCGGGCACGGATTTCGGTGCTGCCTGAACTCGGCGAGCAATGGGCTTCCGCGGCCGGGGAACTGCTCCGCCTGGCGCCGGTCCCGAACGCCGCGTTCGGTTACCTGCTCTGGCAGACGATCGCCGCGACCGGCCTCATCGATCGCGGCCGATTGCACGGTTTCGCCGAGAAGGCCATGCGAGAAGCTGCCGACGGCACCGGCTGGATCGATCCGGACGAGGCCTTCGAGGCCGCCGTCCACGCCGCGGTGGACGCCGCCTACGACGATCCGCGGGTTCGGGTGCTGATCACCGATCTGCACGACCAGTTGCTCGAGTACGGGTGGAGCAACTCGCTGTCGGCCAAGCTCGTGCAACTGACCATGCCCGGCGTGCCGGACGTGTACCAGGGCAGTGAATGGGCCGAGGAGTCCCTCGTCGATCCCGACAACCGACGGCCGGTCGATTTCGCCGCGATCGCGCAAGCACTTTCCGTCCTGCGCGCGGCCGGCCCGACACTGGTCCCCGCGCCGGCCGAGCAGGCCAAGCTGTGGCTGACCACGCAGGCGTTGACCGTCCGGCGCGATCATCCGGAGCTGTTCACCGACTACGTCCCGCTGCAGGTCGACGGGCCCGCCCAGGATCACCTCCTGGCCTTCGACCGAGGGGGCGCCGTCACCCTGGCCACCCGCTTGCCGCTGGCGCTGGCCGGGGCTGGGGGCTGGACCGACACCAGCCTGGATTTGCCGGACGGGCGTTGGACGGACATTCTCACCGGCCGCGAGCATCACGGCACGGTTCGGGTCGCCGAGGTTCTGGACCGGCTTCCGGTCGCACTGCTGCTCAGGGCCCAGTCATGAGCCTCGTTTCGGTGTGGGCACCACGGCCGACGTCCGTCCGCCTCTGGCTCGATGACGGCTCAGGTGAGCGGACCATCGCGATGACCAAGGGCGAGCACGGCTGGTGGTCGGTCGAGTCGGACGCTGCGAACGCGGGCGTGGACTACGGTTTCCTGCTCGATGACGCCGAGCGCCCGGTCGCCGATCCGCGCAGCCGACGCCAGCCGGCCGGCGTCCACGGCCCGAGCCGGTTCTACCCGGACGAGTTCGCCTGGACCGACGGCGAGTGGGCCGGACTCGGCCTCGGCGACGCGGTTCTGTACGAACTGCACATCGGGACGTTCACCGAGGCGGGCACGTTCGACGCGGCCATCGAGCGGCTGGACTACCTTGCCGAGCTGGGTGTCACGCACATCGAACTGCTGCCGGTCAACGACTTCAACGGACTGTGGAACTGGGGTTACGACGGCGTCCTCTGGTATGCGGTGCACGAGGCCTACGGCGGCCCGGACGGCCTGAAGCGGTTGGTCGACGCCGCCCACGCCCGGGGTCTGGCGGTCGTGCTCGACGTGGTCTACAACCACTTCGGGCCCAGTGGGAACTACCTGCCCGAGTTCGGTCCCTACCTCAAGAGCGGGCGCAACACCTGGGGCGACCTCGTCAACCTCGACGGAGAATCGTCCGGCCCGGTCAGGGCATACATCCTCGACAACGTGACCCAGTGGCTGTCTGAGTTCCACGTCGACGCGTTGCGACTGGACGCCGTGCACGCCCTGCAGGACACCTCTGAACAGCACCTGCTCGCGCAGATGTCCGAGCGGGTCGAGCATTTGTCCCGTGAGCAGGGGCGGCCCTTGACGCTGATCGCGGAGTCCGATCTCAACGACCCGGTGATGTTCACGCCGCGCTCCGAAGGTGGCTACGGGCTCGACGGTCAGTGGGACGACGACGTCCACCACATGCTTCACGCGCTGCTGTCGGGCGAGCGCCAGGGCTACTACGACGACTTCGGTACGTTGCCCGGCTTGGCGAAGGTGCTGACCCGGGCGTTCTTCCACGACGGCACCTACTCGACGTTCCGTAAGCACGCACACGGTAAGCCGGTCGATCGGGAACGAACCCCCGGCTGGCGATTCGTCGTCTGCCTGCAGAATCACGACCAGGTCGGCAACCGCGCGGCCGGGGACCGGCTGCCCGAGATTGCCACGCCAGGACTGCTCGCGGTCGGCGCCACCCTGCTGCTCACCTCGCCGTTCACGCCGATGCTCTGGATGGGCGAGGAATGGGCGGCGAGCACGCGCTGGCCGTTCTTCACCTCCCACCCCGAGCCGGAGCTCGGCGAGGCCACCGCAAAGGGCCGCGTCGCCGAGTTCGCCGAGCACGGCTGGGACGTCTCGCAGATGATCGATCCGCAGGACGAGTTGGCGTTCACCTCCGCCAAGCTGCGGTGGGACGAGGCTCAGGCCGATGGCCACAGCCGAATGCTGTCCGTCTACCGCGAACTGCTTCGGCTCCGGCACGCCGAACCCGATCTGCGCGACGGACACCTGCTCGACGTCCAGGTCGATTTCGACGAGCAGGCGGGGTGGGTGCTCATTCGCCGCGGCGCTTTCCTGGTCGCGGTGAACCTAGCCGACACCGAGCGGGCCATCCCACTCCCAACCGAGCCGGAGGATGCCGAGCCGGCAGAGGCCAGATCGACGGCCCCGACGGTGGTCTTCAGCACGGCCACCGCGCTCGATCCCACGCGTGCAGCGGTGACCGCGTCCGGCGGCGTGCTCGGGCTGCCCGCGGAGTCGGCCGCCATCCTGCGGTTGTAGTAGCTCACAGGTCGACGACGATCGGGCCGCGGCCGCGGGACACGCACAACGCCAGTTCCGTGCCGCGCCCGGTGCTGGTCAGGACGCGGTCGCGATGGTCGACCTCGCCGGCCAGCAGCGGGACGCGGCACGTCCCGCAAAAGCCCTGCTGGCAGGAGAACGCGACGTCGGGCAGCACCCGGCGAACTGCCTGCAGGGCCGTCTCGTCACCCCCGACCAGCAGCGAGATCCCCTGTCGTACCAGGGACATCTCGAATGGTTCGCCACCCACGACCGGCGGCGCGGAGAAACGCTCGTAGTGCATCGAGACGATCGCGCGCTGGGGGAGTTGCCGGCGCACCTGGTCCACCGCGTGCACCAGGCCCGGCGGGCCGCAGCAGTAGGCCCGGGCACCGGGCGGCGCCGTCGCCAGCACCTCGGCGATCGTGCTCGCCGATCGGGCCCGGTCGGTGCTCAGCACGATCCGTCCGCGATGGCCGGCCTGATCGGCGAGTTCGTGCAACTCGGCCAGGAACGGCAAGCTGGCCTCGGTGCGTCCCGCGTAACAGAGGGTCCACTCGACGCCGGCCCGCGTCGCAGCGCCGACCATCGGCAGAATCGGCGTGATCCCGATTCCGCCCGCGACGAAGAAATAGCGCTGCGCACGAATGAACGGGAACGCGTTGCGCGGTCTACGCACGGTGAGAGCAGTCCCTGGCCGCAAGGAGTGCACCTCGGCCGAGCCCCCGCCACCCCCGGGGGCGCGAGGGCCGCCACCGGCCCCCTCCCCGCCCGCGACCGGAAGCAACCGGACCGCGATGCGATAGCTCGACCGATCGGCCGGGTCGCCACACAGCGAGTACTGGCGGATCCGCCCGGACGGCAGCCGGACGTCCAGGTGCGACCCGGGCCGCCATTGCGGCAGCGGGCCGCCGGGCGCGGGGACGAGCCGCAGGCTGACGACCCCGTCCGCCTCCGCGGTGACGTGCTGGACCAGCACCGCAAGCTCCCGCTGTACCGGGTGGGCCGGACCGGGACCCGAGCCGGACCGCAGGGACAGGCGCTGGTAACGATCGACCATCCGAGCCAGGACCGGCCACGCCTGGCCGACCGGCGCGCGGACCGTCACGGGGTTGCGGCCAGGGCGGCGGGCGAGCTCGCCAGGTACGCCACCGCCTGACTGGTCGATGCCTCCCGGCTCGGGTGGTACCACGGCGCGAGGTAGCGCAGATAGGACCACAGAAACGGCAGTGGCGAGGGCACCAGGCCTCGACGGCCGGCGCGGAACCAGTCCCGCCAACGGGCCTTGTTCTGCGGCTCGACGAGCTCGGAGTCGGAGGCGAGCAAGGCGGTGAGGCCCCGAGCCCAGAGCCAGCCCAGGGCCGGCATGATCAGCAGGTGCGTCCGGACCCGGCGCCAGTACCGCCCGTCCACGTGGGCGTAGAGGTCGTAGGCGACCGCGCGGTGCTCGACCTCCTCCGCGCCGTGCCAGCGAAGCAGGTCGAGCATGACCGGGTCGGCGCCGGCATCGTCGAGCCCGGCCGCATTGAGCACCCAGTCACCGAGCACCGCGGTCATGTGCTCGATGGCGGCGATCAGGGCCAGTCGCTCGACGAGCCACGCCTGAGCGGCCGGGCCGGTCAAGCCCCGGTCGCCGAGCTGGTCGCGGAAGAACCACTCCAGCTCACCGACGAATCCGGCCGTCTCGAGACCAGCGGCGCAAAGGTGGTCCTGCGCGCCCTGGTGGGCCTCGGCGTGCATCGATTCCTGCCCGATGAAACCGATCACCTGCTCTTGAAGCCCTTCGTCCCGGATGAGCGGCAGCGCCTCGGAGAACACCCGGACGAACCACCGTTCACCCTCGGGCAGGAGCAGGTGCAGCAGGTTGATCAGGTGGCTCGCGAACGGCTCACCTGGAATCCAGTGCGGCGGCAGCGCGCTGAAGTCGAAGGCCACCTCGCGGGCACGCAAGGCTACTTCCCCGGGTTCGAAGACGGCCGCGGTGCGATCGTTCACGGGTCACTCCCTTCGCCGCGCCCGGCTCCACGCGGCTGGACGAGTTCGGTTTCTTCAGGGCCGGTGCGGTCAGAGTTCGGTCAGGTCGACACGCGCGATCGTGCGCTGGAGGCCGGGCAGCAGCCGGTCGAGCAGCCGGAAGGCGACCGCCTCGGCAGTCACGTAAACGACCGGCTTGTTCGCCTCGACCCCCGCCACGATGCGGCGCGCGGCCTTCGCGGGCGGGTAGTTACGGCGGCGGTAGGAACGCACGGCACGGTCCTGCTTGACACGTTCGGCGGCCTCGTCCAGCCCGACGTGTGATGTGGTGCGCGAGATGTTCGTGTCGACGAACCCGGGACAGACCGCGGTCACACCGATCTGGTGGACGGCCAGTTCGGCGCGTAGGCATTGCGTCAGCATCAACACGCCCGCCTTGGTTGTGGCGTAGGCCGGATAGGTGCGGGACGGCGAATACGCGGCGGCCGAGGCGATGTTGACGATCCGCCCCGGGTGACCGGCCGTGACCCAGTCGGAGGCGAACAGTCGGCAGCCGTGAATCACGCTGTGCAGGTTGACGTCCAGGATCCGCTCCCAGTCCGCGGCCTCGGTCTGCAGAAACGATCCAGCCATCCCGATGCCGGCGTTGTTCACCAGGACGTCCAGGTGGCCGAAGTCCGTCCGGATCAGCGCCGCCAGCTCCGCCCAGCCCTGCTCGTCGGCCACGTCCAGCCGGAGGGCCTGGGCACTGCGCCCGAGTGCGCGGACCTCGTCGGCGACCTGGTCGGCGGCCGCTTCGTCGATGTCGGCGATCAGGACGTCCGCGCCGCGCCGGGCAAACTCCAGGGCGGTCGCCCGGCCGATCCCGCTGCCGCCGCCGGTGACCAGCGCGAGTTGACCCGCGAAGGGTTGGCCACGCCCGGGGCCGGTGCGTCGTGGCCGGCTGTGGGGCACGGACCGCTTCACCTCGCAACGGCGCAGCGACGGGGCCGCCACTGCGGATTCGACGAGGTCGATCAGCTGGGCGGTGGCGGTGGCGATGACGTCCGGCCGTTGGGTCAGGATCCAATGGCCTCCGGCGATGCGGCGCGGGAAGAACCGGTGGGTGAACGGCAGGGGGGCGTCCAATTGCAGGGCGGGCGTGACGAAGCGGTCGGCGACGGGCGCCAGGACCTGGACGGGCACCTCGGTTCGGCGCGGGACGTCGCGGCGACGGATGCGCATGTTCGCCCGGTAGAGGTTGAGGCCGTTCAGCTTCTCGCGCAGGTCTCGGCGGTAGTCCGCCCGCGAGGTTCGCACCGCACGGTCGAGCAGGCGGGCGCGCCAGGCCAGTTCGGGCACCTTCGGGAGCAGGAAGAGGCCGATGTAGGCCGAGCGACGTTGCTGGGCGAGCACCGCCCGCATCCGGCGTCCCGGGTGCCGAAGTCCTTCGCGCATCCAGTGGCCGGCGTGATCCAGACTCGGTCCCGAGACCGTCGTCAGGCTGGCGATCCGGCCGGCGAGGCTGGGTTCGGTCGCGAAGTGCCAGGCTTGAATGCCGCCCCAGTCGTGGCCGAGCAGATGCACCGCCCGGCCTTCAGGCAGCAGTCCCAGCACCGCACGGAAGTCCTCGGCCAGCCGGTCGAGCTCGTAGCCGGCGCGAGATCCAGGAGCCTGCGAGCGTCCGGCCCCACGGACGTCGTAGGCCAGTACCCGAAAGCGCGCGGCCAGGGCTTCCACGACGCCGTCCCAGACCCCCGCGTGATCCGGATAGCCGTGGATGCACACCACCACTGGAGAGTCCGGCGACGGCCCTCGCGTCTCGTACACGGCGATCCGTGTGCCGTCGAGCGAACTGACGAACTGGGGTTGCACCGCGCGGGGCTCGGTCATCACCCGTCCATCCTCGGCTCTTTTACAAAATCGTACGATCTGTAAGAGCACTATCTGCCTCCGGCTTCGGGGCTGTCAACCCCACGGCCGCACACCGATCGAAAACAGGTTGGCTACCGAGTGGGCGTCCACGCACGCGTGGCGACATGCAGCCGAGCGGGACGCCTCGGCGTAGGGCTGTCAGTCGCCGATGTAGCTGTACTCGACGCGGTCGCGACCCTCACGCTTGGCTCGGTAGAGCGCGGCGTCGGCAACGTGCAGCAGGTCCTCGACCGCATCGCCCTGCTGGGGGAAGGCCGCGAGTCCGATGGACGCCGACAAGCCCGACAGCGGGATCTCCTCGCCGCGCAGGGGGATACGAAGGTCCCGAACCGCCTGCAGCACGCGGTCGGAGATCGCGAGGGCGTCCAGCGGTGACACCTGGGGCAGGAGCGCCACGAACTCCTCGCCACCGAAGCGGCCGATGGTGTCGTACTCCCGAAGCTCGTCGCCGAGCAGGGCCGCGACGGCCTTGAGTACGGCATCTCCCACGAGATGGCCGTGGCTGTCGTTGATGGACTTGAAGTTGTCCATGTCGATGATCAGCATCGCCGCGTTGTAACCCTCGCGGCGTGAACGGGTGAGTTCGCGCTCGGCCAGTTCCTGCCAGGTGACCGCGTTGAGCAGGCCGGTCTTCGCGTCGGTCGTGGCCGCCACCTGCAGTTCCTTGGTGAGGACGCTGCGCTGCAGCAACACCATGGGAGCGATGACCAAGACCATGAAGAACGGCTGGAAGACGAGGCAGAGGGCGACCATGGCGCCGAGGCACAGGGTCGCCAGCTCCATCGCGTTCTCCCGCCACAGGCTCCAGAAGGCGGGGGTCTTCTCTCGGCCGGCCGAGACCAGCATGACCAGGTACACCAGGCCGATGTTCGTGCTGGCGTAGACGAGCATGGCGGCCGCGATCACGAGGACGGCCAACGCGCCGGAGCCGATGATCGACGACGAGCCGTGCATCAGGGAGCGAACGGCTTCGTGGGCGACGACGCCGGCGATCCAGATCGTGGCCGCGGTGAAGAACAGCCGGTGCGGCGTGGCCCCGGACGGCTTGTGGTGGCGGAACCACATGTGCAGTCGCACGACGACGAAGAGGACGAAGACCAGATGAAGCGGAAGCACGACGGCCGCGGAGAAGGTCCAGACGGAGGTGAGGTCGGCGTGCATGGCCACGTTGAGCCGGAACCGCATGCTTTCGACGTGCGCTGAGATTTCCTCGAACACCGTGCTCGCGACCAGGAGGCCGACAAAAAGCCACATCTCATGAGACGTGGCGCTAATTGAGGCGAACGCGGCGATTGCCAGGAAAATGGCAAATATGTCGACGGTTAAAACTACCCGCTTGACTCCAGATGGGATGAACCACACAGCCCAGGCGCGGGCGCGCGAAAACCCGCGCAATGCACCAGTTGGTGTGGTTCGTGTCATGCGGACGCTCCTCGGGATACACAAACCGTAGCGGACTGACTACAGCTTCCGCCAGAGAAGTTGAGCTATTTAACGCGGCTTAGATACCGCCTCAGTCAAGATTTACCCAGGGCCTTCACCACCCGCCACAGGAGTCACGGCGGAGCGGGTGCCGTGCCCCATCGGGGGCCGGGATTTGTACGTTCCAAATCGTACAAGCCGGGACAAGTAGTACGTACCAGGCAAATTTTGCATGCCCGGACAAGTTCCACCACGACCGGCCGGAGGGTAGCTAGCTATGACGACCTGCGCAGACCCATGCAGCCCCGTGGGCATGGGCATTCGCGACCCATTTCCCCGGCAATCCAATCAGGAGCCCGGAGTTTCGGCCGTCGACACGCTCAACGACACACCGGGCCGCGGGTAACGGCGTGAACCGTGTGAATTGTTCACAAGACCGCCGTGCCTGTGGTTCACACAGACCTAATTCGCCGGTTCGTGCATCGGCTGCGGTCACTCAGAAAGGAGCGAAAGTGAGCAACGTCACTTGGCGCTGACCTAGGTCGACACGCCGACACGCATCCCGCCGCCATCCGTCTGGAAAGGAAATCCCATGAACAACGTGACCTGGCGCTGATCAGCCCCGCACCACCCCGACGCCCGACCGACACGATCCGAGAGGACACCCGATGAACAACGTGACCTGGCGCTAATCAGCCCCGCACCACCCCGACGCCCGACCGACACCATCTGAGAGGACACCCGATGAACAACGTGACCTGGCGCTAGGCCCCCGAACTGCCGTCCAGACGTGCAGTCAGCCAAGCTCGAAATACCGGACCGGATCGTTCCCGGTCGCCGGCCTCACTCTCCCGGCAACGCCTCGACGAAGACTCCTTCGTCGCAAGTTCCTTCGGCTACACCCAAGCGCCGCCACGCCCGCGCCAGCATCAGCGCGAGGACGAGTTGGGCCAGACCCGCGGCGCATACAGCGAACTCCGGGCTCCACTGCTGAGCCACGAGGCCGCCGAGCAGGACGCCAAGACCCTGCACGGCCAGAACCCCCGACGCCGCCAGGCCGATCGCCTGCCCCCGCCACCGGTCGGGCACCGCACGCGCGTACTCGGCGAAAACCTGCACCTCGTAGGACGTGAACGCGCCCGTGAGGGCCAGCAGCAGCACGGTCACCAGCAGCGACGAGCTGAACTGGCAGCAGATCAGCGGGACCGCGGCCAGCACCGACATCGGGCCGAGCCATTCGCGCCGACGCTTCGAATCCAGCAGGCGGCTGTAAACCAACGTCCCCAGGGCCGTACCCGCCGGCATTGCCGCCAGAATCAGCCCGGTAGAGCGTGCACCGCCGCCCAGCTGTGCGGCCAGTGGAGCCGCGACGCCTTCCGGGACGATGAACAGACCAGCCAGCCAGCCCAGGCCGAGCAGGACCCGTAGCAGCCGCGTCCGGGAGATCACCGCGGCGCCGGCGCGCAGTCCGTCGAGATAGTCGGCAGCACTGGCCCGTCGGCTTCCGAGAGCGCGGGGCCGCTCCCGAACGCCCAGGCGGATCAGCAGCGCCGACAACAGGAAAGTGGCCGCATCGACCAGCAGGCCACCCCGCGCGCTCAACAGCGCGATCAGCACGCCACCCAGGGCGAAGCCGAGCAGCTGCGCCACCTGATCGGTCATCGCTCGCAGCCCGGTGCCCACCTCGTAGGCCTCGCCGTCAAGGATCATTGGAGCCAGCGCGTTCTCAGCCGCCCCGAAGGGAGAACCGATCACGACGACGGCGATCAGCAACAGTCCGAGCACCGGCAGCGGCACGGCCGGTACCGCCATCAGGGCGATCAGGACCGCCCGCAGCAGATCGCACCAGATCATCAATCGCCGTCGAGGGAGCCGATCGGCCAGACCCGCGAACAGGATCCCCCCGATGAGCGCCGGCAAGAACGTCAGCGCATACGTCAGCGCGGTCAATGCGGAGTTGGACGTGCGCTCGAAGACGAGCACCGAGATCGCGACTCGGGCGAGCTGATCGCCGGCCATCGACTGCGCCGACGCGAGCCAGAGCGCGCGGAATTCCCGCACTTTCAGCACGGTGCTGAAGCCCACCCGCGCGCTCAATTCAGATCTCCCGCAGTAAGCATCCGTGTACGCAAGCGATACTGCCGTGTCCGGCACCTACGAACAAGCCAGTCAGATCGGACGCCCCAGTCAGCGCACTCCCAGGTTGTACCTATCCTTGGCTCGACCAGCGCCTAGTTGGCACACAGGTTCTCTCAGCAAGGTTGGACCATGGCCGAGAACGAATTCTCCGAAGAGCCACAGCCCCACGGTGGCCAGGACCAAGCTCCGGACGAGCGCACGCCGGCAGACGGCCGTACGGACCCTCCCCCCGCGGTGACGGCGCAGTACCCGCCGCCGCCCTTGGTAGCGGGCAGTTACGGCGGCACCGCCGGTTACCCCAGCGGGTACGCAGGCGGCACCAGTCCCTACGGCACGAGTCCGTACGGCGCCAGCCCGTACGGCGGGTACGCCGGCGCCGAGCCGGCTTATCAGGCTCCGTCGTCCGGCACCGGCTATCCCTACGGCTACCCGGCTGCCGGGGCGGACACCGCGGCGGTGGCCGCCGGTGGGCGTCCCGTGGACGAGCGGCGTGGCCGTTCGGGGGTCGGCCTGCCGTTACTCATCACCGCGCTCGTGGCCGCGCTCGTGGGCGGCGGCGTCGGAGCGGTCACCGTCGCGGTGGCCGACCGCCATGCCGACACCGTGAACACCGGCCTGAAGATCACGAACTCGACCGCGGGCCCCGCCGCGCCGACCAACGGAACCATCGGTGCCGCGGCGGCCCGCATCCGTCCGAGCGTGGTCACCATCAACGAGGTCAGTGGCACCTCCGGCGGCACAGGCTCCGGGGTGATCATTCGCGACGACGGCTACATCCTCACCAACGACCACGTGATTTCCCTTGCTGCGCAGGGCGGATCGCTGAGGGTGACCCTCTCGGACGGGCGCACGGCAAAGGCCACCATCGTGGGCCGGGACACCTCTGACGATCTGGCGGTGATCAAGGTCAGCGGGTTGAGCAAGCTGACCGCCGCCGCCTTCGGCAAGTCGAGCACGCTCAGCGTGGGCCAGACCGTCGTCGCCGTCGGGGCGCCGCTGGGCCTGTCCGACACGGTCACCAGCGGGATCGTCAGCAACACGGCACGACCGGTGCGCGCCGGCGACAACGACCAGGCCGTGTTCCAGGCGATCCAGACCGACGCGGCGATCAACCCGGGCAACTCCGGGGGCCCGCTCGTGGACCTCAACGGATCGGTCATGGGAATCAACGCCGCCATCGCTACGGACTCCTCCGGCGGCGGCCTGCAGATTCCGGGCCAGACCCAGCAGTCGGGCAACATCGGCATCGGCTTCGCCATCCCCTCGGACGAGGCGAGCCGGATCGCCAGCGAACTGATCGCCAACGGCAAGGCCTATCACGCCGTGCTCGGGATCAGCGTGCGGTCCACGTCGACGAGCTCCGCGGCCGGCGTCCAGATCGCCGGGGTCACCGCAGGCTCGGGAGCGGCTCGGGCCGGGCTGAAGGTGGGCGACGTGGTCACCGCGATCAACGCGCACGCCGTGACCACGGCCGATTCCCTGATCGCCGCCGTGCGCTCGTACGCTCCCGGCCTGAAGGTGTCGATCACCTACAGCCGTGGGGCCGCGACCTCGTCCGCGACGATCACCCTCGACAGGTCCGACAAGTAACCGCCGCGCCGGACACGATTTCACCAGGTACGTTCGGCCCTACTGGCGAGTAACAAACCGCGGTACCGTCGGGCCGTGGCTACCCATGACGTCTTCAACGTCCCGCGCCCGTGGTCGGGGGCGAACGTGTTCACCAGCGATCGCCTCCTGGGCCAGGCTCTGGCTCGCGCACAGGTGTCGCCCGCCGAGTTGACGTCCCTGACGGCCCTCGGCGCGCTGGCCGGAAGCGAGCGCGCCCAGGACGATGCCCGTCTGGCCAACGCCTATCCGCCCGTCCTGCGGACCCACGACCGGTACGGGCACCGGATCGACGAGGTGGAATTCCACCCGGCGTGGCACGAGCTGATGAGCGTGGCCGTGTCCCACGGGCTGCAGGCCGCACCGTGGGCGCCGGGGTCAACCGGCAACGCTCATCTCGTCCGCGCCGCTGGGTTCTACGTCTGGGGCCAGGTCGAACAGGGCCACTGCTGCCCGATCTCGATGTCGTATGCGGTACTGCCGGCACTGCGGCACTCGCCGGAGCTGGCCGCACGCTACGAGGGCGGCCTGCTCGCCCGGAACTACGAATTCGGGCTGGCCGAACCGAGCTCGAAGGCGGGGTTGCTCGCCGGTATGGCCATGACCGAGAAGCAGGGCGGTTCCGACGTTCGCGCCAACACCACCCATGCCGTGGCGGCCGGCGATGGCAGCTACCGGATCACCGGTCACAAGTGGTTCTGCTCGGCGCCGATGTGCGACCTGTTCCTCGTGCTGGCCCAACTGCCCGAGGGCTTGAGCTGTTTCCTGGTCCCCAGAGTGCTACCCGATGGCAGCCGCAATGTGTTCGCCCTGCAGCGCCTGAAGGACAAGCTCGGCGACAAGTCGAACGCCTCGTCCGAGGTGGAGTTCGACGACACCGTCGGGTGGCTGATCGGCGAGCCCGGACGGGGCGTGCGCACCATCCTCGAGATGGTCACCATGACCCGGTTGGACTGCGTCATCGGGGCGGCCGGTCTGCAGCGCGCGGCGCTCGTCCAGGCGGCGCATCACGTCACCGGACGAGCCGCCTTCGGGCACCGGCTCGCGGAACAGCCGCTGATGCGGGAGGTGATCGCCGATCTCGTCATCGAGGTGGACGCGGCGACGGCGCTGTTCACCCGGTTGGCCTCGGCCGTGGATCGTGGCGAGAACGCCTTCCTGCGCCTGGCGGTGGCGGCCGGCAAGTTCTTCGTCACCAAGCGCAGCGCCGCGGTGGTCGGAGAGGCCTTGGAATGCCTCGGCGGCGCGGGCTACGTGGAGGAGTCCCCGCTGCCGCGCTACTTCCGGGAATCGCCGCTCAATTCGATCTGGGAAGGCTCGGGCAACGTGATGGCACTCGACGTGCTGCGAGCCGTCCGGCGCGATCCCGAGTCGGTGTCCGCGCTGCGGGACGAGCTGGCCACCACCGACGGCGCCGATCCCCGGCTCGACGCAGCGACCGACGAGCTCGCCACGGTGCTCACCGGACTCGGCAGCGACCCCGTGGCCGATGCCCGCCAAGCCCGTCGACTCGCCGCCTTGATCACCCAGTGTGTTCAGGCCAGCGTGCTTGTGCGAGCCTCCGTTGGGACGGAGAGTAACGACCTAGCCGAGGGTTTCCTCGCTAGTCGCCTCGGCGGGCCACTACGTTCGGTATTCGGAGCCAGTGCGGCGCTGGACGGCGCTAGGTCCGATGAACTGGCCGCTCGCGTCCTCGACGAGGCGTAGCAGTCGACACGTCACCGGCACGCTCCGTTACGACCTACCGAGTTACATCCGTGTGAAACCTGGGCGAATGCCCTCAAGCGCGACATCGATCATAACGACACGGTAACGGTCACTCTCTGTCAGTTGCGCCTCACACGGAGTTTATGAGTTGCTACTCCCTGTAACACTTTCTAACGCAGGGATAACGCAATGTCACCGTCATCGTTCTCTCGTCGGCGTCGCCGAGTGACTGTCTTGATGGCAGTCGCCACGTTGGCGATAAGCACCGCGTCCAGCCTGACCCTCGCTTCGCCGGCCTCGGCGGCGGCGATCGGTGTCACGTCGGTGTCGACGAGTGGTGCTCCGGCCTCGGATTCGAATGGGTACAGCTGGGTGAGTTACTTCCGGCACCTGGCCGGGTTGGGCAGTGTCAGCCGTAACCCCGGCTTCGAGGCCCAGGAAGCGGTCCACGTCCGCTACCTGGCCAACCACTCCCTGGGCTGTGAAACCAACGTCCACGACGAACTGACCAACCGCGCCGCCGGCTGCGGCGCCAACCCCTACGCCACCCCGGGCGGTAAAGCCGCGGCCAACAACAGCGACGTCACCCGCGTCAGCGCCCCGGTCAGCGACCGCGCCGCGGTCTCCAACTGGTTCGGCGCCGCCTTCCACGCCCTGACCCTGCTCGACCCCCGCCTGACCAGCACCGGCTACAGCGCCTACTACACCCCCACCCCCCACGGCGCGGGCTCACTGGCCTGGCCCTTCACCGCCGCCGTCGACGTCTACCGCGGCCGCGCCGGCAGCTACCACGGCAGCATCATCGCCTTCCCCGCCAACCACGCCACCACCCCGCTGCTGTCCTACGCCATCGGTACCGAATCCCCCGAACCCTTCGCCACCGCCACCAACACCTGCCACTCCTGGGCCAGCAAAAGCCTCGTCTCCGCCCCCGTCATCATCCAATGGCCCCTGCACACCCCCACCCCCACCACCGGCACCCTGCGCGACCTCAGCACCGCCCAGAACCTGCCCACCTGCACCCTGAACCAGAACTCCTACCCCACCGGCTCCCTCGCCCGCCAATTCCTCGCCGGCGCCAACGGCATCACCCACTCCGCCTTCTACTACGCCGCCACCCCCTTCACCGCCGGCCACACCTACCGCCTCACCGTCAACACCCGCACCATCACCACCTTCACCGCCGGCGCCCTGCCCTCCACCATGGCCACCAGCGTCACCCCCGCCACCGCCGCCGCCCGCCTGTCCTGGTCCACCGCCCACCCCGGCATCGGCACCGTCACCACCTACCACGCCCGCCTCTACACCAACCCCACCTGCACCGGCGGCGCCACCCGCGCCATCGACACCACCCCCACCAGCCGCACCGCCCTCTTCACCCGCCTCACCCACCACCACACCTACTACCTCAAAGTCGCAGCCCGAAACACCAGCGGCGCCTACCGCTGGAGCCCATGCAGAGCCGTGAAAACGCGCTGACGGCCCGAGCCGCAGCTCGAGCCGTCAGGTAAAGCAGAACCACTGACACCCGGTCCCCGTCGGGTGGCCGGTGGTCAGTCGGAGGGCCCGTCCTCCGTCGCATCGACAGCCTCGTCGGCCGGATCCTTCCCCAGGGATTCGGCGGGCGGGGCCGTCGGCGTCTTACGGGCGATCACGAGCTTGCCGGAGTCGAGGTCGATGCGTTTGCCGCCGGAGGAGTCGCCGACCTCCTCACGGGTCGACTGCAGGCGGCGCTTTTCCTCGTCCATGTGCCGCTTGCCCGGGTTGAACAGCGTGTCTATGCCCCACTCCGTCATAGGAGCAGAGTACGCCCGGGTCGCCGGGCCGTAGGGTTGCCGTGTGACTATCCCCCGGACGCTCCGGTCAGCCGACGAGGCGTGACCGCCGTGCTGGATCTTGCCGCGCTCCGGCGCTTCCCCGACGTCGAGGCGGCCAACCTCCAGGCCGTCGATGCCACCGACCGTCTGCTGCTCGACATCGCCGCCGACTATCCCGACCACCTGGGCCGCGGCCTCGTCGTGATCGGCGACCACTACGGCGCGCTGTCGCTCGGGGCCGCCGATCGCTTCGGGTTGAACGACGTCCGCGTGCACCAGGATTCGATCGTCTCCGAGCGCGCCCTGCAGGCCAACGCCGTTCGGTTCGGTCTGGCCGGGCGCACCCGCTCCCTCGCCTTGTCCGACGAACTCGTGGCCGGCGCCGGGCTCGTCCTCGTCCAGCTGCCCAAGAGCCTGACGGCGGTGGCGGAACTGGCCGAGGTGATCGCGCGCTCGGCCGACCCGGACGTCGTCGTCCTGTTGGGGGGCCGCGTCAAGCACCTGAGCCTGGGCATGAACGACGTCCTCGGACGTTACTTCGCCGACCTCACCGCGGGCCTGGCCCGGCAGAAGTCGCGGGTGCTGACCGCACGCGGGCCGCTGCCGGTCGGTGAACCAGGTTTCCCGCTGGCCGCCCACCTGGACGAGCTCGACCTGGAAATTCGGGCGCACGGCGCCGCGTTCGCAGGGACCCGGCTCGATCTGGGCACTCGGCGCTTGGCCGAGGTTCTCGACGGCGCGCGACCCGGCGCGCAATCGGCGATCGACCTCGGCTGCGGCACCGGAATCCTGGCCGCGCTGCTGCTTCGGGCCCGCCCGGAGCTGAAGGTCCTGGCGACGGACAGTTCGGCCGCGGCGATCGAATCCACTGCCGCGACGCTGGCCGCGAACGGGCTGGCCGGGCCGGCCGGGCCGGGCGGCCCGGGCGGCCCGGGCGGCTCGGACCCCGCGCGGGTCACGCTGCTACGCGATGACGCCCTGTCGAGCGTGGCGGACGCGAGCGCGGATCTCATCGTCTGCAACCCGCCGTTTCACATCGAGGGCGCGGTGCACATCGGACCGGCCGTGAAGATGTTCCGCGCGGCCGGCCGGGTGCTGGCTCCGGGTGGTGAGCTCTGGACCGTCTTCAATTCGCACCTGGAATACCGCGCGATCCTCACCGATGCGGTCGGGCCCACCTCGATCGTCAGCCGCGACCCCAAGTTCTCCGTCGCGCGTTCTCGGCGACTCGACACTCGGCGGCGCTGATCAGCAGTCGCGGTTCAGCCCGGCCTTGATCCAGGCCCCCGTCTGATAGCTGAACTCGTACGCCCACTGGCTCAGCGGGATGTGGCGACGGGTGTCGACCATCGACACCTGACCGGGGAAGCAGCGCCGGACGATCACCCGGGCGCGGGAGATGTGGAAGGTCGACGTCACGACCATGATGCTCTTCCAGTGGTATTGAGCAGCCAGCTCGGTGATCTTCTGGGCTTCGCCGCGCGTCGTGGGGGGCCACGGATAGAAGCAGATGATCCGGCGGTCGGGGATACCGTTGCGACAGGCCCGCTGCATCTGCGGCTGCTTCTCGGTCACGGCGGACACCACCAGGTTGTGGGAGTAGCCCTGTTCGAGCAGTTCGAGCGCCCGGCCGTACCGGTCGTTGATGTCCGGCGGACCGAGCACCAGGATCGCGTCCACCCGGTGCGGAGTGTCCAGGTGCGGCCGGACCAGCAGCACGTAGCAGCCGGTCAGCCAGGCCAGTAACAGGACGAACAGCGCCGCCACGGTCCGTCGCAACCACCGCCGGCGCGACCTCTTACGCGGACCTACGACCCGGCGTCCGGGGGAGCTTGCAGGCGAGTGGGCGACGTCCGGCGTGTGCGGCGCGTCCTTGGCGGATGCGCGCTCAGCGGGTGCCGGCTCAGCGGGTACGGGCTCAGCGGGTACGGGCTCAGCGGTTGAGGCGGTCTGGGCGGCCGCGGCGGGGTCGAGTTCACTCTCCGCCCGGTACCCCGACATGGAGGCGATACTAGCTGGCGTTTGTTCTGAGTTAGCCGTAACAGCCCAGGACGTTGTCAGCACCGGCCGTTACGCTGGATTCATGCCCGAGTTGCCCGAGGTCGAGGCGCTGGCCGCCTTCCTGCGAGACAACGCGGCAGGTCGCGTCGTCGTCCGTGCCGATGTCGCCGCGTTCAGCGCCGTCAAGACCTTCGATCCGCCGCTCAACGCGATCAACGGCCTGACCGTCACCGGTGCCGGTCGCTACGGCAAGTTTCTCGATCTGGAGATCGACGGCCTGCATCTGGTAACCCATCTGTCCCGGGCCGGGTGGCTGCACTGGCGCGAGTCGCTGCCACCGATCCCCCCGAAGCCCGGCCGCGGTCCGATCGCGCTGCGCCTGCACCTCGCGCCGGCCGATCTCGGCGACGGCCCGGCCGGTGGCTTCGACCTCACGGAGGCGGGCACTCAGAAACGGCTGGCCGTCTACCTGGTTCGCGACCCCCTGGAAGTGCCGGGAATCGCCCGGCTGGGCCCGGACGCGCTGGCCGTCTCCCTGGAGGACTTCGCCGTCCTGCTCAAGGGCGAACGCGCACAGATCAAGGGCGTACTCACCAGCCAGTCGATCCTGGCCGGCATCGGCAACGCCTACTCCGACGAGATCCTGCACGCGGCCAAGTTATCGCCGTTCGCCATCGCCGCGCGGCTGAGCGAGGACCAGACCAGCAGCCTTTACGACGCGATGCGGTCGGTCTTGACCACGGCCGTCGAACGGTCTGTGGGCCAGAAGGCCGCCACCCTGAAATCGGAGAAGCGCAGTGGCCTGGCGGTGCACGCCCGCACCGGTCTGCCGTGCCCCGTGTGCGGTGACACGGTTCGCGAGGTGTCCTTCGCCGACAAGTCCCTGCAGTACTGCCCGACCTGCCAGACCGGCGGCAAGAGCCTGGCCGACCGCCGCCTGTCGCGGCTGGTGAAATAGCTCCCCCGAACCGACGGCAGGGCGCCGCGCGTCACTCAGGCGCGCACGGCACACTGATGCCGTGACTGAAGCAGTTCCGGCCATCACGCGTGACGAGAGCCCGTGCGCCGGGCGGCCCCCGGTGGTTCGGTAACCGGTGTCCCCAGCGTCGCCGAAGAACGCGCCCAAGCCCTCCGTCCTGACCAGACACCGCAAGCGCGATCCCCTGCCGCCCAATGCCAAGCCCCTGATCATCGCGCACCGCGGAGCCTCCAGCACCGTCGCCGAGCACACCCTGCCGGCGTACCTGGACGCCATCGAGCAGGGCGCCGACGGCCTGGAGTGCGACGTCCGCCTGACCCGCGACGGTCATCTGGTGTGCGTCCACGATCGGACCGTCAACCGGACCTCCAACGGATCCGGGGTCGTCAGCGAACTCGACCTGGCCGGTCTGCGCGAGCTGGACTTCGCCTCGTGGAAGGACGTTCAGGACGAGCGTGCCCGACGAGGCCTTCCGCGTCTGACCGCCCCCGACCTGGCCGGAGCCGGCGCGGTCCCCGAGCAGCACGCCGCATCGGACTACCTGGAGGGCGTGGCCCCGGATCGGCTGGATGTCGACGGCAACCGGGTGCTGACCCTGGAGCTGCTGCTGAGTGTGGTCGTGGATGCCGGCCGACCCCTCCGCCTGCTCATCGAGACCAAGCACCCCACTCGCTACGGCGGCATGGTGGAGAAGGAACTCGTGCGCATGCTGCACCGCTTCGGCTGGCAGAACGGTGGTCGTCCGGGACGTGCACGGGTACGCGTGATGAGTTTCGCCCCACTCGCGCTGCGCCGGATCCGGTTGCTGGACCCCGGGCTGAAAACGGTGCTGCTGCTGGATCGGTCCTCCCCGATCCGGCGCGACGGTTCGCTGCCCAGCGGGGTGCGGATCGCCGGGCCCGGGGTGCGGTTGCTCCACGGTGATCCCGGCTACGTCGAGCGCGCCCATGCCCAGGGGAACCGGGTGTTCTGCTGGACGGTCGACGAGCCCGCCGACGTGAGCCTGGTGGCCGGCCTGGGCGTGGACGCAATCATCACCAACCGACCCACCGACGTACGGGCGCAGCTCGGGCGGGACTGACCCTGCGAGCGAGGAGTTGTTCGAGTACTTCGCGCGCGGTCGTACCAAGGAGATCGCCGGTTTTGGCGGCGTTTAGTGCGCAAATCAGGTCGGGATAAAGGGTTTACTGCCATCGGCGCACGGGTAGAACTTCCCATGGTGCTACGAACTGGTCGAGTCGGACAGACGAACCGGCCAGGCGCAGCGGATGGGTCAGGCGACCAGATCGGGCCGCCCGAACGGATGGATCAGGCAGTCGTGGAGGAGGGTGAGCACGTGCCGACATTGTGGGTACGACACGCGACGCCCAGCGCCGGCCTGGCCCGACGCAGCATCTCCGAAGCGCTCCGCGTCGCCGGCGCCGATGAGGCCGACTGCCTGGACGCCGCGCTGATCGCCAGCGAACTCGTCGGCAACGCGGTCCGGCACGCGCCCCCACTGCCCTCGGGTCATCTCAGCGTGGAATGGGTCCTGACCACCGACACGTACACCATCGCCGTGACCGACGGCGGCGCCATTCACGAACTGACCGTGTCCGACGCCAGCGTCTGGGACACCTCCGGCCGGGGACTGGCCATCGTCGCCGCCGTCACCGAGGACTGGGGCGTGCGCAATGACGACGGCCGGACGACGGTGTGGGCCCGGGGCCGACTCAGCACGCCGGTGACCCCTCCGGCCAGCTCCCCGCCGAGCGCGCTGTACGCGACCGGCTGAGCGCGCTGTACGCGACCGGCTGAGCGCGCTGTACGCGACCGGCTGAGCCGCCGCCGAGGCCGTCGTCAGGACGTCGGCAGGCTGCGCATGACCCGCAACGCCACCGACAGGGTGGCCAGGTCGACCGGATCACGGGACAAGGCTTCGGCGAATGTGGCGCGCGCCCGTTCCACCCGCTCGGGATTGCGAGCCGCCCAGGCCTCGATCCGTTCCCCAGCGGGCATCGTCGCATCCGTCGCACGAAGCACGGACGTGGTGATCGCGGCAAGGGCGGCGTAGACGTCATGGCGCATGGCCGCCCGGGCCAGGGCCGACCACCGGTCATCGCGCGGCAGGCTGGTCACCGCGTAGAGGATGTCGTCCACCGAAAGGCGCTCGGACAGCGCGAAGTGCAGATCGGCCACTTCGGCCGGCGGGCGGTTCTCAGCGACGCTGATCTCCACGACGTCCAGCAGCAGGAACGAGGTCAGCAGGCAGGAGATCCGCATCGCCAGCGAGCGCGGCAGACCGTGCCCGACCAGGCGCTCGACCTCGGAGTACAGGTTGTCGCGTTCCCGTCCCCGCAACAAGTCCGGCACCCTCGGCGACAGGTCCGCCACGGTGGGCCCGAACCGCTCGATCTCCCCGGCGGCGTCGCTGATCGGGAAGCGGACATCCACCAGCCACCGCACGGCCCGGTCGATCGTCCGGCGGACCTCCCGGTAACCGATGTGCTGAGCGGTGGTGGGGACCTGGTTGTCCAGCGCCTCGATCTCGGCCCAGATCTCCGACAGGGAGAACACCTCGCGGACGACGGTGTACGCCCGGGTGACCTGCGCCGGATCGACGCCGGTCTCCTCCATGGCCCGGAAGACGAAGGTCGATCCACCCCGGTTGACCAGATCGTTGACCACGCAGGTGGTGATGATCTCTCGCTGCAACGGGTGCTCGGACAGGTTGGCCCGGAAACGCTCGGCCACGGGGTGGGGGAAGTAGTCACTCAAGGCACGCTGGAACCACGGCTCGTCCGGCAGGCTGGACTCGCGAATCTGCTCGCTCAGCACGATCTTGACGTAGGCGGCCAGCACGGCGAGCTCCGGAGAGCTCAGGCCCTCGCGAGCGGCCTCCCGCGCGGCAAGCTCCTTGTCCGAGGGCAGGAACTCGATCGTGCGGTCGAGCTCGCCCGCCTTCTCCAGCTCGCGGATGAGCCGCCGGTGCACCGAGACCAACGCGCGCGCGCCATGCCTGGCCACGCCGAGCAGGACGTTCTGGCCGTAGTTGTCGGCCAGCACCAGGCGCGCGACCTCGTCGGTCTGCTGGCCGAGCAGTTGGTTGCGTTCTTCGGTGTTGATGACACCGGCCTGCACCTCGCGATCCAGCAGGATCTTGATGTTCACCTCGTGATCGGAGGTGTCCACCCCGGCCGAATTGTCGATGGCGTCGGTGTTGATCCGGCCACCTGCGCGAGCGAACTCAACCCGTCCCCGCTGGGTGAATCCCAGGTTGCCGCCTTCGCCGACGACTCGGCAGCGCAGCTGTGCTCCGTCCGCGCGCAGCGGGTCGTTGGCCTTGTCACCGGCGTCGAGATGGGTCTCGGTGGAGGCTTTGACGTAGGTGCCGATCCCGCCGTTCCACAGCAGGTCGACCGGTGCCCGCAGGATTGCGTTGATCAGCACCGCCGGCGGCAGCTTGGCCGTACCCTCGGGCAGGCCGAGGGCCGCCGCGACCTGCGCCGAGACGGGAATCGCCTTCAGAGAACGGGGAAAGACCCCTCCGCCCTCGGAGAGCAGTGAGGCGTCGTAGTCGGCCCACGACGAGCGCGGCAGAGCGAACATGCGAGCCCGTTCCGCGAAGGAGCGGGCCGCGTCGGGGTCGGGATCGAGGAAGATGTGCCGGTGATCGAACGCGGCCAGCAGTCGGATCCTGTCCGACAACAGCATGCCGTTGCCGAAGACGTCGCCGGACATGTCGCCGACTCCGACCACGGTGAAGTCCTGCGTCTGAGTGTCCAGGCCCAGCTCGCGGAAGTGGTACTTGACCGACTCCCAGGCCCCCTTGGCGGTGATGCCCATCGCCTTGTGGTCATAGCCCACCGAGCCGCCGGAGGCGAAGGCGTCCCCGAGCCAGAATCCCCTTTCCACGGCGATGGCATTGGCGATGTCGGAGAAGGTCGCGGTGCCCTTGTCGGCGGCGACGACCAGGTAGGGATCGTCGCCGTCGTAGCGAACCGTCGACGGCGGTGCGACCACCGTGCGCGAGCCGTCCGGGCTCGTCCGGTAATTGTCGGTCAGCTCCAGCAGCGAGGTGATGAACAGGCGATAGCAGGCGATTCCCTCGGCCAGCCAGGCGTCGCGATCGGCGGCCGGGTCCGGCAGCCGCTTGGCGACGAAGCCGCCCTTCGAACCCACCGGCACAATGACGGTGTTCTTGACCATCTGCGCCTTGACCAGCCCCAGAACCTCGGTCCGGAAATCCTCGCGGCGGTCAGACCAGCGCAGGCCGCCGCGGGCGACAGCCCCGAAACGTAGGTGCACGCCCTCGACCCGCGGCGAGTAGACCCAGATCTCGAAACGGGGCCGCGGCTCGGGCAGGTCGGGTACCTCGCGTGAATCCAGTTTCACCGCGAACGCCTCCGGGCGGCTCACCGAGGCGGAGACGGCAGCGCCGGCGCCGGCCGTCGGACCCGGCTCGGCCGCGTCGTCGGAGTAGGTGCGGTAGAAGTTCGTCCGCAGCGTCGCCGCCACCAGGCCCAGGAACGAACGCAGGATGCGGTCCTGGTCGAGGCTGGCCACCCCGGCCAAGGCCTCGTCGATCCGCTGGCGGACCTCGGCTTGCGCATCCTCGGACGGTTGGCGGGCCGGGTCGAAGCGGGTTTCGAAGTAGTCGACCAGCAAACGGGCAATGGTGGGGTTCTGGCTCAACGCCAGCTCGATGTAACCCTGGCTGAACGTGCTGCCGGCCTGACGGAGGTACTTGGCGTAGGCCCTGAGCACAACGGTCTGTTGCCAGGTCAGACCGGCGCGGACGACGAGCGCGTTGAACCCGTCCTGCTCGATCCCGCCGGCCCACAGCACCCGAAGGGTGTCGATGACCGCGGCCGAGCGCTGCTGGGAGAAGTCGACGCCCTCACCGATGCGCAGGCCGAAGTCGTAGATCCAGGAGGCCGTGCCGTCGGCAGGCTCCAGCTCGTAGGGGCGCTCGTCGAGAACCTCGATGCCCATCAGCTCCAGCATCGGCAGGGTGCGTCCCAGCGATAGCGGCAGCCCGGTTCGGAAGACCTTCAAGCGCCGGTCGGCCGCGTCGTCGGTCGGTGGGGTGTACAGCTCGAAGGCGAGCCCGTCGTGGTCGGGCAGGGACTCCAGCCGGCGCAGGTCCGACACGGCCACCGAGGCGGGGAAGTCCTCCTTGTACGCCTCCGGGAAGGCATTGCTGTACTTGCGCAGCATCCGGTCGGCTTCCTGCTCGCCAACCCCCACGGTGAGCAGATCGGCCAGGTCGTCGCTCCACCGCCGAGTCACCTGAGCGACTGTGGCCTCCACCTTGGACCGCTCGGGGTTCGGGACTTCTTCCCCGGGCCGCAGCGCGATCAGGAAGTGCATGCGGGCCAGGCCCAGCTCGACGATCCGGTCGTCGCGGGCGATGATCCGGCCCGGCCAGTTGAGCAGGATCACGTCCCGGACGCGGCGGCGCGTCTCCGGTCCGAGCCGGTCGGCCGGGAAATAGACGAGCACCGAGACGAAGTCGCGGTTGAGGTGGGTACGCGCGAAGACGCCGATGCCTCCGCGATCGGCACGATCGACGACCAGCGTGGCCAGCCGTAGCAGGTCCGGGCTGGTGGCCTCGAGCAGTTCGTCCCGCGGCAAGGTCCGCAGCGCGGCCAGCAATTGCCGTCCGGTGTGACTGTCGGCCCGGGCACCGGAACGCTGCAGGACCTCGGCGATCCGGCGGCGCAGCACCGGGACCCGGCCTACGGTGCCGTCCGTCTCATCGGTGATCAGGCCGAGGAAGACGTGGATCTTCTCGCCGCTTCCGTTCTCACCGGGCGCGATGACGGTCACGCAGTCGTAGCGCGCCGACCGGCGCACGGTCGAGACCATCGGCGACTTGAAGATCACCAGCGGCGCACCGGAACGGTAGGCCGGCAGCAGCTCCAGCGGTGAGATCGACGCCTCGCCCCGCAGCACTCCCCGGGGGGTGCCCGCCTCGGCGTCGCCGCGGCGGACCGGCGAAGCCAGCTCGTTCGCGCTGTAGGCGGCGTGCCCGAGGATCATGAAGTTGCCGTCGGCCAGCCAGCGCAGCAGGGCGGCGGCCTCGGCCGAGGTGTCCCGGTCGAACTGGCCCGGGTGGGCGGACAATTCGTCGGCGAGGTCACGGATCAGCCGGTACAACTCCGGTGCGTCAGCGACGGCGTGGTGGACGTCGACCAGCACGCGGCGCAGATCGGCAGCCACCGAGGCGCGTTCGTCGGCCGGGATGACCGGAGTCTCGATATGCATCCACGATTCCGTCGCGGCGCCCGCGGGCACCTCGGCGGTGTCCTCGAGGTTGAGCACCTGGCAGAGGTCGCCGTCGGCGTTGCGCCGCACCACGATCTGGGGATGCAGCAGGTACACCACCGGATGTCCCGTGCGACCGAGTTCGGCTCCCGTCGAGTCCACCAGGTACGGCGCGTCCGCGGTCACGATGTCGATCGCCGACGTGCCGCCGTCGACGTCCCGGACCGAGATCAGAATCTGGTCGCCGGCACGTCGGCGGCCGAGTTCGAAGTGCTGCTTGGCGATATCGGCCAGCACGCTCTGTTGCCGGCCGGGCAGCTGGGACGGGGCATGGGCCAGGTAGCGCTGCAGAAACACAGCGTCGTCGGCCTCGATCGGCGCGCGGTCGGCCTGGACCTGCGCGGCGGCGTCGGAGCCCTGATCAGGGGCAGCCGAAAGCTCGGTCATACGTCGTCACCTCGTTGTGACGGGCGCCCGGGCGGCGCCCTGTACGTGCTGGTCCTATCGAACCACAACCACCTCGACGTCGATGAGGCACGATCGTGTCGTGGCAATCGCAGTTCCCGCGCCGGACGGATCCGCTGGCTCGCCGCCGCCGCAGGACACAGCCCCTGTCGGCCCGGCTGCACGCTTCGAGTCGGACTGTGGCCAGTGCACGGGCCTGTGCTGCGTCGGGCTGGCGTTCTCCGCCTCCGTGGACTTCGCCTTCGACAAGCCCGCCGGAGTGGCGTGTGTGAACCTCGCCCGTGACGATCGCTGCCGGATTCATGCGAGCCTGACCCAGGAGGGCTTCCGCGGGTGCACGGTTTTCGAATGCCTCGGCGCCGGCCCGCAGATCTCCCGTCACACGTTCGCCGGTCGCAGCTGGCGAACCTCGCCGGAGACGGCCGGGCAGATGTTTGCGGCCTTCTCGCTGATGCGTCAGCTCCAGGAACTGCTGTGGTACCTGACGCAGGCGGCGGCGTTCCCGGACGGAGCCCTGGCGCAGCGGCCCGAACTGGCCGCCGTGACCGCGCGGGTCGAGGCCCTGATCGGCGCTCCTGCCGATGCGTTGCTGGCCCTCGACGGCGCCGCGATCCACCGCGAGGTGTACGAGGTGCTGCTCCGCGTGAGCCGCTCGGTGCGGGCCGGACTTGCAGCTGATCGCCGGTATCGGGCTCGAGCCGATCTGGCCGGCGCCGTTCTGGCCGGCGCGGACCTGCGCGGCGCGGACCTGCGCGGCGCGGACCTGCGCGGGGCACTGCTCATCGGCGCCGACCTGACCGGGGCCGACCTCGACCGGGCGGACGTGATCGGAGCAGATCTGCGCGGCGCCGACGTCCGGGGAGCCAGGTTGGCGGGCGCGCTGTTCGTGACCCCGATGCAGCTCGGCGGGTGCACCGGCGACGACCGGACCACCATCCCGCCCAACCTGCGACGTCCCGGTCACTGGTGCTGAGCGCCCCTCCCGCTGCTCACACATCAGCGGCTCCGCCTTCTCCGATTCGTAAGCCCGGCGACCGGCCATGATGTCGGCGCAGTGCGGTTGGATCGAGAGGTGACCGATTCTCAGACTTACTCGCTGCAGGTGGCGGACTGGCGCCGACGGACTCATGCGCTCTACGCCGGCGTGCGGGCCACCGCCGCCGCCGACGGACCCGCGGCGGCCCACGCCGAGTGGGTGACGGGACGCACCGAGCTGTTCGAGCGGCACCCGGCAAGCCCGCGGACCGGCGCCCAGCGCCTGATCCACGCGGACTACGACCCGGCATGGCGGTTCCAGCTGCCGGTCCTCGAAGCGGACGAGCAGCGCCTGGACGTCCCCACCGGTAGTGACGGCGTGGTGCCCTTCGATCGGATCGGGCGGGTGCACCTTCCGGTGGGCGAGTCCGACGGTCTGGACGTGTGGTGGCTCGGCTCCTACGGTGGCGGCGTGTTCATCCCGTTCCGGGATGCCACCGCCGGGTCCACGACCTACGGCGCGGGCCGCTATCTCATCGACACGGTCAAGGGCGCCGATCTCGGCCGGTCCGCCGATGGTGCCGAGTGGGTCCTCGACTTCAACTTCGCCTACCACCCCTCCTGCGTTTACGACTACCGCTGGGCGTGCCCGCTGGCGCCCGCCGGCAACCGGGTGAGCGCGGCGATCGAGGTCGGCGAACTGCTTCCCGAGGGCTACGGGCACCAAGGCTGAGCAAGGCCTCGACGTGCATTCGGGGCCAACGAGACCGAGTTCACCCGTCCTCGCGACCCAGCCACCCTCGCCGTGCGGAATCATGTCCGGCATGGCCATGCCCGATTCCGCTCGTCCTCGACCGACCCCGACGTCGGCCTCCTACTCGATCACCGTCCGCATCTACGCGGTACCGGACGCTTCGGTCGTCGGTCGGCTCGCCACGGCGGTGACCGAAGCCGGCGGGATGGTGACGGCCATCGACGTGTCGGAATCCCGGCACGACCGGATCACGATCGACGTCACCTGCTCGGCGGGCAACGGCGAGCATTCGGAGGAGATCGTCGCCGCGCTCCGCGCCCTGGAGGGCATCGAGGTCCACCGGGTGTCGGACCGGACGTTCCTGCTCCACCTCGGTGGCAAGATCTCGGTCGAGTCCAAGGTCCCGCTGCGAACTCGTGACGATCTGTCGATGGCGTACACGCCCGGCGTCGGTCGGGTCTCGCTGGCGCTGGCTGCCCATCCCGAGGACGTCTCGAAGCTGACGATCAAGGGCAACTCCGTCGCCGTGGTCACCGACGGATCGGCCGTGCTGGGCCTCGGCAACATCGGCCCCGGCGCGGCGCTGCCGGTCATGGAGGGCAAGGCCGCGCTGTTCAAGCGCTTCGCCGACATCGACGCCTGGCCGATCTGCCTGGACACCCAGGACGTCGACGAGATCGTGCAGACGGTCAAGCACATCGCCCCGGGGTTCGGCGGCATCAACCTGGAAGACATCTCCGCGCCGCGTTGCTTCGAGGTGGAGGCGCGGCTGCGGGCCGAACTCGACATCCCCGTCTTCCACGACGACCAGCACGGCACGGCCATCGTGGTGCTGGCGGCGCTGACGAACGCATTGCGCTGCGTCCGCAAGGGCCTGGCCTCGATCCGGGTGGTGGTCTCGGGCGGCGGCGCCGCGGGGACCGCGATCGTCGACCTGCTGCTCGCGGCCGGCGTCCGGCACGTGCTCGTCTGGGACAAGGAAGGCATCCTTTCGCCCACGGACACCGCCCTGTCGGTGGCCAAGGCCGAACTGGCCCGCAAGACCAACCCCGAAGGCGTGACCGGGGACCTGCACGACGCCCTGTGCGGCGCGGACGTCTTCATCGGGGTGTCTGCCCCGCGCGTGCTTCCCGCGGAGTGGATCGGTGACATGGCCGAGGATCCCGTGGTCTTCGCGCTGGCCAACCCCGATCCCGAGACCGACGTCGACGAGGCCCGCAAGTACGCCACGATCCTGGCCACGGGCCGGTCGGACTACCCGAACCAGATCAACAACGTGCTCGCATTTCCCGGCGTCTTCCGGGGCCTGCTCGATTCGCAGGCCAGCGAGGTCACCACGGCGATGTTGTTGCGGGCCGCGTCGGCCTTGGCGCACTGCGTCTCGGACGAACAGCTGAATCCGGCCTACATCGTCCCGTCCGTCTTCGACCCGTCGGTGCCCAAGGCCGTCGCCGCCGCGGTCCGGGAGGCGGCCCAGCCCCCATCGCGCGTCATGGGCGATCGAGGCATGGAATAGCTCCGCGGCGGCGGCCGATCCCGACGCGGTAATCCGGTCTAGGGCTGGAACGGGTCCGGAATCGCCAGCAGCACGTTGCGGTCCAGCGGGGTTCCGACCCGCCGGTGTCGCCGCAGATCAGCCGCAGGATCCTGCCAGTCGTTGGCGGCCAGTTCGCGGGAGAGTCCCGCCAGCGCGGTCAGCGTGTCCACCCCACCGGACCACGGGACTTCACCCGCGTGGTCGATCATCGTGCAGGCGAGCGTCAGTTCGCCGGCACCGTCGTCGAGCAGTTCGACGACTCGTCCCTGCTGGGGATAGTCGATCAGTGACGGGGCGGTCACCTCCCACCACGGGCCCCCGGCCCCAGCGGCGGGGTGCGGCGTCACAGCGCTGACGTGGGTATGACCGTTGAGCCACAACACCACGCAGGCGTGGCGGGCCAGCTCGGCCGACAGTTCGGCCGACAGCACCCGGGGTCCATCCGTGCCGGGCGTGCCGGGCGAGCCGTCCGAGCCGGGCGAGCCGGGCGAGCCGTCCGTGCCGTCCTCGAGTCCCGCGCCGGCAAGGGCCGCGGCCTGCTCGGCGGCGGTGCGGGCATTGGTGAGCCGATGCAAGGGATGGTGCGAGGCCAGCACGACCAGACGGCGATCGGCGTCCGCCTCGTCCAGTTCACCGGCCAGCCAGGACAGCTGGGCCGGGTCGATCGAACCTTCCCAGCCACCGTTCTCGTTGACGGTGTCCAGGGCCAGGATGCTGACCCGGCCGCGATCGTGGCGGTAGTAGGCCAGACCGGACTCGCGGGCCGAGGAGGGGAATCCGTGGCCGGAGGGGTGCGCGGACAGCCCGAAGTGCGCCGCGATGAACTCCGCACGCGTGATGGGAGCCCGTCCCGGATCCGGGGTGGCCGGCCGCGACCGCAGTGAGGACCACAGGGCCAGCGCCGGCAGTTCGCAGCGGTCCATGTCCAGGCAGAATTGGCCGATCGCGTCGGTGCTCCAGTGCTCGGGGACGCCGATCGCCTTGGTCTGGGAAAACGCCGCAGTCGCGAACGGGCCGACCGCTGGGATGGTTCCCTGCACCATCTGGTCGTGGTTGCCGTGCACCGCCAGCCAGGGAATCGTCAAGCCCTCGGCGTCGAAGGGCATTCGCAGTGCGTCGAGCAGGCCGGGTGCCGCCGGGAACCCGTGCAGCCGACGAGGACGGTCCAGCGCCGCGTTTCCGGCCGCCGCGGCGATCGGGTCAGGGTGCCAGAAGTACTCGTCCCAGTAGGGAAGATCGGCCGCGCCCACACCTTCGTAGCGGGTGGGATCTCCCGAGTCGGGCAGAATCGGTCCGCCTTCCAGGACCGACAGATACCACGACAGTTCATTGGCTTGCGCGTTGTCGGTGACATCGCCCGTGGTCAGAGCGAGGTCGATGGGGGCGCCGGATACCGGTGCGCGGTCCAGCCCGTTCACCGCACGAACCATGGCCTCGGCCACCTGCACGGTGAGGCAGTCCTGGGCCCGGTACGTACCGACGGCGTCGATGAGCGGCTTCAACGGTGAGTCCGGATCGGCCCAGCGGTCGAGAAACTCCGCCCGGGCCGGTGATTGAGAATCGCACAGGTGCAGGTCGGACAGGTGCGCCACCGTCAGTAACGGCTCACCGACAGAGTCGCCGGTTCCGGCGCCGGTTCCCCTGCCGGTTCCCGTGCGTGCGCGCCCGCCTGGACCTGGCATGAGTTCACGCCGCGGAGTGTGGCTCTCCCCTGCCTCGGCGGCGAGGGTCCAATAACCCTGGGGCGATCGGTCGCCACCCGTGATCGACGTGGTCGCAGTGCTGGTCACGCCTACCCACTCTAGGTCTGACGGAGCAGGACCGGACGATCGAGCAACGTGACCGCCACCGGGGTACCCACCGGAAACCGCGACGCCCGATGGCTGGCGATGTCTGCGAGCAGTTCGACCCCGTCCGTTCGGCGTAACCGCAGGCGGGTCACGGCTCCGAAGAAGGTCGTCAGTACGACCACCGCCTCCCCGTCCGGCGCCTCCTCGACGAGGACGGCCTCCGGACGGGCCAGAGCGACCACTGCCGAACCCACGCTGGCCGTGGATCCGTCCACCGCAAGCAGCTGCTCACCGATCCGGACCGAGTCCGGGGCGGCTACGACCGCGGGCACGTGGTTCATGGTGCCGACGAACTCGGCGACGAAGGGAGTCGCCGGTCGCTGGTAGAGCTCCTGGGGCGAGGCGCACTGCTCGAGACGTCCGGCCCGCATGACGCCAACCCGGTCAGCGGTGGACAGCGCCTCCTCCTGGTCGTGGGTGACGAACACCGTGGTCACGCCCAGCTCGAGCTGCAGGCGGCGGATCTCATCCCGCAACTGCACGCGCACCTTGGCGTCCAGCGCCGACAGCGGCTCGTCCAGCAGCAGCACCTTCGGCTCCACGGCCAGCGCGCGGGCCAGCGCCACCCGCTGTTGCTGCCCGCCGGAGAGCTGGTGGGGGTACTTGTCGGCATGCGCCGACAGGCCGACCAGGTCCAGCAGCTCACGTGCCCGCTCCGGTCTGCGGCCGCTCACCAGTTTCAGCATCCGCATCCCGAAGACCACGTTGTCGGTCGCGGTCATCGTCGGGAACAGGCTGTAGGACTGGAAGACCATGCCCATTCGCCGGCGGTTCACCGGGACGGACGTGACGTCGCGGCCGTCCACCAGGATCTCCCCGGCGTCCGGGCGGTCGAAGCCGGCCAGTAACCGCAGAGCGGTGGTCTTCCCACAGCCGGACGGCCCGAGCAGGGCGAGCAGTTCTCCGGGTTCGATGCGCAGGTCGAATGCGTCGAGCGCGCGCGTGGCGCCGAACGTGCGGCAGACTCCGCGATACTCGACGGAATTGCCGCTCAGCGGGGCGATCGCCTCGGTCGCGATGGGGTCGGCAGTCATCGAGTGCCCTTTCTACGCAGGGAGATTCGTCGGCCGGCCAGCACGGCGATACCGATCAGCAGGATCCAGGTGATGAGCAGGCTCAATAGGCTCAGGCCGACCTGCAACTGGCCGTCCTGCCCACCGAACTGGACCAGCCAGACCGGGAACGTGGTGAAGGCCAGGATCTTGGCGAGGGTGTACTCGCCCAGGACGAGGGCGAACGTGAGCAACGCGGCGTTCAACACGGCCGTGCGCAGTGATGGCAGCAAGACCCTGAGTACCACCGATGCCCATCCGGCGCCGAGGTTGCGCGCCGCCTCGACCAGCGTGGGAACAGGGATACTGCGCAGGCCTGCGTCCAGCGCACGGTAGGTGAACGGCAGTGCCATCACGACGTATTCGAGGGCGAGCAGCCACGGCTGCGGGCTCTGCAGCGCGTTGAGGGCCCGCCAGAAGACGGTGCCGTACAGGGCGTCGGAGGTGGACAGCCGGATCACGTAGCTCACACCGGCGGCCAACGCCACGGGCGGAATCACCAGTGGTAGCAGGGAGAACGTCTCCACCCAACCGCGGGCCCAGGGTGCCCGCAGCTGGACGAAGATCATCGTGGGCAGCATGAGTACCAGCGTGATCAGCACGGTGGCCACCGCCAGCATCAGCGAGGTCCGGAAGGCCGGGGTGAACCCGGCCAGGTGGATGAAGCTGGTGTAGGCGTGCAGGCTGAAGCCGCGGACGGAATTGTGCACCGAGAACCAGAACGCGGCCAGTACGGGAAGGATGAAGTAGCAACCGGCCACGACGAGGATGACCGTGCGTCCCCACCGGGTCCTTCCCCGCGAGCGCCCGGACACCCGTGGGGCAGACGCTCCCGAAGTCACCGCAGCCATCTGGCCCCCCGTCGTTGCAGGTATTGGTAGATCAAGGTCAGTGGCACCACGATCACGATCATGTCCAGCGCCAGCGCTGCGGCCAGATTCTCCTGTCCGGTAAGGACATTTCCCGACACGGCCGTATCGATCTGCAACGGTGTGATCGCGAGGGTGCCGTTGGTCAGGGCCGAGGCGGTGGCGAACGCCGACAGCGAACTGCAGAACAACAGCAGAGCAGAGCCGAGCAGGTTCGGGAGCAGCACCGGGCCGGCCACGAGGCGCCAGTACTGCCAGCCCGTCGCCCCGAGATTCTCCGCCGCCTCACGCCACTGCGGGCGAAGACCCTCGAGGGCCGGCGTGATCACCAGCACCATGAGCGGGATGAGGAAGTACAGGTAGACGACTTCCACCCCGGTCAGACTGAACAGGTTGAAATGCAGATCGTCCTGCAGTGAAAGGCCGAACGTCGATTGCAGGATCTTGGTCAGGACACCGGCTCCCCCGACCACGGCGACGAACAGGAAGGCGAGCGGCAGGCCACCGAAGTTGGCCAGCACGGCGGCCGAGGTCGCGGTCAGCTGCTTCAGCAGACCCGACCGCCCGGAGGAGATGGCGTAGGCCAGCAACAGTCCCAGGATCGTCGATGCGAACGCGGTCACGGCGGCCAGCTGAATGCTGTGCACGAGCGCGGCCCGGTACACCCCGTGCAGCGAGTCGTCGATGTTCTGCAGGGAGAAGCTGGTCATGCCGCTCGCCGGATCCTTGCGCCGGAACGCGTTGAAGGCGATCAGCGCGACCGGCAGCCCGAAGAACAGGGCCAGGTAGATCACGAAAGGAGCGAGCCCGAGGCCGGGCACCAACCAGGCGGCCCGCGAACGGGACCGCCCGGCTGGTGCGACAGCATGCTCGTTCTGCTCGGCGTTGCCGGCCGGATCAGCGGTGCCGGTGGAAACCGTGGCCGCTGAGACGGCCGCCGACGGCGACGAGGACGTCATCCGATACGGCGGATCAGCCGACCGCGGCGGCCCACTTGGCCGTCAACGTGGTCTTGGCCTTCGTGGTCTGAGCATCCGAGGGGAACGTCGGGGTGCCCGATACCGCCGGCAGCGCCGCGGCCAGCGTCTTGTCGATCGTGGCTGCGCTGGTCATCGCCGTCATCTCGGCCGGACGGGCGCCGCCCTTGAGCCAGCCGTTCTGACCTTCCACGCTGTAGAGGTACTCCTCCCAGAGCCGGGCCGCGGCCGGGTGCGGGGCGTACTTGCTGATGGCCTGGGCGTAGTAGGCCGGGAACTGGGCGTCACTCGGGACCGCCACGGTCCACTTGCCACCCTTGCCGTTGACGTCTGTGGTCTTGGCCGCGTTCAGGTAGTCCCAATCCAGCACGATCGGCGTCTCGCCACTCTCGATGGTCGCCGCTGAGGCCTGCACGGGCTTGTAGATTCCAGCCTTGGCCAGCTGGCCGAAGAAGTCGATGCCCGGCTGGATGTCGTCCAGCGAGCCGCCCTTGGCCAGCGAGGCCGCCCAGACGGCGCTGAACGCGGCGTTCGCCTTCAGCGGGTCGCCGTTGAGGGCTACCTTCCCCTTGTAGGCGGGATTGTTCAGTGCGGCCAGAGTGGTCGGGCAGCTGGCCACCTTCGCGCCATCGCAACCGATGGAGATGTAGCCGCCGTAGTCGTTGACCCAAGACCCGTCGGAGGCCTTCAGAGTGTCGGGGATGGCGGACCAGGTCGCGACCTTGTAAGGCGCGTACAGGCCGTCGGCGACTCCGCTGATGGCGAAGGACTGGCCGACGTCGACCACGTCCGGGGCTCGGGTCTGGCCCTTGAGACTCTTGATCGCGTTGACCTCGTCAGCGCTGGAGCCGTCCGGGTTCGCCGAGTTGACGGTGATACCGGGGTACTTCGCCTTGAAGCCGCTGATCAGGCCGCCGTAGTTGGCCCAGTCCGGCGGGAGGGCGATGACGTTGAGCGCGCCCTCCTTCTTGGCCGCCGCAACGAGTGCGTCCATCCCGCCGAGATCTGCGGCCGAGGTCGCGGCCGATGCCTTCGAGCCTGAGCCGCCGCCGCTGGCGTTGCTCTTGGACGAGCACGCCGACATCGTCAGGGCCAGAGCGCCGACAGCCAGCAGGCCGCCTGCGGCACGCAACGAAGTGCGAGTGAGCACGGGTGTTCTCCATCCGTAACTGGTTTCCCAGGGCGGGGTGTGCCCCCCGACCGCAATGGAGCGTCGGCTCGTTAACGAAACCGGAAGTGTCGCCAAGCCCTACCAGCAGATGAACGCCGCGCGAACAGACTCGCGCTTCCAGGCGAAACGTGCCCTCCCCAGTCGGGCGATCGTGGGCTCAGAATCCGTCCGGAGTGTCATCGGTCTGGTGATCAGCCGGCACCGGACGCGCCCGTAGCGCGCGAGCCGCCGCGAGGAAGGCGTCGTTCTCCTCCCGTAGCCCGACCGTCACGCGCACGCCGGAGTCGGCGAAGGCACGCACGATCACGCCGCGATCCTCGCATCCGGTGGAGAAGGCCAAGGCGTCTATCCCACCCTGTTCGGCCGGCCCGTTACCCAGCCAGACGAAGTTCGCCTGGGAGTCGGGCACGGCGTAGCCGATCGCCCTCAGCTCGTCGGTGACCCGGATCCGTTCGACCGTGACGTCCTCGACGCGTTGGCGCAGTTCCTTCTCCGCGGGTGGTTCCAGGCAGGCCAGCGCGGCGGCCTGCGCGATCTGAGTGACCGCGAAGGGCACCTGGGTCTGCCGCACCGCGTTGCTGAGCGTCGCGTCGGCCGCGATGCCGTAGCCGACCCGAAGGCCGGCGAGGCCGTAGGCCTTGGAGAACGTACGGAGCACGATCAGGTTCGGGTAATCGGCCAGCAGCGTCGTTGCGTCGACCACCTCGGGGTCGATGACGTACTCGCGGTAGGCCTCGTCCAGCACGATGACGACCTGCGGGGGCACCCGATCCAGGAAAGCGCGCAGCTCGGCCTCCCGCACCGCCGTGCCGGTCGGGTTGTTCGGGTTGCACACGAAGACCAGGCGCGTCCGGTCGGTGATGGCCTCAGCCATGGCGGTCAGATCGTGGACGTCCTCGCGCAGCGGGACCTTCACCCCGGTCGCGCCGTCGATCGTGGTGATGATCGGGTAGGCCTCGAACGAGCGCCAGGCGAAGAGCACCTCATCGCCCTCACCGGCCGTGGCCAGAACCAGCTGTTGGCACAGCGACACCGACCCGCAGCCGACCACGACCTGGGTCGGGTCGACGCCGAACCTGGCCGCCAGGGCGGAGCCCAGTTCGGTGGCGAAGCTGTCCGGGTATCGGTTGGCCTCGCCGGCAACCTCGGTGATCCGCCGCACGACGTGGGGCAGCGGTCCCAACGACGTCTCGTTGCTGGCGAGCTTGATCGCACCGGGCACCGATCGACCGGGCACATAGGCGGGCAGGGTGGTCAGAGTGGGACGTAGCCGCACGGTCATGCACGCCAGGCTATCCCGCACCCGGCGGATCGCTCAGCGACAACTGCGCGGTCCGTGCCGTCCATGCGGTGACGTGCGGGCTATCCTCCGCTGAATGAACACCGCACTCGCCGTCGTCGCTGTGCTGTTCGGCCTGAGCGGGTTCGTCGCCGGAATCCTGGCGTTGCGCACGCTGTCCAGGCTGCGTCGCTCGGTGGCCCTGCTGTCGCGCGGCTCCTCCGGCCGCGAGACGATCCTGGAGGTTGCGGACAAGCACATGGCCGCCAGCGAAGCGGTCCGCAAGGACATCCTGGACTTGCAGAGGGACCTGGTTGCGGCCCAGCAGAGCCTCGACCAGCGCGTGGCCGGTGAGCGGGCCGACCTCTCCGGCAGTGTCGCGGGTATCGCCGCCTCGGTCAGCACCGCCCTGCGGCGGGTGGCTCTCGTCCGATACGACGCCTTCGACGACCTGTCCGGCCGGCTGTCCTTCTCGCTCGCGATCATGGACGACAACGGCAACGGCATCACCCTTACGTCCATCGCCAGCGCCACCGAGAACCGGGTCTACGCCAAGTCACTCAGTGGCGGGCACGGTGAGCATCCCCTGTCGCCGGAGGAGGAACAGGCCGTGCGGGCCGCCCTCCGCCCCGAGGTCAGGCCGGCCCGGCCGTAGGCTGAGGCCCGTGTCGATTCCCCGCAGCTACGCGTTCCTGGGTCCGGAAGGGACCTTCTCGCACGCGGCCGCGCTGTCGCTGTCGCAGCTGGCCGGACCCGAGCCGGTCGAGCTGCTCGGCCACGCCACCGTCACCCACGCCATCGACGCACTTCGATCGGGTTCGGTCGACGGGGCCGTGGTTCCCCTGGAGAACTCCGTCGAGGGCGCGGTTCCGGCGACCCTCGACGAGTTGGCCGGCGGTTCGCCACTGGTGATCGCGGCTGAGACGTTCCTGCCGGTCCTGTTCGAGCTCCTGGTACGCCCCGGCACGTCGCTGGCCGACGTCGCCACCGTCGCCACCCATCCCCACGCCGAGGCCCAGGTACGCCGGTACCTGCTGAGCACGCTCCCCCAGGCCGGCGTCGCGATGGTCGGCTCGACGGCGGGCGGCGCCCGGGCCGTGCGCGACGGCGAGTTCGACGCCGCGGTCGCGCCGCCCATCGCGGGGCAGCTCTACGGACTGGCCAGCCTGGCCCACGACATCGCCGACAACCCAGGAGCCGTCACCCGGTTCGTGCTGCTCACCCGACCGGTCGCTCCACCGCGCCCCACCGGCAACGACCGCACCACGTTGGTCGTGTACCTGCGTGAGGACCATGCCGGCGCGTTGCTGGAGATCCTGTCGGAGTTCGGTACCCGCGGGGTGAACCTCACGCGGATCGAGTCCCGCCCGACCAAGGGCCGGATCGGCCAGTACTCGTTCACCATCGACTGCGAGGGCCACGTCGACGACGCCCGCGTCGGTGACGCGCTGGCCGCCCTGCACCGAGTGTGTGCCGACGTCCGCTACCTCGGTTCCTACCCGAGACGGGACGGCAAGCAGGGCGAGATCCTGCTCGGACGCACCGACCATGACTTCACCGAGGCCGGCGCGTGGTTGGCAGCGATCCGCGAGCACGGTCGAAACGGGGTTTGAGGGTCACCTGGCCAGGTCGTCGAAGAACTCCGCGAGCTGATCGATCCCTGGCGGTAGCGGCTCGAGCCAGGTCCGCGCCCCGGCCGGTGACGCCGACAAGCCTGACCAGGACAATTCGAGCTGGAGCCCTACCAGTAGGTCGTTGAGCGAATCGTCCCGGAAGGCCAGCGCCACCGCGACGTTCGGGGCGACCCGAGACCGCGTCTCGCCGTGGGAGAAGACCGAGCTCAGTACCTGCCCGACGCCGACCATGCGCCTTTCGGTCACGAGCGAATCGGGCGAGGGACGGACGGCGACGACGGCCAGGACGCGACGATCGCGCAGCACGCCAACCCGTTCCGGGGACTCCGAGTAGAGCTCGTCGAGGCGCGTGGCGAGGTATTCGCGGGTGCTCAGCTGGGTGAGGGAGTCCACGCAGCTGGGCTGTCCGCGGCCCAGCCAGCCCGTGACGCTGTCGGCCCAGCCGCCCGACATCGCGCCGGCCAGTCGCGCCCGGGCCGTCAGACGCACCTTCAGTAGCTCCATGCCCACGTCGAGATCGGCCAGGGAGTCGCGCAGGCGGATACCGGCGGTGGCTCGCTCGCAGCCCAGTCGTTCGGCGGCGGCCACTGGGTCGGCCGCGTCGCCGGCCATCGCGTCGATCAGAGCGTCGACAGCTGCCGTCCACCACTGATGGTGGGCGGGCCAGCCGCTCTGCTCCGACGCTGCGTGCCAGCGCGAGAGCAGTTGGGCGGTGCCCGTAGGCGGCTTGAGCAACATTGCGGGAACGTCCTCGACCTTCTGCTTTCCGAGCCGGGGCGGCGGGTGGAGGGACAGTGCCCAGCCGGTCCGGACACTCACCAGGCTGACGCTGGCCGCCGGTGGGGATGACGCGTTCCCGGTGCATAAATTCGCCGTTTAGCCGATCTTCGTCGCGTCCCCCGTCATGCAGACATCTCCAGCGCGTCTGTCCTGGTAACCGCATGTCGACGGTGGCCGGCACCGCAGCTCTCCCGCCAACGACGTGGCCCGACCCGTCCCGATCGCGTGAAGTGCAGCGCGCGTGCACCAGAAGAAGGTCTGAGATGCAGAACGAACCGGCCGTCGACTCCCTGCCTGCCGACGAGGTGGCCGCCAGCGACGCCGAGCTGATCGCGGCGGTCCGGGGTGGAGACAGCTCGGCCTACGCCCAGTTGTGGTCCAGGCATCACGCCGCAGTCCTGCGCTACGCCCGCCAGTTCGTCTCCGACTCCGGCGCGGAGGATCTCGTCTCCGAGGCGTTCACCCGGCTGCTGCGGCTCCTGCAGGCCGGCGGTGGACCGGACGTGAACGTTCGCCCCTATCTGTGCACGGCGGTCAAGCGAATCCGGATCGACGTCGCCACCCGGTACGAGAAGCGTGTCGGCCTCACGGGGGAGGACAGCGATCTGGACGTCCGCGCTGCCGGTGCCGCCGACGACGGAGCTTTGGAAGCGCTGGAAGCACGCACCGTCTGGAAGGCCTACAGCGCGTTGCCCGAGCGATGGCAGACGGTGCTGTGGCACACCCTGATCGAAGAGCGCCCCCCATCGGAGGTCGCCCCCATCCTCGGCGCGAGCCCGAACGCCGTAGCCGCGCTGTCGATGCGCGCCCGCGAGGGGTTGCGCCAGGCCTTCCTGCAGGCGAGCGTGCTCGAAGCCGACAGCGAGGACTGCCACAAGACTCTGCGCCGCCTACCCGCCCATCAGCGGCGATCGCTGTCCGCGCGCGAGGCGGCGGCGGTCGAGTCGCACCTGTCGGAGTGTGAGCGGTGCACGGCGGCGGCATTGGAGATCGGGGAGCTCAACCGGTCGATGCGGGCCATCGTGTTACCCATCCTGCTCGGCGGTGTCTACTTCGCGAACAAGTACCTCGCCGCCAACGGCCTCGGCCTGCTGTCGGCCAGTAACGGTGCGGCCGCGGCGGCCGGTTCCGGGACGGCCGGTTCCGGGACAGCCGGTTCCGGGACAGCCGGTTCCGGGACAGCCGGTTCCGGGACAGCCGGTTCCGGGACAGCCGGTTCCGGGACGGCCACCGGCGCCGGCGCGTCGGCCGTCAGCACGGGCTTCTCGGGGGCGGGGGTGCAGGCTGCGGGGACAGCCGGGATGAAGATGTTCGGTCTCGCGGCCAAGCCGCTACTCGTCGCCGCGACCGCCGTGCTGAGCACCGGCGCCGTGGTCACGACAGTATCGCTCAGTCACCAGCGGCCGTCCCATCAGTCGGTGGTGAGTCACGCCAAGCCGACCGCGGCGGAGTCGCCGGAATCCATCCGGGTGGGGGGCCAGAGCCGTTCGATGAGTCCGGTGATCACCCCTGTCCGCCCAGGATCGACAACCAGCACGCCGCCGCGCCCGGTTCAGAGCGGCCCGGCCACGACCCACTCTCAGAACCCGCCAAGCGCGACGCGCTCGCCCTCGTACCGTCCGTCCTCAGCGCCGTCGGCCGCCACCCCGCAGCCGGGTAGCCCCAGTGTCGGCCCCACCGAGACTCACGGCACGGGACCAGCACCGACACCGATGCCCACTCAGCCGGTTGCGCCGCCCCTGATCACCACGACGCCCACTTCCACAGCCACGCCGACACCGACGCCCACACCGACACCGACGCCCACACCGACGCCGACGCCGAAACCCAGGCGGATCCAGTCGACGATGCCTAGCCTGTCTCACATCCTGTCGTTCAACGTCTGGGCGCCGGGGAACTGGCAGCTCGTCGATGTCAGCGCCAACGGCCTCCGCTGTACCCCGAGGTCGACCACGCAGGTCCACTGCGAGGTGCTGCGGACAAACGTGACGAGCTTCTGGACCACAGCATCGACAGCCGACGAACACGCGGGCGACCAGCTCGTCGTGCGCTACTACCGGTTCGGCAACGATGCGGGAGTCGAAGAGCGGTACCCCCTGGTGTAAGTGCACCGCGGAGCGCCGTTGAGTCCGGGCACTCCGCGTCGGACAGCTGGACCTTCAGAGGTACAGACCGGTGTTGGTGTCCACGCGCTTCGCGGCCACCGCGTGGATGTCGCGCTCGCGCAACAGCAGATAGGACTCGCCGGAGATCTCGACCTCGTGCCGGTCATCGGGCGAGAACAGCACCTTGTCGCCTAGTTCCACCGCACGAACGTGGTTTCCGATCGCCAGAACCTCGGCCCAGACCAATCGCTTCGACACCTGGGCGGTGGCCGGGATCAGAATGCCGCCGGACGAACGACGCTCGCCCTCCTCGGCGGAGGTCTTCACCAGCACGCGGTCGTGCAGCATCTTGATGGGCAGCCGGTCCACGGAGGTCACGCCGAAAGGGTATGCCGTCGGCTAGGGGTCGGCCGGAGCGGCCGGTCCTGGTGGAGCAGCGATGGAACGTGGATCTCGGTTGCTTTGTGATAGCTGCCCGCTACGTCACGGACCCGAACCGGGCGGGCTCGGTCGGACTCAGGCGGTCCCGGCGGTCGCTGCGCCGGCCGACGGATAGCCTGGGATGGTGATACGCATGCTGGCCACCGACTTGGACGGCACTCTGCTGCGCTCGGACAGCACGGTCAGCGACGCCACCAGGCGGGCCCTGGCCGAGGCGGAACGTCGCGGATTCGTGGTGGCGTTCGTGACCGGCCGGCCTCCGCGCTGGCTGCACGAGGTCGCGCTGGAAACCGGTCACACCGGGATCGCGGTCGGCGCCAACGGGGCGCTCAGCTACGACCTGCACACCGAGACCATCATTGATTCGCACCCCTTGACAGCCGACATCCTGGCCGAGGTGACCGCGGTCCTGCGCGAGAAGATTCCGGAAATCCGCTTCGCGATGGAGTACGGCCACGATTTCGCCTACGAAGCGGAATACACCCACGACTGGGACATCCTGCCGTCGACCGACCGCCAGGGCCGCCAGTTGCCGGAGGCCACCGAGGCCGAACTCGAAGCCCTGCTCGACAAGCCGGCGGTGAAACTCCTGGGCAAGGGACGCGAGATGGATCCCGACGAATTCATGGGCCTGGTCGAGGAACTCGTCGGCGAGACGGTCACGGTCACGCGGTCCGGACACAGCGCGCTGGTGGAGATCTCGGCCGCCGGTATCACCAAGGCCTCCGGCCTGGCAGCTCTGGCCGCCTCGCGCGGTATCGATCGCCACGAGGTGGCGGCCGTGGGTGACATGCCCAACGACGTGCCCATGCTCGAATGGGCCGGTGCGTCCTACGCCGTCGCGAACGCCCATCCGTCGGCCCGGCGCGCGGCAGGCACGGTGCTCCAACGCACCAACGAGCAGGACGCGGTCGCCCACCTCATCTGGTCGATCCTGTCCTGATCACCCGAGCGCTTGGGCGCCCCGGTGATCGTCGACGGGCAGGTCCCCGTCGGAGTAGGCCGTGACGTACTGCTCGAGCATGCGGATGTCACCGCGATAGCTCGACAGGAACGCGGTGTCGGTCGCGTCGAGCCCGGTGGCGATCCGGACGAGGCTGGAACGCGGCGCGAGTCCGGTGGCGTCCACGGCCCACCACTGGCCATCCACCGCGGCCTCCGCCACGGCATGGAAGTCCATCGGAGACAGGCCGGGCGCATACACCGCGACCATCCGTGCCGGTACGTCCAATGCCCGCAGCAGCGCCAGCACAAGATGCGCGTAGTCCCGGCAGACGCCCTGACCGGCGAGCAGGGTGTCGACCGCACCGTCGGTCGGACGGCTCCAGCCCGAGAGGTAGTACAGGCGGCCGTTGACGAACTCCCTTACGGCAGCGAGCAATTCGTGGCCCCGGCCCAGGCCTGCGAACTCGGCGCGCGCGAACGCGAACAGCCGGTCGGACTCGGCGTAGCGACTCGCGTGCAGATAACTGATGTCCTCTCCGGGTCGCAGGCTCGGTGCGGGGAGACGACCGCTCAACCGAGCCTGGTACTGGCACTCGAAGCGCCCAGGATCGACGTCCAGGACGTGCCAGCGGCCGCCGTGCGGCGCAGGTAAGGACACCGCTTCCACTGGGCGGCCGTCGAGACTGAACGCCAGTTCCTCGGTCCGTTCGAGCACGCCGTCCTTTGTCGGCAGATCAGCCGAACCGACCTGCAGCACGAGCCGGGCGCTGGTCTGGACCTCGACGACGATCGAGCAACCGACGGTCCTGATCACGCGCGCGGTTCCTGATCGGGCCGACCGGCATCGATCGGCGCGTCCGGCATCTGCGCGTCCGGCATCGGCGCGTCCGGCATCGCCTCACCCCGGCGACACCCCATGGCCGGAGCGGTCACAGGTACTGGCCGGTCCCGTGTTCGTGCTCGACGCCGGGATCGCCCAGCCCGGGCTGGCCGATCAGGCTGCCTGATCCGAGGCCGCCGCCCGGCCCGACCTGGCCGGGTAGCGCCCGGCCCCGCATCTGTTCCAGTTGAGCCCGGGCGGCCATCTGCTGCGCGAACAGGGCGGTCTGGATGCCGTGAAACAGCCCTTCCAGCCATCCCACGAGCTGCGCCTGGGCGATGCGCAGCTCCGCCTCGCTGGGAACCTCGTTGTCGGCGAAGGGCAAAGTGAGCCGGTCGAGTTCCTCACGAAGATCGTCGGACAGGCCGTCCTCGAGTTCTCGTATGGAGGACTGATGGATGTCGGCCAACCGGCGACGGCCGGCCTCGTCCAGCGGTGCGGCGCGTACCTCCTCCAGCAACTGCTTGATCATGGTGCCGATCCGCATGACCTTCGCCGGCTGCTCGACCTGAGCGGTCAGATCGTCCTCCTCGCGCTCGCCGGCGGACATCCCCGGGGACGGTCCACGCCCCACCACGACCACGCGCGGTTCGTCGTCCGGCTGTGCTTCGGCCTCGCTGCTCGGAATGCTCATCCTCCCAGTCTGCCCAACGCCCCGGCCGGCCGCACGGGCACCCCGCGACACGGTTTTGGCGTGGACGCCTCGACTACGGCATCCACGCCAAAACCAGTCACGGCGGGGCGCTCAGCCGGTCGCGCCCGCCACGAACGCCTTGGGCGACACCGTCACGATCTGACCGGAGCCGGTGCTGCCGAGGAAGAGGTCGAGCACCGAGAACTGCGTCGCGTAGAGCTTGCCGTGGTGCATCGCGAGGCCTCCCGGCAGCCGCACCGGCGCGTACGTCCGGTGCCCGTCACGAGCGATGCGCACGATGCGCCCGGCTTTGGTCGGATCGGCGTTCGGGTCGGAGACGTCCACGCCGTAGAACAGTTCACTGACGTAGATCGTTCCGTCCGGACCCACCGCGACACCGGTCGCGTCGGTGAGGTCCTTCCAGACCTGCTTCACCTGGCCGGTCCGGCCGTCCAGACGCCAGACCCGGGCTGCACCAGGCGCCTCCGCACCCAGGCCGGAGACGTAGATGTCACCGTGCGGCCCAACCGCGAGACCGGTCGGTACGGGGTCGCACCCCGGGTGTTGCGGATCATTGTTCGGCGCACCCGCGCAGACGCCCTCGTTGATGTTGCGGGGCGCGAAGAACGTGCTCACCTGACCCTTGCCGTCGACGGACAGCACATCGTTGGCTCCGCCGTCGGCGACCAGGACCCGGTGGGGTTGGGCGAGGACGGCGAACGGGTTGGAGATCGAGTCCGCGTTCGGGTCGGACGGATCGCCCTGGGCCTGCCCGTCCGGGTTGTGCGCCAGTTCGTACTGGAACAGGTCAGCCACCTCGGTGACGTGTCCGCGCTTGTCGATCTTGAGCAGCGGGGCCTTGCCCGGTTGCGTGCCGCCGGTCTCGGGGACGAAGCCCTGGACGGCGTAGACGTAGCGGAGCCCGGCGGAAATGCCGGCCAAGCCCTGGATGCCCGAGGCAACAGTCTTCTTGCTGCCGTTGAGGTTGATCCGCGTGACGTCGCCGACGGCCGCCTCAGAGGCATAGAGCCGCCCGGTCGGGCTGAAGCTGATCGACAGCGGCCCACTCAGGCCGCCGGCCACCAGCTTGATCGGGGGCGGCGCGGCCTTCGGATGGGCGATTCGGGTCTGACCCGACGCGGGTGCGGCGACCAGTCCAGCCACCAGAGCGGCCGAGGCGGTGGACGCCAGCAACGTCAAATACTTGTTCATTCTGTCCCCCATCTGTCTACCAAACCGCGCCAGCTGTTTGGCGCCCCAGGACGGGAGGGACTCTAGAAGGGAGTTCTTATCTGGTACATAGGTCAGGACGAGGGTGTCCGCAATAGCCCGCAGATTCCGAAAAGCCCTTCACGATCACCGAACGGAAAGTACGACCTTTCCGACATGTTCGCTCGCCTCCACGATGCGGTGAGCGCGAGCCGCCTCCGCCAGCGGCAGCACCTCGTGAACGATCGGACGAACCAGGCCCTGAGCGATCAGGGGCCACACGTGCGCCTGGGCACCGGCGACGATCGTCGCCTTCTGCTCCAGGGGCCGGGCTCGCAGGCCGGCGGCGTAGATCGAACCCCGGCGCGCCATCAAGGCCCCGAGATTCAGCTCGCCCACCACGCCGCCCTGCATTCCGATGACCGCGATCCGGCCACCGAAGGCCAGGGACCCGACGTTGCCCGGTAGGTACTTCGCCCCGATGGTGTCGAGGATGACGTCCACCCCCGCGCCGTGCGTCTCGTCCGCGATGACGGTGGCGAAGTCGACGTTGCGATAGTCGATCGCGACATCCGCACCAAGCTCGCGGCAGGCCTGCCGCTTGGCCTCCGTCCCCGCGGTGGTGAAGACCTGGGCGCCCATCGCCTTGGCGAGCTGGATGGCCATGGTGCCGATGCCGGACGAGCCGCCGTGCACCAGGAACCGTTCCCCGGGCGCGAGACCGGCCTGGTCGAAGACCATCGACCAGACGGTGCAGGCCACTTCGGGCAGCGCGGCCGCGTGCACCGCGTCGAGTCCGTCCGGGCGTTGCATGAGCTGGCCGACCGGTACGACCACCTGCTCGGCGTACCCGCCGCCGCTGAGCAGCGCGCACACCTCGTCACCGATCTCCCAGCCCGTCACTCCCGGGCCGAGCGCGGCGACGGTTCCGCTGCACTCCAGGCCGATGATCGTCGAGGCTCCCGGCGGCGGCGGGTAGTTGCCGGCCCGCTGCATCAGGTCGGCTCGGTTGACCGCCGTGGCGGCTACGTCCAGCAGCACCTCGCCGACACCGGGCGTCGGTGGGTCGACCTCGGCCATGGACAGGACCTCTGGACCGCCGGGTTCGGTGGCGACTATTGCCTTCATGTCTCACGAACCTACTGGCGAGCTCAGGCAGAGGTGACGAAGGCCTGCTCCCGCAGGGTGTCCAGTTGCGCCCCGAGCTCGGCCACCCGGTCCCAGTCGGCGATCCCACCACACCGCTCCAGCCAGTTGGCCAGCATCCGGTGCCCACCCTCGGTCAGCACGGACTCGGGGTGGAACTGCACGCCTTCGATGGGCAGAACCCGGTGCCGCAGGGCCATGACGACCCCGGTGGCGGTACGTCCGGTCACCTCGATCTCGTCCGGCAAGCTGTCTTCCCGCACCGCCAGGGAGTGGTAGCGGGTAGCTGTGAAGGGCTGCGGAAGACCCGCCAGGACACCGGCCCCGGCGTGTTCGACGAGTGAGGTCTTGCCGTGCAGCAACTCCGGTGCGCGCTCGACGACGCCACCGAAGACGGCCCCGATCGCTTGGTGGCCCAGGCACACCCCGAACAGCGGCAGTCCCGCATCGGCCGCGGCCGTGACCATCTCCATGCTCACCCCGGCGTCCTCCGGGGTTCCGGGACCGGGCGAGATCAGGACGCCGTCCACCCCGAGATCGGCCAGCTCGGACGGCTTGACCGCATCGTTGCGCCGGACCTCGACCTCGGCCCCGAGCTGGAACAGGTACTGGACGAGGTTGTAGACAAAGCTGTCGTAGTTGTCGACGACCAGGATGCGGGTCACGGCGACCATCATCCCAGAGTCCGACCGGCCCGGCACCCGAGGTCGTCGACGGGATCCAGGGGCGATCAGGGACCGGCTACTGGCTGACCGTCCCGGGGCCCGTGATCGGGTTGGGCGGCAGTTTCGGCTCGATCCAGGGAAAGACCACGAACAACAGCAGCGCCGACACGGCCGCCACCAGGAGCACGACTTGCAGCATCCGCAGGGCCATCGGCCCGGGCAGGTGACGCCAGATCCAGACGTACATCGTTAGAGCGTCCCTCCGGCCATTTCCTTGGGCGTGGCGCTGCCCTTCGCCGGCACGGACCGCACCAGCGCCGCGTGGATGATCAGCCGCTGATTGGCGGTGTACTTCGGATGGCACGTGGTCAGGGTGAGCAACGCTCGGCTGGGGCTGGCGTCGGGATGATCGGGCACTTTGTCGATGACCGAGACCTGACTCGGCGACACGATCTCCCGGCCGACGACACCCTGCGAATCGGCCGTGCCGAGCGCGACCGCCTGTCCCTTGGACTTCAGCAGGCTCTTGTCGCCCAGCACCTGGTAGACGTACCAGTTCGCGGCAGTCTGGACGACGATGTCGTCGCCCGGGTTCAGCTGGTCGAGGTTCAGGAACGGCTCGCCCTTGCCCACGCGGTGCCCGGCCACCGAGAAGTTCCCGATCTGACCTGGGATGGCGGTGCCGGGGTAGTGGCCGGGACCCCGCTCCAGGTCGGCGTCGTTGGTTCCCTCCACGATGGTCCAGGCGAAGTCCTTGCCGAACGTCGGGATGTAGAGGTTGGCAAAGCCCTGACCCGCGGGCAGCACGACCTGCTTGCCCGACGGGAGGTTCAGCCGGTCCTGGCCCTTGAGTGGATCCTGGCCCTTGGCCACCGCGGCCTGGTAGTTGTTCTTGACCTTGTCCTGGCGTTGGTGGGCGTAGATGTTGGACACCCACACCTCGTAGACGACGAACAGCAGGAGGACCAGACCGAGGGTGATCAGCAGCTGACCGATTCCCCGGACGACGGTGCGCACGGCGTCGCCGGCACCATGGCCGCGCGGGCGGCCGTCGCCGGAGGGCGCAGAGCCCGTCCCGAAGCCGGTACCACCGGGCGGCTCTACCGGCGGGGTCGCCCCGAGCGCCCCGGGCCCGCTGGCCCCAGACGCGCCGAAGTCCCAGCCTCCGGTTGTCTTGCTCGTCATTGCCCCATCCTCGATCGTCCGTGCTCGTTGCCGTGCTGCGCTACCGGACGGTCGCCGGCGCCGTTCAACCGCCAATACTGGCGTAATCGAGCGCGATCGGGGCTTCATAAGCTCCGATCGAGATCTTCTTCTGGTTGTCGACGCTGTAGCGCAGGCCGTATGACTGCGCATCCTGCCGGTACTGGCTGAGATTCACCGAGGCGTCCAGGGCGCGGCGCAGCTGTGGCGCCGGCCCGATCGCGGCGATGGTGAAGGGCGGTGAGTACACCCGGCCGTTGAGCAGCAGGGTGTTGCCGACACAGCGGATCGCGCTGGTCTGGATGAGGCGCTGGTCCATCACCTGGATCGCCTCGGCGCCACCGGCCCACAGCGCGTTGACCGCGGCCTGCATGTCTGACTGGTGGACGACGAGCCAGTTGGGATCCACCTTCGGATCGGTGATGTTCTGGTGGGAATCGTCCAGTACCACCGTCAGCCCCGGACCGGAGACCGCGATCAGGCCGCCGGGCAGCCGGAGCGGAGCGGCTTTGGTGTTGATCGCGGCGATGGTGGCGTCGGAGACCGCCAGGTTGTTCGTGTCGGCCGCCACCTGGGCCTGCAACTGCTTCACCTGCGCGTCCTGGCCGTTGCCGCGGGCCTCGGCGGCGCGAACGAGGTCCGCCACGTCTGTCCGACCGGCCGAGCGCAGATCGGTCCCCCGGGCCGTGTGGGCCGTCGTGGCGGCCAGCAGTCCCGCCAGCAACGCGACCACGGGAACCAGGACGGTCCACACATCGCGGGTTCGTCCCGGCTCCGGCCGCCGCGACGGGACCCCGACCCAGCGCGGGAGGCTGCTCAGGCGGAACATGTCGTTTACGCTAGCTGCTGTTCCACCACTCAGTGTTCAGGAGAGACCGGTGCCCAAGTCCAAGGTTCGCAAGAAGCCGAGCTACTCAGCCACCCCCGCGGCGGCCAGTGGCCCGTCGGCGTCGAACAAGCAGCTCCGGCCCAGCCCGACCTGGTACCCCGTCACCCTGGTGGTTCTGCTGGTCGTCGGCCTGGCCTACATCGTCGTGTACTACATGGCGGGTGAGCACGTCCCCCTGATGAAGGACCTCGGCAGCTGGAACTTCGGCGTCGGGTTCGTCTTCCTGCTGTCCGGCCTGATCATGGCCGTTCGCTGGCGCTGATCCCAGCTCTCGCCCGGTTGTCCACAGCTTCTTCCACCGCTGTGATTACACGGCTGTAATTCTCCCCAGGCTCATCCACACTGTGGACAACCGCGCCGGTTGTCCCCAGCCCCTGGACGATCGGACTCGTCGCGAGCTGGTGCGCGCGGAACAGGGTCAACCCCAGCAGCAGAATCAAGATGCCCGCGAGGCTGGCCGCCTGCACGCCTGGTGTCCGCTTGCGCATCGCGGAATTGCTCATCGCCCGAGTGGTCCACCCCAGCAACGCCACCGTCGCCAGTCCGCCGATCACGAAGCCGCCGACGTGCCCGGTCTTGGAGATCTGCGGGATCGAGAATGTGAAGACGAAGTTCACCACGATGGTGATGGTCAGCGGCCGGGTGTCCATCCGGGTCACCCGTTGCAGTAGCCAGGCCGCAGCGAAGAGTCCGAAGATCGCCCCGGAGGCGCCGACCGAGCCGCCGGCCGGGGCGGCGAACAGCATCGTCGCCACCGACCCCCCGAGCGCCGCGAGCAGGTAGACGGCCAGGTAGCGCCACCAGCCCATCGCCCGTTCCAAGCCGGGGCCCACCACGTACAGGGCCCACATGTTCAACAGGATGTGCAACGGTCCGTAGTGCAGGAACGCACTGGTGACCAGGCGCACCCACTGGTGGTTGTAGGCCACACCGTCCGGCCACATCTCCCACTTCTGGAAGAGCGAGCCGGTGTAGTTGTCGACGAAGTTTCCGTTGGCCTGGACCGCCGTCAGGATGTAGACCGCCACGTTCACCGCGATCAGCGCGTACGTGACCGTCGGCACGGTCGCCCCGGAACCCGCGCGGCTTCCGAACAGGGTCCGCGCGCTGCGAACCGAGGCCTGCCCGGCCTTCACGTCGTCGGGGCACTGGAAGCCTACGGATGCCGGACGTTGGCACTCTCCGCAGATCGGGCGGTCACAGCGAACGCACCGCACGCCGGTCTCTCGATCCGGATGGCGATAGCACCGAGGGAACTGCCCGGGCGGTTCGGGCGGGTACCCACCGGCGTGCGGTGGTTCAACTGGCTGCATGGACGGCTAACGATCAGAGTTCGGAAATAGTCACCGAGTTGATGACGACGTCGTCCACCGGTCGATCGCCCGCACCGGTCTTCGTCGTGCCGATGGCATCGACCACGGCCCGACTGTCGGCGTCGGCGACCTCGCCGAAGATGCTGTGCTTGAAGTTGAGCCAACTGGTCGCCGCCGTGGTGATGAAGAACTGGCTGCCGTTGGTGTTGGGCCCGGCGTTGGCCATGGCCAGCAGGTATGGCCGGTCGAAGGTGAGCTCGGGGTGGAACTCGTCGGCGAAGTTGTAACCCGGTCCGCCGGTGCCACGACCGAGCGGGTCGCCGCCCTGGATCATGAAGTTCTCGATCACGCGGTGGAAGACGGTCCCGTCGTACAGGTTCGCCGTCGACTTCTGGCGGTTGCGCGGGTCGGTCCACTCCTTGGCGCCGGTGGCCAACTCGACGAAGTTCTTCACCGTCTTCGGGGCGTGGTTGCCGTACAGGTTGATCGTGATGTCGCCCTTGTTGGTGTGCAGGGTGGCGATCTGGGTTGCAGTGGTCACGAGAGAGGACTCCTACTCAGAGGGGAAAACTGCCGATCCATCCTTTCACGACCCCCGGACACGACGACGGCCCCCCGAATACGGCAACGGCACCGGATGGAATCGGAGGACACCCGACGGGTGCGCCCGCTCAGTGGACGTTCGGCGCGATCAACGTGGCGACGTTGCGGGCGTCCTGGCTCACGACGGTCTGCCGGGTGTGCGCGGTGATGGCCAGATTCCCTTTGGAGAACAGGCACGCCCAGGTGCTCGTCCCCTGTAGCGGAAGCTTGAGAGTCACCGAACCGAAGTCACCGATGCTCTTGTTCTCGACGAACTCCGGATGCGTGCGCGCCAGGTCCACTATCGCGTTGAACGCCTCGGTCGGCGTGCCGAAGCGCTGGATGCGAACCTCGGCGATGACGACCGCGGCGTCGTACTCGAAGTAGTAGCGACAACCCACCGGAGTCCCGCCCGCCGACTTGAGCTCGACCGAGCGGTTGGTGCGGTCCCCCTCGGCGTCCCGCATCGCGTCGAGACCGGCGTACGGGCAGGGTTTGTCGATCTCGTCGGCCTTGGCGGCGACGCTCAGCGTCGGGTGCGGCGTAGTGAGCAGCGTCGACCGGGACGGACTCGTCGAGCCGCTCTCACCAGCGCCACCACCAAGACCCGTGGGCGCGGGAGTGCTGGACGGGGTCGGCGTCATCGCGGATCCCGACGACCCTCCCGACCCGCCACACCCGGTCAGTAACGCCCCGGCGAGCAACACCGCGGTGGCTGCACTGGCCGCGCCGGAGCGTGGCAGGCGGGCGGTGAGGGTCATCGTGGACGTCCGGCGGCCACGGTGGCGGCGTTGAGCACCAGGTCGTCGTCGAGTGCCGACAGTTCGGAGCTGCTGCCCCGGCGCGCGAAGGCGCGACGTAACAGTTCGTCGGCGAATCCTGGGCTCTTGGCCAGCACCGGCCCGTGCAGGTACGTGCCGAAGACGTTGTCGCGGACGGCGCCCTCGGTCAGATCGAGTCCGTTGTTACCCCGCCCCGCGCTGGTTCGCCCGAGTGGGCGCGCCCCGGAACCCAGTTCGGTGAGACCGCTGTGGTTTTCGAACCCCACCATGCGTCCCCACTCGGTGTCGACGGCGTTGTTGCCGATCAGGCGTTCGTCAGAGCCCTTGGTCACCAAATCCAGCACGCCGGTGCCGGCGATGCGAATGCCGTCCTTGGTCAGGAATTCGTGGCCCAGCATCTGATAGGTGCCACAGATGGTGAGCATCACGACCCCGTCGTCGGCCATCGCTCGCAGCGTGCTCGCGCGCCGCACGAAGTCAGCGCCGATGTCACCCTGGGCCGCGTCCTGGCCACCGCCGCCGAGCACGATGTCGGCCTCGATGGGGAGCGGATCACCGACGTTGATCGGCACGACGGTGGCCGAGAGGCCACGCCACTGCAGACGCTTGCGTAGCACCAGCACGTTGCCGGTGTCGCCGTAGATGTTCATCTCGCGCGGGTACAGATGCACCAAGGTCAAGCTGCTCATGATCGCTCCAGGGTATCCGCCAGTTCGCTGTGGGCGGGCTCACTCGGTCCTTCGGCGTCATGTCGACGCGGTCGGGGCGTTGTCCACACAGACCGCGCGGCACGGGGGCTACGCGGTCGTCACGGCCGGGCAGCGTACGGGGGAACGAATCGCTGCCCGGCCGTACCCGGAGGTCGTTCCGGCACCGCACGGGGGTGCCGGCGCCACCGTTACCCCTGGCCTTGCCGATACCGTCCGAGCATCGACTTCCGTCGTGCGGTGGATCGATTTCGTCGTGGTGAGCGCACATCGCCGCAGCACCCAGCAAGCGCAGGGGTATGCCGATCACTGAACAGCTCGCTGGAAACGACAGGTGAAACGACGTGCCCGAGAATCGCAAGGCCGAGAGTCTGCGTGAGCTGCAACTGTCCTGGATACGTTTCGACGCCCACGCTCGAGTCGAGGGACTCAGCGGCAAGGAACTCGCGATCCTCGTTGAGATCGCAGCGCGATCGGCTCCGACACCGCACCAGTTGTCAGACCTGTTCGCCTTGACCACCGGCTCGATGACCGTGGTGCTGGATCGGCTGGAACGCAAAGGCTTCGCACGCCGCGACCGCAATCCTGAAGACCGCCGGGGCCTACTCCTGTCGCCGACCGCAGCCGGACACGACGTGCTGACACGACTCGACGCGGCTGTCTCGCTTCCGATCTCGAACGACGCGAAAGCCGAACCGTCCGCACCGGCGCGACGACCGGCACCCCGCCATCTGCACCCGGTAGCCGACGATTCCGCGGGCTGATGCCCGGCTCGATCGCCGCAGGGTGGCTCAGGACCACGCGACTAAGGACCGGCCGGCTCAGGACGGGCGGGGTCCCAGCCGTGGAGCCTCGTCGACCAGCCGATCGAGCACTTTGTGAAGTGACCACATAGCCGTGTAGGTCGAGAAAACGACTACTGTCTGATTCGGTTTCACGTGAAACGTCGCCGCGCGCACCGCTGCGGTCAGATCGGGCTCGACCAGATCCGTGGCGACCTCGTCGTACAGCAGTCGCACTGCCATGTCAGCAGCCCGGGTGCCGCTGGTAACCAGCCAGCCGGCTCGCGTCCCGGAGCGGGTTTCGCCGGTTTCCTCGGTACTCTCCTCACTCGGCGCGCCCAGGACGTCGGCGAACTGGACGTCCCAAAGCCAGGACATGTCGCGCCCGTCGGCGTAGTCGTCGTTGATGGCGATCACGGTCGCCGACGGATCCAGTCCCGCCACCGTCCGCAGGGATTGCCGGAAGCCGGCAGGGTTCTTCACCAGCTGCAACACGACTCGGCGTCCGGCGATCTCGAAGGACTGCCCGCGCCCGAAGGCGGGATCGACCTTGCGCAGCCCGGCGGTGATGGTCGCCGGGTCGAGGCCGAGGGTCAGCGCGAGTGCGGCCGCCCCGGCAGCGTTCTGGGCGTTGTGCGCGCCCTCGGCCCGAAGGGTGACCCGCTCGGTGGCCGAGGCGATCCGGAGCGTGACGTCGGTTGTGATCCCCAGCTTCACCGACATCAGCTCGGCCGAAGCGCGTAGGTCGGACAGGGCTATCGCTCCGCCGTACATCTCCTCATCCGTGGGAAACAACTCGCGTAGGTCGGGGGCAACCCCGAAGTAACTGACGGTGGCAGTGAGCTCGTCCGCCAGCCGGACCAGTCGGGGATCGTCGCGGTTCACCACGACATCGCGGGTGGTCGCCGCTGCGACCTTGGCCAGGATCCGGGCGGTGGTGTCAATCTCGCCGAAGCGGTCCAGTTGGTCGCGCAACACGTTGAGCAGCAGGAGGCGTTCGGGGCGGTAGACCTGGCAGAACCGCACGGCGTGAGCTTCGTCGAGCTCGAGAACCGCGATGTCGGCATCCGTTCGGCCCCGCCATGACGATCCCGCGACCACCGACGTGATGACACCGCGAACGAAGTTGCCGCCGGTGTCATTGGTCAGGACGCGGTAACGCTCGGCCAGGATCGTCGCGAGCATCTTCGTCGTCGTGGTCTTGCCGTTCGTCCCGGTCACGACGACCACGCCCTGGCCCAGCGCGCCGAGCCGACGCGGCAGGAATCCGGGGAAGACCTTCTCCACCACCAGGCCGGGAAGCGCGGTGCCTCGCCGGCCCAGCAGGCGCAGCGCAAGCAGGGTCACCTTGCCCAGCCAGATCGCGAGGATGTCCATCGTCGTGCCAGGCTACCGGTCATGCAGCTGAGCAATGATCAGATCCTCGCGCTGGTGCCTTTCACCGCGTTCGTGGGCGTAATTTACACCGAGCTGACTCCCGAACGAGTCGTGGCGGCGCTGGCGGTGACACCCGAGCGCACCACCATCGGCGGGGGGTTGCACGGCGGAGCACTGATGACCCTGGCGGACTCGGCGGCCGCCGCGCTGGCCACACTGAATCTTCCCCAGGGAGCGGCCGGGACGGTCACCATCGACTCGGCGACCCACTTCCTGGGTGCCGCGCGTAGCGGAACCGTGACAGCCGCCGCGCGTCTGCTGCACTCCGGACGGACCACGATCGTGGCTGAGGTCGACCTCACCGACGACGCCGGCCGGCTGATCGGGCGGACCACCCAGGTTCAGGCGGTGCTCGCCGGCGCGGGGTGATCAGCTCAGCGGACGTCCCGCGCGCATCTCTCGCACCAGGCTGTCGACGACCGCGGCCAAGTTCCCGCCGTTGGCCTCGGCGACCAGGCGCTGTCGCTGATAACTGGCGCCGGACGTGAGGATGTTCATCACCGAGGCCAGTTCGTAGGCACAGTCGAGCTGGATGGCGACCGGAGTCAGACAGTCGACCAGGTCGGCGAGCTCTTCGGTCACGAGCCGTTCACGTCCGGCCGCGTCAAGGATGATCTCGGCCTCCAGGCCGTAACGCGCGGCCCGCCATTTGTTCTCCTGGACGTGCCAGGGCGGCAGAGTCGGCAGTGAACCTCGGCGGTCCAGTTCGCCGTCGAGGTAAACGACCAGGCAATGGATGAGCGCGGCTACGGCGGTGACCTCGGCCAAGGTCGGTAGCCCGTCGCACACCCGGACCTCGATCGTCCCCAGCTTGGGCGACGGACGGATGTCCCAGCGAATCTCGCTCAGGTCGTCGATGACCCCCGTGGTGAGCATGTCGGCGACGTAGCTCTCATAGCCCGACCAATCGCCGAACTGGAAAGGCAACCCGGCCGTCGGCAGCTGCTGGAACATCAGGGCGCGGTTGCTGGCGTAACCGGTGTCGGTGCCGCCCCAGTACGGCGAGGACGCGGACAGTGCCTGCAGATGCGGGTGATAGGTGAGCAGGCCGTTGAGGATCGGCAACACCTTGTGGACGGAGGAGATCCCGACGTGGACGTGCACTCCGTAGATGAGCATCTGCCGCCCCCACCACTGGGTGCGGTCGATCAGGGTGGCGTAGCGGTGGTAGTCGGTCACGCGCTGCTGGTGCCAGTCGGCGAACGGGTGGGCCCCGGCACTGAACAGCTCGACGCCCATGGGGTCGATGACCTCGCGGACCTCGGCGACGCTCGCGGCAAGATCGGCGGCCGCCTCCGCGGCGTTGCGGCAGACCCCGGTCACGAGCTCGACGGTGTTGAGCAGCAACTCCTGCTTGATCTTGGGATGCTCGGGCTCCTGGTGCGGACGGACCGCGTTGAGCACCTGCTCGGCGACCGAGACCAGATCACCGGACTGCTTGTCGACGAGGGCGAGCTCCCACTCGACCCCGAGGGTGGGCCGTAGTGAACGGACGAAATCGATCTGCACGTGCCCTCCTGGACCCGGTCCCGGTCTTATGGTCGAGTTCAGACCGACGTGTCGGCCGACAGCTTCTCGACGGTTTTGCCGATCCGGTTCGCGCGGGTCTCGGGTTTCTTGGCCGAGCTGATCCATTCCACGTGCTCGCGCTGATGGCTGAAGCTCAAAGCGTCGAATCGGGCCCGCGCGGCCGGGGTCAGTGCCGCGGCCAGATCGTCTGGCACGTCCACAGTCCGGGGAGCCTCGTCCACCACGATCTGCACGTCCAGCACGTCGCCGGCGCTCGCCTGCGCGGCTTCACGAATCTCTGCCCGCACCGGAATCAGATACAGCCCGCCCATCGGGGCGACCGACGTCCGGTAGCTGTAACCGTTGAACGTCACCACCACCTTCGGACGTTTGCCCGAACCGAGCGCCTCCACGACCGAGGGTGGCACCGTGATCCCGGTTGCCGTCTTGCCGTGGAGTTCCAGGGCGGCCGTGAACTTCATGGGTCAAGTATGTCGGACGGGTCCACGGGCGGCCGGGCTATTCGGGCACCACGGCCCACCAAACGCAACGGAGGCCCCGCGCTGCGGGACCTCCGAGAGGGTGGAGACGAGGGGAATCGAACCCCTAACCCCTGCCTTGCAAAGGCAGTGCTCTGCCAATTGAGCTACGTCCCCGAGCAGCCACCGAATTGCGTGGCCGGCGAAGCAGTCAGGACGATCGAGTGGCGTCTCGCCAGACGTCCTTCGAGTCCTGCCCCTTCTTCCGCTTCACCAGCACGAACGCGGCGATACCCGCGATTACGGTGAGCAATTTCTTCATGCGCACTCCCTCGGGCCTGACCGTGCGGCCACGGGAGCCCGTGGTCGGCTGAGCAGTGAGTGGGCCTAGGAGGACTTGAACCTCCGGCCTCATCCTTATCAGGGATGCGCTCTAACCGTCTGAGCTATAGGCCCCTCTTCGACGTCTTCATGACCGGATCTCCACGAGCCAGAACCGCACGAACACGCGAGGAGAGAGCTTACCCGGACCACCGCCGTCCCCCCAAACCGGTCCCACCGTGGCTTCAGCGGCCACCGGCCGCGGCTCGCCCAGCCGACCCGACCCGACTCGCCCCGAGTCTCGACCTACCGTGATCTGGCGCGTTGAATGGGCCGGTGACCGCCGAACACGAAGCGCCCGCCGAGGCGCAGCCGTTTCACGCCGACATCCATCGGGTCTCGGGTGCCCCGTCGCTCGACCTGTCGCGACTGGACTTCTCCGAGGAATTCGATGATCCGACCCTGCTCGCCGAGGACGGGCGCCCGGTGGAGACCTGGCGGCAGGACTACCCCTACGACAGCCGGATGACTCGTAAGGAGTACGAGCAGAGCAAGCGCGCGCTGCAGATCGAGCTGTTGAAACTGCAGAGCTGGGTCAAGGCCACCGGCCAGCGCGTCGTACTGCTGTTCGAGGGCCGGGACGCGGCCGGAAAGGGCGGGACGATCAAGCGCTTCACCGAACACCTCAACCCCCGCGGGGCCCGGGTGGTGGCGCTGGAGAAGCCGTCCGAGCGTGAGCAGACCCAGTGGTACTTCCAGCGTTACGTCGCGCACCTGCCGGCCGCCGGTGAGATCGTGCTCTTCGACCGCTCCTGGTACAACCGCGCCGGGGTGGAACGGGTCATGGGGTTCTGCACCGCGGCCGAGTACCTGGAGTTCATGCGCCAGGCGCCGGAGTTCGAGCGCATGCTGGTGCGCAGTGGCGTCCGGCTCGTCAAGTTCTGGTTCTCGGTGTCGCAGGCCGAGCAGCGGACCCGATTCACCATCCGGCAGATCGACCCGGTCCGGCAATGGAAGCTGTCACCGATGGACCTCGCCTCGCTGGACAAGTGGGACGCCTACACCGAGGCCAAGGAGGCGATGTTCTTCTACACCGACACCGCCGACGCCCCGTGGACGGTGGTCAAGAGCAACGACAAGAAGCGGGCGCGGGTCAACGCGCTTCGACATGTGCTGGCGACCCTTGACTACGACGGACGCGACCTCGACCTCGTGGGAAGCCCGGATCCGCTGATCGTCGGACCAGCGGCCCAGGTCTTCGAGTCCGGAGAGAGTCCCGCCCGGCTGTTCCCGCGGTTGTAGGCCAGCCGCACCCGTAGCGGCGGGCGCTACTCGCGCTCGGACAGGGTCAGTTCGACGCCGCCGACGAGGTCGGCGCACAGGTTGTAGATCATGGACCCGATCGTCGTGATAGCGATGAACAGGACGATGTAGACGGCACCGATGATGATGGCCGTGCCGAAGACGATCGAGCCCGTGACGACGTTCTTGGACGTGGTGGATCCGGAGACCTTTCCGACGGCCTGGTTGATGCGGTCCAGCACACCGGCGACGTCGAGGACGCCGTAGAGCACTCCGACCGCGATCAGCCAGACAAAGAAAAGGGCGATCGCCAGCACGCAGGAGAACTTGAACACCGAGTAGACGTTGATGTGGCTCAGCGTCAACCGAGCCTTACGCGGCTGCCGGTTGGCCGACCGGCCCCGCGCCGCCTTGGTCGCCTTCGATGCCTTTGGTGCGTTGACGCCGGGGGGCGTTCCCGGTCCGCCGGCTTCGGGGGCAAGGCCCACAGCGCCCGAGTTGTAACCGCTCGATGACGCCACTGCGCCTCCCCCTGCTGGTCCGGTAGGTGCGCCGACGGCGCCGTAGTTGGAGCTGAACCCGGGCTGGCCGATCCGGGGTGGCGGCGGAGCCGTCTCCGGCCGCTGCCCAGTTGCCGCCCCCGTTGCCGCCCCAGTCGCAGGGCCAGCTGCCGGCCCAGTCGAACCGAACGGGGGTACCGCGGTGGTCGGAGCGTCGGCCGGCGCACCGGTCACCGCATTACGCGCCGAACTGGCCACCGCCGCGGTGCCGGCCGCCACGCTCGCGGCGGCGCCGCTGATCTTGGCAGCGAGCGAGCTTCGGCCGGACTCCGGCGCGGCGGCCGCCGATTCAGCGCCCAGACCCGGGAAACCGATCGGCCCGGTGTTGCCGGAGTCCGCCACCGGCGCGTCGCCAGCGGCTCCCGCGGACGTCGTCCGTGAGGGCTCTGACCACTGACCGCTCTCGGGAACGCGAGGCAGAGCTGTGGTGTCGTGCTCGGTGGACGGACCAGCGGAACCGGCTGACGCGGGATCAGGGTTGACGGTGCCCCCAGCGGTCCGTTGCGGCGGACGGCTCTCGGTCATCGTTTAGGACTCCTGCTCCTCGGGTTCATCGGCGTTGCGGGCGATCGAGACAAGCGCGACGCCCTCCGGCAGATTCATCAGCCGGACGCCCATGGTCTGGCGCTGGGCACGACGGACCTCCGCGACCGATGTCCTGATGACCACACCGTCCGACGTGATCGCGTAGATCTCGTCCTCAGGCTGGACCGTCAGGGCACCGACCAATCCACCCCTCGTCGAGACAATACGCGCAGTCAGGACGCCCTTGCCGCCTCGGCCCTGGACCGGATACTCCTCGACCTTGGTCCGTTTGGCGAAGCCGCCGTCGGTCGCGATCAGGATCTCGGTGTCTTCCTCGACCACTTCCATGGCCAGCAGTTCGTCGTCGGCGGAGAAGCGCATCCCGATGACACCGGACGTCGCGCGCCCCATCGGACGCAGCGTGTCGTCGTCGGCCTTGAAGCGGATGGACTGGGCGTGCTTGCTCACCAGCAGCAGGTCGTTCTCGGGTGAGATGAGGGCCGCGTCGATCAGCTCGTCCTCAGGCCGCAGGTTGATCGCGACGATTCCGCCGGAACGGTTGGAGTCGAAGTCGGTCAGCTTGGTCTTCTTGACCAGACCGGACTTCGTCGCCAGCACCAGGTAGGGCGCCACCTCGTAGTTCTTGATCGTCATGACCTCGGCGATCTGCTCGTCCGGTTGGAACGCGAGCAGGTTCGCCACGTGCTGACCGCGAGCGTTGCGGTTGGCCTCGGGCAGGTCGTAGGTCTTGGTCCGGTACACCCGTCCCTTGTTCGTGAAGAACAGGATCCAGTCATGCGTGGAGCACACGAAGAAGTGGGCGACGATGTCGTCGGTCTTCAGCCCGGCACCCTGCACACCCTTGCCGCCCCGCTTCTGGGACCGGTAGAGATCGGTCTTGGTGCGCTTGGCGTAGCCGGTCCTGGTGATCGTGACGACGACGTCCTCGGCCGCGATCAGGTCCTCCATCGACATGTCACCGTCGAACGGAATGATCTGGGTGCGCCGCGCGTCGCCGTACTTGGCCACGATCTCGGCGAGTTCGTCCCGGACGATCGAGCGCTGCCGGCCCGGCTTGGCCAGGATGTCGTTGAAGTCGGCGATCTTCGCTTCCAGTTCGGCGTACTCGTCCTGCAGTCGCTGACGTTCCAGCGCCGCGAGCCGGCGAAGCTGCAGATCGAGGATCGCCAGCGCCTGGATCTCGTCGATGTCGAGCAGTTCCATCAGCCCGGTACGGGCCACCTCGGCCGATGCCGACGCGCGGATCAGCGCGATCACCGCGTCGAGCTGGTCGATGGCCTTGAGCAGCGCGCGCAAGATGTGCGCGCGTTCCTCGGCCTTGCGGAGCCGGTACTTGGTACGCCGGACGATGACCTCGACCTGGTGCGCGATGTAGTAGCTGACGATCTGGTCCAGCCGCAGGGTGCGAGGCACGCCGTCGACGATCGCCAGCATCGTGACACCGAAGGTCGTCTGCAGCTGAGTGTGCTTGTAGAGGTTGTTCAGCACGACCTTGGCCACGGCGTCGCGCTTGAGCTGCACGACGATCCGCATGCCGATGCGCTCGGAGGACTCGTCGTTGACGTTGGCGATCCCCGCGACCTTGTTGTCGCGCGCCAAGTCGGCAATGTTCTGGATGAGGTTGTCCGGGTTGACCTGGTACGGAAGCTCGGTGACCACCAGGATGGTGCGCCCGCGGGCGTCCTCCTCGACGGTCACGACGGCCCGCATCCGGATCGAGCCCCGGCCGGTGCGCTGCGCGTCCTCGATGCCCTGCCGGCCGACGATCAGGCCCTTGGTCGGGAAGTCCGGTCCCGGAATGCGCTGCATGAGCTCGGCCAGCAGTTCGTCCTGGGTGGCGTCAGGGTGTTCCAGCGCCCAGGTCACGCCCGAGGCCACCTCGCGCAGGTTGTGCGGCGGCAGGTTCGTGGCCATGCCGACCGCGATACCGCCGCCGCCGTTGACCAGCAGGTTCGGGATCCGCGAGGGGAGGACGGTCGGTTCCTGCGAGCGCCCGTCGTAGTTCGGGCGGAAGTCGACGGTCTCTTCCTCGATGTCGCGGAGCATCTCCATCGACAGCGGTGAGAGCCGGGCCTCGGTGTACCGCATGGCGGCGGCCATGTCGTTGCCGGGTGAGCCGAAGTTGCCCTGCCCGTCGACCAGCGGCGCCCGCATCGACCACGGCTGGGCGAGCCGGACCAGGGTGTCGTAGATCGCGGTGTCACCGTGAGGGTGGTAGTTACCCATGACGTCACCGACGACCCGCGAGCACTTCACGTAACCGCGATCGGGACGGTACCCACCGTCGTACATCGCGTACAGGACGCGGCGGTGCACGGGCTTCAAACCGTCGCGAACGTCGGGCAGTGCCCGCGAGACGATGACCGACATCGAATAGTCGAGGAAGCTGCGCTGCATCTCCAGTTGCAGGTCGACCGGTTCGACCCGGTCGTGGCTGGGGGGCGGCGGTACTTCAGTCATGATGACCTTTCAGAACACATTCCATCGGCGAACACGGGCGATTCGTGCTTCGGGTGGCGGAGCGCGGACCCGTTAGATGTCGAGAAAGCGGACGTCCTTGGCGTTACGGACGATGAATGAACGGCGGGCGTCGACGTCCTCGCCCATCAGGACGCTGAACAGCTCGTCGGCGGTCGCCGCGTCGTCGAGGGTGACCCGGCGAAGCAGGCGCGTGGCCGGATCCATCGTGGTCTCCCACAGCTCCTTGGCGTTCATCTCGCCCAAGCCCTTGTAACGCTGGATCGAGTCGCCGGCGGCCCGGCGACGACCGGCAGCCTCACCGGCCTCGATGAGACCGTCGCGTTCGCGTTCGGAGTAGACGTAGTCCGGATCTCCCTTGGACCACTTGATCTTGAACAGCGGCGGAGCGGCGAGGTAGACGTAACCGGTCTCGATCAGCGGGCGCATGAACCGGAAAAGCAACGTCAGCAGCAGCGTCGTGATGTGCTGGCCGTCGACGTCGGCGTCGGCCATCAGCACGATCTTGTGATAGCGCAGCTTGGCGGCGTCGAAGTCGTCATGAATGCCGGTGCCCAGCGCCGTGATCAGGGACTGAACCTCGGTGTTCTTCAGGACGCGGTCGATCCGGGCCTTCTCCACGTTGATGATCTTTCCCCGCAACGGCAGGATCGCCTGGTAGAGCGAGTCCCGGCCGGACTTGGCCGAGCCGCCCGCGGAGTTGCCCTCGACGATGTAGAGCTCGCTCTTCTCCGGATCGGTCGAGCGGCAGTCGGCAAGCTTGCCGGGCAGACCCATCGTGTCGAGTGCGCTCTTGCGGGCGAGCTTGCGGGCCTGCTGTGCGGCCTTGCGGGCGCGTGCAGCCGAAGTGGCCTTGTTCACCACGATCCGGCCATCGGCGGGGTTGCGGTCGAACCAGTCGGTCAGCCACTCGTTACACATCTTCTGCACGAACGACTTGGCCTCGGAGTTGCCCAGCTTGGTCTTGGTCTGGCCCTCGAACTGCGGCTCGGCCAGCTTGATCGAAATGATGGCGGCCAGGCCCTCCCGGATGTCGTCACCGGTGAGCTTGTCGTCCTTCTCCTTCAAGATCTTCTGAGCCAGCGCGAACTTGTTGACCACCCCGGTCAGCGCCGCGCGGAAGCCCTCCTCGTGCGTACCACCCTCGTGCGTGTTGATGGTGTTGGCGAACGTGTACACCGATTCGGAGTAGGACTCGTTCCACTGCATCGCGATCTCCACCGACATCCGAAGTTCTTTGTCCTCGGGGTCGAAGTAGATGACGGACTTGTGGATCGGTGACTTCGTGGCGTTGAGATGCTTGACGAAGTCGGCGATACCGTCGGCGTAGTGGTACACGACCTCCTTCACCTTGGGCTTGGCGTCGTGCTCCTCGATCGTCTCGGACGTGATCTCCTCGGCGCGGTCGTCGGTCTGGACGATCACACCGGCGCGCTCGTCCCGCAGGACAATGGTGAGCCCCTTGTTCAGGAACGCCATCTCCTGCAGGCGACGGCTGATGGTCTCGTAGGAGTAGGTCAGGGTCTCGAAGATCGATCCGTCGGCCCAGAACGTCACCGTGGTGCCGGTCTCGTCCGTCTTCTCGCCCTTGACCAACGGCCCGGCGGGCTTCTGGTCGACGTAGGGCTGGGTCCACCGGTAGCCGTCGCGCTTGATGTCGACGTCCAGGCGATTGCTCAGCGCGTTCACGACCGAGATGCCGACGCCGTGCAGCCCACCGGACACCGCGTAGGAGTCGCTGTCGAACTTTCCACCGGCGTGCAGGACGGTGAGGATGACCTCTACCGCCGGCTTTTGCTGCTGCTTGTTCATACCGACGGGCATGCCTCGCCCGTTGTCGGTGACCCGGACACCGCCGTCGGTCATCAGGGTGACCTCGATCCGGTCGCAGTAACCGGCGAGCGCCTCGTCGACGGAGTTGTCGACGACCTCCCAGACCAGGTGGTGCAAACCGCGATCGCTGGTGGAACCGATGTACATGCCGGGACGCTTGCGAACCGCCTCGAGCCCCTCGAGAACCTGGATTGAATCGGCACCGTAATTGGACGCGGGCTTGGAGGCCACAAGTACTCCCTTTGAAGACTGCATAGTCGGTCGAACCTGTTCATCTTACTAGGAGCGGCTGACAAAAACCCGTTGGCAGGCCGCTGTACGTGTCACAGAGCGATTTTCACGGCTGCGCTGGCTCCGGAGACTCGCCAGCGATCCGACCAGCCACTTTGGGGCCGTACAGGCCCACGCGCCCGGCCTGGACACCCCGGGCCTACCCGGTCGGGGCGGGCCAGGCGATCAGGGCGGGCCAGGCGATCAGGGCGGGCCGGGCGATCGGCAGGCTATCCGTACGTGTCGCGCACGCCCCGGCCGCGCATCGCCCACGGCCCGTGCTTCCAACTCGGCCCGGACGGTCCCGAGATGGAGATGCGCTTGACCAGGCCGCGGGGCAGGTCGGCGGTGATGCGGGCCAGGATCTGAGGCGCCATCAGTCTCAACTGCGTTGCCCACGCCGTGGATTCGGCCTGGACCCGGAGTTCACCATCGGCCAGACTGACCGGCCGGCACCGCGCGGCGATGTCCGCGCCGACCACGGTGTCCCACTGTGACATCAGCCGGGCTTCGGCCAGCGGCCCGACCCAGCCGAGCTCGCCGACCGCCTTGCCGACGATCGAGCCGATCGCAACCGGATCCCGTTCGTCGGGTCGGGCACCGCTGTAGCTCGGACCGTCGGGGTTGCGCCGGCGGCGACGACGAACCGCGCGCGCGCGGGCCGCGCCTTGCCCGGTTGCCATCGCGCGGGCCGCGGCCAGCGCACCGGCCGCCATGTCCCCCGAACCCGTGGAGTCGGGCTCCACGTCGCCGGGCTCACCATCGTCCACCGGGTCACCTCGTCCACAGTCTTCTGTGGACGAAAGACCAACATCTGGGGATAACCTGCCGGAAATGTCGGGATATTGCGCATTGTTGGTGTGGATATCTTCGCTCCGGCTCCGCGCGCGATCCGCTGCGTCCTTGTCTGGCGACGCAGCGTCATGGCCCTCAGACGACACGGCGCACCTCACCGTCAGCGATGTCGAAACGAGCCCCCGACAGCTCCTCGGGGACATCGTCCACGACTGCAGCCGAAATCAACACCTGCTCCGCCTTGCCGGCCAGCGCCGCCAGCGCCTGCCGCCGCGTCCGGTCGAGCTCGGCGAACACGTCATCGAGGATGAGCACCGGCTCGGCTCCATCGGAACCGAGCAGATCGAAACAGGCCAGCCGGAGGGCCAGGGCGGCCGACCAGCCCTCACCGTGGCTGGCGTAACCGCGGATGGGCAGCCCGTTCAGGGACAGTTCGAGTTCGTCACGGTGCGGCCCGACCAGGGACACCCCTCGCTCGATCTCGCTCGCCCGGACCCGAGCCAACTCGGCGAGCAGAGCCGCGGTGAGCACGCCGATCGTCGGAATCTCCGACTCGAGGTCCCCATTGCCCACCTCCGGGCCGGACCCGGACGGCAGCGCGGAATCGATCGAGCTGACATAACGCAAGCCGAACGGCGACCGTAGGGGAGGCGACGCGCGGTTTTCCGGCGCGATACGGGTATAGGCCTCCTCGGCGTACGGACGCAGGGCCCGGACCAGATCGAGGCGCGCGGCCAGAAGTTGCGCGCCGTGCTCGGCCAGATGTCCGTCCCACACGTCCAACGTGCGCAGGTCACCGGCGCCACCGGCACGTCGAGCCGCGCCTGCGGTCTTCAGCAGCGCGGCACGTTGCTTGAGCACCCGGTCGTAGTCGGCTCGTACCCCGGCGAGCCGCGGCGTGCGTTGCACGAGGACCTCGTCGAGGAACCGGCGACGCTCAGACGGATCGCCGCGAACCACCGCGAGATCCTCAGGAGCGAACAGCACTGTCCGCAGGCCGCCGAGGATGTCGCGGGGCCTGGTGACCGGTGAGCGGTTGAGCTTGGCCTTGTTCGCCCGCCCGGCCGTGATGGCGACCTCGAGGACCAACTGGCGGCCGTCGTTCACGACGGCCGCCTGAACCACCGCGGTGTCGGCTCCCGACCGGATCAGCGGAGCGTCGGTCGACACCCGGTGGCTTCCGAGGGTCGACAGGTAGCCCAGCGCCTCCAGCAGGTTCGTCTTGCCCTGCCCGTTGGCCCCGACGAGCACGCTCACGCCCGGGTCGAAGGCAAGGTCGGCTCGCGGCCAGCTACGGAAGTCGGCCACCGACAGGTGCTGGACGTACACGGCTCACACGCTACTTGCCGACCGGCTGACAGCCGGCGTGTTCGGATCGACTTTCAGGATGCGTTCGGGCTCGCGGCAGCGGCCGTCTTGGCGGCCTCGCCCGGCGTTTGGGCCGGGGCGGCGTCACTGGCCGATTCGACCGCGTGGCCACCGAACTGGTTACGCAGGGCGGCGACCATCTTCATCGCCGGTGAGTCGTCCTGGCGCGAGGCGAAGCGGGCGTAGAGCGAGGCGGTGATCACGGGCAGCGGGACCGCGTTCTCGATGGCGGCCTCGACGGTCCAGCGACCCTCGCCGGAATCGGCGGCATAACCCTTGATGGACTTCAGGCCCGGGTCTGCGTGCAACGCCCGGACGGCCAGGTCGAGCAGCCAGGACCGGATGACGGTCCCGTTCTCCCACGACGCGAACGTCTCGGTGACGTTCTCCAGGATGGGTGAGGCGTCCATCAGTTCGTAGCCCTCGGCGAAGGCCTGCATGATGCCGTACTCGATACCGTTGTGGACCATCTTGGCGAAGTGACCAGCGCCGACCGGACCGGCATGCACGAAACCGGAGTCACCCGAGGGCTTCAGTGCGTCGAAGATCGGTTGCACGCGGCCGACGTCCTCGGCCGAGCCGCCCACCATCAGCGCGTAGCCGTTCTGAAGGCCCCACACGCCGCCGGACACCCCGGCATCGACGAAGCCGATGCTCTTTTCGGCCAACTGCTTGGCGTGGATGGCATCGTCGGTGTACTTGGTGTTGCCGCCGTCGATGACGATGTCGCCCTCGTCGAGCAGGCCCTTGAGGGTCTGGATGACCTCATCCGTCGGCTGACCGGCGGGCACCATGACCCATACGGCACGAGGAGCTTGCAGGGCACCGATGAGCTCCTCCAGGGAGCTGACGTCCCGCGGGGAGGTCTCCGAACGGTCGTAGCCGACGACCTCGTGTCCTCCGTTGCGGATCCGCTGGGCCATGTTGCCGCCCATCTTGCCGAGTCCGATCAGACCGATCTGCATACCGTGCCCACTTTCCCGTCCGAGCTTGTGAGACCTAGAGGCTAGGCGCTCCCCTGCTGAAACCGCTTAACGAAATCGCTTGCCAACATAGACCCGGGTGGGTGTGGCGCGCAGCCCGCCCGGCCGACTCAGCCCGGCAGGTCGCCTACCGGAGGGTCGACTCAGCCCGGCAGACGCACCGGCATGATCAGGTAGGTGTAGTCCGAACCGGGGGCGCCTTCGGCTCCGGCGGGACGGATCACGGCCGGCTTCGTGGGCGTGGTGAACAACAACCGAGCGATGGGTGCCTCGATCGCTCCGAGGCCTTCGAGCAGGAAGGTCGGGTTGAACGCGGTGGTGATCGCTTCCCCGGAGTAGTCGACCTCGAGATTCTCCTCGGCCTTGCCCTCGTCATCGCCGCCGGCGGTCAAGGTCAGGCCACCATCGGAGAAGTCCAACCGGACCGGGTTGCCGCGATCGGCCACCAAAGCCACCCGCTTGACCGCCTCGGTGAGCGCGGCGACCGAAACCTCGGCGGTCACCGAGAAATCGGTGGGCAGCAACGTTCGATACGGCGGGAACTGCGCGTCCAGCAGTCGGGTGGTCGTCCGCCGGCCGGTACCGGCGAAACCGATGATTCCCTCCCCGGCCCCACTGGTGGCCAGGGCGATCGACAGTTCGGCGTCGCCGGTCAGGCTCTTGGCGGCATCGGCCAGGGTGCGCGCCGGGACCAGCACCGCCAGCTCGGCGTTGCCCGTCGAGGCCGGATTCCAGGTGAGTTCCCGGACCGCCAAGCGGTAACGGTCGGTCGCCGCCAGCGTCACCCGCTCGCCGTCGATCTCCATCCGGACGCCGGTCAGCATCGGGAGCGTGTCGTCCTTGCCCGCGGCGACGGCGACCTGCGAGACCGCTCGGGCGAATACCGACGAGCTCACCGTGCCGGCGGTGGTCGGCATATCGGGCAACCGGGGGTAGTCCTCGTCCGGCATGGTCGGCAGCGTGAACTTGGCGCTCCCGCAGGTGATGCTCACCCGGGACCCGTCCGCGCTGACCTCGACGGGATGCGCCGGCAGGGCTTTGGTGATGTCGGCCAGCAGTCGACCGGACACCAGGGCACGCCCCGACGAACCGGCCTGCACCTCGAGTCCAGCCTGGGTGGAGACCTCGTAGTCGAAGCCGGAGATCGAGAGCTGGTCATCGGTGACGTCGAGCAGGAGGCCGGCCAGGACCGGAGCGGCCGGGCGGGCCGGCAAGCTGCGCGCTGACCAGGCCACGGCGTCGGCGAGGGCGTCGCGCTCGATCCGGAACTTCATCAATCCTCCAGGGTCAACAACATGCGGGTGGTACGAGCGGGGATCCGGCCACGCTGACGTTCGCGTCGGTTCGCGCCGGTGGGCGGCGAGTTACACGGACACGTCGACACGGTCGGGACGGACAGCGTATTCCCACCGGCGATCGACTGATGTTGTCCCCACCGTCCCCAGCCCGTATTTCGAGTACTTGTCATTCATTAATAAATATCTGTCATCGTCGTCATAAGGGCTGTGGATGCTGTGGGAAACCGCTCCTGGCCCCCGGCTGGCGGGCCGGCGCCCTGTGGGTGAGCGACCGGCAACCGGTGGGCAACAGTGACCGGCACGTGGACAACGAATGACAGGAACCCGTCGTCCACACTGACCCCCGGGGTTGTCCACAACAGTGTTCACACGTTGGGGATAGCCGAATCCGACGTCGGACGGCTCGGCGCCGCGGCGTTCAGGAGCGAGCACGGGTGCGAATCCGGCTGGTGAGCTCGGTGATCTGGTTGTAGACGTTGCGCCGTTCAGTCATCAGCGACCGGATCTTGCGCTCGGCGTGCATCACGGTGGTGTGATCGCGTCCGCCGAAGGTCTGGCCGATCTTGGGCAGCGACAGCTCGGTCAGCTCGCGGCACAGGTACATGGCGATCTGGCGGGCCGTCACGAGCACCCGGGTACGCGAGGAGCTGGTGAGGTCGTCGATGCTGATCCCGAAGTACTCGGCCGTGACGGCCATGATGGTCGGGGCGGTGATCTCGGGGCGGTCCGACTCGGAGATCAAGTCCTTCAGGACGATCTCGGCGAGCTTGAGGTCGATCTCCTGCTTGTTCAGCGAGGCGAAGGCCACCACGCGGATCAGGGCGCCCTCGAGCTCGCGGATGTTGGTCTGGATCTTCGACGCGATGAACTCCATGACGCCCGGTTGCAGCGTCATCCCGTCCTTGGCGGCCTTCTTGCGCAGGATCGCGATCCGCAGTTCGAGGTCGGGCGCCTGCACGTCGGTGATGAGACCGGACTTGAATCGCGTCACCAGGCGGTTCTGCAGCCCGGCCAACTGCTCGGGCTTGCGGTCGCAGGAGATGACGATCTGCTTGTTCGCCAACTGCAGGGTGTTGAAGGTGTGGAAGAACGCCTCCTGTGTCTGCTCGGCCCGTTCCAGGAACTGGATGTCGTCGATCAGCAGGAGGTCCACATCGCGATAACGACGTTGGAAGGACTGAACGTCGTTGATGCGGACCGAGTTGATGAAGTCGTTGGTGAATTCCTCGCTGGAGACGTAACGCACCCGCATGGTGGGTTCGAGCCGGCGACCGTAGGCCCCGATCGCGTGCAGCAGGTGGGTCTTGCCCAGGCCGGAATCACCGTAGATGAACAGCGGGTTGTACGCCTTGGCCGGCGCCTCGGCCACCGCTACGGCGGCAGCGTGGGCGAAGCGGTTGGACGAGCCGGGTACGAAGGTCTCGAAGGTGTACTTCGGGTTCAGCCTGGCCTCGGCGTCGAGGCGGCCACCCTGTTCGGCACCGGCACGGTGGGTTCCGTTGGAGAACAGGCCGTAACCGTGCTGGTCGTCGGTCGTGAAGCGGTCGTAGGCGTCGATGTCCTCGACCGTGTCGTGGCCGCCCTCGTCGCCGGAATCGAAGCGGGAGTCGCTACCCGCCCCGGGACGGTTGTCGGTGCGGGGCTCGCCCCGTGAGTCCAGCCGAGCCTCGGGACGGGTATCGCGCCGGGTGTCGATGCGGTCGAGCTCGTCGAAGGCCGTGCCGTACCCGGAGCTGAAGCCCAGGCCGTAGCCGGTCGAGGTATTGGGCCGGCTGGTCGGCTCAGCGCGGACGGCCGACTCGTCACCGGCGTGGGGACGCTCAGGTTCGGACTCGATGGCCTGGACGGTGACGGCGACGTTGATCTCGCGTCCCAGCGCCTCGGTCAGCGCTGAGATGATCAGCGGCCGGAGGTTGTTCTCCAGGTAGTCCTTGGCGTACGGATTCGGCGCGGCCAGCAGAGCGGTGTCCTGAAGCAAACCGATCGGTCGGGTCAGGCTCAGCCAGGCTCGTTGATGCGGTCGGACCGATGGATCGTCCAACTGGGTGATCGCGTTATTCCACACGTCGGCAAGATCTGCGAGATCGTCCGGCACTACAGTCCAACTCCCTCGCTCGTCCAGCCACAGCTCGGCCTGACGAGAAGGCCGGGCGGACTGCGGCCTGGCGGCCGTACCACGGATGTATCCACAGCTTTTTCCACAGCGTGTGGAGGGGACGAAGAAGGCCACGTCGGACGAAGACGTGGTGATGCCTCTCCGGCGCACCGTGAGGTGCACCCGAACAGGGGTGACAGTCCTTTGGGGGCGGCCTCAGTAGTCGTCCTGAGAAGTCGTCCCGAGGAGGGATTGATGACCCGTTCGAGCCGCGGCTTGGATCCGTGGTTCATTTAGTTCGAGCCGACAACGTAACAGCGTCCGGCGGCTACCCACAATCCCGGGGCGCCGAAACCGAGCGATTTCCGCCTGCTAAGCGGCGTGTCGCCGAAGGCGGCTTTCCGGATCCCACTAAGGTGCGCGATTTTGCTCGGTACGCTGCGTACCCAGCGGCTCCGGTTTGACCTCGGCGGGGTCCGATCCGTACCGTTGAGACCTCGTGTGCCCTCCCTTTCCGGGAGGCACTGCCTGTGCTGATCGACTACTGGCTCCATCGGGGCTGAGTCACACCAACTCAGCGGGTGCATCACCCGCTGGACGAGCTGAATTGATGGAGCGCCACCGTGAGCAAGCGGACTTTCCAGCCGAACAACCGCCGTCGGGCCAAGACCCACGGCTTCCGTCTGCGGATGCGCACCCGCGCCGGTCGCGCCATCCTGTCGACCCGTCGTCGCAAGGGCCGCAGCGAGCTGTCGGCCTGAGCCGACCGGCTCTATTTGCCATGCTTCCCGCAGCGCACCGGATGCGATCGAGTGCCGACTTCGCTGCGGTGACGCGTCGAGGTCGCCGCACCCGGTGTGGCGACCTTGTGGTGTATCTGTCCACGGCCGCTGAAGCGCGCGACACCCTCGTCGGTCTGGTCGTCGGTAAGTCGGTCGGCCCGAGTGTCGTCCGGCACCGAGTCGCTCGCCGACTGCGAGCTCAACTGGCCGCTCGCCTCGACCAGGTCCCGGTCGGGGCTCGAGTTGTCGTGCGTGCCCTCCCGGAGTCGGCCGACCGTGCCTCGGTCGAGCTGGGCCGCGATCTCGACCGGGCGTTGCAGCGCTTGTCCGGCGGTGTTCGCCCATGAACGGCGACGAAGCCGCACGCCTGCCTCGGCGTGAACCCCGACCAGGCGTCCGGCTGGCCTTGGCCCTGATCTCGGCGTACCAGATCGGGTGGAGCTCGAAGCGCCCCGGTGCGTGCCGCTATCTTCCGAGCTGCAGCGAGTACACCGCCGAGGCAATTGCTCGTTTCGGTGTGATTCGCGGAGCGTGGTGGGGATTGCGCCGGATCGGTCGGTGTCATCCCTGGCACAGCGGCGGCTACGACCCGGTGCCCGGCGGAACCGAAATCCCCGACGGATCGTCGCAGAAGAGAACTCTCCTAGAACAGGCTGGTTGATGCTGAACCCGTTATATACCGCGGTCTCCTGGGTACTCCTCCGGTGGCACCAGCTGTTCGACATCATCGGGCTCAACCCGGATGCAGGTCTCACCTGGGCGCTGTCGATCATCATGCTCACCGTCACCGCGCGGTTACTGCTGTTCCGATTCTTCATCAAGCAGGTGCACTATCAGCGCCGCATGCAGGAGATGCAGCCGAAGATCAAGAAGCTGCAGGACAAGCACAAGGGTGACAAGGCGGCCCTGCAGCGCGAGATGATGGCGCTGCAGCAGTCCGAGGGCTTCAACCCGATCTCGGGCTGCCTGCCGATGCTGTTGCAGATCCCGATCTTCATCTCCCTGCTGCACGTGCTGCGCCGGCTCAAGCCGGGTGCCCACGCCTTGTACAGCTGGACTCCGGACCAGACCGAGTCGGTCATCCATGCCCGGCTGTTCGGCGCCCCATTGCCCGCGATCTTCGGGTTCCCGTTGCCCCCCGCGCTGCACACCGCGACCGCGCGCATCCACGAACTGGGCGGGGACCCGACGGTCACCCGGATCGTGACGCTGGTACTCGTGATCGTCTCTGCGGTCGCCACCCTGGTCACTCAGCTTGCGGTCATCCGCAACGCACCGACGCCGGCCGAGGGTCAGGCGGCGATGATCCAGAAACTGATGCTCGTCGGTATCCCGCTTTCCGTGCTGGGATCGGGGTTCATCTTCCCGCTCGGCGTGCTGCTGTACTGGTTCACCTCGAACCTGTGGACGATGGGTCAGCAGTTCTACATCTTCAAGTTCCATCCGCACCCGTCTTCGGTTCCCGCGAAGGCGGGCGTGGTCGCCGAGACGAATGATCTCGGGCGGAGCTTGGCGCCACGGCCGGGAGCCCGTCCGGCCAACGCGAAGAACGCTCGGGGCAGCGTCGCTAAGTCGGTCTCGTTGGACAAGTCCGCGGCCCTGGACGACCTCGCCACGGCCGACGGCGCGGGCTCTTCGGCTCCGACCGGCTCGACCTCCCCCGGGGCCAGCGCAACCACCAACCGGCCCGCGAGCCGATCCCCCCGTCCGGGCGCACGTCCGGCCGCCAAGCGCGCCCCCAGCAAGAAGCGCCGCTGACCTATCCCTGGCGGCGCACCGACCGTGCTCGCGCGACCGAGGTAGCCCGCCGTAGACCTGTTCGTCGCGCCCCACCGCGCGCATCGCTGAAGAAGGATGACCCATGACAGACACCGTCTCCACCGACACGACCACCGACCCGATCGAGGGCACCGCTGCCGATGCAGCCGACACGACCGGTACCCCGGAAACGGATGAGCACGAGGAATCGTCGCTGCTCGTTCGTGAGGGTGATATAGCCGCCGACTACCTGGAACGCCTGCTCGACATCGTCGACTACGACGGAGACATCGATCTGGACGTCGAGAACGGCCGCGCGATGGTCGCCATCGTGGGCTCGGATCTCCAGCCGCTCATCGGCCCGAACGGTGCCACCCTGGACGCCCTCCAGGAGTTGACGCGCTTGGCGGTACAGCAGCAGACCGGTGTTCGGAGTCGGTTGATGCTCGATGTGTCCGGGCACCGGCGAGGGCGCCGTGATGAGCTCACCGAGCTCGCTCGCCAGACCGCGCAGGATGTCATCTCCTCGGGTGAGGCGGAGCGGTTGGCCCCGATGAATCCGTTCGAGCGCAAGGTCGTGCACGATGCCATCGCCGCGATCGACGGTGTGGTCAGCGAGTCCGAAGGTGAGGAGCCGTCGCGGCGCGTCGTCGTCCTCCCGGCTTCCTGACTCAGCGCCGAGCTGTGGTGAGTACCGGAGAGCCGCAGACGCCGGGCCCGGCGATCGTTCCGGTGCCCGGTTCGGGCCGCGCTCCAGCGTCCGATGATCCACCGGTCACGTCCCTCACCACCGTGAGTGCTCCACTGGCTGGACCGCCACCTGCTGCCGCGAACGCCCGCTACGCCGGCCGGGTTGACCTGCTGGCCCGTTACGCGCAGTGGCTTGCTGATGCCGGGACGGTCCGCGGCTTGATCGGGCCCCGTGAGGTCCCGCGCCTATGGGAACGGCATCTGCTGAACTCGACCGTGCTCGAGGAGCTGATACCCCCTGGGTCGCGGTTGGTCGATATCGGCAGCGGCGCTGGGCTGCCGGGCCTCGCCGTGGCCTGCGTTCGTCCCGATCTGCGGGTAGATCTCGTGGAGTCCCTGCAACGGCGGACCGATTTTCTGAACGAGGTCGTGGCTGCGCTGGACCTGTCCGACCGGGTGCGAGTTGTGCGGGGGCGGGCCGAGGACAAGGCCGTCATCGACACGGTAGGTTCAGCGGAGTTCGTCACCGCCCGAGCCGTCGCTCCACTGGACCGGCTTGCGAGTTGGGCTATGCCGCTACTCCGACGCGGTGGCCATCTGCTCGCGATGAAGGGCGATACCGCTGACAAAGAGATCGCTGCCGCCGGGCCAGTACTGCGGCGATTGAGGGCCGAGGTTGTGGGCATTCGTTTATGCGGCGCGGAACTCATCGATGCGCCCGCTCGGGTCGTGGACGTCGTGAAGCTCGGCCGCTGAGCGAGAGGTTCGGCGCAGGGGTTGGACCGCGAGGGTGCACGCCATGTTTCACGTGAAACATCGACAAGTGAGGATGTAAGAGTGACAGTCCCGTCGGATGCCGGCCGAGCCGAATCGCGCCCGGTTTCACGTGAAACATCGACGTCGGACGAAGAGTTGTACGCGGCGTTGCAGGCTGACGCAGCGGACAGTGGCCGCATCGGCAACCGCGAGGTTTCACGTGAAACATCGTTCGACACCCCGATTGCGCGCGAGGCGATGCGTGCCGTGCACGTGCGCAATGTTCGGCAGGAGAGCTGGCCCCGGCCCAGGCACCGCCGAGTCATCACCGTGGCGAACCAGAAGGGCGGCGTGGGGAAAACGACGACCGCGGTCAACCTGGCCGTCGCGTTGGCCCAGCACGGGCTCGCTGTCCTGCTTATCGATCTGGACCCGCAGGGCAACGCCAGCACGGCTCTTGGCGTCGAGCATGGCGTCGGCACGCCCTCCATCTATGACGTGCTCCTCGGCTCGTCCACTCTCTCCGACGTGGCCGTACCGGTCGAGGTTGCCCCCGCTCTGAAGTGCGTTCCCGCCACGATCGACCTGGCCGGCGCCGACATCGAGCTGGCCTCGCAGGTAGCCCGCGAGCATCGACTGCGGCGTGCGCTGGACCAGTTCGATGAACCGGTCGACTACATCATCATCGATTGCCCACCAGCTCTGGGGCTGTTGACGCTCAACGCGCTCGTCGGGGCCCGCGAGATCCTGATCCCCATCCAGTGCGAGTACTACGCCTTGGAAGGATTGGCCCAGCTCACCAACACGGTCGAGCTCGTGCGGGCCCAGCTGAACTCCGGGCTCGTGGTCTCGACGGTGTTGCTGACGATGTACGACAGTCGAACCAGGCTCGCCGACCAGGTCGCGGACGAGGTGCGCAACTACTTCGGGGCGAAGGTCATCCAGTCGGTCATTCCGCGTAATGTGCGGGTGTCCGAGGCACCTGGCTACGGCCAAACGGTCATCACCTACGACCCTGGGTCGCGCGGGGCGATCGGGTATCTGGAAGCGGCACGAGAGTTGGCCGAGCGCGGAGCGGTGTCGCCCGACACCGAGCCCGCACACGGATGAAGCTGGAGCGGGACGGAGAAGTGGTGGCGAACAAGCAACGTCGAGGTGGGCTCGGAAGAGGACTCGGAGCGCTGATCCCGACCGCGCCGCCCACCCCCTCACCATCCGGACCAGGTGTGGACGGGCACTCGGCGGCGAATGACTCCGCCGCGAGCCGGGTTATGTCAACTGACGGGGATTCTGCACAGGGGGCGGGCGCTGCGGAAGGGTCCGATTCCACCTCGGCCGGATCAGGTACCGACGTTCGCGGAAGCAATCGAGTGCCCTCGATCGACGCGATCATCACCTCGTCGGCCACGGATTTCTACTTCGACCCCTCACCGGTGCCCGGCGCCACGCTGCGAGAGGTGCGGCCGAGCGAGGTCACGACGAATCCGAAGCAGCCCCGGACGGTTTTCGACGAGGACGCACTCGAGGAACTTGCTCATTCCATTCGTGAGTTCGGTGTCCTGCAACCGATCGTCGTCCGCGAACGCGACAACGGTTATGAACTCGTCATGGGCGAGCGCCGGTTGCGGGCATCGATCCTCGCCGGCCTGGAGACGATCCCGGCCATCGTCCGGGACACCGCCGACGACGCGATGCTTCGCGACGCCCTGCTGGAGAACATCCATCGCGCCCAGCTGAACCCGCTCGAGGAGGCCGCGGCTTACCAGCAGCTGCTGGAAGAATTCGGTGCCACGCACGATGAGCTGGCGAGCCGAATCGGCCGGAGCCGTTCCCAGGTCAGCAACACCATCCGCCTGATGAATCTGCCGGTGCCGGTGCAGCGCCGGGTGGCCGCCGGGGTGCTGTCCGCCGGGCACGCTCGAGCGCTGCTCGGCCTTGCCGACCGGGATCAGCAGGAGGACCTGGCCGGTCGCATCGTGGCCGAGGGCCTGTCCGTGCGCGCAACCGAAGAGCTCGTTTCCCTTACCGGGAAAGCCGATTCAGCTCCAGCGCCGCGCACCAAGCCGACCGGCCGAATCTCCGCACCAGCCCTCGCCGACCTGGCCGACAAGCTCTCCGACCGCTTCGACACCCGAGTCCGCGTCGAGCTGGGACGTCGCAAGGGCAAGATCACCGTCGAGTTCGGATCGATCGACGACCTCGAACGAATCGTGGCGATGATCGCTCCCGAGTTGGCCACCAAGCGCGGGGATTGACGATCAGGCGTGTTCGAAAGGGCGGCGTCGGACCGGGGTCTCACCCGGCCGCGGTGGACCGCGGTCTACCGCGGTCTACCGCGGCCTCAGCCGGTCGCGGGCGCTGGGTTGTAGGTCACGACCTCGTCCAGCGTCCGCCGGCCGCGCTTGAGCGACGGAGACTTCGGGTCCGGCAGCCCGTAGCCGAGGCTGATCACGCCCACGAAGCGTAGTTGTTCGGCAACGTCGAAGGCCGTGCGCACCGCCCGGTGAGCCGCGGGCGGGACGCCGAAGAAGCACGCCGCCAGACCACGATCCACCGCTCCGAGCAGGATCAGCATTGCGGCCATGCCCGTGTCGACGTCCCAGTAGGGCACTGGCCACCGAGCCTCGTCCCGATCCGTCCAGCCCTTGTCCGGGGCGGCGTATCGGTCCAGGTAGGCCTGTTTGTCGGACAGGCACACGATGAGAGCCGGAGCGGACTGCATACCGGCCAGCCAACGATCCGGCGGCTCGTCGCCGTCGGCCGTGGCCGTCCAGAATCGCTGCCGTGCCGTTGCGTCGTCCAGGACCAGAAACCGCCAGCCTTGACTGAATCCGGCGGACGGGGCCCGGATGGCCAGGGCCAGCAGGGCATCCACCTGCTCCCGGGACACCGCACGCTCCGGGTCGTAGTTTCGGACCATGCGCCGTCGGCGAACGGTTTCGGTGAACTCCATGCAGCCATTGTCGCGACCGCTCCGGTCGCCGGCCGACCGGGTGACCGAATCATCGGCCCGGGCGCCGCAGGCGGACGATCGGGCGACCGATATCGCCGTGACCAATCCCCGGCAAGTGTGAAACCCTGAACCACGTGCATCTCGACCAGTCCAGCAAGTTGTCCGGAGTCTCCTACGACATCCGCGGTCCTGTCATGGAGGAAGCCAAGCGCCTGGAGGAACTGGGCCACCGGATTCTGAAGCTGAATATCGGTAACCCCGCAACGTTCGGATTTCTGGCCCCGGACGAGATTCTGCTCGACGTGATTCGCAATCTCCCTGCTGCAGAAGGCTATTCGGACTCACGCGGTCTCATGTCGGCGCGCACGGCGGTCGTCCAGCATTATCAGCAGCGCGGCCTGCCCGATGTCGAGGATGTCGATGATGTGTGGCTGGGCAACGGGGTCAGTGAGCTAATCATGATGTCGCTACAGGCGATGCTCAACGACGGCGACGAGGTACTCGTCCCAGCTCCGGACTTCCCGCTGTGGACCGCCGCCACGTCGCTGTCCGGCGGCACCGCCGTGCACTACCTGTGCGACGAGAGCGAGGGCTGGCTGCCGGATCTGGACGACCTGGCGGCCAAGGTCACGTCGCGGACCAAGGCGATCGTGGTCATCAATCCCAACAATCCCACCGGAGCGGTCTACCCACGCTCCACGCTGGAGGGCATCGCCGAGATCGCGCGTCGCCATGAACTGGTCATCATGGCCGATGAGATCTACGACAAGATCCTCTACGGCGACGCGGTGCACATTCCGATGGCCTCGGTCGCTCCCGATTTGTTCACACTGACGTTCAATGGGCTGTCGAAGGCGTATCGGCTCGCGGGCTTTCGGGCCGGCTGGCTGCTCGTCCACGGGCCCAAGCGCAACGCCGGGAGTTACCTCGAGGGCCTGTCGGTCATGGCCAACCTCCGGTTGTGTGCCAACGTTCCCGCCCAGCACGCGATCCAGACCGCGCTCGGCGGGCGCCAGAGCATCAAGGACCTGGTGCTGCCGGGCGGGCGCCTGCTCGAGCAGCGCGACGCGGCAGTGACCGCGCTGCGCAAGATCCCCGGCGTCAGTTGCGTCGAACCCCAGGGCAGCCTGTACGTGTTCCCCCGGCTCGATCCCGAGGTCTACCCGATCAAGGACGACCAGCAGTTCGTCCTCGACTTCCTCACCGAGCAGCGCGTCCTGCTCGTGCAGGGGACGGGCTTCAGTTGGCCGACCCCGGACCACTTCCGGATCGTCACGCTCCCCTACGCCGACGAGTTGACCGACGCCATCGGGCGGCTCGGTGTCTTCCTGGAGACCTACGACCCGCTTCGTCAGAATTAGTCGGCACTCTGGCAAATCCCGGCGGGATTCAGGACACTAGTGGTCATGTCGTCGGCCGCCCGTCGGATCGTCCCGCTCACGCTGGACAATCTCGACGAACTCCCGGCGCCGTGCCGTAGCTGCGTGTTCTGGGAGGTGGGCCCGGTCGTCGACAGCCAGGAGCTGCCGAAGGACGAAGCGGTGCTGGCCAAGGAGGCATGGGTCTCGGCGACCCTGCTGGACTGGGGAAGCTGCGGCAAGGTCGTTTACGTCGCGGGCGTGGCCGCGGGCTACGCCATGTTCGCCCCGCCGGGCTTCGTCCCCCGCGCCGTGTCGTTTCCGACCTCACCCGTGTCGGGCGATGCCGTCCTGCTGATGAACGTCATGGTGCTTCCGGAATGGCGAAATTCCGGCGTGGGACGGATGCTGGCGCAGGCGGTGGCCGCCGAACTCGTTCCCCGCGGCGTCAAGGCGATCGAGGCTTTCGGGTCGACCGGCGCGGCCTCGACCGGCTGCCTGCTACCCACGGACTACCTGCTTTCGGTGGGCTTCAAGACGGTGCGGCCGCACCCGCTGTATCCCCGACTACGGATGGAACTCAAGTCGACCGTGTCGTGGCGCTACGACGTCGAGTACGCCCTGGAACGCATTTTCGGCTCGAACGTAGGGCGGTCGCTGACTCCTGTCGGCTGACCGGCTGTGCTTCTGTACCTCTGTGCCAACTGTGCCAACTGTGCCAAACGCTGTGAAAAGGGACGTCCGTGACCAGTGCGTTGATCTGTCGTGGGCCCGGAAACGCACTCGAGGTCGTCGAGGTCTCGCTCGGCCCGGTGGGCGAGGACGAGGTCAGGGTGAGGGTGGCCGCCGCCGGAGTGTGCCATTCGGACCTGTCCATGATCAACGGGACGGTCACGCCCGCCTTCCCTCTGGTCCTCGGCCACGAGGCCGCGGGCGTGGTGGCCGAGGTCGGATCAGCCGTCCGCCGGGTAGGCGTCGGCGACCATGTGGTGTTGAACTGGGCACCTGCCTGCCGGCAGTGCTGGTTCTGCCTGCGCGGTGAGCCCTGGTTGTGCGCGACGAACGCGGGTGTGGCGTCGCGGCCGCGCGGACGGCTTGCCGACGGGACCCCGCTGCACGCCATGGTCGGCGTCGGTGCGCTGGCCGAGGAGGTCATCGTGGGCGAGCGTGCGGTGATCGCGCTGCCGCCCGAACTGCCGCTGACCGATGCGGCGCTGATCGGATGTGCCGTGCTGACCGGCTTCGGCGCGGTGCGCCACACGGCCGCGGTGGCCGCCGCCGACTCGGTCGCCGTCGTCGGACTCGGCGGGGTGGGACTGTCCGTCCTGTCGGCGGCACGGATGGCCGGGGCCGGACCGATCATCGCCATCGACAGCTCCCCGGCGAAGGCGGATCTCGCCTACGCGCTGGGGGCTTCCGAGTTCGTGGTGTCGGATGCGACGAGCGTGCGCCAGATACGCGGACTGACCGAGGGCAGAGGTGTTGATCATGCCTTCGAGTGCGTGGGCCGTTCGGTGACGATCAGCCTGGCGTACAAGGCCACCCGGCGGGGCGGCAACTGCATCGTGGTCGGAATGGGACGTTCGGACGACCTTGTTTCCCTGTCCGCGTTGGAGATCTTCCACTTCGCGCGGACGCTCACAGCGTCGGTCTACGGATCATCGGATCCGGACGTCGACGTCCCGGACCTGGTTGCGTCGGCGCTGAGCGGCGAGCTCGACCTGAGGACGCTGGTCAGTCACCGGATCTCGCTGGCCGAAGTACCCGTGGCCTTCGAACGCATGGCAGCCGGCCAGGGCGCCCGGTCCCTGGTGGTGTTGTGACTGTCAGCTGGCGAACGCCGGCAGCCGGAGCACGCCGGTCGGCGGATCGAGATCGCGGGGCAGGTACAGCCGTTGAATGGCCGCGAGGAGTCCTTCAGCGACGCGGTCCCGGAAAGCGGGATCGATCAGGCGCGGCCGGTCGACCGGCGAGGAGATGTAGCCCAGCTCCAGCCGGATGGTCGGCATCGCGGTGTGCAGCAGCAACGTCCAGGACTTCGGGTGCGTGCGGCCGTCGACCATTCCGGTGCGCGCCACGACCTCCCGCTGCACCAGGTCGGCGAATCGCTCACCGATCGAGGACGAGACCTCGCCGGCGCCGTAGTAGTAGGTAGCGACCCCGTTGGCATGGGGACTCGGGGAAGCGTCGACGTGCAGCGACAGCACGAGGTCCGCGCCCTGAGCGTTGGCGAACTGAGCCCGTGACTCGTCGTCCGGCCCGATGTTGCGCCCCCGCGTCAGCCACGTCGTCACGCCGAGGGCGGTGAGGCGCCCCTCCAGTCGCGTGGCGAGGTCGAACACGACGTTGGCCTCGTTCACGCCGTCCTGGCTGACGCCCGAGTCGTCACCGCCGTGGCCCGGATCGATGACGATCCGCTTGCCGAGCAGGTTCGGTCCGGCGTCGGCGACGGCGATGAGGTCACGCAGCATCTGGGGGGCGCCCCCGCGCACCCGGCGGGCGTCGAGCTGTTTGAGCGCGCGCAAGGTCTGTGGGCCGCACACGCCGTCGGCGAGCAGGCCCATGTCGCGTTGGAAGGAGCGCAGTGCGTCCGCGGTGGTGGGGCCGAAGTTTCCGTCGAGCCGGCCGGCGTTGAAGCCGATCTCCAGAAGTTGACGCTGCAGCTCGATGACGTCGTCGCCGAACAACGACGTCGTGGCGTTGTGGCCGAGGGTGCGGTCACCCAGACGCCAGCGGGCCCCCTGAAGGGCACGCAGGGTCTCCGGGCCGATGACGCCGTCGATGGTGAGGCCCCGGCGCTGCTGCAACGCGCGCACGGCGGTTTCGGTGGCGGGGTCGAAAAGGTCCTCGACACCGGGATCGGTGTTGTCGAGCAGACCGACCATGGCCAGGATGCGCCGAGCATCGGAGACGGCGTTGTTGCGGTCACCGAGTCGGTAGATCTGCATCCGCTGCCTCACCCTCTCCCCCGCCTGAAGACGCGATCGGCGGTCCATCTCGTTGCGCGACATGGCGTCCGGATCGTTGGGGCCGGCTCCGGACGACTCCTCATTGTGCACTACCGAAACCGCTACCGGCGTCGACCGCGACCGTTCTGCCCGGAATCAGGGCAATCCAGGTGGCGGCCAGTAGGCGATGCCCGATCCGCTGTCGGCTCGCCTCGAACCGGGTCCCACAGAGCCGCACAGAGAGCCGCCCAGAGAGCCGCACAGAGAGCCGCACAGGGCCGCACAGAGCCGTATCGAGCCGCATAGAGCCTTGAACGGCGGCACAACGCCTGAAGGCCGCTCACCTCGGCGGGTGAACGGCCTTCAGGGCTGTATGTAGGGGCGGCCGGCAGTGGCTGAACGCCGGTGCGCGGCCGGAGCCCATTTGTCGCCTGTCAGATCGGCAGGGAGGTCAGCCGATGTAGTCGGCGAGGTCCTTGAGCAGGGCCGCCTTCGGCTTGGCGCCGACGATGGACTTGACCACCTCGCCGCCCTTGAACACCGACATCGTGGGGATCGACATGATTTGGTAGTCGCGCGCCACGCCGGGGTTCTCGTCGATGTTCAGCTTGACGACCTTGATCTTGCCGGCGTGCTCACCGGCGATCTCCTCCAGGACGGGGGCGACCAGGCGGCACGGTCCGCACCATTCGGCCCAGAAGTCCACCAGGACGGGGACGTCGGACTGGAGGACGTCAGCGGCGAAGCTGGCGTCGGTTACGGGGGTGGTGTTCTGGCCCATGGGAGCGACTCCTCAGAAAACGGTAGGTACTGCTGTGAGATGAACGCGGGACGGGCCGAAACCCTTCCCACACTCGGCGATAGCCGAACGCCCGGATCGCGGTGGTCAGCACCCGGGCGCCGGTGGGTCAGGACTCGATCGAGGCCAGCACCGGGTCGTGGACCGATTCCAGCGCGGCCAGGAACTTCTCCGCGTCCAGCGCGGCGGCACAACCGCTGCCCGCCGCGGTGATGGCCTGACGATACGTGTGATCGACGACGTCGCCGGCCGCGAACACGCCGGGAAGGTTCGTACGGGTGGTGCGTCCCTCGACGAGGATGTAACCCTCCTCGTCCAGCTCGATCTGATCGGCGACGATGCCCGATCGCGGGTCATGCCCGATCGCGATGAACAGCCCGGTCGCCGCGACCTCGCGGGTCTGGCCGGTGACCGTGTCCCGCAAGGTCAGGCCCGTGACCTTCTGCTCGCCGTGGATCTCGGCGACCTCGGAGTTCCACTCGAAACTGATCTTCGGATTCTCCATCGCGCGCTCGGCCATGATCTTGCTGGCACGCAGGCCGTCGCGGCGGTGCACGACGGTGACGTGGTCGGCGAAGCGGGTCAGGAACGTCGCTTCCTCCATCGCGGTGTCACCACCGCCGACGACCACGATGTTCTGACCGCGGAAGAAGAAGCCGTCGCAGGTCGCACACCAGGACACGCCGTGGCCGGATAGCTCGTCCTCGCGCGGTACGCCCAGCTTCTTGTACGCACTGCCCATGGCCAGGATCACCGCATCGGCCGTGAACTCGCCGTCGTGGGTGCGCACGATCTTCACGTCGCCGGACAGGTCGACCGACACGACGTCGTCACTGACCAGCTCGGCCCCGAACTTCTCGGCCTGGCTGCGGATCTCAGTCATCAGATCCGGACCCATGATGCCGCTCGGGAAGCCGGGGTAGTTCTCGACCTCGGTGGTGTTCATCAGGGCGCCGCCGTACTGGCTGCCTTCGAACACCAGCGGGTTCAGCTCGGCCCGGGCGCAGTACAGGGCCGCGGTGTAACCCGCGGGGCCGGAACCGACGATGATCACCTTGCGGTGGGTCGTAGCCACAACTACCTCGATTGGTCTCTCGATTCGGCCGCCGGCTCCGGCGGCTCTCCTGCAACGAGTCTATGGGGTCCGCTATTCCGGTGCAGGCCCGTCGTACGGGGGCTCGCGACCGGCTCAACCGACGGGTACGTCCGGCTTTCTACCCAGGCGCCCACGCACCACGGAGGCCAGCTGCGCAACCTCGGGGATCGGCAGCCGCACGGCGATCGCGGCCATCGTCACCAGCCCGAGAACACCGCCACCGACGAGCTGCACCAGTCCGGAGACCCGGCCGACGCCCAATACGGCGTTGACCAGTTCGACCACCCCGAGCGCAACCGCAGCACCGGCGAGGGAGGCAGCCGCGATCAGTGCCACCATCCGCACGACCGGGGAGAAGCCCAGCCGGCCGAAGCGGCGCCGCAGCAGCAGATGACCGGCAGTACACCCGGCGATGTAGGACAGCGACGTCGACACGGTCAGGGCGATGATGATCGATCGGCCGTGCAACATCGTGGAGGCCAGCAGGACCAGGACCACCTTGGTGCCCACCATGGCCAGGTTGATCAAGGCGGGGGTACGCGCATCACGCATCGCGTAGAACACTCGCTGCTGCAGCATGACCAGTGCGAAGGGCAGCAGGCCGAAGGCGCCGGCCGCCAGCGCGATGCCGACCAGCCGGGCCTGCGAGACATCGAAGCGGCCGAGCAGGATGACGCTGGTGAACGCCGGGCCCAACACGATCAGCCCGGCGGCGATGGGCACCAGTGCGACCGCCGACAGCCGCGTCCCCAGGCGGAGGTCGTCCAGCACGTCCTCGTTGTCCCCGCGGGCGGCCGCCCGGCTCATTCGCGGCATCAACGCGGTCAGCAGGGACACCCCGACGATGCCGTACGGGACCTGGAAGAGCAGGTCGGCGTTGGCGAAGATGGTGATGCCGGTGCGCTGCCCGGAGGCCACCCGGTTGATGACGTAGACCCCGATCTGGCTGACGGCGACGTAGCCCAGCACCCACAGGGTGAGAGTGCGGAACTCGGCCATTCGTCCGGCCTCGTTCGGCGCAGCCCGGAACCGCCAGCGCCACCGGAAGCCGATCCGGCGCAGCGGGAGGAAAAGGATCAGGGCCTGGGCCACGATGCCCAGAGTCGTGCCGATGCCGATGACCAGGATCTGGGTGTTGCTGATCGTGCCCGCGCTCAGGTGGGACGGCCCGGGGACGAGGCGGTACAGCAGCGCGGCGGCGATGGTGATCAGGTTGTTGGCCACCGGCGCCCAAGCGGGCCAGCCGTAGACGTGTCGGGTGTTCAGGATCGCCGACAGCATGGCGCCCACGCCGTAGAAGAAGATCTCCGGCAGCAGCAGGGTCGCCCACAGCGTGGCCAGGGAATGGAACGGGGCGTCGCCCTGGTACAGGTCGATCAGCAGGGGTGCGGCCAGCACGGCCAGCAGGGTCGTAACGGCCAGGCCCACGACGGCCAGCGAGAGCAGGCGCTGGGTGTAGGCGACGCCGCGGTCCCGGTCGTCCTGCTGGGCCTTGACCAGCACCGGGATGATCACACTGGTCAGCACACCGCCGAGCAGCAGCTCGTAGACCATGTTCGGAAGCGTGTTGCCGAGGTTGTAGGCGTCGGCGATCCCGTCCACGCCCGAACCGAGTGCCGCACCGATCGCCATGGTCCGCAGGAAGCCGGTGGCGCGACTGGCCAGGCTCGCGATCGCCATCGTCCGGCTCGAGGCCAGCAGGCTCGGCGCCGGGGCTTCGTCCGCAGGCTGCTCGCCCGGGTGGCCGCCCCCCGGTTCGTCAGTCGGCTCACCTGCCAGCTCCGCGCCGGAGGCGTCGGCCGCGGCCACGCCGCCGTCGACCGTCGCGGCGCCCGCCGGTTCGTCACCGTCGCCGCGGGGCCGGAACCGGCGCGGGCCGTGGTACGTCGGACTGCTCCACGGGCTGTCGGGAAGGTGGTGGCCGAAGTCGGAGAACTGTCCGTCCTCGCCCGCCCGGTCGGCCTCGTCGGACTGAGCGACCGCGACGGCCAGCGACGATGCGTCGCCCGGGACCGGCATCGGGGAGCCGTAGATCTTCGGCTCGCTCCAATCGGAGTTCGCGGCTGGATCGGGCCCGGTCATGGGGCAGGCACCGGTCGGCCGGGTTGGGCGCGGCGGGCGTGCCGGACGCGGCGCACCACCCGGCGCAGCAACAGCAGAACGAGCAGGGCCGCGGCCGCGATCGTGATGAACTTCGTGATGCCTCCCAGCGCGGTCGCCCGCAGCTGTAGCGCGACCGGCGTGCCGAGGACCTGGTTGTCCGGCGTGGTCAGGGTTGCCGTCACCCGGAACTGGCCCAGCCGCTCGGTGTGGGCGGGGACCGGAATCGTCTTGCGCCCGTTGGCCGGGACGATCTCGGTCAGCGGGGGCGCCTGGAATCCGATCGCCCCCCCGGCCGAGATGACCACCCGTACCTTGACGTCGACGTTCAGCTTGTTCTGGACGGTGACCAGCACCGGCGAGTTCGCCGAGGACAGGCCGTAGGTGCCCTCGGCCGGCTTCACCAGGGACACCGAATTCAGTCGCGTCGTGATGGCCGTCCCGATCTCGTTGGTGACTGCCGCGCCGTTGGCTCGGCTGCTGCGCCAGGCACTGGATTCTGCTCGCTGGATGGCACCGGCGAAGCCACCGAGCAGCCCGGCGGCGGCATCACTGGACAACGCGTCCCGTAGCGAAGCGACCTGGCCGGCGATCGTGGCCAGCGCCTGCAACTGCGTGGCGCTCACCTCGTTCGCGGCCGACTCGGCGCCGGTCTGCAACGGACCACGGTCGACCGGGGTCACCGTCGTGAGCGCGTCGTTCAGAGCGATGGTCCGAGTGACCGCGCTCGTGGCCAGGGCCTGCAGGGCAGCGATGGCCGAGGTCGGGTCGACGTCGAGGTACCGGTCGGCCGACAGCACCGCGAAATGGGCGCGATCAGGTTCGACCACCGCGCGGATCGCCAACATCGAGAGCAGGTTCTGCAAGGCCGTGGCCGTCGAGCGTCCACTGAGCAGCTGGCCGGTCAGTCGTTGAAGGGTCGAGTCGGTCACGACGGCGGTCGCGGTCCCGGTGGCCGAGGGCAGGGGCGAGACCGCGTCGGGAGTCACGTCCGCCTTGTTCTGGCCGCTCAGGGCACCGTCGTTGAGGACGAGGGTGGTGGCGCCGGCGGTGAGGGCGGCCGCCAGGCCCTTGCTGGTGTACGCACCGCCGGACGGCACCGCCAGTGACGTGAGCCCGTTGGGGTCACGGCCACCCAGGTAGGGCTTGATGCGGGTCTGCACCGCCTGGTCGAGACTGGTGCTGTAGGTGAGGCCGGCCCGTGCGAGGGCGTTGACGTCCGGATCGGCGAGCGCGGTCAGGGCAACCTGGTCCCGCGTGGCCACCGAGTTGAAGCCGGCCAGCCATCGGGCCGCGTCCGCCCCGCCCGTCCCTTTCAGCAGCGTTTTGCCCGACCGGTACTGGTAACCCGCCGGGGAGGCCATGATCGTCAGGCTGTCGAGCAACTCCGGGTCCACCAGCAAGGTCATCGGCACCGATTTCTTGGCGAACGCCAGTCCCCGCGCGACTTCCAGGGCCCGGCTCAGCCGGCCCTGGGGGGCGACCAGCGCCGCCAAGCCGTCGTCGGAGAAGACCCGCTCGTCCATGATCCGGTGCGGCCGCTCGATCAGAGGCCAGATCCAGGCGACGTTCACCGGCTGAGGCGGGCTCTGGAAGCTGGGGACCAGCACCTGGGTTCGGCCGATCTCGGCGAAGCCGCTGGTCGGATCGGTCTGGCCGCTGACCACGAGTGCGTAGGGCAGGACTGCGGCGGCGAAGCACAGGCACAGGCCGGATCCGCTTTCGGCCGTCGTGATGTAGGTGACGGTGATCGTGGCGTGGGCGGGCAGTGGCTGGTGCTGGTCGGCGTCGTTGGAGCTGGCCAGGTCGTTGGTCTCGGGCGGGTTCGTAAGCGCGTCGAGCACCGCGGACTCGGTGCCGAGTGGGTGACCGCGCTCCATGCCGACCGCCACGTCGGAGTAGCTGACGTTGCTGTTGTTGTTGATCGAGGCGCGGACCGTGATGGGTTTGGCGACGTCGGCCAGCGCGGCCGAGGGGGTTTGCGGGGAGAAGGACAGCAGGGTGACGCTGACGCCCGTGGCCGGGATCGTGGCCGGGATCGTGGCCGGGATCGTGGACGGGATCGTGGTCTGGATCGCGGTCTGCATCGTGGTCGCCGCGGCCGGCGCCCCGGTTGTCGCCGTGGCCGAGGCCATCCCTGACCCGGCCACGTTCAGCGCGGCCAGCAACAACACCAGGCAGACCAGGCAGCTCACGGCCGCCGCCGCCCGGATCGGAGCGATCGCGGCCGGCATCACGCCGTTTCCGCCAACAGCCTGCTCGCCTGGGCCAACAGGTCCCGCTCGTCGGAGTAGGCCAGCTTGTCGGCGATCCGCGGCAGCTCCACCCACGCGACCTCCGTGACCTCGACATCGGAGTCCGACAGCTCACCGCCGGTCGCCCGGAGCAGGTAATGATGGACGGTCTTGTGTACCCGCCGACCGTCGGCGACGAACCAGAAGTCGATCGTGCCGAGTTCGCCCATGATCACCCCGGCGATGCCCGTCTCCTCCTCGACCTCCCGGACGGCGGCCTGCTCGGCGGTCTCGCCCTGCTCGAGGTGTCCCTTCGGCAGGGACCACAAGAGCTGCCCGCGGCGATTCATCCGTCCGATCAGGGCGCCCAGGGGCACCGCGCCGGACAGGTCGACGACGAGCCCACCAGCACTCGTCTCATCGACTCGAGGAAGCCGCGGACGCCGGGTGGTCGACGCGCGGGACATGTGCCCGATGCTACCCAGCCCGGTTCCGCTTCTGCCTCAGCGTGGGCGGTCCGGCGCGGGGGCGGCGTGTCAGTAGGCTTGCCCGACGTGACCGAGTCCGAGGGGTGCTTCGCGTGACCGATCCCGCCGACCTCGTCGTCGTTCCAGCGGCTGCCCAACAGCTGGGTGAGCTGTTCGCCGCGGCCGGCCACGAGCTCTATCTGGTCGGAGGGCCGGTCCGCGACGCGCTGATGGGTCGCCCGGTCAGCGATCTCGACTTCACCACTGATGCCCGCCCCGAGCGGGTGCTCCAATTGCTCGATCCGGCCGGCTCAGTGGGCTCAGCCGGCTCAGTGGGCTCAGGGGGCTCAGGGGCACGCGGTCCGGTGCAGGCGATCTGGACGACGGGGATCGAGTTCGGGACGGTGGGCGTCCGCTACGCCGGACAGCCGTGTGAGATCACGACCTTCCGCGCCGACCGCTACGACCGGGTCAGCCGCAATCCGATCGTGGCCTACGGCGACAACCTGACCGACGACCTGCGCCGTCGTGATTTCACCATGAACGCCATGGCCGTATCGGTGGCCGACCGGTCGTTCCACGACCCGTACGGAGGGCTGGCCGACCTGGCCCGGGGGGTGCTGCGTACCCCGGCGACTCCGCAGGAGTCCTTCGCTGACGACCCGCTGCGGATGCTGCGTGCGGCCCGCTTCGTCGCCACGCTGGGGGTGAGCCTGGCGCCGGAGGTCGCGGCTGCGATGACGGAGCTGGCTCCCGAACTGGCCCGGATCACCTCCGAGCGCGTGCAGGCCGAACTGAACAAGCTGATGCTGGGCCGCTATCCCCGCCGCGGGCTGGAGGTGCTCGTCGACACCGGCCTGGCCGATGCCGTGCTGCCCGAAGTCGCCGCCCTGCGGATGACCACCGACGAGCACGGCCAGCACAAGGACGTCTACGCCCACACCCTGCAGGTGCTCGACCAGGCGATCGACCTCGAGGACGGCCCCGATCTCATCCTGCGCTGGGCCGCGCTGTTGCACGACATCGGCAAGCCGGACACGCGCCGCTTCGTCGACGGCAAGGTCACGTTCCACCACCACGAGGTCGTCGGCGCCCGGTTGACGAAGGCGCGTCTGAAGGCCCTCAAGTTCCCGAAGGACGTCACCGACGACATCGAGCGGCTTGTCTTCCTGCATCTGCGCTTCTACGGCTACGGCCGCGGCGAGTGGACGGATTCGGCCGTCCGCCGCTACGTGACCGACGCCGGAGGGTTGCTGGAACGGCTGCACAAGCTCGTCCGCTCCGACTGCACGACCCGCAACAAGCGCAAAGCCGCGGCGCTGTCGGCAACTTACGATGAGCTGGAGAACCGCATCGCGGCCCTACGGGCCCAGGAGGAACTGGACGCCATCCGGCCCGACCTGGATGGCACCGAGATCATGCAGGTGCTCGGGATCCGGCCCGGCCCGGCGGTCGGGAAGGCCTACGCCCACCTGCTCGAACTGCGGATGGAGCGGGGTCCGCTGGACCATGAGGCCGCCGTTGCCGCGCTGCTGCAATGGTGGGGCGAGCAGCAGTAGGCGCTGTGCTCAGGCGTCCTCGTCGTGTGAGGCGTAGTAGCCGACTCCGACCGCGAGGTACACCACTGCGATCACCGTGACCGCCAGCACCGAGCGCCCGGACTCCGGAAGCAGAAGCGCGGTCAGCACCGCGGCGGACACGAACAGCAGGTTGAACAACGTGTCGTAGAGGGAGAACACGCGCCCGCGGAAGTCGTCCTGCACCCGCTGAGCGACCAGGGTGTCCACGCAGATCTTGATGCCCTGGGCCGAGAATCCGAGCATCGCCGCGGCCGGCAGGAAGGTCTGCAACCGGAAGGGCAGGCCGAGGAGGAGTTCGACGATGCCGGCGAAGATGAGCAGGACGGCCGGCCAGCGGGTGAAGCCCAGCCGGCGGGCGGCCCACGGAGTCACCACCGCGGCCAGCCCGCCGCCCACCGCGATTGCCGCCACGACCTGCGCCAGGCCGGGCAGGCCGGCCCGGAAAAAACCCTCGTCGGAGAAGTAGTTCCGGTAGAGGAGCAGGGTCGTGATCGCGGTGACCCCGTAGGCGAAGCGGTGGACGGAGATCACGGCGAAAGCCCGCACGACCGAGGGGTGGGACCGGACGTGGGCCCCGCCGGCCGCCAGTCCGCGCAGCACGGACCGCACCGTCTCCCGCCGGTCCCGGGTGAGGTCGTCAGGGCCGAGGTCGGCGACGGCGAAGGCCGCCGCCAGCGTCGCCGCAGCCAGGTAGAACACCGCCGATCCGGCCGAGACCGCGGCCGAGCCGGCGTTGTCGCCGCCGAACAGCGCCCGCAGCCCGATGGCGACGCCGCCCCCCACAGATGTCGCCACCGCCCCGGACGTCGTGGACAGCGCATTGGCGGTGATCAGCCGCTCCGGGTCGACGACGTGCGGGAGCGAGGCCGACAGCGCCGACAGCACGAACCGGTTGATCGAGATCACCACCAGCGCGCTGAGGTAGAACGGCTGGCCGTGTACACCGAGGGCGATCTCCGCCGCCACGCCACAGACCAGGACGGCGCGGATCAAGTTTGCGTTGCGCAGGACCCGTTGCCGCCACCACCGGTCGAGCAGCACCCCGGCGAACGGACCGAGGACTGAGTACGGAAGCAACAGGACCGCGAAACCGGCGGCGATGTCGGCGGCATGGGCCTGCCGCTCCGGGTTGAACAGGACCGCCCCCGCGAGCGAGGCCTGGAAGACGCCGTCGGCGAACTGTCCCGACAACCGGGCTCCGAGCAACCGGCGCAGGCCCGGCAACGCCAGCAGACGGCCGAGACCGGTCCCGCTCAGCCGTCGCGGTCCGGCCGCGCGCCGTGCCTGTCCGTCTTGACCCGCTTGACCGGGCGTGCCGATCGTCGGGTCGTGCGTCGGAATCGATTCACTGCGCGCCACGGATGAACCGTATCCGTCCTGCCTGTCCCCCGGGTGCAGGATGTACGGGGAGGGAAGGAGACACCGATGGCGCATGACGGTCGGGACTCGTGGCAGCTGCCACCCGCCGCCCACAGACTGCTGGTCGCTGCCCCGGCGCTGAGCGACCCCGAGTTCTTCCGAACGGTCGTCTTCCTCATCGAGCACGACGAGACCGGCTCGGTCGGGGTCATCATCAACCGCCCGTCGCACACCCCGGTGGGCCAGATCCTGCCGGACTGGCAGGAGGTCATGAGCGAGCCGTCCGTCGTCTTCCAAGGCGGACCGGTGCAGCGCGACGGGGCGCTGGGCCTGGGACGGCTGGCCGGCTCGACCGATGCCGGCAACGGCCTGCGCGCGGTCAGCGGCGGCCTGGCCCTGGTCGACCTGGACGCCGAGCCGAGCGAGGTTGCGGTGAGTGCGGCCAGCCTGCGGGTCTTCGCCGGCCACTCCGGGTGGTCGGTCGGGCAGTTGGACGACGAGATCGCCGACGGCGGGTGGTTCGTGGTCGCCGGCGGCCTGGACGACGTGTTCTCCCAGCAGCCAGGCGGCCTGTGGCGGACCGTCCTGCGCCGCCAGTCCGCGCCGCTGTCGCTGTTGTCGACCTACCCCGTCGACGCCGGCCTGAACTGATTGCTCGGTTAAGTCGGGGTTGCGTGGTTGGTACCGAAGGCGTCGGAGGTGTAGGACATACAGGCTGGCTGAACACGCGAGCCGGCGCGACCCGACGAGGTGTGCGGTGACGGCAGCGACGCCAGGCCAGCCGATCGGCAGTTCCAGCAAGACCAGCCCGCAGCGGCCCCGCGCCGTCCGCAGCGTGGTCCCCGCCCGGCTCGATCGACTGCCGTGGGCACGGTTCCACTGGCTCATCGTCGTCGGACTCGGGGTGTCCTGGATCCTGGACGGCCTGGAGATCCAGATCGTCTCCCAGGCGGGCTTCAAGGACAGCCTCGGCCTGACCAACGCCGACGTGGGCGCGCTCGGGTCGGTCTATCTCGTCGGCCAGGTGGTCGGCGCGCTGTTCTTCGGCCGGATCACCGACCGCATCGGGCGCCGCAAGATCTTCATGCTGACGTTGGCCATCTATCTCGTCGGCTCCGGTCTGGCCGGGCTGTCCTGGAACTTCTGGGTGCTGGCCGCGTTCCGGTTCGTCGCCGGGGTCGGAATCGGCGGGGAGTACTCCGCCATCAACTCCGCGATCGACGAGCTGATCCCGTCCCACTATCGCGGCCGGGTGGACATCGCGATCAACGGCACCTACTGGGGCGGTGCCGCGATCGGCGCAGCCGCCAACCTCTACCTGCTGTCCGACGCCGTCCCCAAGAGTGTGGGCTGGCGCATCGGCTTCTTCATCGGACCGCTGCTGGGGCTGTTGATCATCGGTCTGCGCCGGCACATCCCGGAGAGCCCGCGCTGGCAGATGACCCACGGGCACGCCGAGGAAGCCGAACGGACCCTGGACGACATCGAGGAACGGGTCCGCAACGACGGTCACGAGCTGCCCGAGGTGGACGACAAGAAGGCCATCAAGATCGTCCCGCAGAAGTGGATCCCGTTCGGCCAGCTCTTCGGGATCTTCTTCTCCACCTACCCGCGGCGGACGATCCTGGGCATCTCACTGATGGCGACCCAGGCCTTCCTCTACAACGCGATCTTCTTCTCCTACGCACTGGTGCTCGAACACTTCTTCAAGGTCAGCAGCGCCCACACGAGCTACTACTTCCTGCCCTTCGCGTTCGGAAACCTGCTCGGGCCGCTGCTGCTGGGACCGCTGTTCGACACGATCGGCCGGCGGGTGATGATCACCGGGACGTACACGTTGTCCGGGGTCCTACTGGCCATCTCGGCCTACCTGTTCCAGGCGGGTTCGCTGAACGCGACCACCCAGACCATCCTGTGGTGCATCATCTTCTTCTTCGCCTCCGCCGGTGCGTCCTCGGCCTATCTGACCGTCAGCGAGATCTTCCCGCTGGAACTGCGCGGCCAGGCGATCGCGGTCTTCTTCTCCATCGCCCAGATCTGCGGTGCGATCGCCACGTCGCTCTACGGCCACCTGATCGGCGGCGCGAACAACGCCAACCCGCCCCGGGGACCGCTCACCGTGGGCTACTACCTGGGAGCGGGCGTGATGATCTTCGGTGGGATCGTCGCCTTCTTCCTCGCGATCAACGCCGAGCGCCGGTCGCTGGAGGACATCGCCGACCCGCTGACCAAGGCCTCGGACGAGCTGGAAGAGGTGGCCTGAACCCATGAGCGAGCCACATGGCAACGCAGGCCCGAACCCGATGGCCAGTCCGATCGTGGTCGGTGTGTCCCGACGTACCGGATCGCCCGACGCGGTCCGGTGGGCCGCAGCCGAGGCGCACCTGCGGGACACCTCCGTGGTGGCGGTAACCGCCTGGCGCGGTCCGCGCACGCCCTCGGCGCCCGGGGGGCGTCCGAGCGCGATCAGCCCGGTCGCGCCGGAAGACGCCTTCGTCGAGGAGGAGGAACGGCTGCGCGCCGAACTGGAGCGAGCCGTCGGCGATCTGGAGGCGCTCCGGATCTCCTTCTCGCTGCGCCGCGGGTCCGCCTCGTCGGTGTTGCTGGCAGCGGCGGTCGGCGCACAGTTGCTCGTGCTCGACTCGCCTCGCGCCGGTGGGCTGGCGACCGTGGGCAAGTCCCTGATCGCGCCGCAGGTCGTCCTGCGTTCGCCCTGTCCCGTGGTCCTGATGCCGCCCTCGGACACCGACCCCGCTCCCGTGCTGTCGGAGGGGACCGGCACCGGCACTGCCCAGCTCACGGTGTAGCGCGGGCCCGGGAGTGACCGGTGCGCTCGGGAAGCCGGGATCGACCATTCAGGTGATCTTGTAATCCGACGATGGGGACCGTGACTGTTGCCGTCAAGGCCTCATACGGAGGGCCGCCGGCACCGAACCCGGAGGCATTCCCCGTGACTGTTGTGGCACAACCCGTCCTGTCCGCTGCGGGCGCGACGAGCGTTCGCCGGAACCCGCTTCGCATCCTGACCAACGTGCCGGTCGCCGGCAAGGTCAGCTTGCTGGTGGTGCTCGGGTTGCTCGCCACGGCCCTCGTCGGCGTCATCGGCACCTCCGGCATCTCCAAGACCGAGTCGACCGCCAACACGGTCGTCGCGGGAGCGTCCAAGCGCGCGGTCGACTTCGGCGTGACCCGCGAGGCGTTCGCCCGGATGCGGATCAACCTCGTGCAGGCCGGCATGTTCAACGCTCCGGCCGACATCGCCGACGGCCTGGACACCTACGCCAAGAAGAAGGCGCTGACCGTCGCCGGTCTGGCGGCCTACTCCCAGAACCTTCCGGCCGTCCAGCGGCAGCTCTTCGACGCCTCGGTGACGCCGGTCATCAACCAGATCATCCAGATCTCGGACAACGTGCTGCTGCCGATGGCCAAGGGTGTCCACACCGCGGCGATGAACGCGAAGTTCGCGACGATCTACCAGGCCCAGATCGGTCCGCTGGTCGACACCCTGCAGGCGGCCTTCGACAAGCTCACCGCGTTGGACGAGCAGGAGATGACCGACGGTCTGGTCCACATCCAGACAACCAAGAGCGATGCGGTCCGCTTGTCGTGGACGGTCCTGGGGGTCGCCGCGCTGCTGCTCATCGTGCTCGGGGTCGGCCTGGTGCTGATGATCGCCAAACCACTCAGCCGGGTCCAGCGGGTGCTGGAACACCTGTCCGAGGGTGACCTGACCCAGTCCGCGGGGGTGCAGGCCAAGGATGAGATCGGGCGGATGGCGGGCGCTCTCGACAAGGCCCAGGGCTCGCTGCGGCACACGTTGTCGTCCATCGGGTCCTCCGCTGTCGGCCTGGCCAGCAGCGCCGAGCAGTTGACCGTGATCGGGGCCCAGGTTTCGGCCACCGCGGACGAGACGGCGCGTGAGTCGGCCAACGCCGCCGCGGTTGCCGACGAGGTGTCCACACATGTGCAGACGGTGGCCGCGGCGACCGAGCAGATGACGGCCTCGATCAACGAGATCGAGCAGTCTTCGGCCAACGCGGTCCAGGTGGCGGCCACCGCCGTGACCGAGGCCCGGGCGGCGACGGAGACCGTCACCCGGCTCGGCGAATCGTCCTCGCAGATCGGCAGCGTCGTCCGGGTCATCACCGCCATCGCCGAGCAGACGAACCTGCTGGCGCTCAACGCCACGATCGAGGCTGCGCGGGCGGGGGCAGCAGGCAAGGGCTTTGCCGTGGTTGCCTCCGAGGTCAAGGACCTGGCCCAGGAGACCGCCAAGGCGACGGAGGAGATCTCGTCCCGGGTGGAGAAGATCCAGGGCGACACCACCGCTGCGGTGGAGGCCATCGGCCGGGTCTTCGAGATCATCGAGAACATCAACGAGTACCAGACCACCATCGCCGCGGCGGTCGAGGAGCAGGCCGCCACCACCGTGGAGATCTCGCGATCGGTGAACGAAGCGGCCTCCGGCGTCTCGCAGATCGCGGTCAGCCTGGACACCGTCGTGTCCGTCGCCCAATCCTCTCGCGAGGGCGTCGCGCAGACCGAGCAGTCGGCGGCAGAGCTGGCGCGCCTGTCGGACGAGCTCCGCATCGTCATCAGCGGGTTCACCGTCTGACGTTGAGGTTGCCCAAGTTGCGGGCCGTCGGACGTTGAGGTTGCCCAAGTTGCGGGCCGTCTGACGTAGAGGTTGCCCAAGTTGCTCGTGGACGTCACGCAACAAGGGCAACGTCAACGGTGGTGGGCTCGCAACGAGGGCAACCTCAACGTGAGAAGAGGCCGGGATTCCCGAAGGAATCCCGGCCTCTTCCGTGTGAACGGTCAGGCGGGGCGCTTAGCGCTCGATATCACCGTTGATGAAAGCCTCGACCTGCTGCCGGGCCGTGGTGTCGTCGTACTGGACCGGCGGGGACTTCATGAAGTACGAGGACGCCGACAGGATCGGGCCACCGATCCCACGGTCCTTGGCGATCTTCGCGGCGCGCAGGGCGTCGATGATGATGCCGGCCGAGTTGGGCGAGTCCCAGACCTCGAGCTTGTACTCGAGGGTCAGCGGAACCTCACCGAAGGCACGACCCTCGAGCCGGACGTAGGCCCACTTGCGGTCGTCGAGCCACTGGACGTAGTCCGACGGGCCGATGTGGACGTTGCGGTCAGAGATCTTGCCGCCGAGCGGACCGGTCAGGTTCGAGGTGACCGACTGGGTCTTGGAGATCTTCTTCGACTCGAGGCGGTCACGCTCCAACATGTTCTTGAAGTCCATGTTGCCACCGACGTTGAGCTGGTAGGTGCGGTCCAGCACTACGCCACGGTCCTCGAACAACTTGGCCATGACGCGGTGTGTGATCGTCGCGCCGACCTGGGACTTGATGTCGTCACCGACGATCGGCACACCGGCCTCTTCGAACTTCGCGGCCCACTCGGGGGTACCGGCGATGAAGACGGGCAGGGCGTTGACGAAGGCGACCTTGGCGTCGATGGCGCACTGCGCGTAGAACTTCGCGGCGTCCTCCGAACCGACCGGCAGGTAACAGATCAGGACGTCGACAGCGGCGTCCTTGAGAACCTTGACGACGTCGACGGGCTGCTCGTCGGACTCCTCGATGGTCTCGCGGTAGTACTTGCCGAGGCCGTCGAGGGTGTGACCGCGCAGGACGGGAACGTCCAGCGGGGGGACGTCCGCGATCTTGATGGTGTTGTTCTCCGAGGCGACGATGGCCTCGGACAGGTCGCGACCGACCTTCTTCGCGTCCACGTCGAACGCGGCGACGAAGTCGATGTCGCTGACGTGGTACGGGCCGAACTTGACGTGCATCAGACCCGGGACGGTGCCCGACGGGTCGGCGTCACGGTAGAAGTGCACGCCCTGCACGAGCGACGCGGCACAGTTGCCTACGCCGACGATGGCTACGCGGATGCGACCGCTGCCGTTTTCCGAACCCATGGCGGGCTCCTCCTTAGTGGTGGTGTTGCTCGGTTCTTTTGGTCTGGTCATGCGGGTGGTGCTGGTCGTGCTCGGTGGTGCCCCGTTGCCGGAAGGTGCTCGTCAGCGGGTGGTGGGACTGGTGCGAACGGCCCGTCAGCCAGGACCGGGCGGTTTGGTGGACCGCTCGCTCTCGATCAGTTCGGTGAGCCAACGGACCTCGCGGTCGGCGGACTCCAGGCCGTGCTCCTGCAATTGCAGGGTGTAGCGATCCATCCGTTCGCGGGTGCGAGCGATGGAGGTCCGCATGCCGTCGGCCTGCTCGGTCATCCGTTGCCGGCGGCCTTCGAGGATCTGCAGGCGGATGTCGGAGCGGGTCTGGGCGAAGAACGCCAGACGGGTACCGAAGCCTTCGTCGTCATAGGCCTCGGGGCCGACCGCGGCGAGCAGCGAGGCGAAATGCTCCTTGCCCTCGGCGGTCAGCTTGTAGACCTTCTTGCCGCGCTTGGACCGGCCGGCGAAGCCGATACCGGCGGGGTCGGCCGTGTCGTACAGCGGCGTTTCCTCGTCGATCCAGCCCGCCTCCTGCAGCCGGCGCAGCGTCGGGTAGAGCGAGCCGTAGGAGAACGCGCGGAAGGCGCCGAGCAGGCTCGACAACCGTTTGCGGAGTTCGTAGCCGTGCATCGGGGACTCGTTGAGCAGACCCAGTACCGCGATCTCCAGCATTGACGTCCCCCCTCCCGCATATCGCACCGTTATAGCGTGCGGATGTATCGCCACGATACATCAGTTCGACACGGCGGGTGGTCGGACACACCTGAGACGCCGGTGAGCGCTCAAATCGTGCACCTAGGCCACCGCCCGTACTGTCGTGTCGGGTTGCCGTCAATTGCGCGGCCGTCCGCCTGCCACCGACCCAGGGAGTTCCAGCGTGTCCGACGACTATCGCCCCGACAGCCGATCCGGTGATCGAGGTCCTAGCCGCAACGGCCGGACCGACGGCCCGTCCCAACCGGGTTCGCGCGCCGGCAACGGCGCCGGCAAGCGGGCCCACGGACCGGGGGACCTTTGGGGGGCCAAGCCGGGCTCGCGGCGGGCCAAGCGCGCAGTCGGACCGACCGCGGCCGAGCTCGCCGCGATGAACGGGTGGAAGCGCCGGCGTGCGCTGAAGAAGCGCCGCATCGCGCGGATGAGCACCGGTAAGCGGGTCAGCCGCCGAATCGGTGTGATCGCCACCAGCCTGCTGGCGGTGTTCGCGTTGCTGTTCACCGTGGCCGCCATCGGCGTCTACAAGGTGGTCAACGTCCCCAGCCCGGACTCGCTGAACACCAGCCAGACGGCCCAACTCCTGTACTCCGACGGGACGCCGATCGCGAGCATCACCGGTGGCGAGAACCGGACCAGCGTGCCTCTGTCCAAAGTGCCCGAGCACGTCCGGTCGGCGGTCATCGCGGCCGAGGACCGCGGTTTCTACTCCGAGCCCGGGATCTCGATCCGCGGCACGTTGCGGGCGGTCCTCAACGACATCAAGGGTGGTTCCGTTCAGGGCGGTTCGACCATCACGCAGCAGTACGTCAAGAACGCGTACCTGAGTTCGGACCAGACCCTCGGCCGCAAGGTCAAGGAGGCGGCCATCGCGCTCAAGCTCAGCCGTGAGTACTCCAAGGACACCATCCTGGAGAACTACCTCAACACCATCTACTTCGGCCGCGGGGCCTACGGGATCCAGGCGGCGGCCAAGGCCTACTTCGGCGTGAATGTGCAGCAGTTGACGGTGTCCCAGGGCGCGCTGCTCGCGGCCGTGATCAAGTCGCCGGAGTACTACGACCCCCGAATCACGCCGACCGCGGCGAAGGATCGCTGGGGCTATGTGGTGGACGGCATGGTCAGCATCGGAAAGCTCAGCCAGACCGAGCGTGACACGCTGAAGTTCCCGACCACGATCAAGAAGGCGGCGGCCAAGTCCTCAGCCCTGGACGGGCCGCTCGGACTGGTGTGGACCCAGGTCAAGCAGGAACTGGCCGACAACGGCATCCCGGAGTCGGAGATCAACGCCAAGGGACTGCGGATCACGACAACCATCAATCGCACGGCCGAGTCCGACGCGATCGCGGCGGTCAAGTCGACCTTCGCCAACCTGAGCCCGCAGCAGAAGAAGGACGGGACGCGGCCGGCGCTCGTGGCCGTCAACCCGGCCAACGGTGGCGTGGTCGCCTACTACGGCAACTCCACGGGTACCGACTTCGACTACGCCAACGGCTACCGTCCGCCCGGTTCGTCCTTCAAGCCCTACACCCTCGCCACCGCCCTGCAGCAGAACGTCGACGGCAAGAACGCGGCGTATGCGATCTCCTCGACGGTGAACGGCTCCTCCCCGCAGAACATCGCCGGGACGGTGGTCAACAACGATCCCTCGGACCTGCAGTACTCCAGCCCGGCGGTGCGCGTGGACTTCGCGATGAAGGTCTCGCTGAACACGGTGTTCGACGCGATGGCCAACAAGGTGGGGCCGGACAACGTACGCGACATGGCGATCGCGTCGGGTATCCGCGACGTGAACGGCAGCGGCAAGAAAACCCTTATCCGTAAGGACGGAACGGTGAGCTTCGGCATCGGCATCGGGGACGCCGACTACGCGGTGCGGCCCGTCGACCAGGCCAACGGCTTCGCCACGATCGCCAACGGCGGTACCGCGCACAAGACCTTCTTCGTCGCCAAGGTGGCCGACGCCCAGGGCAACGTCCTCTACCGGCACAAGGTCTCGGGGTCGCGGGCGATGGACCCGAAGGTCGCCAACGACGTCGGGCTGAGCCTCAAGCCGATTGCCGACTGGTCGCTGGATTCGCTGGCCGGCGGCCGCCAGTCCGGGGCCAAGACCGGGACCGCGGGTATCCAGACCGGTCCGAACGCCGGACAGAACAGCGACGCCTGGATGGTCGGATACACCCCGCAGCTGTCGACGGCGGTCTGGGTCGGTACCGGTGGGACCAAGCCGATCCACAACGCCTCCGGCGGCCAGGAGTACGGCCGCGACCTGCCGGGGCTCACGTGGAAGGCGTTCATGGACGCCTACCTCAACGGCCAGCCGAACGAGCCGCTGCCGACGACCCAGATGATCACCAAGGGCGCCAACATCGCACCGAGTTCGACCAAGCCGTCGAGCAGCGCGCCGTCGACGACCGCGCCGTCGAGCACGGCACCGTCGACGACCGCACCGACCACGACCGCGCCGGCCCCCACTCCGACGCCGACCCCGACGCCCACCCCGTCGAAGTCCTGTGGCGTGCTCGGCGTGATCTGCACGACCACCACGCCGCCCGCCTCACCGACGCCGACCACCACCTCCCAGGCTCCGCAAGGCGCGGCGACGACGACACCGGCTGGAGCGCCGGCGGGATGAGCGGCGGGCGTCGGGCCGGTGGCGGGGGTCGAGCCGTTCGCGTCGCCGCTCGGGGTCGAAGCTGCGCCGGCGGTGGACGTTAGGGTGCTCGCATGGCAGTACCCCTTGTCACGCCGGTGATCCCGCCGTCCCGCACGGATCCGACGATCGAGCGAGCCGCCGGAGCGATCGGTGGGCCGGTAGGTCGCTACGCCAGGACCTCGGGTGGCTGGTGGACGACCATCAAGGTTTTGCTCGCCCTGGCCGCGGTCACCCTGACGTTGGCGTACGTACAGAAGTCTCCGTGTGCCAACGGGCAATGGGTGGCCAACTCGCAATACACCCGCGCCTGCTATTCGGACGTCATCCCGCTCTGGTCGGCCGAAGGGCTCGCCGACGGGGCGGTCCCGTATCGCGATCACGCCGTGGAGTACCCCGTCGTCACGGGCGGATTCATGTGGGTCTCGGCCGAACTGACCCGGGGCTGGCACGCCCTCGCCGAGAGCTCGTCGTTGCCGGGCAAGGACGAAGGCATCGTCTTCGGCGTCGTCACCTGCTTGATGCTGGCCGTCTGTGGCCTGCTGGCTGTGGCCGCCACCGCCGGCGCGGCCGGTCGGCGCCGGCAATGGGACGTCGCGCTCTTCGCGGCCAGCCCCCTGTTGATCTTCCACGCCTTCTCCAACTGGGACCTGATCGCCATGGCCTTCGCGTCTGCGGCGCTGTGGGCGTGGGCCCGTGGCCGGCCGATCGCCGCCGGCGTGATGATCGGCCTCGGGACGGCGGCCAAGCTGTATCCGGCGCTGTTGCTCGTACCGCTGGCACTGCTGGCGTTCCGGACCCGGTCCTGGCGGCCGGTGGTGTGGACGGGCGCGTCCGCGTTGGCGGTCTGGCTCGCGGTGAATGTGCCGGTCGCTCTGGCGTGGACCACCGGGTGGAAGGAGTTCTACACCTTCTCGGCCTCCCGTCCGGCCGAGGCCAGCACGTTCTGGGCCATGCTCAACCACTATTTCCCATCGCACTTCTCCACCCCGTCCAGTGGCGGTTGGGTTCCGCCCGGCGCGGCCGTGGCCGCCCTGCTGCTCAGCGCGCTGGTGATCATCAGCCTGATCGCGTTGAGTGCGCCGTCCCGCCCGCGCCTGGCCCAGCTCTGCTTCCTCGTCGTCGCCGCGTTCCTGCTCACCACGAAGGTGTGGAGCCCGCAGTACTCGGTCTGGCTGGTGCCCTTGCTGGCCCTGGCCCGTCCCCGCTGGCGCCTGGCCATCATCTGGCAGGTCTGCGAGATCGCGGTCTGGATCGCGACTCTGCTCTGGCTGGTGTCCGGGGCCGACCCCAACCACGCGATGACCTACGAGGGCCTGACGTCGATCCTGCTCGTGCGCGACGCGGTTCTGCTGGCGCTCGTGGTGCTGGTGGTCGTGGAGATCAGGCATCCGGAGCTGGACATCGTGCGCTCGCGGGAGGAACCCGATCCCGGTGCCGGGGTCTTCGCTGACCTGCCGGCCGACGATGACCGGGTGCTGGGCCGAGCGCCGACGCGCCTGGAGCTGCCCGCTTCGCTACCCTCGGCCGAGTGAGCACCCCCGAAGCCGAGCCCACCGCAAGCCCCACAGCGAGCGCCGGCCTCGGTGCCGACGCCCCTTCCGACGCCAGACCGGACTCACAGGCCAGCGCGGGACGGCCCGATTCGCCGCCCGATTCGCCGCCTGCTTCACCGCCCGCTTCACCGCTGGCTTCATCGGCCGCGCCGCCGCCCGTGGACGATCTCGTCACGACGCACCACACGCTCAAGATCGGCCGGAAGTCCCTGGCGTACACGGCGACCGCGGGTCGGGTCGTGCTCCGCGAGGAGAAGATCACCGACGGCCGCTTCGACGGCCTGGTGCCCAAGGCGGAGATGTTCGTGACGTCCTACACCCTCGATGGTGCGGAGAAGTCGCGTCGCCCGATCACGTTCGCTTTCAACGGTGGTCCCGGCTCGTCGTCGGTGTGGTTGCACCTCGGGCTGTTCGGGCCGCGGCGCATCGTCATGGGCGACGCCGCCGAGCTGCTGCCCCCGCCCTACGCACTGGCCGACAACGCCGAGTCGTTGCTGAGCGTGTCCGACATCGTGTTCATCGACCCGGTCAGCACCGGGTACTCGCGGATGGCCAACGGTGAGAAGGCGGACGAGTACCACGGCTACGCCCGAGATCTGGACGCCGTCGGTGAGCTGATCCGGTTGTGGACCTCGCGCAACGATCGCTGGATGTCACCGAAGTTCCTCGCGGGCGAGTCCTACGGCACACTGCGGGCAGCGGCCCTGGCCCATCACCTGCAGGAGAAGTTCGGCCTGTACTGCAACGGGATCATGCTCATCTCCTCCGTGCTGGACATGGGCACGATTCGTCCCCAGGTCGGCAACGACTGGCCTTCGATCCTCTTCCTGCCGACCTTTGCCGCCATCGCCCACTACCACGGCAAACACGGCCGGAAATCGCTGCGGAGCGTGCTGCGGGACGCCGAGGAATACGCCTCCCGTGACTACCCCTACGTGCTGTCGCGGGGCAACCGGCTGTCCGAGGCCGAGCGCCAGGAGGCGGCCGCACGTGTGGCCTCGCTCACCGGGCTCACGGCCGACTACGTGCTGCGCTCGGACCTGCGCCTGGAGCACGTGCGCTTCTACACCGAGCTGCTGCGCGCATCCGGCCGCACGGTCGGGCGCCTGGACGGACGGTTCGCCGGCTGGCTCCATGACGGGGTCGCGGATCGCTTCGACGAGGATCCCAGCTACGACGCGATTGCCGGGCCCTACTCGGCCGGGCTCAACCACTACGTCCGGGACGAACTCGGATATGCCAACGACCTGCCCTACGAGCTGATCTCGCCCAAGGTCCAGCCCTGGTCCTACAAGGAGTTCGAGGGCGAGGCGGTCAACGTCTCCCGCCGCCTGGCACGGGCCATGCGGGCCAACCCGCACCTGAAGGTGCACGTCGCCTTCGGCTATCACGACGGGGCGACGCCCTATTTCGCAGCCGAGCACGTACTGGCCCACCTACCGATCCCCGCTGAGCTGCGCGGCAACATCTCGACCGCTTACTACCCGGCCGGCCACATGATGTACGTCCACGAACCGTCGCGGCTGCAGCAGTCGGAGGATCTGGCCAACTTCGTGCGCGACGCCTCGCCGGTGCGGGCCGGCTGAGCCGATCGGCCGCGGTCCGGCCCGGCTGAGCCGATCGGAAATCGCCGCGGGCAGCTCAACTAAGCTCTCGGGTTGGGCATTCGCGGCGTAGCCGTTCGCCGGTTGCCCACCAATGCTGATGAGGAGTCCTCGCCGTGGCTTTGCGGATGTCGACGTTGTTCCTGCGCACCCTGCGCGACGATCCGGCCGACGCCGAGGTCCCGAGCCACAAGCTACTGGTGCGCGCCGGTTACGTCCGGCGGGTGGCACCCGGCATTTACAGCTGGCTGCCGCTGGGCCTGGAGGTGCTGCGCAACGTCGAGAAGGTCGTGCGCGAGGAGATGGTGGGCATCGGTGCCCAGGAAGTCCACTTCCCCGCGCTGATCCCGCGTGAGGTCTTCGAAGCGTCGGGGCGATGGGAGGCCTACGGCGACGGGCTGTTCCGGTTGCAGGACCGCAAGACGAACGACTACCTGCTCGCCCCCACGCACGAGGAGCTGTTCACGCTGCTCGTCAAGGGCGAGCTTTCGTCGTACAAGGACTATCCGCTGTCGCTGTTCCAGATCCAGACGAAGTACCGCGACGAGGCGCGGCCCCGGGCCGGCATCCTGCGCGGCCGCGAGTTCATCATGAAGGACTCCTACTCCTTCGACCTGACCGACGAGGGCCTCGCGGCGTCCTACCAGGCGCACCGCGACGCCTACGAGCGGATCTTCTCCCGCCTCGGGTTCGACTATCGCATCGTGTTCGCGGTGTCCGGTGCGATGGGCGGGTCGGCGTCGGAGGAGTTCCTGGCCCCCACCCCCTCCGGTGAGGACACGTTCGTCCAGTGCACCAACTGCGACTACGCGGCCAACACCGAGGCCGTCGTGATCGCCTCGCCACCCGCCCAGGATCCGTCCGCCCAGCCCGCATCGGTGGTCCTGGACACCCCGGACACGCCCACCATCGACACGCTGGTGGACCGGCTCAACACCCTTGATGTCGGCCGCGAGTTCGGCGCCGCGGACACCTTGAAGAACGTGGTGCTGCGGACCCGGGCGCCGGGCGAGAAGGCGTGGTCGCTGCTCGTCGTCGGCGTTCCCGGTGACCGGGAGGTCGACCTCAAGCGGCTGGCCGGGCAGCTCGAACCGGTCGAGGTCGAGCAGGCCGGCCCGGACGATCTCGCGGCGGTGCCCGCGCTGGTCAAGGGCTACATCGGCCCGCAGATCCTGGGCGAATCCTCCGCGACCAAGGTCCGGTTTCTGGTCGACCCGCTGGTGGTTCCCGGTTCGGCCTGGGTCACCGGTGCGAACGAGGCGGACAAGCACGCCGCCTTCGTGGTGCGTGGCCGGGACTTCGAGGCCGACGGCGAGATCGGCGCGGTCGAGATCCGCGACGGGGACCGGTGCTCGGTGTGCGGGGCCCGGCTGGAGATCGCCCGCGGCATCGAGCTGGGCCACGTCTTCCAGCTCGGACGCAAGTACGCCGAGACTTTCGGTCTGACCGCGCTCGGTCCGGACGGCAAGCCGGCGACGGTGACGATGGGGTCCTACGGGGTCGGGGTGACCCGGGCGGTGGCAGCACTCGCCGAGCAGACGTTGGACGACAAGGGCCTGTCGTGGCCGCGGATCGTCGCGCCGGCCGACGTGCACGTGGTGGCCACCGGCAAGGACGAAGCGGTGTTCGAAGCCTCGCAGGCGCTGGTTTCCTCGCTGGAGGAGGCCGGTGTCCGGGTGCTCTACGACGACCGCCGTGGCGTGTCTCCGGGCGTGAAGTTCAAGGATTCCGAACTCATCGGCGTCCCGACGATCGTGATCGTGGGACGAGGACTGGCCGGCGGCACCGTCGAGATCAAGGACCGGGCCACCGACGAACGCCGTGAGGTACCGGTCGCCTCGGCTGCGGAGGAACTACTGGCCCTGGTCCGCGCCACCGGCTAGCGGCGGACGGCCCGAGCGCCCCACTCAGGTGTTGGCCCGCAGGAACGTGATGTCCTCGGCCTGACCGTCGGCGGGCGTCTCGACGATGACATCGCTGCCGGCCTGCTTCGCGACGGCGGCGATCGCCTCGGGCGCGATGAAGCCGGTGCCGAAGTTGGTGTGCCGGTCGGCGCCGGAGTCGAAGGTGTCCCGGCTGTCGTTGGCGTGCACGAGGTCGATTCGGCCGGTGATGGCCAGCACGCGGTCCACGATTCCGTCCAGGTCTTCTCCACCGGCGTGGGCGTGGCAGGTGTCGAGGCAGAAACCGGGTTGGTACTCGCCGATGGCGTCCCAGAGCTGAGCGATGCGATCGAGGTGCCGAGCCATGGCGTGGGTGCCGCCGGCGGTGTTCTCGATCAGGATGGGAAGTGGAAAACCGCCGCTGTCGGCCGCGTAGGCGAAGACCTTTCGCCAATTGTCGATGCCGGTGGCCGGGTCGTCGGTGTTCGTTACGTGCCCCCCGTGCACGATCAAGCCCTTGGCGCCGATCTCGGCCGCGGCCGCCGCGTGCTGGCCCAGCAGCTTGCGGCTCGGGATCCGAATGCGGTTGTTCGTGGTGGCGAGGTTCAGGACGTAGGGCGAGTGGACGTACACCGTGACGGCGTCGTCCTTGATCGCCGCCTTGATGGCATCGGCGTGCGGGTGTTCCTTCGGGGCCTTCCAGCCCTGCGGATCAGCTAGGAAGAACTGAATCGCGGCTGCGTCGACGGCGTGGCCGGCGGCGAGCGGGTCGGTCGAGTCGACGTGCGCCCCGATGGCGCGCTGGACGGGGGCGGTGTCGGACATGATCGTCACCTTACGACCGCCCACCGACAGCCGGCCGTCACTTCTGGCCGTCACCTCTGGCCGTCACCTCTGGCCGTCACCTCTGGCCGTCACCTCGGGCCGTCACCTCGGGGGCGGCGGATCGTTGATCTCTGCGTGGTCGAGGAACAGTCGCTGGAATCCGTCGGCGGAAGACTGTTGTTGCTGACTACTGATCAGTAGGGTTAGCCTGTTCCGCAGCCACCGTCCGCATTGCCTGGTTTAAGGGGTTTCGATGAACGTCCGCAGGCTTGTCGGTCTCGGGCTCTCGGCCCTGCTCGTCTCCGGCGGCCTCGTGATGCACGCCCAGTCGGCCGGCGCCAGCTCGACCGTCGACGCCCAGCTGTCCCTGTCCGGCGTCGTCACGGCCGATTCCCCGACCGGCGGTTCCGTCATCGGCATCCACCCCGGCGACGCGGTCAACTTCACCGCATCCACGGCACCGACCGCAGGCCTGAAGAAGCTCGGCCTGGACGGGCTGCTCGGCGGTTTGGTCAACGGGGTAGCGGGCTACCAGGTCAAGGTGCACTTCGGCGGCGGTTTCGGAGCCTCGTCCAACAAGGACGTCGTCCTCAAGTCCGGGTCCGGCGCCAACGCGGCCCGGTTCGCCTTCCCGTCCAAGGGAACGTTCAGCTTCAGCTGGACGGCGCAATCGGTCACGGTCGGCCTGCTGGGGACGACCGTCACGAACATCAACCTCGACGGGAACGCGCTCAAGCAGGCCGGGGTCGCGCTGAACGCGTCCAACCAGTACGTCGGCAAGGTCGTGGTCGCGGATTCGCCGCCCGCGGGTGGCATCGCGGTCCAGCTGCCGAGCGTGTCGGCCTCTCCGAGTGCTCCCGTCGTCGGGCAGCTGCCCGGCGTCGGCGTGCCGGGTGTGACGACCCCGACGCTGCCCAATGTGGGTGGCAAGCTGCCCGGTACCGGTTCGGCCCACACCGTGACGGGCACCGGTTCGCACTCCGGCACCACTGGTGGTCCGACCCTGCGCTACCGGCCCACCGGTCAGACCGTCGCGGACAAGACGATGCCCAAGGGCTACGGCGCCGGCTCGGGCGTCGGTGGCAGCTACGTGCCGCCCGGACTGAACAACTCGCTCAACGCGCCGGGCGTCAATGGCGTCAATGCCGCCGGCTCGGCGGCGAAGGGGGCGGCAACCACCTCCGGGGGCAAGGTGGCGCCCGCATCGCCCGCGCCTTCCGCGGTGGACCTGGCGTCCTCCAGCGCCCACTCGGCCGTGACCGGGCTGCCGGCCCTGCTGATCGTGCTGGCGGTGATCGCCCTGTCGGCGGCCACTGCGATGTACGCCCGCACGTATCTGCTGCACCGGCCCGTCCCGGCGAAGGTGAAGCACTGAAGCCCGTTCGGCGAGCCTACGGCGCAAGCGCGACGTCAAACCGACGGGCGATTTCGTCAGATCCGGGCCAGCCGGTAGCCTGAGCAGGTTGTCTGTCTCGGGGAGCTACCGATGTTCCCCGTCCCGCGCCGATCGACTGGCCCCCCACGGTGTCCGCCGCTCGCGTCCGTGGAACAGCTTCACCCTCCTGCCACGGAAAGTCCGTGGCCGCAAAGTCCACAGGAGGCTGGGTTAATCCCATGCGCCATTACGAAGTCATGGTCATTCTGGACCCTGAACTCGACGAGCGGACCATCGCGCCGTCCCTGGAAACCTTCCTCAACGTCATCAAGAACGATGGCGGCTCCGTGGAGAAGGTCGACATCTGGGGTCGTCGCCGGCTGTCCTTCGAGATCAACAAGAAAGCCGAAGGCATCTACGCCGTCATCGATCTCAACGCCGAGCCCGCCTCGGTCATCGAGCTCGACCGTCAGCTGAACCTCAACGAGTCGGTGCTGCGGACCAAGGTCCTCCGCCCGAACGCGAAGTAGTTCCCTGACATGGCCGGCGAAACCGTCATCACCGTCGTGGGCAACCTGACGGCCGATCCCGAGCTGCGCTTCACCCCCTCCGGTGCTGCTGTCGCCTCGTTCACGGTCGCCAGCACGCCGCGAACCTTCGACCGCCAGAGCAACGAATGGAAGGACGGCGAAGCGCTGTTCCTCCGCTGCTCGATCTGGCGTCAGGCCGCTGAGAACGTGGCCGAGTCGCTGACGCGCGGCATGCGAGTGGTCGTGCAGGGTCGTCTGCAGCAGCGGTCGTTCGAAACCCGCGAGGGTGAGAAGCGCACCGTGATCGAGATGCAGGTCGACGAGGTCGGCCCGTCGTTGCGCTATGCCACGGCGAAGGTCAACCGCACGCAGCGTGGATCGTCCTCCGGCGGCGGCTTCGGTGCCGACAACGCCGGTGGCGGTGGCGGTGGCGGCGGGTTTGCCCCCGCCGACGACCCGTGGGCCTCCTCGGGTCCGGCTGCCGGTTCCGGCGGGTTCTCCGACGAGCCCCCCTTCTAAACGAATCTCTGTCCGATCGCCGGTGCCGGCTGCGACCGAGCGGAAGCGATCACCGTCATTTTCAGGAGTGCACAATGCCCAAGCCCCCAATTCGTAAGCCCAAGAAGAAGTCGAATCCGCTCAAGACCTCCAAGATCGAGGCGATCGACTACAAGGACACCGCCCTGCTGCGCAAGTTCATCTCCGACCGCGGCAAGATCCGCGCCCGCCGCGTGACCGGTGTCAGCACGCAGCAGCAGCGGGAGATCGCCAAGGCCGTGAAGAACGCCCGCGAGATGGCGCTGCTTCCGTACACCTCGACCGCACGCTAAGGAGGACGGACGCTATGAAGCTCATCCTCACCCGTGAGGTTTCCGGCCTCGGCCTGGCCGGCGACATCGTTGACGTCGCCGACGGTTACGGCCGCAACTACCTCGTCCCCCGTGGTGCAGCCATCAGCTGGACCAAGGGTGCCGAGAAGCAGATCACCCAGATCAAGCGTGCCCGCGATGCTCGTGAGATCCGCGGTCTCGACCACGCCAAGGAGATCAAGAACCAGCTCGAGCAGCTGTCGGTGACGCTGACGGCTCGCGCCGGCGACGGTGGCAAGCTCTTCGGTTCGGTTACGCAGTCCGACGTGGTCAACGCGGTCAAGGCCGCCGGCGGCCCGCTGGTCGACAAGAAGCGCGTGCATCTTCCCGGTCACATCAAGACCACGGGTGCGCACACCGTCACCATCGAGCTGCACGCTGACGTGGTTGCCTCGGTCCCCGTGACCGTCGCTGCCAGCTAGTCGGTTCGGTTCGTTCAGCCGGGAGCCCGGCTTCGTCCTTGTGTCGAGGCCGGGCTTTCGCGTGTTCTGGGATGACCGATGGGTGGCGCTGGGGCGGCCTGGCTCGTTGACGATCACGACGGTTCGGGCTGTGTAAAACCTCGGTTCCTGAGCAGCGTTTACGGCGTTTCTCGGCCGTCGTGACGAAAACTTGAGGACGAGTTTTTGTGCACAGGGCGACCAGGATGTACCCCAGTGATAACGGGGGTCACAGGCGCGGTGGAAAAGATATTCACACCCTTGTCCCCAGGCCATGAACAGCCCCGTGCGGCATTTCCCACAACCTTGTCCACAGGTGTGTGCACAGGTCGGATTGCCACCACCGGTAGTCGTCCCATAGCTTTGCGCGGACTCCTCGAAGCCATCCCAGCGTCGCCGTCTGCGCGCAGGAAATCGAGCCGCCAGGACCGCATCCGGACCTCGGTCGACACGCCTACCGCGCTGATCTGTGCTGCGTCGGCGTTGTCCTTGGTTCGAACTGTCGTTCGATAGTGCTACAACTTCAGGCATGGCATTCGGTGACCGCATTCCTACCGCGGTTTCGCCGCGAGAATTTGGAAAGGCGGGGCCGGTGTCTGTCGTCGCGGGCGAGTTCGGCGGGGGCGACGAGCGGGCTCCCAAGTTCGACCGCACCCCGCCGCAAGACATCGAGGCGGAGCAGTCCGTCCTCGGCGGCATGCTGTTGTCCAAGGACGCGATCGCCGACGTGATCGAGGTCCTGCGCAGCAACGACTTCTACCGTCCCGCGCACCAGCTCGTCTACGACGCGGTCCTCGACCTGTACGGCCGGGGCGAGCCCGCCGACGCCGTAACCGTCGCCGCCGAACTGTCCCGCACGGGCCAGCTCGGCCGGGTGGGCGGCCATCCCTACCTGCACACGCTGATCTCTGGCGTGCCGACCGCGGCCAACGCCGGCTACTACGCCGAGATCGTCGCCGAACGATCCATCTTGCGGCGGCTGGTCGAGGCCGGCACCAGGATCGTGCAGATGGGTTACGGCGCCTCCGAGGGCGAAGGCATGTCCGGCACCGTCGACGACGTCGTGGACCGCGCCCAGGCCGAGATCTATGAGGTCACCGAGCGCCGCTCGACCGAGGACTACGTCTCGGTTGAGACGCTGATCGAGTCCACCCTCGACGACATGGCCCGCATCGAGGAAAGCGGCGGCAAATCCTCGGGTGTCCCGACCGGCTTCGAGCACATCGACGAGATGACCCATGGGCTGCACCCGGGCCAGATGGTCGTGGTCGCCGGTCGTCCGGGTAGCGGCAAGTCCACGCTGGCGATGGACTTCGCGCGGTCGGCGGCGATCAAGAACAAGCTGCCGACGGTGATCTTCTCGCTGGAGATGTCCAAGCAGGACATCATGATGCGGCTGTTCTCGGCCGAGTCCAGGGTCAAGCTCAACGACATCCGCGCCGGGCGGATGAGCGATGAGGACTGGCGTCGTATCGCGTTGAAGTCCTCAGAACTCGCCGAGGCGCCGCTGTTCATCGACGACTCGCCGAACCTGACGATGATGGAGATCCGCGCCAAGTCCCGGCGCTTGAAGCAGCGTCACGACCTCAAGCTCATCGTCATCGACTACATGCAGCTCATGACGTCGGGCAAGCGGGTCGAGTCCCGCCAGCAGGAGGTCTCCGAGTTCAGCCGTGCCATGAAGCTGATCGCCAAGGAGCTCGAGGTGCCGGTCGTCGCACTGTCGCAGCTGAACCGTGGCCCTGAACAACGCACCGACAAGAAGCCGATGCTGTCGGATCTACGTGAATCCGGATCCATCGAGCAGGACGCCGACGTGGTGATGCTGGTGCATCGCGAGGACATGTACGAGCGAGAATCCCCACGCGCCGGCGAGGCCGACATCATCATCGCCAAGCACCGTAACGGCCCGACCGGAAACGCGGTGGTCGCCTTCCAGGGGCACTTGTCGCGTTTCGTGGACATGCCCTCGTAGCACCGAGCCGGAAGGTGACTAGCTCGGGCGCAGGCGGGGATTTCTCGCCGGCCGCTCGACCGGCTGGGCATTGCACAGGGTCGCGATCGTGGCACCGAAGACAGGCACGACCAGCAACGCGAGGATCGCGGCCCCGCCGGCGGAGCCGATACTGCCGTCCGTGTCGTACTGCTGGCGCAGGTTCGCCGGGATGACCACGGTCGGCCGCACGCAGGTATGGCAGATCCCGTCGCCCGAGGCCGGCCGAGGCACGTGGTGAGGCAGCAGGGCGATGGTCAGCGAGGTGAACAGGGCCACCAACATCGCGCCGATCGAGGCTGCGGCGATCGTGGCCAGCACGGCCTGGCGGGGCGCGGGCAGCACACCGGGTCGGCTGTCGCGGCGGGCCAGCCGCGTGGTCATCGCGTGCACCCCGACCGGGACGGCCAGCGCGGCCAGCGCGAAGCAGGTGACCACGAGGTAGTCCAGGGCGGAGGCGCGCGCCACGGTGTCGGTACGCGTGACCCGTTCGATCGCTCCGTCGCCTCCGAACGGTGCCAACGCGTAGAGCACCCCGGCTGTCACCGCACCAACGCCCACGGCCGACGGCAGGACCCGGTGCGCGAACTGGAGCCGCCGACAGGTGAGGACGAGGAGACCGGCCACATAGCCGCCGAGCACCAGCAGGAACCCGACGTACATCGCCCAGTTCCCCAGCACGACCGGGAAGTAGGAACCAAGCCGGCTGCCGAGGCGATGCTTTTCGACCAGCGCGGCGACCAGACCGAGTATCACTGCGTACCCGCCGACCCGTACTGCGCGGGGCACCCATCCCGGCCGGACGGGGCCGAAGAAGCGCCGCACCAGGAGCGGAAGGCCGATCAGCAACGCGAGCGTGACCACCACGTACATCCGGTTCACCGGTGTCGCGGAGTTCGTGGACGCGCCGGGCCAACCCACCAACACCAGCCCGAGCGCCCCCGCGAGGAAAGCCATGGCTTGGACGATCCGGTTCATGACGACCTCCTTCATCACCATCCATAGGCCACCACCGAGCCACGCCAGGCGGGCCGGTGCTGCGGGGACCTGGTCGGCCTCCACGAGCAAGGCGTGCACCCAGTCGCGTCGGCCGTCCGGCAACAGCCCGGACAGGGCGCGGGCCACCCCTGATACCAAACGTGAGACGCGGTCCATCACGCGCCGCCTTCGGTCGCCAGCCGGCTTGGAGCCGTCCGGCTTGGAGCCGCCCGGCGGGTCTCGGCGAGGGCGGTGCGAGCGGCGACCTGTCCCTCGGCCGTGAGTCGGTACAGATGACGGCGGGGGCGGCCGACCGGTTGCTCGTCCTCCCAGCGTGCCTCGATGAGTCGACGGTCGGCCAGCCGGATGAGGATGGGGTACAGGGTGCCCGAGGCGAGGCCGGTCTGCTTCGCGATCAGGTATCCGTGCAGCCACGAGGAAGGGTCGGAGTCCAGCAGTGTCAGCACGGACAGGGTCTGAGCGGAGTAGCCGAGCTTGCGAGCCATGACGCGCACTCTACCTAGGTAGACCTTCTTCGTCGAGGGTCAATTCTCGCGGCTGGCGATGGTGGTGGTGGGTGTCGGCCTGCCGCCTGGCGGTGGCCGTTCAGCTTGGAGCGGGTGACGGGAATCGAACCCGCACTGTCAGCTTGGGAAGCTGATGTTCTGCCATTGAACTACACCCGCGAACACCGTCAGAGGTTACACGAGGGCTCCCGGCATCAATGCCGGACGAGGTCGCACAGGCGGCCGTATCCGTTGATACCGCACTCCCCCACGAGCTGTTCGAGGCGATCGCGGCGCTGGTGTGCTGAGGGACGCTCATCCAGGTACCGGCGTGCGCGGTGTGGCCCACAGCCGACCCGTTCAAATCACCCCTCGCCCGACGTCGGACCCTGCGCTTACTGTGCGACCCGTGACCAATATCGACGTCGTCCGCGCCATCGTGGCCGGCCTGCCGCGCTCCTATGAGGTCATCGTCCGGGATCGCGTGAAGTTCCGGGTCGGCCGGCTGGTCTACCTGGCATTCTCGCGTGACGAGACGACGATGGGCTTCGCCTTCCCGAAGGTCGAACGGGCCGCACTCGTCGAGTCCCGCCCGGACGTCTTCCAGCTCCCGCCGACGTCAGACCTTCGCTACAACTGGGTGCTGACCCGCCTGGCCGCGCTTGAGCACGCCGAGGCGCGGGAGCTGGTTCTGGACGCCTGGGCGATGGTGGTGCCGAAGGGAGTCGCGTCGGCTGAGCTTGCGCGACGAGCGGCGCTCTGCCCCTCCGAGGACGGGCTGCACGGGACGGCGATCCGGCCGGCGGAGGACGTGCTGCACGGGACGAGAAAGCCCCGCCGGCTCATACCCGGCGGGGCTTGACACCATTAATGCACGGTCGTCCTACGAAACCGGTGACCGACACGTAAACACTCAGGGTCGGATCCGTCACCCAGCCGCGAGGGTCAGCAGCGCGGCATCGTCGAGCCGGAAGGTCGTCCACTCCTCCAACGGGATCGCGCCCAGCGAGCGGTAGAAGGCGATCGAGGGGGAGTTCCAGTTCAGCACCGCCCACTCCAGGCGGCCGTAGTCGTGGGTAGCACACTCCAGTGCCAACGCCCGCAGCAACGCCTTGCCCAGACCCGAGCCGCGGTGGGACGGCAGCACGAACAAGTCCTCCAGGTAGACGCCGTGCACCCCGCGCCACGTCGAGAAGTTCAGGAACCAGAGCGCACAGCCGACCACCGTCCCCTCGACCACGGCGACGTGACCGAACAGGGCTGGCGTCTCGGAGAAGAGGGCGGTCGTGAGTTGCTCCTCGGTGAGTGTGCACTGCGCCGGCTCCTTCTCGTACTCGGCCAGTGCGTGGACGAGTCCGACGACAGCCGCGAGGTCGGATAATTCGACGCGACGTATGCGTGGATCGGTCGGCTGGGACGGGGCGTTCTCGGTGGTACTCACGCGGAGCATCATCGCTCAATCCAGAGTTGAGAGTCCCAGTGGGCTCACCAGTCACCACTGGTCACAACCGTCGCGCGACACGCCGGTGCAGAAAAGATCTTGAAGCGAATCGCCGAAACCCCCTTGCGGACAAGGGCATTCCGGCTGTAGAAATTCTCTCACGCACCCGGCAACGGGAGCGGGACCGGAAGACAACCGAGGGATCAGGCGACTGGGAAACCGGTCGCGCGGACCAGTGACATGGTCCGAGAACTCGACGGGCCTTCCGCGAGATTCGGGCGTGTCACCGCCGGATCATCCCGGAGGCCCCGCCAACTCATACTTGGCGGGGCCTCCACCTATTTCCGGCGATGATCGCTCGCCCAGTGGGCCCTGACCCAGTTCCCGTCGCCACCCGGTAACCTGCGCCCATGCTGCTGAGCGATCGCGACATCCGGGCCGAGGTGCAGTCTCAGCGTCTCCGGCTCGAGCCCTGGGAGCCCGACCTGGTTCAGCCGTCCTCCGTCGATGTCCGGCTCGACCGGTACTTCCGGGTTTTCAACAACAGCCAGTACACCCACATCGATCCGTCGCTTCAGCAGGACGAACTGACCGCCCTGGTCGAGCCGGACGGGGACGGCCCCTTCGTGCTCCACCCTGGCGAGTTCGTGCTCGGTTCCACGTTGGAAGTCGTTTCGTTGCCCGATGACCTGGCTGGACGGTTGGAGGGAAAATCGTCCCTCGGACGTCTCGGCCTGCTCACCCACTCCACGGCAGGCTTCATCGATCCGGGCTTCTCCGGACACATCACGCTTGAGCTGTCGAACGTCGCGAACCTGCCGATCACGTTGTGGCCCGGGATGAAGATCGGGCAGCTGTGTCTGTTCCGCCTGTCCACCGCCGCCGAGCATCCCTACGGCAGCGAGGTCTATGGCTCTCGGTATCAGGGCCAGCGCGGACCGACCCCGTCCCGGTCGTACCTGAACTTCCGCCGGTGGCCCACCTCCTAGTCGTCGACGTTGCCCTTGTTGCTCGTGCTTAGTCGTTGACGTTGCCCTTGTTGCTCGACAACGAGGGCAACCTCAACGGGCCGCGGACGACAACGAGGGCAACCTCAACGGGTGGGGGTCGACAACGAGGGCAACCTCAACGGGCCGCGGACGACAACGAGGGCAACCTCAACGGGTGGGGGTCGACAACGAGGGCAACCTCAACGGGCCCTCAACGGTCAGGCGGACGGCTGGCGGGCTCCGACCCGGAACGTCGAGCGCCACAGATCCGCGATCGTCATATCGCCGCGCAGGGACACCTCGTCGTCCCCGGCCCGGTTCCAGGCCCAGCGGTAGAGGTCGCTGGCCATTCCGAACACCATCAGGTCACAGCCGTCGCGAACCTCACGCACCGACGAGACGCCACCCGCACCGGCCGAAACGGTCCAGCCGGCATTGACGTCCAGGGGCGTGACTCCGAGCGTGAACGGACGCGGCACCCCGACCCCGCGAAAACGGGAGGCGACGAAGCTGATGAGCAGCTCGTCCAGGCCATCGGCGGCGAAACCGGGGTCGAACTCCGTCACCCCGCACGCCGCCGCGAGTTCGGCGTCGACCCGGTGCATGGCCGTCTCATGGGCCTGACGACGCGCCCAGAACAACCGCGGCACCGACGTCGGCAGAAAGGTCCACACGGCGAGGTCGTCGGTGGCCGCGCGCAGGGCCCACTCCAGCTGCGCGGCGCCGGAGGTGAGGATCTCGAACAGGTCCTCGTCCGGGGGCAGGTCGAAGCTGAAAGTGGCGTGGTCACCGCCGCGCAGCAAGGCCAAGGTCGAGTGGTGCACCTTGGTGGTGTGCTGCACGAGCCTGCGAACCGTCCATCCGGGGCAGGACGGGACCTTCGCCTCCAAGCCGGCCCACGTTGCGGCCCGGGTCAGCAGCTCGGTCTCCGGGCCGATGCGGTCCAGGAACGACTCAGCCTGCACGAGCCCGGCCCCCTCTGACAGTCGCGACGAATTTCTGGTCCGCGTCCTTCCAGCGAACGTTGGTCCAGAGTGCCCCACCGCCTCGGCTTGCACCAGCATCCAGCCGAAACCAGCCCCGCCCCTCCGACGCCGCGACGGACGTCAGACCAGGGTGTGCATCCACCCGTGGTGGTCGGGCGCCTGGCCGGTCTGGATGTCGAGCAACGTCTGCCGCAGACGCATGGTCACCGGACCGGGCTCGCCGTTGCCGACCGTCCACTCGTGCGCCGCGCTCTTGACCTCACCGACGGGGGTGATGACGGCCGCGGTCCCACACGCGAAGACCTCGGTGAGCTCGCCGCCGGCGTTGCCCTCACGCCAGTCATCGATGGAGATGAGCCCTTCCTCGGCGGCGTAGCCGAGGTCGCCGGCCAGGGTCAACAGCGAGTCCCGAGTGATACCGGGCAGCAGCGTGCCGGACAGTTTCGGGGTAACGATGCGGGCGTTGGCGCCGGAGCCGTACACGAAGTACAGGTTCATCCCGCCCATCTCCTCGACGTACCGGTGCTCGTGCGCGTCCAGCCACACGACCTGATCGCACCCCTTCTCGGCCGCTTGGGCCTGGGCGACCAACGAGGCGGCGTAGTTTCCGGCGCACTTGGCTTCACCGGTGCCGCCCGGAGCCGCCCGCGTGTACTCGGTCGAGAGCCACACACTGACCGGCTGCACTCCGCGGGGGAAGTACGGGCCGGCCGGCGAGGCGATCAGTAGGTAGGAATAGGCGTTGGCCGGACGCACCCCGAGGCCGACCTCGGTGGAGATCATGAACGGACGGAAGTACAGCGACGCGTCCGCGCCGGAGGGCACCCAGGCACCGTCGACGTCGGTGAGGGCCTGCAGCGACTCCACGAACCGCTCCGCGGGCAGTTCGGCCATCGCCAGCCGCCGCGCCGAGCGCTGGAAGCGAGCCGCGTTCGCGTCCGGACGGAAGGTGGCGATCGAACCGTCCGGCTGGCGGTAGGCCTTGAGTCCCTCGAAGATCAATTGGCCGTAGTGCAGCGAGGACGTGGCCGGGTCGAGCGCGAGAGGCCCGTAGGGCAGGACGTCCCCGGCCGCCCAGCCGGCCTCGGCGGTCCAGTCGATCTTGACCATGTGGTCGGTGAAGTAGCGGCCGAATCCGGGCGCGGCCAGGATGGCCTCGCGGTCGGCGTCAGAGCGCGGATGGGGATTGCGGTGGACGGTGAGAGCCATAGTTGGACATCCTAGTAAATGATGGGCTACCGGGCAGTCGCGATGACGGCAGCGAGTGATTCGGTCAACATGCGGATCAGCTCATCGCGCGGAATCGGCGGAGCGGCGGCCCAGCTGACGACGAGTTCTTCGGCGTATGCAGTCCAGCCACGGGCGGCCAACAAGGCGGCGGGCGTGTGATGCAGCCCCAGATTGGCCAAGTTCGAGGTTATCCGATCGGTCAACGCAGATCTGGTGGCGTCGGCGATCTCCCGCAACTGGTCGTCGCCACTGGCCGCTCCGCGAACGAGCGATACGTAGGACTGGTATTTCTCGCTCACGTAGTCGACGTAGGCCGCCATGGACGACGCCAGTTGCTGCTCGGCGGGCAGGTTCGGATCGGGGTCGGTCACGCGCAGCAGGTCCTCGGCGGCCCGGCGGACGACCTCCCGATGGAATTCCTGTTTGTTCTTGAAGTAGTGAAACAGCAGGCCGCGGGAGATTCCGGCCTCCTCGGCCAGCAATTCCACCGACAGTTCGTCCAGGGTGCGCGTCGCCAGGAGTTCGACGCCGAGTTCGAGAAGCTGCTCGCGCCGTTGGTCCGGACTGAGCCGGACCCTGCGCTGCGCATTCATAGGTCCACCCTAAGTCCCGTTGAGGTTGCCCTTGTTGCGCGCCCGCACCCGTTGACGTTGCCCTTGTTGCGCGGCCGCACCCGTCGAGGTTGCCCTTGTTGCGCGCAAGATGGGCATCGTCAACGAGAAGGGAGCTTATTGACCATGATTCAATTACTACGTAGTCTCGGACCATGAGCAGCGAACTGTCCGGCTCCGTCGAGGTCGGGACGGACGTCGACGCCCAGACCGCGCTCGACAGTGGCACCGGCGCCCTTCCCGCGCACGTGGGGGTCCTCGTCGTCGGCGCGGGTTTCGGCGGCCTGGCCGCGGCCATCAAGCTGGACGAAGTCGGCGAGCACGACTACCTGGTGATCGACCGGGGTGACGAGGTCGGCGGCACTTGGCGGGACAACACCTATCCCGGTGCGGCGTGTGACGTCCCGTCCCAGCTCTACTCCTTCTCCTTCGCGCTAAACCCGGACTGGTCGCGCTCGTTCTCGCCCCAGCGCGAGGTCCAGGACTACCTGCGACGGGTGGCCAACTCAGCGGGTGTGCTGGACCGATTCCGCTTCCGCACGAGCCTGCTCGACGCGGCATGGGACGCCGAAGCCGCCCTGTGGCGTGTGAACACCGATGCCGGCGGGCTGACCGCGACGGTGCTTGTCGCCGCGACCGGCGCGCTGTCCGACGCGAAGGTGCCCGACATCGACGGGATCGCGGAGTTCCGCGGGGAGCTCTTCCACTCGTCTCACTGGAATCACGACTATGACCTGACCGGAAAACGGGTCGCGGTCATCGGCACCGGTGCCTCATCGATCCAGATCGTTCCCGAGATCGCCGGCCACGCCGCGCGGGTGGACGTGTACCAGCGCACGGCGCCGTGGGTCATGCCGAGACACGACCGGGCCATTTCTGATGTGGAGCGAGTGGTATTTCGCCGCGTGCCAACGCTGCAACGCCTGGCGCGGGCGGGCGTCTACTGGGCTCGGGAAGCCACCGTGCCGATGTTCACCCTGAAGCCTGGACTGGGCAGGCTCGCGCAGGGACAGGCGAGGAAGAACATCGCCCGGGCCATCGCCGACCCCGCGCTTCGCGAGGCCGTGACGCCGAGTTTCGCTTTGGGTTGCAAGCGTGTTCTCATTTCCAGTGACTGGTACCCAGCGCTTGCCCGCGACAACGTCGACCTGATCACCAGCGGCATCACCGCGATCACCGGCAACGGCGTAGTAACGGCCGACGGTGTGACGCGCGAGGCCGATGCCATCGTGGTGGCCACGGGATTCATGCCCACGGAGACGCCGGTCGCCAAGCACATCATCGGTAAGGACGGGCGAACGTTGTCCGAACACTGGTCCGACCACGGCGTACAGGCGTACAAGGGTGCGTCCGTGTCGGGATTTCCCAACCTGTTCTTCATCGTCGGGCCCAACACCGGCCTGGGCCATTCCTCGATGGTCTTCATGATCGAGTCCCAGGTCGGGTACCTGATCGACGCGGTTCGCACCATGCGACGCCACGGACTGGCCTCGGTCGAAGTGGACCGCGAAGCTGAGGCCGCATACAACATCGCCCTGCAGCGCCGGATGAAACGTACCGTGTGGAATACCGGCGGCTGCTCGAGCTGGTACCTCGACGATCACGGCCGCAACGTCACGCTGTGGCCACGGTCCACGGTGGCGTTCCGGCGGATGACCGCCAGGTTCGACCTGGCCGCGTACCACGCGATAGCTCGGGACGACGTCCCCTCCCATCAGAAGGCGTGGGCATGAAGACCCTGCGGAACAAGGTGGTTGTGATCACCGGAGCCGGGTCGGGTATCGGCCGCGCTGTGGCGTTGGAGGCCGCGGGCCGGGGTGCTCGGCTGGCCCTGTCCGACGTTGACGAGAGCGGATTGGCGCTGACAGAACGAGAAATCGCCGCCCGGTATCCCACGACAACGGTTCGCACGGCTCGGCTGGACGTAGCGGATCGCCCGGCCTTCGCGGCCTACGCGAGCGCCGTCGCGTCCGATTTCGGAGTCGTCAACGTCGTGGTGAACAACGCCGGCGTCGCCATGACCGGCACGATCGCCGAGTCCGACTACGCCGACATCGAATGGGTACTGGGCATCGATTTCTGGGGAGTGGTCCACGGGACGAAGGAATTCCTGCCGCATCTGATCGCCAGCGGTGACGGGCACATCGTCAACATCTCCAGCCTGTTCGGACTGATGGCCGTACCGACCCAAGCGGCCTACAACGCCGCCAAGTTCGCGGTGCGCGGCTTCACCGAATCGTTGCGGATGGAGATGCTCGTCGCGGGCTCTCCCGTTGGCGTCACGGCTGTCCACCCGGGCGGAGTCAAGACCGCGATCGCCCGCAACGCTCGTGCCGCGGCGGCGCACGATCAGACCGCTCTGGCTGATTTCTTCGATTCGAAGCTGGCCCGGACGACGCCGGAATCGGCTGCGCGAGCGATCGTGGACGGGATAATCGGTAACAAACCCAGGGTGGTGATCGGGGCGGACGCGAAGTTCCTCGATGCCTTCGTTCGCCTCTTCGGTGGGCGGTACTCCGCGGTGGTGGCCAAGGTGTCGGCCCGGACGATGCCCGCACCGTCGAAGTCTCCGGTATGAGACCGATGTTGCCGTTTCCGATCGCAGCGGTCGTCACCGCGTTGGGCGAGCGCCCTGGACTCATTCGCCCCTTCCCCATCGGAGTAAAGCGCCGGTGGCTGGACCTGGCGTCTTCGGCGCTGCCGTTCCCCTCCGGCACGGTCATCCGGCGGGTCGAGCTGGCAGGACGGCCGGGCTATCGGGTCAGCGTCGGCGCGACCGAGCGGCCTCGCGCGATCGTCCATCTGCACGGCGGGGGCTTCGTCGTCGGCTCGCCGTATGCCTACCGCTCGGCGGCGGCGTTTCTGGCCGAGGCGGCCGGAGCCGTTGTGTACCTGCCGGACTACCGGCTGGCGCCCGAACACCGTTATCCCGCCGCGCTGGACGATGCCGTCGCGGCGATCCAGCAGGTCTCGGCACTGCACGAGGCGGTCGGGGTCAGCGGAGACTCGGCGGGTGGTGGCCTGGCCGTGTCGGCGACCCGGCGGCTGCTGGACGGCGGGCGGGACATCGTTTGCGCCCTTGCCCTCGCCTCGCCATGGGTGGACCCGATGGCGCTGTCCGAGGGACGCAAGCGCGACCTGATCATCTCCGAGGGATTCGGGCGCTGGGCGGCGATGCAGTACATCGGGTCTGCCGATCCCGCCGACCCCGGGGTCGCGCCGCTGCACGGCCGGCTGGGCGATCTGCCGCCCACGCTGGTGCACGTCTGCAGGACCGAGGTCCTGCACCCTCAGGTGGTCCACTTCGTCCAGCGATTGCGCGCGGAAGGCGTCGATGTGGCGCTGACCGAGCAACGTCTCTGGCACGCGGGCATGGCCCAGGCGGGACTGGTCGCTGAAGCCCGCGACGCCGTCACCGAACTGGGCGAGTTCCTTCGCAAGCACGCCGTCGTACGTTGAGGTTGCCCTCGTTGCGGGTGGTGCTGCGTTGAGGTTGCCCTCGTTGCGGGCGTAGTTGCGTTGAGGTTGCCCTCGTTGCGCGTTCAGTCGAGCGGGACGGCCCTCGTCATCGGAACGTGGGGTATGCCGTCCTCGATATAAGGGTTTCCGCTGACCTCAAAACCGAATCGCTCGTACCAGCCCTGCAGATAGGCCTGGGCTTCGAGAACGACCACGCGTCCGGGACCGATGAGTTCCAGGGCATGATCCATCAGCCGGCGGGCTGTTCCATTCGAGCGGGCGGACTCGGCGGTGGCGACCCGGCCGATCCGGGCCCGACCGTCCGGATCGAGCAGGATCCTCAGTGTGGCGATCACCGGATGGTCGGCCGGCGCGGGGTGGCCCTGCTCAGGTAACGCCGCCAGGCGGGTGTCGTCCGTTGCCCAAACCCAACGCGCTGTCTCCTCCAGATCCCTGTCGTCGAGGTCGGGATAGGCGCAATCCTGCTCGACCACGAACACATCGATGCGCAGTTTGAGGATCGGATAGGCCTCGATCAGCGACATCGTGCGGGGCTCGGCGTTGTGCAGCGTGATCACGTCGGCAACGGTATCGGGCGCGACGGGCGCCTGACCCCGATAGCGGCCCGAACACGATCCTGACAATTCCTTGTCGTCCCGCACACCCCGGGCGGCGATCGTGGATCCAGGACGGGAACGCCCCGACGCTCACGGACCGGCGCCCTCACGGGCCGGTTCGTGCGCACCCGCTGTAGAGCACAGGAGACCCTCACCATGTGGAAGACCCTCGCAACTGCCGGAGCCGCCGGCGCCATCGTCCTCGGCGCGGGAACCGCCGCCCTCGCGACGTCCGGCTCGTCGTCGCCGTCCGTGCCGTCGTCCACGCCGCGAACCTCAGCTGCGGTAGCTGCCGCCGCGGGCTCGTCCTCACCCGGTGCCAAGGCCGGCAAATCCCACAAACGACTCGCGTTCCAGCGTCTGCGCAACTTTGAACATGGCACGTGGGTGACCAAGAACGGCTCCGGCAGCGTTACCCACACGGCAAGCCGGGGCACGGTGAGTGTCGTGAGCGCGACGTCGATCACGGTGAAGTCCGATGACGGGACGAGTATCACGTACGGGGTCGATTCAGGCACCAAAATCCGCACCCACGCCAAGAAGAAGGACGCCGCGATCACCGACGTCAAGGCAGGCGACAAGGCCGTGGTCAGCGGTACCGGCACTCCGGCCGTCGCCAAGCACATCCTGGACACAGCCAGGTAGACCTCAACGGTCCGGGGCTGACAACGAGGGCAACCTCAACGGTCCGGGGTTGACAACGAGGGCAACCTCAACGGTTCGGGGGCCGGCAACGAGGGCAACCTCAACGGTCCGGGGCCGGCAACGAGGGCAACCTCAACGGTCCGGGGCCGGCAACGAGGGCAACCTCAACGGTCGGGGGCCGGCAACGAGGGCAACCTCAACGGTCCGGGGCCGGCAACGAGGGCAACCTCAACGGTCCGGGCCCGGCAACGAGGGCGGAGCCGGTAGCCGCACGGTGAAGCGGGCTCCGCCCTCGGGCGCGTGACCGGCCTCGATGACTCCGCCGAGTCGCGACACCAGCCCGTGCACGATCGTCAGGCCGAGACCGGTGCCGACCTGGCGCTGACCCCGGTACCGCTCGTAGAGAACCGACCGGTCGAAGGCAACGGGAAGGTCCTCCTCCGCCAGTCCCGGGCCGCCGTCGCGTACCTCCGCCACGACCCAGGCCGTGAGCGGGCCCGCGGACTCGGCGCGTACCGCCAACACGATCCAGGCGCCGGCCGGGGTCACCCGCAACGCGTTGTCGAACAACCCGTCGAGCACCTGCCGCAGCCGCGACGCATCGGTCTGGACGAACAGCGACCCGGCCGGCAACTCCGCCGAGAACCGGACGCCGACCCCCGCGCAGCGGTCGGCCCAGACCGCGCCGGCCGCGCGGGCCAGCTCGCAGACGTCGACCTGGCCGAGGTCGATCCGAAACTCCTGGGCGTCCAGGCGCGCCAGGTCGAGCAGATCGGAGACCAAGCGGTTGAGCCGCTGTGCCTCGGTCAGCATGATCGCCCCCACGTGGGGCGCCTCGGAGGCGGGCACCACGCCATCGGCCAGCGACTCGGCGTAGCCGGTGATCGCGGTCAACGGCGTGCGCAGGTCATGCGAGACCGACAGCAGGAACTCCCGCTGCCGGGCCTCCGAGTGCGACAGGGCCACCGCCAGCGTGTTGACCGCGTGCCCGACCTCGGCCACCTCCGACGGCCCTTGGGTCCCGACGTGCACGTCTCGATGCCCCAGCGCCAGTGCGTGGGCCGCCGCGGCGGTTCGCTTGAGCGGACGCGCGATCCGGTAGGCGACCACGAGGCCGAGCGCGATGGCGATGACCACCCCTACGACCAGCGCGAGCTCGATACGCCGGATGATCCGGTCGTCGGCGCGGGTCGCGTCGGCGCGGCGCTGGGCCAGCAGCAACGCGCCCCCGGCGGGCAGCCGCCGTCCCTCGACGAGCACGGTGGATCCGGCCACGCTGCGGGTGAGCGACAGCGACCCGGACGATGTGAGCCCGCCGATGTCCGAGGCCGTCACCGACTTGCGGGCCAGCGGTGCGGACGCCGCCAGTACGCCACCCTGGCCATCGAGCAGCGCCCACTGCACGTTGACCCCGGGCAGCGCGCGCAGCGCACGCCGTTGCGCGGCTCGGGTCCCGGTGTCGGCGACGGTGGTCTGAGCCAGATCGGCCAGTCGGGCCAAACGTTTGCGGGCTGACGTCTGGTTGGCCGAACTCACCAGACCGATAGCCAGCAGACCGGCCAGTAGGGCAGTGATGACCGCGACCGCGACCGCGAGCAACGAGATGCGCTGCGCGAGCGAGCCGCGGGTCGCGAAGCGCCGGGTTGACGCCGGTGGCCGAGGATCGATCATCCGTCGCGCCGACCGCGCCCGGACCGGGACGGGTCCTCGGCCGCGTAGCCGACGCCGCGCACGGTGCGGATCGGACTGGCGTCGGCGAGCTTGGCCCGGACCTGGGCGACGTGCACATCGACGGTCCGGACCCCGGCGATCGCCGAGTAGCCCCAGACCTCGCTGATCAGCTGTTCGCGGCTGTAGACGCGACCGGGTCTGCGCATCAGGAACGCCAGCAACTCGAACTCGGTCGCGGTCAGCTCCACCTCGGAATCGCCCACGAAAACGCGCCGTTCGGTCTCGTCCACGGTGACCGTGCCCATGGTGAGCGGCGGACGAGCGGCGGCGACGCCGTGGGTGCGGCGAAGCACGCTGGTCACCCGCGCGGTCAGTTCCCGGGGCGAGAACGGTTTGGTGATGTAGTCGTCGGCACCCAGTTCCAGCCCGACGATCCGGTCGACCTCGTCGTCGCGGGCGGTGGCGAACAGCACCGGTGTCCAGTCACCGGACGCGCGCAGCCGCCGGCACACCTCGACACCGTCCAACCCGGGTAGCCCGACGTCCAGGACGATCGCGGCCGGCCGCAACCGCTGCACCGCGCTCAGCGCGCCCAGCCCGTCGCGCTCGATGTGCACGCCGTACCCGGCCTGGACCAGGTTCAGCCTGATCACGTCGGCGATGCTGGACTCGTCCTCGACGACCAGGACGAGTCCCCGCACGGTGCCGGCGGGCGCGGCGGGCGCGACGGTCGGCATACGCGGGATGCTACTGAGCCCGGCTCGGCAGCAGGTCACCCTGATGTTCGGGTTTCGTTCGAACCGCCGCGGCCTGATCGGCCTCGCGGCGTTGTTCGTTACCCGCCAGGGCCGGTAACGATCTGAACAACGGCGGTCGCACAGCCTTGGTCTCGTCGCATGCTGACTGAGTGATCGCTCCAGGTCTGGACGACTACCCGGCGCCACCGGCGCCACGTGGCCGCCTGAGCACGGCGGCCGTCGTGGCCGTCCTGGTGCTGATCGTGGCCGTCGTGGGGGTGGCCAACCGGCATCGGGTCGGGCACGCGCGGCCGGGGCCCGCGCCCACGGTCCCGGTGACCAAGCCGAATCCGATACGGCCGGTGAACGTACCTGGCCGCCCCAGCGACGTGACCGGCGAATTGCCGCTGCTGTACACCCTGGCCACCGGTCCGTCCCGGGTCTACCGCCTGGACCCGTCCCGGCCCACCGAGCTGCTGACCTCGGTGGCCGTCGACCAGAACGCGTACCACGTGGTCCTCGATCCCGAGGTCAACCGGCTGTGGGTCTTCAGTTACCGCGGCGCCGACACGCTGGTCACCGAGCTGGACCCGCTCTCGCTGAGCAAGCTGAGCGAGCGAGTCATTCCGCTGGTCATTGATGCGGTGGCACCCGACGGTGACCGGATGTGGATCGGGGCCGAGACGGGCCTGTACATCCTCGACGGGAACTCGTCTCGACCCCAGGCGGTGACCAAGATCGTCAATCCGGTGCGCTGGCTGGCCCTCGATCAGGTCAATCAGCGCTTGATCGTGGCTTCGACCGCAGGTGTCCGCACCACGATCTCCTCCGTCACCCGTACTCCCTACTACGGGCGCGGGGGGACCGTGGTCGATCACCCCAAGGTCGCCGCCGACACCAGCTTCGAGCTGCTCCACGTGAGCGTGGCGGTGGCCGATGGCGGCGATCTGTGGGTGGCGGGCCGGCGACTGGACAACGCGGGTTGGCTGGTTCGGCTCGATCCGGCTTCGCTGCGAGCCCTCGTCGGAGCGCCGGAGAACACGAGTTACGACGCCAACGTGTCGGTGTCGGCGGCCGCGGGTCGGCTGTGGATCCAGAATCGGGGCGTGCTCAGCTGCGCGACCGGAGTCAGCGCCCTGACGCTGCAGTCGTTCACGGGCTACACCGGTGAGATCGCCGGCAGCGGGCAGACGGTGCTGGCGGTGGGCTCGGGTGGGGTACAGGTGCTCGACACGACCCTGACCGACTGCCGCACGAGCTGAACGCCGGGCCGCGGGCCGTCACTGTTTCGGTGTGGGCAGCAGTTGCTCGACCAGGACTTCGATCCGTGCCTTGATCTCGTCACGCACCTGCCGGACCACCTCGATGGGCTGGCCGGCCGGATCGGTGAGCTGCCAATCCTCGTAGCGCACCCCGGGGAAGTAGGGGCAGGTGTCACCGCAGCCCATCGTGACGACGACGTCGGAGGTCGCGACCGCGTCCGGGTGAAGGCGTTTGGGCTGCTCTCCGGCGATGTCGATTCCGATCTCGCGCATCGCGGCGACGGCCGCGGGGTTGATCGTCTCGGCGGGTTCCGAGCCCGCGGAGCGGACCTCGACCCGGTCGCCGGCCAGGTGGGTCAGCCACCCCGCGGCCATCTGAGATCGTCCGGCGTTGTGGACACAGACGAAGAGAACGGAAGGCCGGTCAGTCATGGACGGCTCCTTGGTCGAGAGCGGACGGTTCCGGGGAATCCTTCGTGGCGGGATGCAGCCCTCGTATCACCGCGAGGCCGAGCAATCCGCCCACGACCTGCATGAGGACGAACATGGGCGCGGAGCGGGGTGCGATGCCCGCGAACGAATCCGACAGGGTTCGCGCGATGGTGACGGCCGGATTGGCGAAGCTGGTGGAGCTGGTGAACCAGTAAGCGGCCACGATGTACCCGCCGACGACGTAGGCCACCCGGTCAGCGCGATCACCGCGCAGCGTGGCCAGGACGAGCAGCACCAGGCCGAAGGTGGCCACGACCTCCGCCAACCACAGACCGGCGCCCGTGCGGTGGTGAGCCGAGAGGGTGACCGCGGGTAGTCCGAACATCAGGTTCGCCACGATGGCGCCGAGGCATCCGCCGGCGACCTGGGAGGCGATGAGGACGATCGCGGCGAGGTTGTCGAGCTCGCCGAGCAGGCGTTCGACCATGCTCACGACCGGGTTGAACGCCGCCGACACCGGCTGCAGCGCCAGGATGAGCGCGACCAGCGCGGCCCCGGTCACGAGGCTGTTCTCCAGCAGTTGCAGGCCGACGTCGTGCGGGGACAGCCGTACCGCGGCGATTCCGGAGCCGACGACGGTGGCGACGAGGAAGGCCGTGCCGACGAACTCGGCCAGCGCCCGACGAGCCAGGGCGACGGTCACGGGCTGGTCGTGCCGATCAACTCGGCCAGGCCGCGCAGGGCCGTTGCGCTGGCGCGGTAGTACACCCAGACTCCGCGCTTGTCGCGCTCGAGCAGGCCGGACTCGTGCAGCACCTTGAGGTGATGGGAGATGGTCGGCTGGGACAGGTCGAAGGCATCGTTGAGATCGCAGACGCAGGCCTCACCGCCCTCGTGCGAAGCCACCAGCGACATCAGGCGCAGCCGCACCGGGTCGGCGAGAGCCTTGAGAAGCAGGCTGATCTGTTCGGCCGCCGGTTGGGACAGGGGCTCGCGGGACAGCGGCGAGCAGCACGCCACGGTATCGACCGGGGACAGGACCGTCAGAGACTTCGACACCGGTCGATATTGACAGACATCGATGTCTGGGTGCAACCTGAGCCGAGCCCGTATATAGACGTCCATCGATGTCATGACCCGGAGGAGTAACGATGTCCCGAGTACAACTGGCCCTCAACGTCGCCGACCTGGACGAGGCGATTGCCTTCTACAGCAAGCTTTTCGACACCGCCCCGGCCAAGGTCAGGGACGGGTACGCCAACTTCGCCGTGGCCGACCCGCCGCTGAAGCTGGTTCTGCTGCAGAACGCGGACGACGCGGGTTCCATCAACCACCTCGGCGTCGAGGTCGCGGACATCGGAGAGGTGGACGCCGCGCAGAGCAGGCTCGCGACGGCCGGCCTCGCGTCTCTCGACGAGCGGGGGACCACCTGTTGCTACGCCAAGCAGGACAAGTTCTGGGTCCAGGGCGCACCGAGCGGTGAGCGCTGGGAGATCTACACCGTGCTGGCCGACTCGGCCACCTTCCGCTCGCCCGAGGAAGCCGACCAGTGCTGTGATCAGACCGCCGAGTGCTGCTGAGCACGCGTTCTCGGCTGTTCGGTGAGACCCTCCGCTAGCGTGTGAGGGTGCCCGAGCTCGACCACCTCGTCTACGGCGTGCCGTCCTTGATCGACGGCGTCGCCGAGTTCGCCGAACGGACGGGCCTGGCTCCGGTGCCCGGCGGCCGTCACCTCGGTCGCGGAACCGCGAACTACCTCCTGGGCCTCGGGCCGGGGCGCTACCTGGAAATCATCGGCCCGGACCCGGAGCGCGACCCCGACCCTGACCCCGACCGCGACCCTGACCCCGACCCCGACCCCGACCGCGACCCTGACCCGGACCGCGCCGCCGCCGCCGAGCCGGCGAGCATGCCGTTCGGAGTCGGGCGGCTGACCGAGCCGCGCTTGCTCACCTGGTGCGTGCGCCCCTCCGATCTGGACCAGTGCCTCGTGGACGCACGGGCCCGCGGTTACGATCCGGGCGCGGTGGCGTCGATGTCCCGTCAGACCCCGTCCGGGGACCTACTTCAGTGGCGGCTCACCCCGGACTCGGTCAGTACTGCCGGTGGATTGCTGCCCTTCCTCATCGACTGGCGAGACAGCGTCCATCCGAGTGCAACCGGACTCGCCCAGGCCGACCTGCTCGCCCTGACCGCGACGACTCCGGAACCCGAGCCGATCCGGCGCGCCCTGTCGACGATCGGCCTGATCCTGCAGGTCGAAACCGGTCCGGACGCACGGCTGTCCGCCGTCCTTCGAACACCGCGGGGCATCGTCACCTTGTAGCGGCGTCCACCCCCGCTGGGCGACCGCGGCCGGGCGACCGCGGCGACCGCAGCCGGGCGACCACAGCTGGGCGACCGCGGCGAGCCGGATCGGTCAGGCGACGGCTTGGACGGCCAGCTCCAGGTCGGTCAGCGCACGGTCCAGGTGTCCCAGCAGTCGCTGCAGGTGAGGCACGGTGCGCCGGCATCCGGTCAGCCCGAACGCCATCTCGCTGGCGTAGCTCGTGCACGTGATGTTGAGGGCCTGGCCGTCGAACGGGATCGACAGCGGGTACATGCCGTCCAGGCGGGCGCCGTTGAGGTACAGCGGCCGGCGGGGACCCGGGACGTTGGAGATGATCAGATTGAACGGTGGCCGGGCCAGGTTCTGCAGACCCGGAATCCCCTGCAACAGCAGCGGTCCCGTCCCGAGGGCACTCATCGCCAGGATCTGCAGCGGAGTCATGCTCGACAGCGCCTCCTTGCCGTCGGTCATCGACCGGACCACCGCGGCCAGGCGCTGCCCGGCGTCGGGCAGGTGCGTACCGAGGTTGCACATGACCGCCCCGACGGCGTTGCCACCTTCTCGCTTGAGGTCTCGCGCGTTGAGGGCCACGGGCACCATCGCGATCAGTGACGTGTCCGGCAGCGCCTCGAGTTCGGTCAGGTAGGCCCGCAGTGCGCCGGCGCACATCGCCAGGACGACGTCGTTGACCGTGGCCCCACCGGACTTTCCGACGCGCCTGATGCGGCTCAGTGGCCACGACTGGGCGGCGATGCGACGCGAACCGGTGATCGGCACGTTGAAGATCGTCTTGGGGGCGGAGAAGGAGACCGGAGCCGGCTCGTCGCGCAACCCGCGCTTCACCGTCCGGGCCAGAACCTTCGGGATCCCGGCCGCGTCACCGGCGATCCCCAGCGCCGACCGCAGTGCTGAGGTCGCGGTCTCGAAGGCGCCTCCGGCCTCGGTCGCCAGCTCCGGCTCGGAGACCGGTTGCGGCGTCGGCGGGCGAGCCGCCCAGGGTGCGGGCTGGTTCCGCTCCTCCGGGCTCGGCGACAGCACCCGGCCGACCAGGCGCGCGGCCGAGATCCCGTCGACCAGGGCGTGGTGGATCTTGAAGTAGATCGCGAACCGGCCATCGGCCAGACCTTCGATGAGGTGCGCTTCCCACAACGGCCGGTTTCGGTCGAGCAGGGTGCTGTGCAGGCGCGAGCTCAAGGCGAGCAGCTCCAGGATGCGCCCCGGCTTGGGCAGCGCGTTGTGCCGGACGTGATGCTCGATGTCGAACTGCTGGTCCTCTTCCCAGCCCCACTGGCCCATGCTGATCAGCGACCGGGCCGGCCGCTTGCGGAACAGCGGCGCGACTTCGGTGACCGACGTCCACTGGCGATACAGGTCATGGACGTAGTCGGGCCCGGCGTCGGGGGGCGGTCGGTACAGGTGCAGCCCGCCGACGTGCATCGGACGTTGCCGGGCCTCGACGGTGAGGAACATCGAGTCGGTCGGCGACATCGGCAGGAGCATGGGCCAGACCTCCGGTGAGTTGGACGGGTTCCGCCATCCTTTCACCGACCGGGCGTTACCCCCAGGGCCGTGTGGCCGGTTTCCGCCCGTGCAGCACGAAAGTCCGCCGGGTACGGGCGGGTGAAGCGGTCAGGAGGCGCCGGGGCCCGCGCTCACGCGATCGAGCAGCCGGTCCAGAAACTCCGACTGCCCTGCGAACAGGCGGGGACCGGCCTGCTCGGGGGTGAACCAGGCCACGCGGTCCACCTCGGGGACCTCGACGAAGCGACCGGAGCCTCGCGGCAACTCCATCGAGAACGTGCCGGGCACGACCGCAGCCGGATCGAGGTCGGCCTCCAACGCCCAGGCCGTGACGATCTTGCCGTTCTTCTGGGTGACGTCACCGAGGTCGATGAACTCACCATCGGGCACCGGCAGCCCGAGCTCCTCGGTGAACTCGCGCCGAGCGGCGTCCAGCGCAGGTTCGTCGGCCTCGTACTCGCCCTTGGGAATCGACCAGGCCGCCGTGTCCTTCTTCGCCCAGAACGGTCCGCCGGTGTGGGCGATCAGCACCTCGATGCCCGTCGATCCGGGCGCGCGACGGAACAGCAGCAGTCCGGCGCTGCGGCGGGTGGGCTTGGCCGGAGTCACGGCCCCAGTCTGCCCGACCGGCCACCGATCAGGTGTCGGTGGCCAGGCGCGCCCAGCGCTCGGTGTCCTCGCGGAACTCGCCCTTGACGTGCATCGACCGATGCGTGCCTTCGTAGCGGTAACCGCACCGCAGGGCGACCGCCTTGGACGCTGGATTCTCCGCGCTGATCAGCAACTCGATCCGGTGGATGCCGCGGGCGAAGGTCCAGCGGGACAGTTCGGCCAGGGCGGCGGACGCGATGCCCCGGCCGCGGGCTGTGGACAGCACGGCGTAGCCGAGTTCGGCCGTGGACTCCTCGGCGTCCAGCGTCGGGGCCATGACGAGGCCGTAGAACTCGCCGGAGGCCTCGTCCAAGATGGCGAAGCACTCCCGGCTGCCGTCGAGCCGGCCCTGTTGGTAGCGGGCCAGCCAGGTCCGCTCGAACCCGTCCGGCGGCGGCTCGGGGATGCGGGTGAAGCGCCGGGTGCTCGGATCGAGGACGAGGCTTCGCACGCCGTCCAGATGCTGTTCGCCCATTGGTTCCAAACGAATCGCTACCACAGCCCAGACCGTACCGGTAGCGTCGAGACGCAGGCCGGTACCCGGCGCCGAACCCTCGCGAGCGAGCCGAGGACGAGAGACGAGGACGCACGATGGCGGACTGGAACGCTCAGATCATCGACGAATTTCGTGCCCACGACGGCAAGGTGGGCGGTCAGTTCGAAGGCGCGCCGTTGCTGTTGCTGCACAGCTTCGGAGCCAAGTCCGGGACCGAGCGGGTGCACCCGGTGATGTACCAGGCCGTCGAGGGTGGTTACGCGGTGTTCGCCTCCAAGGGCGGCGCTCCGGAGAACCCGGCCTGGTTCCACAACCTGCTCGCCCATCCGGACACCAGCGTCGAGATCGGTAGCGAGACCAAGCCCGTCCGCGCGAGAGTCGCCGGGGACGAGGAGCGCACCCGGATCTGGGAGGAGCAGAAGCTCCGCTACCCCGGATTCGCCGAGTACGAGTCCAAGACGAATCGGCAGATCCCGGTTGTGGTCCTCGAGCCACGCTGACCTGAGGCCGATCCGGGGCTGATCCGGGGGACGGGCTGATATCAGGCCGATATGAGGCCGTACCGCCTGCGACCGCGGCCGACCCCCGATCGCACTCGGCTCAGCTGTTACGGCCGCGCGCGGTGACCGGCCAGCGTTCCAGCGTCCCGGACGGATGACGGGCCACGAGTTCGTCGACGAGATTGACCGCGGTGCAGGCGTGGTTGGGCACGACGCGTATCCGGTCGCCGACGGCGGGCCACTGTCGTGGATCGAGGCCGCTGGTGTCGACGACACCGTGATGTTCCCAGATCCGGGTGAACACGGCGCCGGGATGATCGGGCAGCCAGCCGTGGCCATCGACGTAACCGGGACGGTCAGCGGCCAGGACCTTCGAACCCGCATCGATGACGAACTGGCCCGCGACCGCCGTCGAGATCACGCTGGCCTGTACCGACAGGGCAAGGTCGTCCTCCGCTACTCCCATCGCGCGTTGCTGGGCATCGTTGAGGGCGTACACCCCGGGTCGCAGTTCGGTGACCGTTCCCGCACGGACGTGGCGCGCGGTCGGCGTGGACCCGCCGCTGCGTACCGGGCAGTCCAGCCCGGCGGCCGCGAACGCCGCCGCCGCCCGGGCGAGCGCGTCCGCCTCGGCCGCCGCGGCGCTCTCGGCGTTGCCGGGACCGTAGCCCTGACCGGGAAAGGTGAAGACGCCGTCGACCTCGAGCCCATGGTCTACGGCGGCAAGGCCCAGCGCCCCCGCCGCCGCAGGTTCGACACCGGTACGAGCCAGGCCACAATCGACCTCCACCCGGACCCGCGCCCCGGGCACGGCCTTTGCGATCGCCCTGATTCCGTCGAGGGAATCGACGCCGAGAATGAGGTCGACGCGGTCGGACAGGTCGCGGATCCGCGCCGCCGCGCCCGCGTCGAGGAACACCGGATACCCGACCAGGATCGAGACCTGGCCCAGTTCGGCGAAGGCGTGCGCCTCCCCCAGCGTCGCGACGGTGAGCCCGATCGCGCCGGCCTCGAGCTGCCGCCGGGCGATCGGCAGGCACTTGTGCGTCTTGACGTGCGGTCTGAGCGCGATGCCCCGCGCGTGGCAGAAGGCCTGCATGGTGGCGATGTTGCGCTCCAGGCGCTCGACGTCGACCTGCAGGTACGGCGTGGCCGGTGCGGAACGGGCGGCCGCCGCAGCCGCCGCCGACTCCGTTGCTGACGCCGTTGAAACGGGCGGTTCCGCTGACGGCATCGCGATCACTGCCCGCGGTGACGCGGCTTCTTCGGCTTCTCGCCCTGCCGGTACGGCGGCCTGCCACCGTCGGAATAGGAAGGTTTACCGTCGCGGTACGGCGGTGCGCCGCCGCCGGTCACCGGGTTGTCGTCCCGGCGGCGGGGCGGCGGACCGTCGTCCAGGCGCAGGTGGATGAGCTGGCCGGAGACCCGGGTCTTCTCCAGCGCGCGATACGTGTCGGCCGGCAGGTTGGCCGGTAGGTCGACCAGGGTGTGGTCACCCCGGATGTCGATGTGCCCGAAGTCCTGGCGGCTCAGGCCGCCCTCGTTGGCCAGCGCGCCGACGATGGCGCCGGGCTGGACCTTGTGCCGCCGTCCGACCGCGAGCCGGTACTTGGCCATTCCGGCGCGCGGCTCGGGTGCCGCACCGTCCTCGGAACGGTGCTTGCGCTGGCCGGCGACGCGCGCGCCGGAGCCGGCGCCTTCGGGTCCGCGGGTGCTGCGTTCGCGGGGCCGGCGATCCTGCACGGGATCCGGCTTGAGCAGGAAGGACTTGTCGTCCTGGCTCAAGACCGCCAACGCCGCGGCGATCTCGATCACGGGCACGTCGTGGTCGCGCTCGTAGTCGGTGATCAGCTGGCGGAACAGGGCGACCTCGGGTGAGCCGAGGCTTGCGGTGATCGAGTCCCCGAATTTGGCGACGCGCTGGGCGTTGACGTCCTCGACCGACGGCAGCGGGATCTCGGTGATCGGCTGCCTGGTCGCCCGCTCGATGGTGGCGAGCAGGTGTCGCTCGCGCGGTGTGACGAACATCAGCGCGTCACCGGAACGGCCCGCGCGGCCCGTGCGCCCGATGCGGTGGACGTAGGACTCCGCGTCGGCGGGGATGTCGTAGTTGACGACGTGCGTGATGCGCTCGACGTCCAGCCCGCGGGCCGCGACGTCGGTGGCCACGAGAATGTCCAGCGCGCCACTCTTGAGCTGGCCGATCGTGCGTTCGCGCTGGGCTTGGACGAGGTCACCATTGATGGCTGCGGCGGACAGGCCGCGCGCACGCAGCCGCTCGGCCACGTCCTCGGTGGCCGATTTGGTGCGCGCGAAGATGATCATCGCGTCGAAGTCCTCGACCTCCAGGAAGCGGGTGAGCGCGTCCATCTTGGCCGAGTGCGCGAGCTGGACGTAGCGCTGGCGGGTGTTGGCGGCGGTGACCGTCTTGTTCTTGACCGTGATCTCGGCGGCGTCGGTGAGATAGCGCTTGGACAGCCGGCGGATCTGCGAGGGCATCGTCGCCGAGAACAGCGCCACCTGCTTGTCGTCCGGGGTGTCGGCCAGGATTCGCTCGACGTCCTCGGCGAAACCGAGGTTGAGCATCTCGTCGGCCTCGTCCAGCACCAGGAACTTCAGCTCGGACAGGTCGAGGGTTCGCTTCTCCAGGTGGTCGATGACCCGCCCTGGCGTTCCGACGATGACCTGTGCGCCCCGGCGCAGTCCCGACAGCTGGATGCCGTAGCTCTGGCCGCCGTAGATCGGCAGGACGTGCAGTTCGGGCAGGTGATGGGCGTACTTGCCGATCGCCTCGGCGACCTGCAGGGCCAGCTCCCGGGTCGGCGCCAGCACGAGCGCCTGTGGCTTGCGGGCCGAGGTGTCGATCCGGGACAGGATCGGCAGGGCGAAGGCGGCGGTCTTGCCGGTACCGGTCTGGGCGAGACCGACTACGTGCCGCCCGGCCATCAGCGGCGGGATCGTCGCGGCCTGGATCGGCGAGGGTGACTCGTAGCCGACCTCGGACAGGGCTTGCAGGACCGGCGCTGAGAGCCCCAGGTCAGCGAAACCGGGTCGCTGCTCGGTGTCGTCGGGGGCGGTCGTCGGGTCGGCGGACTCAGTACTCATCGACCCCCAGCCTACCGGCGGTGGAGGCCGTGCACCGCCCTCGCCAGTGGCGGCCGTTCCCGAGGGACCACACGATCGTGCGCCGGCCATGTCCAGGTGCCCGGACCCCGCCGAGCAAGCCTGGTCGAGCTGAGGGCGCCCCGCGGCCGCCCCGCGGCTCAGCAGGCTTCGGGCGGGGTGTCGAGCAAGGTCCGGTCCAGCCGGTCCAGCAGATCCAGCTTCGCGTGGACGCTCGGCAGTTCCCACGCGTAGAAGTACCGCGCCGCCGCGCGCTTGCCCTCGTAGAAGGCACCGGACTCGCTTCCAGCCGACAGCACCTGATCCAGCCAGAGCCAGGCGATCACGGTGTGACCGACCGCTTCCAGATAGGCCGTCGCGTTCGACAGCATCAGCGCGGTGTCCCCGCACGTCAGCAACGTCGCCGTGGTCCGTGCGATCCGGTCGACCGCGACCTGCAACTCGGCCGCGTACCCCGCGTACCCCCCGTCCTCACGATCGCCGCCGGCAGTGGCCCGTTCGATGGTGCGGCCCACCCGCTCCAGCAGCAGTCGCAGCCCGGCACCCCCCGCCATCGGCACCTTGCGCCCGAGCAGGTCCAGGGCCTGGATCCCGTTCGTTCCCTCGTGGATCGGGTTGAGCCGGTTGTCGCGGTAGAACTGCTCGACGTCGTAGTCGCGGGTGTAGCCGTAGCCGCCGTGGATCTGGATCGCCAGGTCGTTGGCGGCCAGGCACCACTGGGAGGGCCACGCCTTGGCGATCGGGGTCAGCACCTGCAGTAGCAGTCCGGCCTCTTCACGAGCCAGCACGGACGTTGCGGTTGCCTGCTCATCCACCAGCGCTGCGCAATAGAGCCCCAGCGCCAGCGCCCCTTCGACGTAGGACTTGGCCGCCAGCAGCATCCGCCGAACGTCCGGGTGCTCGATGATCGCCACCGGTCCGGCCCCCGCGACGCTCCGCCCCTGGACCCGGGTACGGGCGTAGTCGAGAGCGTGCAGGTAGCCGGTGTACCCCAAGGCCGTCGCACCCAGACCCACCCCGATCCGGGCCTCGTTCATCATCGAGAACATGTATGACAGGCCGTGATGAAGCTCGCCCACCAGGTAGCCGACCGCGCCCGGGCTGCCCGCCGGCCGGTGCACCCCCTCGCCGAAGTTGAGCAGGGTGTTCGTGGTCGCGCGATAACCCATCTTGTGGTTCAACCCGGCCAGCACCACGTCGTTGCGTTCGCCGAGTTGGCCCGAGTCCGTGAGCAGGATCTTCGGGACCACGAACATCGAGATTCCCTTCACGCCGGAGGGGCCGCCCGGGACCTTCGCGAGTACCAGATGCACGATGTTCTCGCTCAGCTCGTGGTCCCCGCCGGAGATCCACATCTTGTTGCCGAAGAGCCGGTAGGTTCCGTCCGGCTGCGGTTCGGCGCGGGTCGTGATGTCGGCCAGCGACGAACCGGCCTGCGGCTCCGACAGCGCCATCGTGCCGAAGAAGCGGCCCGCGAGCATCGGCTCGACCCACGTCGCCACCTGCTCGGCGCTGCCGTGCTCGATGAGGCAGTTGGCGTTGGCCATGGTCAGGAACGGGTAGGCGGAGGTCCCGACGTTGGCGGCCTGAAACCAGGCCAGGACGGCCTTGGCCACCGACGTCGGCAGCTGCATCCCGCCGTGTTGCTCGTCGAACGTCGCGGCCATCAAGCCGGTCTTGGCGAAGGCCTGCAGGGCCTGACCGATCTCCTCGATCAACACGACGGTGCCGTCGGGGGCGATCCGTGGCTCGGTCGCGTCCGCCTTCTTGTTGTGCGGTGCGAACCGCTCGGTGGCCAGTTCCTCGGCCAGGTCCAGGACCGCGGCGAAGGTGTGGCGAGAGTGCTCGGCGAACCGGGGCCGATCGAGCAGCCCGGTCACGTCCAGCCATTCGAACAACAGGAAGTCGAGGTCCCGGCGGGACAGGATCAGAGACGGGCTCGCGGCCACAACGGCTCCTCGGGAACTGATCGGATGACGGGACTGTCAGCGAAGGTAACCCAGCTCCGGCAGTGCCGTCCGGTAGTCGGCGAGCAAGGCTCGCGCCACGGTGACCGAGTCCACCAGCGGATGCAGGGCGAACGCGCGTAACGCCGCGGCGGATGAGCCGGTGGTGGCCGCCTCGACAACGGCCCGCTCGACGGCCTTGACCGTGCGCATCAGCCCGGCCTGGTGATCGGTCAACCGGGCGACCGGACGGGCCCTTACGCCGGTGGGGTCCACCGAGCACGGCACCTCGATGACGGCGTCGTCGTCGAGTTCGGTGACCGCCGCGGCATTGGCGACGTTGAGCACCAGCGGGCGCTTGCCGACCGACCCGGAGTCGGAGTCCGCCCGGGACCCCGCCTCGGAACCGAGGTCCGAGCCCGAACCGGCCAGTCGCAGCATCAGCTGCAGGGCGATGTGCTCGTACCCGCCGGAGGACAGGTCCGCCGCGTCGCGTTCGCCCGCTCCTGCCGCGTGCCGGGCCTCGGCCAGGTAACTCGCGTCCCGTTCACCGCGAACGTGATCCCACTGGGCGGCGGGGCCGGCGGGGCCGGTGGGGTCGGTCGGGTCGGTGGGGTCGGTGGGGTACTGGCCCAGCCGCGCGTAGAAGCCGTCCTGCTGTTCGGCCAGGTACTCCCCTCGGGTGCGGGGCGCGGTCTGGATCGACCGGAGGGCTTCGCGGGCGAAGTAGAAGTAGTGCAGATACTCGTTCGGGATTGCGCCCAGGGCCCGCAGCCACGGCGCTCCGAACAGGCGCCCCTCCTCGATCCGGGCCAGTCGAGCCTCGTCGGCCAGCAACCCCGGCAGCAGGTCACGGCCATCCACCGTGACCGATCTCAGCCAACCGAGGTGGTTGAGGCCCACGTAGTCGAAATCCACCTCCTCGGCGCCCAGGACGGTGGCGACGCGCCGGATCAGACCACTGGGCGAATCGCAGATCCCGATCACCCGGTCACCGAGAACCGTCCGCATCGCCTCGGTGACCAGGCCGGCCGGGTTGGTGAAGGTGATCGTCCACGCCTGTGGTGCTCGCTCGTCCACCCGACGGGCGAGGTCGAGCGCGACCGGAACGGTGCGCAGGCCGAAGGCGATCCCGCCGGCGCCCACCGTCTCCTGGCGGAGCACGCCGTGCCTCAGCGCGATCCGCTCGTCGAGAACCCGACCGGCGACGCCGCCCGGCCGGACCGCGAAGAACACGAAATCGGCACCGATCAGCGCATCGTTGAGGTCGTCGGCGATGCGGACGGAGGGCGCCCGGCCCGGAGCCGGGCGACGAGCCAGGTCTGCCAGCACCCCGCCGACGATCACCGCCCGAGCCCGGTCCGTGTCGTAGAGGACGACCTCGGTGATCGGCTGCGCCTGCTCGCCGAGCAAGGCCCGGTAGACCAGCGGGACTCGAAAGCCACCGCCGCCCACGATCACCAGTCGCATCCCGGTGACGCTAGCCGACCGCGGCGCGGCCCGGACCGGTGCTGCGCAATCAGTCGCGCGCCCGGTCGCCGGCAGGCTCAGGCCGGGGTGTGCAACGCGAGCACGGCGGCCACAACGGTGGCCAGGACGAACAGGAACGCGGTCAGGATCCCGATGTAGGGCACCAGCGCGAACACCCCCGCCGCGGCGATGCCACCGCAGGCCCAGGCCGTCGCCACGCTGGGCTCGACCGGCTGGCCGGCCTCCTCGGTGACCGTGAAGCCCAACCACAGGCCGACCGACGTCCCGAAGATCGCCGCCACCAACTGCAGCCAGATGCCCGGCCACCACAGACCGCCGCCGGCCGACGCGGACGAATGCCCGACCTCCACCGCGATCCAGGCACCGATCAGCGGCAGCGCCGACGCTCCGATCCCAGCCAGCCAGCGAGCCGCAAGGGCCCGTTCCAGACCACCGAGAGCCACCACCGCGACCCGCCAGGCCGACGAGGGCGTGGCGGATCCGATCAGCCAACCGAGCCAGCCCGAGATCAGGACCAGGGCCGGGGTCACCAGTCGGTAGGCCCAGTGTTCCGGGCCCACCGCGAGCGCGCCGATGCCGATCAGGGCCAGTGCGTACAGCGCTATCGGCCACACCCAGACGCCTCGGCGGAGCAACAGGCTCCACTCGAGACCGACCGCCGCCCTCACCGCCGCCCCGTCCCCGCGCCGTCGCTGGTCTTCATGCGCTCTCCACGCGGCGGATCAGCCAGTTGTGGGTCAACGCCAGGTCCTGCACCTCGGCAGAGTGTTCGGCCTGGGCGATGATCGAGATCCCGTCGGCGTACGGGGTGATGGAGATGATGCCGTCGGTGTCCGGTTCGAGCGCGATTCCCTGTCCGTACAGCACGATCCGGACCAGGATCGCCGGGCCTCGGTCCGGCCTGGTCGGGGGCAGGATCGCCGTCGAAGACCCCGCGGCCGTGCCGGACCGGGACGAGCCGGAGCGTGCCGAACCCGCCACGGTCGCAAAACCGGCCGAGCCCGCCGAACCCGCCGAACCCGAGGCGCCGGATGCGGCCGAGGCACCGGGATTCAGGGTGCCTCCGGGAGCCGCCGATGCCGGAGCTGGATGGAGGATGCCGCCTGAGAGCGTGAGATGGCGGGTGACTTCGAGCGCGGGCCGCCAGTTCGGCGCTGCGGTGAAGACCACGATGCATCCCCGCTCGGCACGCTTGTTCATCAACTCGATCGTGTCCACCTGCGACGGGGCGGCCATGTTCGACCACGGGTCGTCGATGATCAGCAGGGAGGGGCGCTCCAGCAGGGCCTGGGCGATGGCAACGCGGCAGCGGACATCGGCCGATGCTTCGCTGAGCACCGTCGTGGGGGACAGGTTCAGCTCGTCCACCAGCTCGTGTCGCCGACGCTCGATCTCCTCGCTGACCAGCCCGCGGATCCGCCCCAGTCGCGTGAGGTATTCGCCGAGGGTCAAGCCCTCCGGCACGCGCAATCGGGTGGGGACGTAGCTGACGACAGGCGGCCGGTGTCGCACCACTCCCGCGGTCGGGCGGCTCACCCCGGCCAGTACCCGCAGCAGCGTCGACTTTCCGCTACCGATCGGACCGGATAGCCGGAGCACCTCACCCTGCGGCAGATTCACCCCGAGATCGCGGAAGACCCACCGACGTCCGTAGCGCACACCGAGGCCGCTGGCCCACAGCGCCCGGGTGTCCACCATGCGCCCCATGTTCTCACGCAGGCCCACGAATACCGGCGATTGAACGGTCAGGACGGGCGGCGGGACTCGATCACGCGCATCAGGTCGCGGTTCACCACTGCCGGGTCTTTGGAGGCGTCCACCTCGGCGAGAATGCCGCGACCCTTGTAGTAGTCCAGCAGCGGCCGGGTCGCCTCCTCATAGACCTGGAGGCGGCGGCTGACAGCCTCGGCGTTGTCGTCCGCACGGCCCTGTTCCGCAGCCCGCCCGACCAACCGGTCGATGAGCTCGCGCGGCGGAACGTCCAGCCAGATCACCACGTCGGCGTCGACGTTGAGTTCGTCGGCGGCCTGTCGGGCGTTCACGGCCTGCACGAGGGTGCGCGGGAACCCGTCGAGGATGTAACCGCCCGAACGGCCGGCCGCCACCACGACCGGCGTGATGAGCTCGGTGATGACGTCATCGGAGATCAGCTCGCCGCGGCCCATGATCTCGGCGAAGGCCTGCCCGCGCTCGGAGCCGGATTCGACCTCGGCCCGCAGGAGGTCTCCGACGGCGATGTGTGGGATGCCCAGCGCTTGGGCCAGGCGTACGCCTTGGGTCCCTTTACCGGACCCAGGGGGACCCATCAGCAGGATCCTCACGTGCCGCCCCCTCTGGTCGCCCGGCTGGCCAGCCCACCCTACCGGGTGCCCTCGCGGCTAAGGTGGATCGCGGTCCGCCACACGCTCACACCAGGGGTCTTCATGCGTTACACGAAACTAGGCAGCACCGGTCTGGACGTCTCGGTCGTCACGCTCGGCTGCATGAGTTACGGCGACCCCCAGCGCGGCAACCATGAGTGGTCGCTGCCGGAGGAGCGGAGCCGTCCGTTCATCCAGCAGGCGCTGGAGGCCGGGATCAACTTCTTCGACACGGCCAACGTCTACTCGGCCGGCTCCAGCGAGGAGATCGTCGGACGGGCGCTGGCCGACTTCGCCGACCGCGACGAGATCGTGCTGGCCACCAAGGTCCACGGCGAGATGCGGCGCGGCCCGAACGGAAAGGGCTTGTCCAGAAAGGCGATTCTGAGCGAGATCGACCACAGCCTCAGCCGGCTGGGTGTGGACTACGTCGACCTGTACCAGATTCACCGCTGGGACCCCAACGTTGCCATCGAGGAGACGATGGAGGCGTTGCACGACGTCGTCAAGGCCGGCAAGGCCCGCTACATCGGCGCGTCGTCGATGTGGGCGTGGCAGTTTCTGCACGCGCAGCACGTGGCCGAGACGAACGGCTGGACGAAGTTCGTCAGCATGCAGAACCACTACAACCTGCTGTACCGCGAGGAGGAGCGCGAGATGCTCCCGCTGTGCGAGGCGACCGGTGTCGGTGTGATCCCGTGGAGCCCGCTGGCCCGCGGCAAGCTCACTCGACCCTGGGGAACGGCCACTTCCCGCTCGGAGACCGACGAGTTCGGAAAGACCCTGTACCAGGACAGCGACCGCGTAATCGTCGATCGCGTCAACGAGATCGCCGGCCAGCGGGGCATCCCCGCCGCGCAGGTCGCGCTGGCCTGGCTGCTGGTCAAGCCGGTCGTGACCTCGCCGATCGTCGGTGCCACCAAGCAGACCCAGTTGTCCGACGCGGTGGCCGCAGTCGAGATCGAACTGTCGCCGGATGAGATCGGCCGCCTGGAGGAGCCGTACACCCCGCATCAGGTCGTCGGCTTCGCCTGAGCGGACCGGAATCCCGATGGACGGAGCGGACGGTTCAGGCACGGGCTCGGACGCGGGTTCCTCGGTACCGGCGGGGGGTTTCGTCGGCGTCCGTGGTGCGAGCGAACACAACCTGCGCTCGGTCGACGTGGATGTGCCCCGCGATCGCCTGGTGGTGTTCACCGGAGTTTCGGGCAGCGGCAAGTCCTCGCTGGCCTTCGGCACGATCTTTGCCGAGGCGCAACGGCGCTACCTCGAATCGGTCGCCCCGTATGCCCGCCGGCTCATCGACCAGGTCGGTGCGCCGAAGGTCGGTGAGATAACGGGACTGCCGCCGGCGGTCGCTCTCCAGCAGCGTCGTGGAGCGGGTACCGTCCGCTCTTCGGTCGGTACGGTGACGACGATCTCCAACGCGTTGCGGATGCTCTACTCGCGGGCGGGCCGCTATCCCCCCGGAACCGTCGAGCGGTTGGACTCCGACGCCTTCTCGGCCAACACGCCCGCCGGGGCCTGCCCGAACTGCCACGGCGTCGGACGCGTCCACGAGGTCAGCGAGCGCTCGCTGGTGCCCGACCCGAGTCTGTCCATCCGGGACAAGGCGATCGCGGCCTGGCCCGGAGCGTGGCTGGGCAAGAACTACCGTGACATCCTGGCCGAACTCGGCTACGACGTCGACCGTCCATGGGCCGAACTCGACCAGGCCGACCGCGACTGGATCCTGTTCACCGACGAGCAGCCGGTCGTCACCGTGCACCCGATCCGCACGGCCGATCGCATCCAACGCGACTACCAGGGCACCTACGCCAGCGCGAAGCGGTACGTGCTGCACACCTACGCGACGACCCAAAGCGCTCCGCTTCGTCGACGGGTAGCCCGGTTTCTCGAGATCTCCCCGTGCCCGGTCTGCCGCGGCGCGCGCCTGCGTCCGGAGTCCTTGGCCGTGACCGTAGCCGGATACAGCATCACCGAACTCGCCGCTCTGCCGCTCACCGAGTTGGCCGCGGTCCTGCAGCCACTGGGTTCGATCGAGAACGCCCCGGCGGCACCGAGGGATCCTTTGTCAGGCGAGGACAGCGAGGCCGGTGTGCTGCTTGCCCGGCAGGTCAGGTCCCGGATCGGGCCGTTGGTCGAGCTGGGCCTCGGTTACCTCAGCTGCGACCGGTCCACACCCACCCTGTCGGCGGGGGAGCTACAGCGGTTACGGCTGGCCACGCAGCTGCGCTCGGGGCTGTTCGGGGTGCTCTACGTTCTGGACGAACCCTCGGCCGGCCTGCATCCGGCCGACGCCGACTCGTTGCGGGCGACGCTGAATCGCCTGTTGGAGGCGGGCAATTCGCTGTTCGTCATCGAGCACAACCTGGACCTGATCCGGCACGCGGACTGGCTGGTCGAGCTGGGGCCGGGGGCCGGGGAGCACGGCGGCGAGATCCTCTACAGCGGGCCGGTGGCCGGGTTGGCCGCCGTGCCTGGTTCGGTCACCGCGCCGTACCTGTTCACGCCTCGACCGTCCGATCGCACGCCACGCCGCCCGTCCGACTGGCTGACCCTTGGCCGGGTCACCCGCCACAACCTGCGCGACGTGAGCGTGTCGGTGCCGCTCGGACTTCTCACCGCGGTGACCGGCGTTTCCGGCTCGGGCAAGTCCACGCTGATCAGCCAGGTGCTCGTCGAGGTCGTGGCCGACCGGTTGGGGCGCGCGTCCGTGTCAGGTTCAGAAGTCGAGGAGGAGTTCACTGATTCCGCGGACGGGTCAGGCGAAACCGGTCTCGTGGACGACGCCGTGGTGTCGGTCGATGACGTCACGGTCTCGGGTGTCGAACGGGTCCAACGCCTCGTCCGGGTCGACCAGAAGCCGATCGGCCGCACGCCGCGCTCGAACCTGGCCACCTACACCGGGATGTTCGACGCGGTGCGGGCGGTCTTCGCCGATACCGAACTGGCGCGCGAACGGGGCTATCGCGTCGGGCGATTCTCCTTCAACGTGCCCGGTGGCCGTTGCGAGACCTGCCAAGGCGAAGGGTTCGTGACCGTCGAGTTGTTGTTCCTGCCGGGCACCTACGGACCGTGCCCGACCTGCCGGGGAGCGCGCTACAACGCCGAGACGCTGGAGGTCCGGTACCGCGGCCGATCCATCGCCGACGTACTGGCCATGACGGTCGAGCAGGCAGCCGAGTTCCTCGCCGACGTCCCCTCGGCCGCTCGTAGCCTGCGGACTTTGCTCAACGTCGGCCTGGGTTATCTGCGCCTCGGGCAGCCCGCGACGGAGCTGTCCGGCGGAGAGGCTCAGCGCATCAAGCTCGCCAGCGAGTTGCAGCGAGCGCGCCGCGGCAAGGTCCTGTACGTGTTGGACGAACCGACCACGGGACTCCACCCGGCCGACGTCGAGGTGCTCATGACGCAGCTCCACGCGCTGGTCGACGCGGGCAGCACGGTCGTCCTGGTCGAACACGACCTTGCCGTGATCGCCCAGGCGGACTGGGTGATCGACCTCGGACCCGGCGGCGGGGACGCGGGCGGTCGAATCGTAGCCACGGGCACGCCTGCCGAGCTGGCCGCATCCGATACCCCCACCGGCCGCCATCTCGCCGCCGCCCCCACCGGCCCCCTTGCGGCTTTCGCGGCCCCAATACTTAAATAATTGCGAAAATCTGAGTATTGGAGCCGCGAAAGCCGGTTTGGAGGGTGGGGTCAGGAGCGCTTTTTGCGGTTGGCCCGGAGGAATTCTTTGTTCAGGTTGGCGATCGAGAACATCGGGATCTCCTTGGGGCAGGCCACGGTGCACTCGCCGGAGTTCGTGCAGCCGCCGAAGCCCTCGGCGTCCATCTGGGCGACCATGTTCAGGGTCCGGGTCTCCCGCTCCGGCTGCCCTTGGGGCAAGAGGTTCAGGTGGGTGACCTTGGCCGACGTGAACAGCATCGCCGAGCCGTTCGGACACGCGGCCACGCAGGCTCCGCAGCCGATGCAGGTGGCGTTCTCGAAGGCGCGATCGGCGTCCGGCTTGGGTACCGGCGTCGAGTGGGCCTCGGGCGCCGAACCGGTCGGAGCCGAGATGTAGCCGCCGGAACCGATGATGCGGTCGAGCGCGGACCGATCCACCACCAGGTCCTTGATCACCGGGAACGCCCGCGAGCGCCAGGGCTCCACGTCGATCACGTCCCCGTCGGAGAAGGCCCGCATGTGCAGCTGGCAGGTGGTGGTCTGCTCCGGACCGTGGGCGAGTCCGTTGATCACCACGCCGCAGGATCCGCAGATGCCTTCGCGGCAATCGTGGTCGAAGGCAACCGGGTCCTCGCCGCGGGTGATGAGGTCCTCGTTGAGGATGTCGAGCATCTCGAGGAACGACATGTCCGGGCTGACGTCCTCGACCCGGTAGTCGACCATCCTGCCTTCGGCTTCGGCGCCCGGCTGCCGCCAGACCCGAACCGTGAGCGTCATCAAGTCGGTCGCGCTAGTCACGTTGTTGTCCTCTTTCCGGCCGCGGGCCCGGGATCACGCGTAGCTCCGCTGCGCCGGGTGTACATAGTCGAATACGAGATCTTCCTTGTGCAGCACGGGATTCTCGCCCACGCCGGTGTACTCCCACGCCGAGACGAACGAGAAGTTGTCGTCATCGCGGGCCGCTTCACCATCGGAGGTCTGGTGCTCCTCACGGAAGTGGCCGCCGCAGGACTCTTCGCGGACCAGCGCGTCTCGGACCAGCAGCTCGGCGAACTCCATGAAGTCGGCGACGCGTCCGGCCTTCTCCAGTTGCTGGTTGAGTTCGTAGCCGGTGCCGGGAATCTTCACCGTGGACCAGAACTCCTGCCGCAGCTCGGGAATCCGGTCCAGTGCCTTGCGCAGGCCGCCTTCGTTGCGCGCCATGCCGCACTGGTCCCAGACCACGTTGCCCAGCTCCCGGTGGAAGGAATCCACCGTCCGTGTGCCGTTGATGGACAGCAGCTGGTCGATGCGTCCGGTGACCTCGTTCTGGGTCGCCACGACCTCCGGTGTCTGGGCGTTGATGTCGCCGAAGCCACCGCGGGCGATGTAGTCGTTGATCGTGGACGGCAGCACGAAGTAGCCGTCGGCCAGTCCCTGCATCAGCGCCGACGCGCCCAACCGGTTGGCGCCGTGGTCGGAGAAGTTGGCCTCGCCGATGACGAACAGGCCGGGGATCGTCGACTGCAGGTCGTAGTCCACCCACAATCCACCCATCGTGTAGTGGATGGCCGGGTAGATCCGCATCGGGGTCTCGTACGGGTTCTCCGCGGTGATCCGTGCGTACATGTCGAAGAGGTTGCCGTACTTGGCCTCCACGGCCGGACGGCCCAGCCGCTTGATCGCATCGGCAAAGTCGAGGTAGACGCCGAGTCCGCCGGGGCCTACGCCACGGCCTTGGTCGCACTGGTTCTTCGCCGCGCGCGAGGCGATGTCGCGGGGCACGAGGTTGCCGAAGGCCGGGTAGATCCGCTCCAGGTAGTAGTCCCGCTCGTTCTCGGGAATCTGGTGCGGGGGACGGGTGTCGCCCATCTTCTCCGGGACCCAGATTCGCCCGTCGTTGCGCAGGGATTCCGACATCAGGGTGAGCTTGGACTGGTGCTCACCCGAGCGCGGGATGCAGGTCGGGTGGATCTGCGTGTAGCACGGGTTGGCCAGGTAGGCGCCGCGCTTGTGGGCCCGCCAGATCGCCGAGGCGTTGGACCCCTTTGCGTTGGTGGACAGGAAGAAGACGTTGCCGTAGCCGCCGGTGGCCAGCACGACGGCGTCGGCGAAATAGGTGTCGATCTTGCCGGTGACCAGGTCCCGGGCGACGATGCCGCGGGCCTTGCCGTCCACCACGATCAGGTCGAGCATCTCGGTGCGGGCGTGCATCTCGACGTTGCCGGCGTCGATCTGGCGCGACAGGGCCTGGTACGCGCCGATGAGCAGCTGCTGGCCGGTCTGGCCGCGAGCGTAGAAGGTCCGCTGCACCTGCACGCCACCGAATGAGCGGGTGTCGAGCAGGCCGCCGTACTCGCGCGCGAACGGCACGCCCTGGGCGACGCACTGGTCGATGATCTGCGTGGAGATCTGCGCCAGCCGGTAGACGTTGGACTCCCGGCTGCGGAAGTCACCGCCCTTGACGGTGTCGTAGAAGAGCCGGTACACCGAGTCGCCGTCGTTGCGGTAGTTCTTGGCGGCGTTGATACCGCCCTGCGCGGCGACCGAGTGGGCCCGGCGCGGGGAGTCCTGGAAGCAGAACTGGGTGACGTGGTAGCCCTGCTCGGCCAGCGTCGCGCCGGCCGAACCGCCGGCCAGGCCCGTCCCGACCACGATCACCTTGTGCTTGCGGCGGTTGGCGGGGTTGACCAGTTTGGCGTCGAACTTGCGCTTGTCCCAGCGTCCCTCGATCGGGCCGGAGGGCGCGGCGCCGTCGACCAGGGGGGCGCCCAGAGTGAATAGGTCCGAATGATCTGTCATATCAGTCCACCAGTCCGATCATGACCCCGACCGGGACGGCGATGAAGCCGACCGAAATGACGATCGCGAGGGTCGTACCGAGTGCGAGCAAGGACTTGCCGGCGAAGGCGCGGCGGTTGCCCAGGGTCTGCGCGGCGCTGCGGAAGCCGTGGAAGATGTGCAGCCCCACGGCGATCATGGCCACGATGTAGATGATGTTGATCCACCACGTCTGGAAGTCGGCGACGATGTTGTGGTACGGGTGATCCTTGATGAAGTGCGGATTCACCTTGCCCGCGGTCAGGTCCAGGATGTGCCAGATGATGAACAGGGCGAGGATGACGCCGCCCCAGCGCATGGTCCGGGTGGCGAAGCTGGCCTTGGCGCGCTGACCGTGCGAGTACTTGATCGGTCGAGCCTGCAGGTCCCGCTTGGACAGCTGGGCGGCGGCCGTGATGTGCAGCAGCACGGCGGCCAGGAGGACGACCCGCTGGATCCAGAGGTACCAGGCGCCGTGCAGCACCGGCTCCCCGATCGTGCGCAGCCAGCCCGCGTAGGCGTCGAAGTCCTTGGGGCCGAAGAAGATCTTCAGGTTCCCGAGCATGTGGACGAGTAGGAACGCCAGCATCAGCAGGCCGGTCACGGCCATGACCTGCTTCTTGCCGATGCTGGAATCCCAATAGGAGCGGAGGGTGCCGCGGGGCGATGCCAGTACTGAGGCCACGGCGTGGACGGTAGTCCGTCGGGGTCGATGCGTCCAAGATGTGATCCGCCTGGACTTGATAGGCGATGGCTATCGAACGCAGTTAGGATCACCTAATGCAGCTGCAACAGCTGACCTACTTCGTAGCGGTCGCGGACACCCTGCACTTCACCCGGGCGGCCGCGCGGCTGTCGGTCGCCCAGCCCTCGCTGTCCCAGCAGATCCGGGCCCTGGAGGATGACCTCGGGGAGCGATTGTTCCATCGCGAACGGGGCAACGTGACGCTCACCGTGGCCGGTGAAGTGCTGCTCCCCATCGCCCGCCGGATCCTCGCCGACGCCGAGACGGTGCGCTCGGAGATCCGGGACCTGGGTGAGCTACGTCGCGGTCGGGTGCGCCTCGGGGCCACGCCCAGCTTGTGCACCGGACTGCTGCCCTCGATGCTGGCGACGTTCCGGGGTCGGTACCCGGGCATCCAGCTGGTGATCCACGAGGGTGGCTCCCGCGACCTGGAACGGGAGTTGTCGCAAGGAGCCCTCGACCTGGCCCTGATCATCTCCTCCCGCCATGCGCGCGATCCCCAGCTGTCGACGGTGCCGCTGCTGGAGGAGGAACTGGTCGCCGTGTCCTGCCGGTCCGGTCCGCGACCGGTACCCCGGCGACGGATGCGGATCACCGAACTCGAGGGGCAACCGCTGGCCATGTTCCGCCGCGGTTACGACCTCCGCGAGTTCACGGTGGCGGCCTGCCGCGACGCTGGGTTCGAACCGACCTTCGCCATCGAGGGCGGCGAGATGGACGCGGTCCTCGGCTTTGTCGAGGCCGGCCTGGGGATTGCCGTGGTCCCCTCGACCGTGGTGGCCGACCGCTTCGAGGTGACACCGTTCGCCGCTCCCGGCCTGTCGCGCACGATCGCGCTGGCGCAGCGCCGGGAGGTGGACCCACCCCGGGCCGCGCAGGCCTTGCAGGACTGCATTCTCGACTACCTGCGGGCCTCCGCCGCCGCGCAGTCGTTGCCGCCCGGGGTCCGCATGCTCGCGTGAAGCCGCCTGCCCGGCCGGGTGCGGGCGGGTTCGATACGAGATGTCCGTTCGCGGTGGGGTTCGGTCTCCGGTTCGAGTCTTCGGTTCGGGTTCGGGTTCGGGTTCGGGTTCGGGTTCGGGTTCGGGTTCGGGTTTTCGGGTCGAGATACTGCTGAAATTGTCGGTCGTCAGGGGTAGACCTGTTCCATGACGACCAACACGCCTGATCCTGCCGACCGGTCGCTGGCGGCTGTTCCCGAGAGCGCTGACTCCGCCATCGCCGCCGCCCTGTCGGGGTTGGAGCTGACCCCGCTTCCCGGCAGCCAGCGAGCGCCGGCGCCGGGCGTGGCCGCCGCTGCGGCGCCCCCGGGGCCTGCCCGCGGACCAGCAACTCGAGGCCACCCTCATGCTCCGTCGGCGGTCCGAGCTCCCCGAGGGTGTGGTGTCGGCCGGCGAGCTCGACCGGGACGGGCTGGCCGCGCAGTACGGCGCCGATCCGGCTGACGTGCAGTTGGTGGAGGAGACGCTGACCGGCCTCGGCGCCCGAATCGTCTCGGCCGACGCGCCCTCGCGCCGTCTTCGGGTGGCCGGCTCGGTCGCCCTTCTCACCCGCATCTTCGGCACGGATCTGCGCGAGGTCACCAGCGACGCCCCGGGCGGTGGTGCCGTGGCCCATCGGCAGCGGGTCGGCGGCCTGAGCGTTCCGAGCCAGCTCGACGGCGTCATCACCGCCGTGCTCGGGCTGGACAACCGCCCCCAGTCGCGGGCGCTGTTCCGCTTCGCCCAGGCGGCCAAGGCGAGCAGTTACACCCCGCTGGAACTGGGCACGATCTACCGCTTCCCGCAGGGCACCGACGGGTCGGGCCAGCGGATCGCCATCCTCGAGCTCGGTGGCGGCTTCGCCCAGGCCGATCTGGACGCGTACTTCTCCGGGCTCGGCATCACGGGGCCGACCGTGACGGCCGTCGGCGTCGACGGTGCCGTGAACGTGCCCGGGCAGGACCCCGCAGGCGCGGACGGTGAGGTGCTGCTCGACATCGAGGTAGCCGGAGCGCTGGCGCCGGGCGCCGAACTCCTCGTCTACTTCGCCCCGAACACCGACGACGGCTTCGTGGACGCGCTGAGCGAGGCGGCGCACGCCAGCCCGGCTCCCGTGGCCATCTCCATCAGCTGGGGACAGAACGAGGACGACTGGACGCCGCAGGCGCGAGCGGCCTTCGACGGTGCCTTGGCCGACGCCGCCGCTCTGGGGGTCACGGTGACCGTCGCGGCGGGCGACGACGGCTCCACCGATCGCGCCGCCGATGGCAAGGCTCATGTGGACTTCCCGGCCGCCAGTCCGCACGCGCTGGCCTGCGGAGGCACCCGCCTCACCGCCAGCGGCAGCTCCGGCGAGGTCAGCGCCGAGACAGTGTGGAACAACGGTGCCGGGCACGGGGCGACCGGTGGTGGCGTCAGCGACACCTTCGACCGGCCCGCCTGGCAGCAGTCCGTCGGCGTCCCGGCGGGACCAGCCGGCCAGTCCGGCCGAGGCGTCCCCGACGTGGCGGCGGTGGCCGATCCGCAGACCGGCTACCGGATTCGGGTGGACGGCTCGGACGAGGTCATCGGCGGCACCAGCGCGGTGGCCCCGTTATGGGCCGCCCTGATCGCCCGGCTCGCGCAAGCCACCGGGAAGCGGTTCGGCTTGCTGCAGCCCGCCCTCTACGGCGCGACGGCCGCCGGTTCGGTGGCGCCGGGGTTCCGAGACATCACCGAGGGCAACAACGGTGCCTACCAGGCGGGGCCGGGATGGGATGCGTGCACCGGCCTGGGCGTTCCGGACGGCACCGCGTTGCTGGCCGCCCTGCAATCCACGCCGGGCGCTCCCGGGACGCCGGGCGCTCCCGGGACACCGGGTACCCCTGGCAAGCGCCACAAACGTCACCGGCATCCGGGCCACCGTCGGCCGGCCTGACCGGCGGGGGAGTCCGGCGGGGCTGTCCGGCGGGGCTGTCCGGCGGGTCGTCCGGCGGGGCTTAGCGCGGGTCGTGCGGGGCCTACTGCACCTTGACCAGATCGACGACGAAAACGATCGGGGTGTTGGGGGGAATGTCAGCCCCGCCTCCTTGGGCGCCGTAGCCGAGATCGGCGGGCAGGATCATGATCCGTCGACCCCCGACCTTCATCGGAGCGACTCCCGGAGCGCCCCCGATCCCCTGGGTGAAACCGGGCACGACGCCGGTCAGCGGGAAGGCGATCGGCGCGCCACCCTTCCAGGAGGCATCGAAGGCGAAGCCGTCCTGGTAACGCACTCCGGAGTACTGGACCGTCACCGTCGAGGTCGGCGTTGCCGCGGTGCCGGTCCCGGTGACCAGATCCTTCACCTCCAGCGTGGTCGGTGTCTGGGAGCACGACGAGCTGACCCCCGGATCCTTCGACAGGTCGGTCAGGTTCGCGACCGCGACCCCCTTGAACGTGCCTCCGCAGTCGCTGGAGGCCGCCGCCTTCTTGGCGCTCGAACAGGAACTGACGCCCAAGATCGAGAGGGTGACCAGGGCGAGGGCTACGGGGCGAGGACGAAGATGCACCGTGCCACCCTAGCCAGCACGTGAGACGGGTGCAGGGCCTCAGCGCAGTTCGTGCGCCAACTCCGCCAGCTTCTGTACCGTCCGCCAGTTGCGGACCGTGCCCGCTTTGATGGGCTTCCTTCGGCTCAGGTCGGCCGCCAGCTTGCTCCGGCCCAGTCCGTTCGGGAGGAAGTAGTACAGCTGGCGCCCCACGACCTGCGCCGCTTCCGGTTCGTAGGCGCTCAGCTCGATGCCGTCCAACACGTCGTTGGGGGGCGTGTCGGCGAAGAAGCACACGTGCAACGACTTGGGGTCGACCGCGCCTACGGCGTACGGATTCGAGCTGATGGCTTGCTGCCAGTGAGCAAGGGTCCGCAGCACGACCGCCGGCTCGATGCCCGCATCCGCCTTGATCGCCGCGGTCAGGTCATCGGCAAGACCCTGCTCGTCCCGCCGGCTGGACGTGAAGACCAGATTTCCGCTCTGGATGTAGGTCTTGACGTCGGACAGGCCCGCCTGGCCGGCGATCCGGCGGAGGTCGGCCATCGGCAACGTGGCGTGACCGCCGACGTTGATTCCGCGCAAGAGCCCGATGAAGACGGTCATGCCCTCATCATCGCGCGTCGCTGTCCGGCCGCTGTCCGGCCGCGGTTCGCCGCCGTCCGCGGCTCTTGCCGTCGTCAAGCGTCGCCAGCCGTCGTCAAGCGTCGTCAGCGGCGGTCAGCAGCCGTCGCTGCCGGCAACCGGCAGCACGTCCGGTGCCGTGTTCGTGGTGGCGCGCAGGTAGCCCCGCCAGGCTGGTGCCCCCAGCACAGACGAGTACGACGTCCAGGTCACGCAACCTCCTTGGTGCAGCCCCCCGATCACACCGGTCACGGCCGAGCCCGCCGGCGTGCGGACCAGCCACGGGGATCCGCTCGTCCCTCCGATGTAGCCGTCGCAGTCGAAGGCCGGATAACCCTGGAACCGGTAGGACGCAACCGTGCAGGTGATCGGTCGGTCGTTGATCCCTCCGCCGTAGGCAGGCACGGTGACGCGCTGGTGGTTCGCGATCCGGAACAGGGGGAGGTTTCCTCCCACCACGTCCTGAATCCGAACTGTCCGTCCGTGCTGTTTCTGCGCAGCCACGACTAGGAAGACCCAGTCACGTTGCGGGTTCTGGTTCGCGATCCAGGCCGGATCCACGTAGGCCGCGGTGACGGTCCAGACCCCGTAGGGCGCCAATCCGTCGTGGTAGCCCGGGACGACCTGAACACCGGCGGCGGTGCCCGAGAAACAGTGAGCGGCCCCGATCAGGACGGACCGGCTCGGGCTGCGCACGACGCTCGCCGTGCACTCATGCCCGGCGGCCAAGCCGTCGCGGAACACCGCCGCCACCGTTGGGTCACCGAGGAAAGTCGTTGCCACGGGCGTGCCTGGCGGCCTGCCCGCGACTGCGGGTTCGGCCATCAGGACCAGAGTCACCAGAACGATGACCGCGAGCAGCAACGGGAGTAGTGGGCGGCGGAAGCGGCGCAGCAACGTCACGCGCCGACGGTAGCCAATCAGTGTGACGGCTGTGTGTAGCCCGGCCCGGTGAGGACGGATTCCGCCCCCGGCGTGGGCGAACGACTCGCTGCGGCGCGCAACAAGGGCAACCTCAACGGGAGGTGGCGCGCAACGAGGGCAACCTCAACGGGAGGTGGCGCGCAACGAGGGCAACCTCAACGGGAGGTGGCGCGCAACGAGGGCAACCTCAACGGGAGGTGGGGCGCAACGAGGGCAACCTCAACGGGAGGTGGGGCGCAACGAGGGCAACGTCAACGGGGGGTCGCCGCGTCAAGTCGGTATGACTGTGTCGCCGTTCCGCTCCCGGAACACCACGGCCGGCTGGGCGCTGGCTGTTCTTCCGCTGATCGTGCTGAGCGCTTGCGCCGCGCAGCCCTCGTCGTCCACCGCCCCCCGAACCGCCCCTCGAACCGCCGCCCGAACCGCTGCCCAACAGTCAGCCACCGGCGGGCAGACACGCCACCCGACCCCGGCGAGCCCGCCGTCCTCAGCGGCACCCACGGATCCGACGCAACGCACGCGGGCGGACTACCGCGCCCTGATCCTGCACGACGGCCAGTCCGTCACCGCCACCGGCGAGGTGGTGTCGGTGCCCGGGCATCCGGTGCGCTGGTGCGCTCCGGCCGCTGAGGCGGCCACTGGAACCGCCGGGCCGCCACAACCGGCCAAGTACTGCCCGATCGGGGTCGACCTGCACGGCGCGAACCTCGATCAGCTCACCGGTCGCCTCGCCGTGGGCGGCACCATCGCCGGAACAGCCCGGATTTCCGGCCGGTACGCCGCCGGCGCGGTGACAGTCACGAGCCAGTCCCGGGTCCCGGCGTACGGACTCGTCCCCAGCAGCCGATTCGACATCCCGCCCTGTCCGGCACCGGCCGGCGGCTGGCCCCGGGGCGGCCCGATCAACTTGGCCGATGACCTCCGCGCGGCCACGTCCTATCAGGAAAGGCACCCGGCCGACGTTGTCCAGGTGGCCATCCTTCGGCCGTCCCGCACCGCCGTCGTGGCCTACGTCCTCACGGCGGGACACCCGTCGGCTGCGGATGCCGCGCTCCGACCGACCTACGGTGACCGCCTGTGCACCCACACCTCGCCCTACTCCCGGGCCGAGATCGACTCGGCGCAGAAAGCCTTCGCACCGCCCACCGAGGGTGCGTTTCCGGGAAGCGGGCTGTACGCCACCGGCCAGGGCCTGACGCGCGACGGTTCGCCCGTCATCGACGTGCAACTCGCCTTCGTCACCGAGCAGCTCGCCCGGATCGCCGAGAGTCAACCGCGCGGCCTCGTGGAACTGAACGCCTGGCTCGTCCCGGACTGATGCGCCCGCGGTGGCCCGACGCCTCAGTGGGTCGGCGCGCCGCGTTCACCGAGCTGGATGAGGGCGATGCCGACCAGCACGGCAAGACCGCCGACCGCCTGGATGCCCGATGGCTTCTCCGACAACAGGACCCACGCGAAGAAGACCGCGAAGAGGACCTCGGTGAGCCCGAAGAAGGACGCGACCGTCGCCCCGAGCCGGCGCGCGGCCGAGATCCCCGCGCAGTAGGCGACGACGGCGGCCACGAGGGACAGGCCCGCAACGGAGACCAGCCAGCTCAGCTGCGTCCCGGCGAGGGTCACCGGCCGGGTGGAGGCGTGCAGCGGCAGCACCCCGACCGCCGCGCTGGCAGCCAAGGCCAACGCACCCACGCTCATCCCGACCCAGGCGCTGGCCACCGGCGGCAGTTCGCTGTCGGTACGCGCCGAGATCACGAAGAACACGGCCAGCCCGACGGCCGCGGCCAGGCCCCAGGCCAGGCCGACGAGGTCCAGTTGCCGCTCGTTCCAGATCTGCAGCACGAGGACGAGGCCGAGGACCGAGGCGGCGATGCCGAGTGCGGTCGTCCGACTCGGTCGTTTGCCCTGGCTCGCCCACAGCCACAGGACGACGAGCAGGGTGCCCGAGTACTCCAGGAGCAACGCCACGCCGACCGAGAGGTGGTTGACGGCGTTGAAGAAGAACAGCTGACAGCCCGCAACCGCGACGAGGCCGTACAGCGCGAGCGACCACCGCTCCCGCCAGACCGCCGCCCACTTGCCGCGCAGCTGGTACGCCCCGGGCAGCGCCAGGACAAGCGCGGCGACGGTGATCCGCACGGTGACCGCGGCGCCTGAACTCCAGCCCGCGCCCATCAGCGATGTCGCGAAGCTGCCCGACGTGCCGAAGGTGGCCGCGGACAGCAGGGCGAAACCTGACCCGTACGCGAGCGCGGTCCCGCCGCTGAGACGCGTCTTCACGGTTGCGGTAACACCGGTCGGTTCCGCGGTTGCGGTGCTACCGGGCTGTTCGCTCATGAATACCGACTCCAGGTGCGACGCTCCGCGGTGATGACAGGAGCAAAGAGGTTTACGATCATTACAGGACCGACGCTAGGCCCGGGTGCGAAAGGAGTCAAGTTGCTTTTTGCCCATGACACCGAAGTGGCGCTGGCCGGCGCCGCCGCGCTGGTGAACACCTCGCCGGACCGGTTGTCCGGAAGCGAAGAACTGCCCGACACGGCCCGGCTCGACGAGTTCGTGCGCACCTGGGAGTGGACGGGCTCGCGGGCGGTCGGCTCGGCCGCGCGCGAGGCCGAGCTGGCGGAGGTCCGCGCGCTCCGGGTGCGGCTGCGGCCGTTGTGGGACGCCGACCTCGACCAGGCCGTGCAGATCGTCAACCGGCTACTGACCGAGGCGCGCGCGCTGCCGCAGTTGGTGAAGCACGATCAGTGGGACTACCACCTGCACGCCACCGATTCGGCGGCTCCGCTGGCGCAACGCATGGCCGTGGAGGCCGCGATGGCGTTCGTCGATGTGATCAGGATGGACGAACTGGGCCGGCTGCGCACCTGCGCCGCGGAGGACTGCGAGGACGTCCTCGTCGATCTGTCGAAGAACTCCTCCCGCCGATTCTGCGACCGGGGGTGCGGCAACCGGGCCAATGTGGCGGCCTACCGGGCCCGCCGCCGCGAACAAGCGGGCTGAGTCAGCCCGCCCGCCAGGACGGATCCCGACCGGACAGACCGACCAGGCGATCCAGCGGAGGAGCGCCCTCCGGTACTTCGACGGGCGGACCGAAGGCCTTTCCCTCGCCTTGGTAGTCCGCCGTGAGCATGCCCGGGGCGAAGTCGAGCGCGGCCTGCGCGGCGGCGGCCGACGGGGACCAGTTCTGTCCGGTCGCGCGGGCCAGATCCCAGCCGTGCACCAGGTACTCCCACAGGATCATGGACAACGCCATGTCGGCCGGCATTGCGGACTCACCCAACGTCAGTGGCCGCTCCGCCGCGCCAGAACGCACGGCGGTGTCCAGCTCCCGCGCTGCCGCAGCGACCGCGGCGGCGGGATCGTCCGGAGCGGTGTACCCGTCCAGATCGGCCATCGGCGCCTTGCCCTCGGGATCGGCGAAGCCGCCGGAGAACGCGCTCAACCACCCGACGACGTGCCTGCGCAGCTCGGCCACGTCCCGCTCCGAACACGGGGTCGGGTCCGAAAGCTGGGATTGCTTGACGCCGCCCACCACCTCGGTGAGCTCACTCAGCACCGGACGGAGAAGATCAGCGGTCTGCAACGGGTCCATGGGCCCGACGCTAGAGCCGGTGCCGTGCGGTCAGCGCAAAAGCCCGTACCGTGCGGGTCGGCCGACAAGTGCATAGTGCGGCCCGAACTTTGGCGACACGCCGGTCGCCGACCAAAGTTCGGGCCGCACTATGCCTACATCGGGCGCCGGGAGCAGGCAGAGTGGAAGCATGACTGATACCTACCGCTCCATGCAGGTCGCCGCTCCTGGCGACGGGTTCTCCCTTGTCCACGTCGAGTCGCGTAACCCCGGACCGGGCCAGGTCCGGATCGCCGTCGAGGCGTGCGGGATCTGCCATTCCGACGACATGATCACCGCCGGGCACCTGCCGGGCGTGACCTTTCCCTGCACCACCGGCCACGAGATCGCGGGCCGGATCGACGCCCTCGGCGAGCACGTGGAGGGCTTCGAAGTCGGTCAGCGCGTCGCGGTCGGCTGGTACGGGGGCAGTGACGGCTACTGCGAGGCGTGCCGAGAGGGCGACGGGGTCAACTGCCCGCACCTGCAGATTCCCGGCGTCGCCTACCCCGGCGGGTACGCCGATCAGGTGATCGTGCCGGCGATCGCCCTGGCCCGGATCCCTGACGAGCTGACCTCCGTCGAGGCCGCTCCGCTGGCCTGCGCAGGCGTGACCGTCTTCAACGCACTGCGGCGCAGCGCCGCCCGCCCGGGTGATGTGGTGGCAATTCTCGGCGTGGGCGGACTCGGACACCTCGGAGTGCAGTTCGCCGCCGCGATGGGCTTTCGCCCCGTTGCGATCGCCCGCGGGGCCGACAAGGGTCCGCTGGCCAAGGAACTCGGGGCCGAGGAATACATCGACAGCACCTCGCAGAACGTGGCCGAATCCTTGCAGGCCCTCGGCGGCGCCAAGGTCGTGCTGGCCACGGTCACGAACGCCGATGCCATGTCGGCCACCATCGACGGGCTCGCCCGGCGCGGCGAACTGATCATCGTGGGGGCCACCCCGGAGGCCTTGCAGGTCACCGGGCTTCAGCTGCTGGGAGGTTCGCGCAAGATCTACGGTCACGCCTCGGGCATCGCGCTGGACACCGAGCACACCCTGCAGTTCGCGGCCCAGTCCGGCGTTCGTGCCTGGGTCGAGCAGGTCCCGCTGGAGCAGGCTCAGTCCGCCTTCGAACGGATGCTGTCCGGCCAGGCCCGCTTCCGCATGGTTCTCACCACCGACTGACGGCCCGCCCACCCTGTCGCTCTTTTCCTGCTCCGTCGATGCATAGTGCGGCCCGAACTTTGGCGACACGCCGGTCGCCGACCAAAGTTCGGGCCGCACTATGCGCTTACAGGGCTTGGGTGAAGCTGAAGGCCGCCAGCGCCAGCATGACCACGGCGGCGATCCGGGTGATCCACCGGATCGGCAGCACCTTCAGTAATGTCCGGCCGCCGAGGATGGCGAGCAGGCCGACGGTCCACAGCCCCAGCACGGCGCCGATGCCCACCGAGATCGGGTCGTGGTACTTCGCGGCCAGATTCGCCGTGAGGATCTGGGTGAGGTCGCCCCATTCAGCCAGGAAGATCACCCCGTAGCCGAGCGAGGCGACCTTCCAGAAGCCGGCGGTCGCGGGCACGGTGCCGACCGCGGCCTCCTCCTCGGCTTCCAGTTCCTCCTCATCGTGACGGCCCTCGCGCCAGATCAGGACCGCACCCAGCAGGAACAGCACCGCCACGATGGCCTCGACCGGGCGACGCGGGAGCAGCGATATCAACGAACCGGCCGCCACGGCGATGACGACGTGGGTGAGGAAGGCGGCGGCGATGCCGGCGAACACCCACCGCGCGGGGAACCGGGTGCCCAGCACCAGGCCGGCCACAGCGGTCTTGTCGGGAAGTTCTCCTACGAAGATCAGCACGAAGACCGTGGCGATCACAGCGAAGTCGAGCACGAGAACCCTCTCGGGTCGGGGCCGCCGGTCCGGGCTGCGAGGTCGGGAACCGAGCATCCGGAAACCGGCAGCCGAGGCTGGCGATGTCCGAACGTCTCGTCCAGCCCGAATTGCTCAGGCCCTGAATGCCGGGACGGCTCGCGCCGGCCAGTGTGTCGACAGTCAGCAGGATGGCTCAGAGGGACTACTCCCGTTCACCGATCACTCTAGGGGACGGATCGGCGGGGGTGCTGAAAGGGGCTGGCCGCTCGGCAGGCCAGCACCCCTCCAGGTTCTCATCGGCCGATCAACCGCCTGTAACGGAGTAGCGGCACCCTCGATCGGGGCTCAGTCGCCCGGAATCTCCGCAGTGGGCGTGATGACGGCGCGAGCCAGGACGTGACTCGTGATGTTGAATCCGAGGAATGCCGGGCTGGCGTCCTGGGGGACGCCCAGGCTCTCGACGTCCAGGGCGTGGACGACGATGAAGTAACGGTGTTCGCCGTGGCCGGCCGGTGGGGCGGCCCCGATGAAGCCGGCTGCGCCTCCGTCGTTGCGCAGCTGGAACGCGCCATCGGGCAGCGCGGCTCCCGAAGACTCGCCGGCTCCGCTGCCCAGCTCGGTCACCGAGGCGGGAATGTCGGCGACGGCCCAGTGCCAGAAGCCCGAGCCGGTCGGGGCGTCGGGGTCATGGATGGTGACGGCGAAGCTTTTCGTCTCTGCCGGGAAGCCGGACCACGACAGGTGCGGCGAGACGTCCTCGCCGCCGGGCACGCCGAAGGCACCGGACATCTGGGCCGGCGCGAACGGCTGACCGTCGGTCGCGTCGGTGCTGGTCACGGTGAACCAGGGCTTGTCGGGCAGTCGCGCGAAGAAGTCGTTTCCGGACATGGGTATTCCTCATCCTCTCGATCGGACTCTCCTACGTCGGAGTCCCTTCTGTGAACGTACAACTACCTTCGCCCAGGTACGAGGGGCGCTGCCCCACCCGTCCCCATCGGCCCTATCCGCTCTACCGGCCGTACCGGCACAGGTGGCAAGGTGGAGACCGGGCAGACGGGGGATGAGCACATGGTGAGCGCAGCGCGACCCGCAGCGGAGCCGGCACCCGCGGCGGAGCCGGCACCCGCGGCGGAGCCGACACCTGCGGCGGAGCCGACACCTGCGGCGGAGCCGACACCTGCGGCGGACTGGTTCACCGCGGCGTTGGCTCGGCACCCCGTTATGGCCATTCTGCGGGGCTATTCTCCGTCGCGAACGCTGGAACTGGCCGTGCGTGCCTGGGACCTGGGCGTGCAGTTGGTCGAGGTACCCATCCAGAGCGACGAGGCCGTGGCTGCCTTGCGACTGGTCGTGGCCGCCGGCCGCGAGCGCGGGCTCCGCGTCGGAGCAGGCACCGTCCTGGACCCGGGCCAGGTGAGGATGGCCGCCGAGGCCGGTGCGCAATTCACCGTGAGCCCCGGGCTGGACCCGACGGTGGTGACCGCCTCGCTCACTGCCGGACTGCCGAACCTGCCGGGCGTGGCGACCGCTTCGGAGATCCAGCTGGCGCAGCGTATCGGCGTGCGCTGGCTCAAGGCCTTTCCCGCCTCGGTGCTCGGACCCGCATGGTTTCAAGCGATGCAGGGCCCGTTCCCCACGATGAACTTCGTCGCCACCGGCGGGATATCGGCCGCGAACGCCGAGGTCTTCCTGCGCGCGGGGGCTCGGGTTGTCGCCGTCGGTTCGGCCCTGGACGACAAACGCGAGCTGGAGATCCTGGCTGGACTGCGGCGTTAGGGTGACGGCCGTGAGCGCCTTCGAGCCGACCGATCCGCTGCGGTTGCTGATCGGCTGCTACACCCCACCCCGCGGCACCGGCGTCGGGATGCTGCTCCTCACACACGATCACGCGGCGGCGACGCTGACCGTCACCGGCCTCGCGGGCGCGGCCGTATCACCCAGCGCGCTGGCGGTTTCCCTCGACGGCGAGGTGGTTTTCGCGGTCGAGGAGGGTGATCCGGGCGTGCTGCACAGCTTTCGGCTGGATGCCTACGGGCCGGCCTCGTCGGTCTCACTGGTCCCGGTCTCGAGTCGGCCCAGTGGGGGCGCGGACCCGTGCCACCTGTTGCTCGACCCGTCGGGGGAGTTTCTTTTCACCGCGAACTACTCGGGATCGACGATCGCGGTGCATCCGGTTTCGCCGTCCGGCGAGCTCGGTCCTGCGACGGACGTCCGGCGTTTCACCGGCAGTGGGCCGCTGGCCGCGCGGCAGCAGAGCTCGCACCCGCACATGATCGCGCTGCGGCCGGGGCATTCCGAGCTGGCCGTGGCCGACCTCGGCGCCGACGTGGTCCGGCGGGTGCCGTTCGATCCGTCGACCGGACGGTTCGGACCCGACCTTGCGGCCGTTTCGCTGCCGAGCGGTTCCGGGCCGCGCCAGATCGTGTTCGCGCCGGACGGATCGACCGCTTACGTGTTGGGCGAGCTCGACAGTTCGCTGGCGGTCATCGACTGGTCGGCGCAGCGGCCGGAAGTGAGCCAGCACGTCCCGTGCCTTGCGGACGCGAACTCGTCCGGCAACCTCGCGGCGACCCTCGTGCTGGAAGGGTCGCGACTGTTCGCCTCGCAGCGCGGTGCGGACGAGATCACGCTGTTCGCGGTGGACGGAACAGCGAGTATCGACGCGTCTTGCGCGCACCGGGTGGAGCGGATCGGGGCCGTGCCGGCCCACGGTCAGTGGCCGCGGCACATCGCCGTGGTCGCCGACTGGCTCTACATCGCCAACGAGGTCTCGGGCACGGTGGTGGCCGTCCGGCTGCACGAAACCGGGAGCGCGGGCGACGTCTTGACGGTCCAGGCCCCCAGCGCCACGTTCGTGCTGCCGCTCGGGACCGACGGGTAGTCAGCCTCGGGACCGGCTTTTACCTTCAGGCCAGGATCCGGATCGGACGCTCCAGCACCTCGACCAGCGCCGCCAACCATTGCGCGGCCGCCGCCCCGTCGGCGACCCGATGGTCGACGGACAGGGTCAGGTGCATCATCGTCGCCACCCGCACGGTTCCCTTACGTACCAGGGGTTCCTGCGTTGCCGCGCCGACCGCGAGGATCGCCGCTTGGGGCGGGTTGATGATGGCGTCGAAGTCGTGCACGCCGTACATGCCCAGGTTGGTGACGGTGATGCTCCCGCCTTCGAGCTCGGCCTGGCGCAATTGTCCGTCGCCGGCGCGCGCGACGAAGTCCTTGGTGCCCCGGGCCACGTCGGTGATCGACAGCCGGCCGACATCGCGCAGGACGGGCGTGACGAGCCCGGCCGGGGCCGCAATGGCCACCGCGATGTCGGAGGCGGCGAACCACCGCATGGCCTCGTCGGTCCATTGGGCGTTCAGGGCCGGTACCTGCGCGTGCGCGCACGCCACGGCCTTGACGACCAGATCGTTCACCGACACCCGGACCGTGGCGTTGTCGTTCAACTCGGCCCGCAGCGCCAGCAGCCGGTCCACCCGCGCCGCGGCGCGAAGGTAGAAATGCGGGACGGTCTGCTTGCTCTCGGTCAACCGGGCCGCGATCAACCGCTGGAGCCGGGAGTGTGGCTTGTCCTGGAACTCGGCCGATCCCGCTGCCGATCCCGCTGCCGATCCTGAGATCGGTCCCGCAGGCGGCAGTGAGTTGGGCGGTGAGTCGGGTAGCGAGGCCGTCACCGGGGTCGGCTCCGACGCCGATTTCGCCCTTCGCTGCAAAGCTTGTTCGACGTCGCGGCGCACGATCCTGCGATTGGGGCCGGTGCCCTGGATGTCGGCGACGCGAAGGTCGGCCTCGCGTGCCAGTCGTCGTGCGAGCGGGCTCGCGAAGACCCTCGCGGTCGTGCTCTCGCTGTGGTTCTGGCCGGGCATCGGCGCGACGTCGGCAGCCTCAGCGACGTCGCCACCATCCGGAACATCGGCAGCCTCAGCGACGTCGCCACCATCCGGAACATCGGCAGCCTCGGGAATGTCGGCAGCCTCGGGAATGTCGGGGGCATCGGCGATGTCCGGGGTCAATGACCCGCCGGCGACGTAGCCCAAGGCCAGCAGCGCCGCGTCCACGTCGGCGACCTGCTCGTCGGTGGCAGCGATGAGCGCGATCGGATCGCCCACCGCGACCTCGGTCCCCTCGCTCACGAGGGTCCGCAGAATCACCCCGGCCGACTCGGCTTCGACGTCCACCACGGCCTTGGCCGTCTCGACGGTGGCGATGGTGTCCCTGGAGGCGAAGGGCACGTTCTCGGCCATCGGCCAGCTCAGCAGCACGGCTTCGGTGGTGTTCGCGGCGACCTCGGGCATCCGCAGCAGTACCGGCATGTCAGCGTCCCTCGATCTCGCGCAGGGCCGCGACGACCTCAGCGCTCTGGGCGATCGCGGCGCGTTCGAGCACCTTGCTGATACTCGGGGAGGCCTCACCGCCGGTTACTCGCTGCACCGGGTGATCGAGCCAGTCGAAGTACCGCCGCTGGATCTCGTCGGCCAGCCAGGCGCCGTAGGAGGTCCCGCGGGGGCCCTGCTCGGCGATGATGACGCAGTTGGTCTTGGCGATGCTCGCGCCGATCGTGTCCCAGTCCAGGCTCGCCCGGTCCAGCCAGCGCAGGTCGATCACCTCGGCGTCGACCGATTCGACCTCGGCGACGGCCTCCAGGACGTAGTTGGTCATGGCCAGGTAGCTCAGGATCGTGACCTGCGTACCTTCCCGGCGAACCGCGGCCCGCCCCACCGGCAGGCAGTAGTCGAAGTCCTCGACGGGTCCCTCGCCGACGGAGTTGTAGAGGTCGACGTGTTCCAGTACGACGACGGGGTCCTGGCAGCGCAGAGCGGTGTTCATCAGACCGACGTAGTCGAACGGGGTGGACGGGGCGACGATCCGCCAGCCCGGTGCGGTGGCGAAGATGCCGGCCGGGTCGATCGAGTGCTGGGAGCCGTACCCAGTGCCCATCGCGACCTTGCTGCGGAGCACGAACGGGACCGCGCCGGTCCCACCGTACATGTGCCGTGCCTTGCCGATCTGATTGAACAGCTGATCGGCCGCGACCCACATGAAGTCGGCGTACATCAGCTCGACGACGGGCGTGAACCGGCCGTCGAGCGCGATCCCGCCGCCGAGGCCGGTGAAGGCGTTCTCGCTGATCGGCGTGCCCAGCACGCGGTCCGGGTAGGCCTCCTTGAGTCCTCGGGTGGCTCCGTTGGTTCCGCCGTTGAGGTGATGAACGTCCTCGCCCATCACGACGATGCCGGGGTCGGTGGACATGCGCCGGTTCATCACGGTGGCGACGGCGTCGATGAACTTGGTCTCCGCGAGCTGGCCGGTGAAGCTGTCGCGGTCGCTGATATAGGCGTCCTCGAACTCGCTCAGGTCACCGCGCACACCCACGTCGACGAAGGCCGGATCCGGCCACTCGGTGGCGACGATCCGGCGCTGGCCGGGCTTGCCGCCGGGCACGGCTTCGAGCAGTACGCCACCGACGTCGGCCATCAACTGCTGCGCGCGGTGCCTGCTGTCACTCAGCTCGTCGGAGGTGAGGATCTCGCGCCGTTGCAGGTGGAATGCGAGCTGCTCGATCGGATCGCGGGCGCGCCAGGCCGTCTCCTCCTCCTTCGTGCGATACCGGAACGCGCTGCCGGCGAAGCCGCCGTTCTGGTGGAAGTAGCGGTAGACGTGGGCCTCGACCAGGGTCGGGCCGTGGCCGGCACGCATGTGCTCCACCGCCTCGACCATCGTCAGGTAGACGGCCAGCGGATTCATCCCGTCGACGGAGAAGCTGCGAATGCCGAACCCGGGTCCTCGGCCCGACAGGCGGGGTTCACCGGTCGCCTCGGCCACACTGGTGGACACCGCATAACCGTTGTTCTCGACGAAGAAGCAGATCGGCAGCTTCCACGCCGCGGCCAGGTTGAACGTCTCCAGCGTGGAGCCGATGTTGATGGCGCCGTCGCCGAAATACGTGACGGCGACCGCGTCGGTGCCTGCCTGCCGGTGGGCCCAGGCCGAGCCCGCCGCCAGAGGGACGCCACCGCCGACGATGGCGTTCGTGCCGATCGCACCGGCCTGTTTCCACTGCAGGTGCATCGATCCACCGCGTCCGTGGCTGAAGCCGCGGTCCAGTCCGCAGATCTCGGCCAGACTGGTGAGCAGCACCCCGCGGATCTCGTCCGAGTACGGCGCCGTGGGGTCGATCCCCTTCGGTTCGATGTGCTGGAGCACTTTCGCCAGGAATTGATGATGCCCGCGATGCGAACCGTTGACCGTGTCCTCGCTGGTCAGGGCGAGGACGGAGCCGACAGCCCCGCCCTCCTGGCCGATGCTGGAGTGGGCCGGCCCGTGCACGAGGCCTTCGGCGGCCAGTTCCAGGACGAACTCCTCGAAGCTGCGGATCAGGACGAGCTGGCTGAACATGGCGCTCAGCAGCTCGGGCGCAGCCGAATCCCAATCCGCTTCCGAGGTGCTGACCTCCTGCCAGGTCGCGGCGGGGTCGAGGGACTTGTAATCGGTCATGCGCTTCTCCGGTGGGGACCGCCCGCGGTCGCTTGAGGATCAAAGGCCTTGCCGTTCGGGTAGGACACCAGTTCGAACTGCATGCCCCACGGCGCCAGGAAGTACACCCAGCGCTGGCCGCTGCTGGGACCGCTGCTGGCGGTCGGCTGCCCGAGCACCGTCACGCCGCGCTCGGTCAGATAGGTCACCGCCTCGTCCATGTCCTCGACGTACAACGCCACGTGATGGCCGCCGACGTCGCTGTTGCGGGGGCGGTCGGTTCGTTGGTCGGGCGCCGAGTACTGGAAAACCTCGAAGACGGCCTGGTCGCCACAGCGGAAGAAGTGCAACTGCTGCATGACGGCGCGCGGGTGGACGTCGAGGTGCTCGCTCATCCAGTCGTCGTCGTGGACGTAGGGCCCAAGGGCGTAGAGGTATTCGCAGCCCAGGACGTCGACGAGGAACCGCCGGGCCTGGTCGAGGTCGGGGACGGTGAAACCGATGTGGTCCACACCGGTCATCCCGGGGAGTCCCGGGCGCCGGTGCGGTTCGGTTTCCGGTGCCGCGGATTCCGGCGTGCTCACCGAGCTCACCACGCCACCGCGATGTACTTGGATTCGGTGTAGTCCAGCACGCCCTCGTGGCCACCCTCACGGCCGATCCCGCTCTGCTTGACGCCGCCGAACGGTGCGGCCGGATCGCTGACCAGTCCGCGGTTGAGCCCGACCATGCCCGATTCCAAGCGCTCGCTGACCCGCAGGCCGCGCGCCAGATCCCCGGTGTAGACGTAGGAAACGAGTCCGTACTCGGTGGCGTTGGCCAGCCGGACGGCCTCGTCCTCGGTCTGGAAGGTGACGATCGGCGCGACCGGGCCGAAGATTTCCTCGCGCAGCAAGGCGGATTCGGGATCGACGTCAACGAGCACGGTCGGCTCGTAGTAGAAGCCGGCGCGCTCGGGAACCTGCCCGCCGAGCAGCACCCGCGCTCCGTTGTCGACCGCGTCGGACACCAGCTGGGACACCTTGTCGACGGCGTCCTGGTTGACCAGCGGGCCGACCTGCACGCCGTCCTCCAGCCCAGGGCCGAGGACCAGGGCCGCCATCCGCTCGGCCAGCCGTCGACTGAATTCCGGCGCGACCGACGCCTCGACGTAGATCCGGTTCGCCGCCGTGCATGCCTCGCCCGCGTTACGCATCTTGGCGATCATGGCGCCGTCGAGGGCCGCGTCCAGATCCGCGTCGGCGAAGACCAGGAACGGCGCGTTGCCGCCCAGTTCCATCGAGGTGTTGACGATGTGATCGGCGGACTCGCGCAGCAGCAGCCGTCCCACCTCGGTGGAACCGGTGAACGACAACTTGCGGACCCGTGGGTCGTGCAACATCGCCGAGACGATCGCGCCCGAGCGACGGCCGGGGATCACGTTGACCACGCCGGGCGGAACGCCGGCCTCGTCCAGGAGCGCGGCCATCGCCAGCGCGGTCAGCGGGGTGTCGCTGGCCGGTTTGAGGACCACGGTGCAGCCAGCCGCCAGGGCGGGCCCGATCTTGCGAGTGGCCATCGCCGCCGGGAAGTTCCACGGGGTGACCAGGACGCAGATCCCCACGGGTTCCCGAACGACCAGAATCCGGTTCGCGCCGTTCGGGGCGGTGGCCACCGAGCCGGTGATCCGCGATGCCTCCTCCGAATACCACCGGAAGAACTCGGCCGCGTAGGCAACCTCGCCGCGCGCGTCGGGGAGGGCCTTGCCGTTTTCGCGCGTGATGAGCTGGGCGAACTCCTCCGCCCGCTCGGTCATGAGCTCGAAGGCGCGCCGCAGGATCTCGGCCCGTTGGCGCGGAGCCAGCGCGGCCCAGCCCGGTGCGGCGTTGTCGGCGGCGTCGACCGCGGCGATCGCATCCGCGACGGAGGCGTCGGCCACCGTGGCGATGCTCTGCCCGGTCGCGGGATCGATGACGTCGAAGCGGCTGCCATCGGAGGCGGCCACGCTCTTGCCACCGATGAACAGGTCCGTGGAAAGCTCGGTCGAGAGGGTCATGTCAGTTTCCTCGGTTGGTCAGAACGGATTGGTGACGATGAGGTCCTGGGCCGGAAAGAGCGTCAGCAGCCGGGGACCGGACTCCGTCACGACGATCTCCTCCTCCAGCCGGGCGGCGGAGAACCCGTCGCTGGCGGGGCAGTACGTCTCCAGGGCGAACACCATCCCGGCCTGGAGTTCGATCGGCTCGGTCATGCTGTTGAGCCGGGAGATGATCGGCCGCTCGTGCAGGCCGAGTCCGAGACCGTGCCCGAACTGCAGACCGAAGGCGTCCATCTCCGTGGCGAAACCGAACTCGGTCGCCGCCGGCCACAGCGCGGCGATCTCGTCGGTACCGACGCCCGGTTTGACCGCGGCGATAGCGACGTCCATCCACTCGCGGGCCTTGGTGTAGGCATCCCGTTGGCTGGCGGTGGCGCTGCCGACACTGAAGGTTCGGTAGTAGCAGGTCCGATAGCCGTTGTAGGAGTGGATGATGTCGAAGAAGGCCTGGTCGCCAGGACGGATCAGGCGGTCGGAGAAGTTGTGCGGGTGCGGGTTGCAGCGTTCGCCACTGACCGCGTTGATCGCCTCGACCTGGTCCGATCCCATCTCGTACAGGCGCTTGCTGGCCAGGGCGACGATCTCGTTCTCGCGAATGCCGGGCCGCAGGGCCTCGACGATGTCCTGATAGACGCCGTCGACCATCGCTGCGGCCTGGTTGAGCAGGATGATCTCGTCCTGGTTCTTGATCACCCGGGCGTCGAGCATGAACTGCTGGGCATCGACGACGGTCAGCCCCTGGCGCTGCATCTCGAACAGGAAGGCCGGCTCGACGATATCGACCCCGACCGGTGAGTCGGCGACGCCCGCATCGGTGAGCAGCCCCTTGATCTGCCGCACGGCCGACTCCATCAGCCCTGCGCTCGGCGCGATCGCCCCGCGCAGGCCGAGCATCCCGGCGTGGCAGTTCTCCGGCTCCAGCCAGGGCGAGTACAGCCGGTGGTGCCGTGCCGCCGAGCCGAAGTCCCACAGCATCGGTTCGCCGGGATCGGTCAGCAGCGCGTAGCGCGTCATCTTGTCGCCGAGCGCGCCGCCGATCCAGGTCTGGGTGACGTAGCGGATGTTGTAGAAGTCGAACAGCAGGAAGGCCCCGCAACCACTCGCCGACAGCGATTCCTTCGCCCGCTGCAGGCGATAGCTCCGCAACCGGTCGAAATCGATGCGCATCTCGTAGTCGACGCCCATGTGGCCCGGGGCGGCCAGCGGTCGAGCGTCGTGCGTGGCACTCACACCGAAGCCTGGGGCGCGGTGCCCAGACCGTCGTCGACCTCGACGTTCTCCGGCTTGAGTTCGACGCCGGAGGAGCGCGCCTGCTCCACGAGCAGTGCAGCGAAGTCCGCATCGCCGTGTCCGCGCCCGATGGCCGCCTGCACGAGGGCATGAGTGGCCGCGGTGAGGGGCATGGTCACGTTGAGGGCGCGAGCCGCGGCCAGGCCGAGGTCCAGATCCTTGCGCAGCAGGGTCGTCGTGAAGGTCGGAGTCAGATCCAGATTGACCATTGCCGGCGCCTTGTACCGGCTGAAGGTCGAGCCCATCACCGAACGGTTGAGGAAGTCGAGGAAGGCCGCCCGGCTCACCCCGCCCTGCTCGGCGAGCACGGTGATTTCGGCCAGCGACTGGGTCACGACGCCGAGGAAGACGTTGTGGGCGATCTTGACCAACCGCGCCAGGTCGCCTTCGCCGACGTAGGTGACCGAAGCCGCGATGTCGGACAGCAGCGGTTCGACCTGGCTGAAGATCTCCTCCGAGCCCGACGCCGCAATCGACAGGCGACCGGCCTTGACGACCTTGGCGTTACCGCTCACGGGGCAGACCAGGAACGCCGAGCCGCGCGCGGTGACCGCCTCGCGGACGATGTCCGAGGTCGCTGCCGAGACGGTGCTCGAGTCGACGATGACGGCCGGGATGGATTCCTGCTTGAGCAGCCCACCCTCGCCGAGCATGACCTCGAGGAGGTCGGCGTCGGCCGAGACCATCGTGAAGACGATGTCGCGATCGGCCAGTTCGGCGATGGTGTCGGCCAGGTGCCCGCCGAGTCCGATCAGGTCCTCGGCCTTGGCGCGGGTGCGGTTCCACACCGTCACGTCGCGGCCGTGCTTGAGCAACCTGGCCGCCATGGCATGGCCCATCCGCCCCGCACCGATCCACCCGATGCGGCTCTGCTCTGTGATCATCGTGCTCCTTCTCCGGGTGCCGCCGAGGCGACTGAGTTCGTGGGTGCTGTGCGGGCGCCGGCGGCGCCGAGGTACAGCCGGGCAACTTCGGGGTCATCGAGCAACTCGGTTCCGGTGGCCACCAGTCGCACCACGCCGCTTTCCAGAACGGCGCCGAAGTCCGAGGCGGCCAGCCCCGAGCGGGCGTTCTGCTCGACGAGCAGGACGGTGCGTCCGCTCTCGGCGAGGCGGCGGATGCTGGCGAAGACCTGATGCCGGGATTTCGGGTCGAGCCCGATCGAGGGTTCGTCCAGCAGGATCAGGGCAGGGTCGAGGACGAGCGTGCGAGCCAATTCGACCTGCTTCTGCTCGCCTCCGGACAACGATCCGGCGTGGTCGTTGGCGCGCTTGCGGCAGATGGGGAAGACCTCCGCCGCCTCTTCGATCCGGCGCCGTACCGCCTTCTGGTCCGACATCACGTAGCCGCCCATCAGCAGGTTGTCCATGACCGTCATGGCCGGGAACAGGCTGCGGTCCTGCGGCACGTGCACGATCCCCTTCAGCAGGCGGGCCCGGGGGGACAGACGATTGATCTCCTCGTCCTGGAAACGCACCGAACCAAGCCGCGGTCGAAGCAGGCCGCTGACGCACTTGAGCACGGTCGACTTGCCCGCGCCGTTCGGACCGATCAGACAGGTCACGGTCCCGGCGCTGACCTCGAGGTCCACGCCTTTGAGGATGTCGCCCGCGCCGTAGCCGGCGACCACGTCGTGCAGGGTGAGCAAGGTGTTCACGATCAACTCCCCAGGTAGGCGTCGAGGACGAGCGGATTGGTCTGAACCTGACTCGGGGGTCCGACGAAGATCTCCCGGCCCTGGTCCAGCACGATGACCGGATCGCAGAGCCGCATCACGAAGTTCATGTCGTGCTCGACGATCAGGAAGGTGATTCCAGCGGCGTGACGCTCGCGGATGTGGTGCTCCATCGTCTCGATCATGACGGGGTTGACCCCGGCCGTTGGTTCGTCGAGCAGGATGAGGCTGGGCGAACTCATCAGCACGGCGGCGAACTCCAGCAACTTGCGCTGGCCGTAGGACAGTTCCGAGGCGAACAGGTCGGCCACATGGCCCATCCGGAACTCCTCGAGCAGGCTGCCCACGCGTTCGCGGTCGGCCCGGCTCATCCGCCTGCCGAACAGCTGTTGCCAGGAATACCCCGCCGCGACCGTGAGGTTCTCCTGCACGGTGAGCTGCGGGAAGATCCGCGCCTGCTGGAAGGTGCGCGACAGCCCGCGCCGGTACAACCGTCCCGAACTCGAACCGGTGATGTCGCGTCCCTGGAAGCGGACCTGGCCCTGGTCGGGCGGCAGGTATCCGGTGATCAGGTTGAACAGCGTGGTCTTGCCCGAGCCGTTGGGTCCGATCAGGGCGGTGATGGTGTTGGGCTGCACCTCGAACGAGGCCGAATCCACCGCGTGCACCGACCCGAAGCTCTTGGCGAGGCCGTCGACCTCGAGCAACGCGGTCATCAGGCGTGTCCCTTCACGGTCGAGGCCGGTGTTCGGCCGGCGTGGCCTCTGGCCTCCTTGGGTTGGTTGAGCGAGTCGCTGCCCGGGGCATCGACCGCCGCCCGTCGCCGTCGCCGTCTCAGGCCGTCCTGGATCGAGGGCACGATGCCCCGCGGGAGGAGCAGCATGACGAGCAGGAAGACCATGGCGTACGCGATCAGGTAGAACTGGCTGCCGCCGAGCGAGTACGCCAGCGTCTGCTGCGCCGTCTCGAGGATGAACGCTCCGAGCACCGGACCCCACAGGGTGGCGCGGCCGCCGAGGAAGGTCATCAGCACGATCGCGATGGTGACCAGCGGATCGACGGCGAACTGGGGGTAGATGAAGCCTTCGTAGTAGGCCCAGATCCCGCCGACCATCGCGGTGAGACCGACGCTGATCGAGAACGACAGCACCTTCACCCCGAAGGTCCGCACGCCGATGCCGCGCGCCTTGTCCTCATCGGCTCGGACGGCGGCCAGCGCCAGCCCGAACTTGCTGCGCATCGTTGCGAAGCTGATGACCATCGACGCCGCAAGCAGGATGAGCAGCACGTAGTAGAAGGGCCGCTCGTAGGTGCGTGCGGAGAACGGCGCCACCGCGATGGCCAGACCCTGCGCGCCATGGGTGAGCGAGCGCAGGTTGAACGCCAGCGTCTGCGTGACGAAGAGCAGGGTGATCGTGACGATCGCGAACACGTCCGATCGGGTGCGCATCGCGATGAAGGCCACGGGCAGTCCGATGAGCGCCGCGACCACGCCGATCAGTGGAAGCAGGATGAACGGTTCGTATCCGCTGGTGATGCTGTGGTGCTGGAACCACAGAGCGGTCGAGTACGCGCCGATGCCGAAGAAGGCCGCGTGCCCCAGCGACGGGTAGCCGGCGAAGCCGCCGACCAGGTTCCAGGAGCTGGACATGACCGCGTACATCAGGGTGAAGACCGCGATGTTCAGTACCCAATGCGCAAGATTGAACGAGGGCAGGCTGGCCAGGATGGCGAAGAACGCCACGCCGCGAACGGGGCTGAGCCAGGACGTCGACCTCATATTGCTCCTCGTGCGGTGGTGCCGAACAATCCCTGCGGGCGAATGAGCAGAACCAGCAGCAGGATGACGAAGAACGTCATCTCCGACCAGCTGGGCGAGATCGTGGAGGCGACGATCGCCGACGACGTCGACACGATCAGCGCTCCCACGACCGCGCCGCCGATGCTGCCGAGACCGCCGAGCAGGACGATCGACAGCAACCGCGAGATCAGGTCGTAGTGGCTACCGGAGTTGAACGGGTACAGCAGGCCGTACACCGAGCCGGCCGCGGCGGCTGTCGCGGCACCGAGGCCGAAGCCGAGCGCGGACACCCGGCTCGACTCGACGCCGAGCAGCCGGGCCGATTCCGGATTCTGGACCGTGGCCCGAATGGCGCGGCCGAAACGGGTGCGGTTCAGCAGCAGGTACAGAACCCCGAGCGCTGCGATCGACAACAGGAAGGCCCACAGTCGAACCAGGGTGATCTGGTAGCCGAAGACCGTCCAGCTGCTGTTTGCGTAGCTGGTGTTCGTGCTGCGGACGGTGGTCTTCCAGGTCACGCTCATGATGCCTTCGAGCAGCAACGCGACGGCGAAGGTGACCAGCAGGCTGAGCTCGGACCGGTCCTCCCGGCGCAACGGCCGGAGGAAGAACACCTCGACCGCGACGCCGATGACGAACATCGCCACCGTGGTGATCGGGATCGAGAGCAGGGGATCGATCCCGAACGAGGTGAACAGCTGGTAGGACAGGTACGCGCCCAGGATGACCATCGCGCCCTGGGCGAGGTTGACCACCTTCATGATGCCGAAGATCAGGGTTTGACCCGACGCCATAAGGGCGTAGACGCCGGCCGTCAGGACGCCGAGGATGATGCCTTGGATCAGTGCATGCATCGGATCAGCCGCCCCAGTTGGGCTTGGGGAAGACCGGGCTGGCCTGGGCCACGCCGGACGGGAACACCGGAAGCAACTTGCCGGACTGCCACTGGACGAGGCTGTACTCGCCGGTCGGCGCCCCATCCGAACCCCAGGCCAGGTCGCCCAGGATGGTCGGCCAGCTTCCCGAGTGCAACGAGCTGATGATGGTGGCGTTGTCGATCTTGCCGGTCTTGGTGGCGACCGCCTCGAGCAACTGTCCGGCCGCGTAGGCCTCGGCGCTGTTGTCGTCCACCGTCTGGGCGCTGCCGCCGAACTTCGCGATGTAGGCGGCGGTGAAGGCATCACTGCCGGAGGCCTTGGAGCCGGGGTACCAGTCCGCGGAGGACATGATGCCCGTCGTGTTGGCCGCGCCGACCTTGTTCGGGTATTCCAGCGGCGAGTTCGCCCCGTTGGACTGGAACATGAACTTGGGGTTGTACTTCAGCTGCACGAGGCTCTTGACCTGGGCGTAGGCGTCCTCGCTCTGGGTGCCACCGATGATCACGTCGGGCTTCTTGGCGGCGATCGCGGCCATCACGGGCGAGAGGTCCTGCGTCTCGGACGGGTAGACCTGCTTGTAGACGGTCTGGATCCCGGCCGCTTCGAACTTCGCGCGGATGTTCTCGGCGATGGGGGCCGAGAACGGGTCGTCCAGTTCGGCGTAAGCGGCGGTCTTGGGCCGGTCCGCCGCGCTCAGCGACAGGATGTAGTTGGCGAAGACGTCACCGGACTGGGTCGTGGGCGCGGGCTGGACGAAGAAGAAGTTGTTCAGCTTCTGCTTGAACACATCGGGTCCGCCGCCGGCCGGCGCGAGGAAGGCGTAGCCGTATCGCTTGGCGACCTGGGAGGCCGGGATGGTGAGCAAGGTGGAGAAGGGCCCGAAGGTGAGGTCGACGTGATCCTTGTTGATCAGGTTCTGGTAGTTGGTCACGACCTGGGTGGGGCTCGATGCGTCGTCGACGATCTTGATCGTGACCTTGCGCCCGAGGATGCCTCCCTTGGCGTTGACCGTGTCGGCCCACAGCTGGTAGCCGCGTTGCACGCCCTTGCCGGAGTCGGAGAAGTCACCGGTGAGCGAGACCGACGCTCCGATCACCAGGGGCGCCTTGCTGGCGCCCCCGTTGCTGGCCGTCGTGGACGGCCCGTTGCCGCCTGCCTTGGACGCGCACCCGGTGGCCAGGACGATCACCGCCAGGGCGGCGGTGGCGACGGTGGTTCCGGTCCGCAAACGATTGCGATACTGCACGGCGTGTACCCCTTTGTGCTCGCGATGGATGCTGGTGGGTTCTTACAACGTGATCGTCGACTGCGCGGCGACATGACAATCAGCCGCGAACCACAATCGATTGCGGTCGAGCATGTCTGTGTTAACTGCCCGTGTCAAGGGTTCACGCCGGATTACCGACGGAAGTCTTAACCAGCGGCGGGGATTCCGCAAAGGATTGCGATAACGGCCGCCAGAGCCGGCGCCGACCGTTAGGGTGTGCGCATGTCGAGGGTCCGGTTGGTGGAGGTGGCGCGCGAGGCGGGAGTGCATCCGGCGACGGCGAGCCGGGCGCTCAACCCCAACGCCCGCGGCGAGGTCAACCAGCGCACCGTACAGCGGGTGATGAGGGCGGCCGAGCGGCTCGGCTACGTCCCCAACACGCTGGCACGGGGCCTGCGTACCTCCCGGTCGTTCGTCGCGGCACTGGTCATCCCCGACATCACCAACAGTCTCTTCCCGCCCATCGTCCGCGGGGCCGAACAGGTGCTCAGCGGGGCGGGTTTCACGCTGGTCCTCACCGACACCAACAACGATCTGGAGATGGAACGCGGCCAGGTCGCCTCGATGCGCGCGCACGGGGTCGACGGATTCATCGTGGCCACGGCCCGCTGGCAGGACCCGGTGGTGGACGAGCTGGTGTCGGCCGGCATTCCGACGGTGCTGGTGAACCGGCGCTGCCGGGAGGCCTCCCTGCCTTTCGTCGGCAGCGACGACCAGCGTGGGGTCCGGCTGTGCGTCGAGCACCTGGCCGCTCTCGGCCACCGCGAGATCGTCCACCTCGCCGGTCCGGCGGACACCTCGACCGGCCGGGAGCGCGCCGTGGCCTTCCGTGCGGCGCTGCGCGAGCACCGCATCCCCGTTCGTTCCTCGGTCATCGAGTGCGCCGCCTACTCCGAAGCGGCCGGAGTGGAGGCGGCACAGCGGCTGCTCGCTGGGGGCCGCCCGTTCTCGGCCATCGTGGCGGCCAATGACCTGCTCGCGCTGGGGGCGATGGCCACGCTCGGCGAGGCCGGACTGCGCTGCCCGCAGGACTATTCGCTCACCGGCTTCAACGACCTGCCCTTCATGCGCAAGCTGACCCCCGCCCTGACCACCGTCGCCGTGCCGTTGACCGAGATGGGTGCCGCAGCCGCCCGCACCTTGCTGGAGTGGATCGCGACCTCGGGGGAGGCGGCGCGTCCGGCCCAGAGCCTGCTCCCCGTCGAACTCGTCGTGCGTGCGACCACCGGACCGGCCCCGGCCTAGCCGCTGGGTAAGGTTGGCTCCGCTGAACCCCAGCGTCGCCCGCGATGGTGAGGTGGTTCAGCCGGTGCCCGCTCGACGATCACATTCGGACGTGGGGCCCTCGCGGTGAGCCCGGCCGGAGTCATCGGCGCGAGCTTCGGGGTCGAGGAAGAGTTCCACCTGGTCGACCCGGAGTCGTTCGCACTGGTCCGGGCGCCGGCTTTGTCCGCGCGAGCCCTGGACGGCGGCGCCGGCCCGCACGTCCAACCCGAGATGCTGACGAGCCAGATCGAAGTCGCCACCGACGTCTGCGCCTCGCTCGCCGAACTTCGGGCCGCTCTCGTCTCCGGCCGGCGCGAGGCGGAGCAGGCGGCATCGTGGGCAGGCGCCACCATTCTCGCGACCAGCAGCCACCCGTTCGCCTCGCTGAGCGACATCCAGTTGATGGACCGCCCGCGGTACGGCGCGCTGGTCGAACGCTTCGGCTCGCTCGTCACCCAGTTCAACCTCTGCGGATGTCACGTCCACGTCGGCGTGCCCGACCTCGACACCGCGGTCGCCATCATGACCCGGGCCCGGCCGTACCTTCCGGTGCTGGGTGCCCTGACCGGCAGCTCGCCGTTCCACGAAGGCCGCGACACCGGTTACGACAGCTTCCGGTTGGCGTGGTTGGCCCTCTGGCCCCAGGGCGGGCCCCCGGCGGTCCTCGGGTCAGCTCAGGAGTACACGCGCGCCGTGGACGAGCTCGTGGCGAGCGGACTCATCGAGGACGCTGGAGCGTTGCTCTGGGACATCAGGCCGTCCTCGCGCTACCCCACCCTGGAGTTCCGCGTGGCCGACGTCTGTACCGACGTCGAGGACGCCGTGTTGTTCGCCGGACTCGTCCGCTCGCTGGTGCGCACGCTCGGCGCGCGAACCCTCGACCAACCGCTGTCGCTGTCCGACAGCCTGCTTCGGGCCGCCCGGTGGCGGGCCGCGCGCTTCGGCCTGACCGACAGCCTGTGGAGTCCCCGGCAGGCGAAGCTGGTCGGCGCGCACGACGCGATCGAGGACCTGCTCCAGGAGCTGCGCCCCGATCTGGAGGAGCACGAGGAGTACGAGGAGCTGGCGCAGTTGCTCAAACGCTTGCTGCTGAAAGGGACTTCGGGCGATGCCCAGCGGCGCAGCAGGCGGCGGGGCAGCCTCGTCGGCGTCGTACGCGACGCGGTCGCCCTCACAGCCGGACGAAGCCAGGAATGAGCAGACCGACGAACCGGCCGCGCCGAGCCCGACCCACGCGGGGTGGCACGCTGAAGACCGGACCCACCGCAGCACATCGAGACCGGGAGTAGTCGCATGGGCGCAGTCGAGCGGCTCGATTCCTTCCAGCGCCGTCATCCCGCGGCCGGTTTTCCCCTTGCCGTCGTGTACAAGTACGTCGACGACAGCGGTGGGTATCTGGCCGCACTCATCACGTACTACGCGTTCGTGTCGCTGTTCCCGCTGCTCCTGCTGTTGGCCACCGTCCTCGGCATCGTCCTTGCCGGTGACCCGGCCCTGCAGCACAGAGTGCTGAACTCGGCGCTGGCACAGTTCCCCGTCGTCGGTTCGCAGCTCGGCCAGCCCCGCAAGCTCAGCGGTGGAACGGCCGGTCTGGTCATCGGGATCCTGGGCTCGGTCTACGGTGGCCTCGGAGTGGCCCAGGCCACCCAGTACGCGATGAACACCGCGTGGGGAGTGCCCCGCAACCGCAGACCGAACCCGTTCAAGGCACGCGGACGCAGCCTGTTGCTGTTGGCGACCGCCGGTGTCGCTGTCATCGCGACGACACTGCTGTCCGCGCTGGGCGCCAGCAACGCGGGGTCGCTGAGCGGCGCGGTGAAGGTGCTGGTCTTCCTCGGCTCCATCGTCGTCAACGCGGCCGTGTTCGTCTTCGCCTTCAGAGTCGCCGCGTCCCGGGCGCTGACCGTGCGCGAGGTTGCTCCGGGCGCACTCATCGCCGCCGTCTCGTGGCAGCTCCTGCAGACCTTCGGCGTGCTCTACGTCGCGCACGTCGTCCACGGCGCCTCGGCGACCAACGGGGTCTTCGCGCTGGTCCTCGGACTGCTCGCGTTCCTCTACGTCACCTCCGTCATCGTCGTCCTCTGCATCGAGATCAACGTGGTCCGCGTCAATGGCCTCTCGCCCCGCTCGTTGCTCACTCCGTTCACCGACAACGTGCAGCTGACCTCCGGCGACCGGCGCGCCTACGGCGACCAGGCGAGGGCGGAGCAGGCCAAGGGCTTCGAGAGCATCGACGTCGACTTCGACCAGCCCGTGACGAACAAGGAGTGAGGCCCAGCCGGCCGCCGCGGGTACGGGTTAGGAGGTCATGACCGGACGTAGGGCGAGCAGCGCGACGTCGTCGGCGTTGTCCGGTGACCGGCCGAGCAGCGTCTCCAGCACCGTGTCTCCCAGCTGTTCCAGGGGGAGGCCGGCGCAGTCGCGCAGGGTCCGGGCGAGCTTGGACAGGCTCTCGTCGATGTCCTCGTCGCGGCGCTCGATGAGCCCGTCGGTGTAGAGCAGCAGGGTGTCGCCGACGTCCAGCGCCGCGACATGATCGCTGCGGGCGACGTGGCGGCCGAGTCCGAGCAACGGTTCCGGCCGGGCGGCCAGTAGTTCGGTGGTGCCGCCAGCGGTGAGGGTGACCGGCGGCGGGTGTCCGGCGTTGGACCAGGTCAGCCTTCGGCGGCCCTCGCCCGGCCGGACCGACACCACCGTGCAGGTGGCCAGAGTCGTGAGCCCGAGCCCCAGCGCCGCCTCGTCCGCTCGGCTCAGCAGTTCCGCCGGGGTTGCGCCGGTGGTGTAGGCCAGCGTGCGGATGATCGAACGCAGCTGTCCCATCGCCGCCGCGGCGTCGCTGCCGTGACCGATCACGTCGCCGATGACGAGCAGGTGCTCGCCGTTGCTGCGCGCGACACTGTCGTACCAGTCACCGCCGACCTGGGCGTGCTGCGCGGCGGGCCGGTACCGGGCCACGATGTCCAGACCCGGAACGGGCATGGCCGGGGTCAGCAACGCGCGTTGCAGCGCCACCGAGGTCTCCTGCTCACGCTGCTTGAGCTGCAGCGCGTTGACGGCTCCGCCGATGCGCGCGCCCAGGTCCGTCGCCGCCGCCAGGTCACCGTCGTCGAAGGGATCGCCGTCCTCGCCCCGCACCGCGCACAGTGCGCCCAGACAGAGGTTGTTCGACATCAGCTGCGTCCAGATGGCTGAGCGCACCCCGACCGATCGCAGCCGCTCGCCCACGGCGGGATCATCCGCGGCCCGGCTCAGCCGCTCCTCGGTGATCGGCGCGACCAGCTGGGGTCGGCCCGTGGTCAGCAGCGCGTGCAAGGCCGAGGACGAGCTCACCTGGGACGGGAAGTCCGATGCCAGCTGCGCAACCTCGATGGTTCGCGCGGCATCCCGGTGGCGCGCCATCGCCAACCGAAGGCTGTGCGGAGCCGAGGTCGGATGCGCCTGGCAGAGATAGATCATCGTCCAGTCGCACCACCGCGCGACGAGCTCACCGGCCACGGCGGACACCGCGGACTCGACGGTGGGACTCGAGGACAAGGTCGAGGACGCCTCGGCCAACAACTGGAGCCGCGCCTGTAGCCGCAGGCTCTCTGCGGTGGCCTCTTCGGCCGTGAGTCGGGCGTGCAGCAGGTCCCGCTCGTAGCGGATGCGATCGGTGGCCGCGACCATGGCAACGTGGGTGCGTCCGGGGTCGTCCGGGCTCTGGCGCGCATTCAGCAGCACCGGCATCCGGGACCCGTCCGCCCCGGCCAGCTCGACGGCCAGTTCGCTCACCTGACCTTCGAGCAGCAGCAACGGGGTGAAGTGGGTTTCCAGGTAGATGCGGCCGCCGACCGTGAACAGCGAACTGAGGGGACGTCCGACCAGGGCCGCGGCTGGATACCCGGTCCACCGCGCGGCCAGTGCGTTGGCCTGGGTGACGTGGCGGTTCGGATCCAGAACGAGCAGTGCGCACGCCGCGTCGTCCCATTCGGTGATGGTCATCGCCTCAGCCCGCTCAGCGGGCGGGGCTGGGCCGTCGGGCGGGTTCCGTGGTCGAGTCGAGGTAGGCCCGGATCGTTCGCGCGGTCTCGGCGGGCGCACTCAGGTTCGGGCAGTGGCCGGTCGCGGCCAGCTGGACCAACGTGCTGCCCGGAATGTGGTCGTGGACATAGTTGCCCACGACCTCGGGAGCGATCGGATCGTCGCGGCACTGCAGGATCAGCGTCGGCAGCTGGACCTCGGCCAGGTCGGCCCGGTTGTCGGACAGGAACGTCAGGCGCGCGAAGGCGTCGGCGACTTCCGGTGAGACCCGGCAGAAACTGGCGCTGAGTTCGGCCCCCAGCTCGGGCCGGTCGGGATTACCCATGATCACCGGCGCCATGTCCAAGGACCAGCCCATGTAGTTGCTGTCGAGCGTCTCCAGCAGCTCATCGATGTCCGCGGCGCTGAAGCCGCCGCGGTACCCGGTCGCCGGGTCGTCGACATAGCGCGGGGACGGACCGACGAGAACGAGTTGGCCAAATCGTTCGGGGTGTCTGACCGAGGCCAGAATCCCGATGGTCGCGGCTACGGAATGGCCCACCAGAACAACGTCGTAGAGGTCCAGCTCGGTGAGGATCTCGACGAGGTCGTCGGCGTAGGCGCCCAGATCCGGATACCGGTCCCGTGACCAGGCCGAGACGTCGGACCCGCCGAAGCCGACATGGTCGAAGGTGACCACCAGGTGATCCGGCTCGAATTCGGGCACTACGTAGCGCCACATCGACTGATCGCAGCCGAAGCCGTGCGCGAATACCATCGGCCGCCCCCCGGGCGTGCCGGACACGACGACCTTGTTTCTCACCAGAACCGAGGCCATCGCCACACCATAATGGACGCCCGGTCCGTTGAGGTTGCCCGTGTTGCTCGCTCCGGTCCGTTGAGGTTGCCCGTGTTGCTCGCTGCGGTCCGTTGAGGTTGCCCGTGTTGCTCACGCCCTGGCCTCCTGGCCGACCCGGTGACCTACCGTGGGCAGGGCCGTCCGCGCCAGTGGCGGGGACCGGAATGAGGACGTGGATGAAGCAGTTGCCCGCCGCACGAAGCAGTCGGATCACCGAGCCCGCGCTGAGCATCGGTCTCACGTGGTGCTGACCCCGCGTCTCGTCGACGTCCGCCTACCCAAGGGCGGCCGGCGCCCCCGCGGCGCGGTGATCGTCCTGCACGGCGGAGCGAGCCGGCAAGGCAGCGTCATGGTCTCGCCCACCCAACTGTCGGTGTTACGGATGATCCCGATCGCCAAGCGGATTTCCCGCGCCGGACACGGCGAACTGGCGGTCTTCCGGCTGCTCAACTCCAGCCGTGGCTGGGACGCCCACCACACGCCGGTCGACGACGCGCACTGGGCGCTGCGGCAGATCGCCGATCGGTTCGGTCTGGGCGTGCCGGTGTGCCTCGTGGGCCATTCGCTGGGTGGCCGCGCGGCGTTGCTGGCCGCCGATCACCACACAGTCGTCGGCGCGGTCGCCCTGGCCCCTTGGGTCTATTCCACCGACGGTCCCGATCTCACCGGACGGTCGGTCCTGATCGTGCACGGCTCGCAGGACCGGATCGCGAGTCCGGTGCGCTCGTGGCAGGTTGCCCGCAACATCTCCCGGCATACCCACGTCGGCTATCTCCGGGTGGACGGTGGCAAGCATGCGATGCTCAGCCGGCATCGCGTCTTCGACTCCGCCGCGGCGCAGTTCTGTGCCGCGACCCTGCTCGGTGAACAGATGGACGGGCCGGTGGCCCAGGCTCTGGTGAGTAAGGAGCCGGTCGTGGTGTGAGTCGAGCGGGGCCGGATAGGGTTGGCCCGGTTCGTACCGTCGCCCTCAACGCACAGGGCAGGCACCCGGATCGAAGGGTGGACATCATGGACGCATTCGACAAGGCCAAGGACAAGGTTGAGCACGTCGTCGACGAGGTCAAGGACCGCATCGGCCACCACCGCGAGGACGTCGGGACGGGCGGCCACAGCGAAACCGACCAGGACGGGCGCCACGGCGGGGACGAGTCCGTTCCACAGACTCCCGGTGCGGGTGCGGCCTTCGGTGCGGGTGCCGCCGACGCCATCGCCGGCGACGAACATCGTCCCGAACCCGAGGGAATCTGACCGACCCGGTCCCGACCCCTCGGCCGAGCAACCAGGGTGCCGTCCCGGACGATCGACGATCGACGACCGACGATCGACGACCGAGCCGGGGCCGGGGCACGCCTGGGCGATACTGACCGGATGAGACAGCGGCCGCCTGCGATGACCGACGTGGCCGCGCTCGCGGGCGTCTCGCACCAGACGGTCTCCCGGGTGCTCAACGCGCATCCCAACGTCAGCGAGGACACCCGGGCCCGGGTTCGCGCGGCGATCGCGGAACTGGGCTATCGGCCCAACCGGGCCGCGAAGGCGCTGGTCACCGGCCGCAGTCACCTCATCGGAGTGGTCACCCAGACGACCACTCTGTACGGACCCGCGTCCTTGCTCGTCGCCTTCGAGAATGCGGCAGCGCTGGCCGGGATGAACGTCACCCTGGCGAGCGTCCCGACCATGACGCGGCAGGCCCTGGTCACCGCGGTGAACCGTCAACTCGACCAGGGTGTCGCGGGCATCGTCGTGATCGCTCCGGTCGCCTCGGCTCAGCCGGCCATCGACGGCATTCCCGACGACGTCCCCTATGTCGTGGTGGACGGCGATCCCGACCTGCGGACCGACCTCGTGACCATCGATCAGGTCGAGGGGGCACGGCTGGCCACTCGACATCTGCTCGACGCCGGCCACGCAACGGTGTGGCACGTGTCGGGTCCGCCGGGCTGGTTCGACAGCGCGGGCCGCCTCGAGGGATGGCGCAGCACGTTGCAGGCCGCCGGCTGCGAGGTCCCTCCGGCGATCCCGGCCGACTGGACCGCTGCTGCGGGATTCCGGGCGGGACGGACCCTCGCGCGGATGAGCGAGGTGACCGCGGTCTTCGCCGCGAACGATCATCTGGCGCTGGGATTGCTGCGCGCGTTCCACGAAGACGGCCGTTCCGTACCGGTGGACATCTCCGTGGTCGGCTTCGACGACGTAGCGGAGGCGGCGTACTTCACCCCACCGCTGACCAGCGTGCGGCCAGACTTTCTGCAGGCCGCGAACCGCACTTTGGGCCTGCTGCTGGAACGGATGGCTACGCCCGACCGGCCGGCGGAGCGTGCGGTGATCGCACCCGAACTCGTCGTCCGCGCCAGCGTGGGCCCGCCCCGCTCGAGGCGCTAACCCGCGGTCTTCACCAGCTGATCACCCGGGCCCGCCTGGACGAACCCGGTGACGACACCAAGGGCAGCGGCCGCGCTCGCGGCGAGGGTGGCCACCACGACGATGGCCAGCCACGGATACCAGCCAAGCGGCGGCTGCCACTTCTCGTGCAGGACGAACAGCAGCGAACCGTGGATGCCCACGGCGTAGCGGCGTGCGTTGCCGTACCACGCAAGCAGGTTGAGGGCGAGGGCACCGACGGTCACGACCGCGGGGATGGTCATCCTCATCATGGTCGGCAGCCGCCCAAGGTTGCGCCGGGCGAGCTCGCCCGCGACGAGGGGGATCAGGACCGCGATCGGCAGAATGTGCCGTCCTTGCACGGCATAACCGGTTCCCGTGATGAGGGCCGAAGCGAGTGTCACCGTGACGGCGAGGACGAGCAGGATCGTGGCGGTCAGGACGAGGCGCTGGCGTCCGGAGGCGACCGAAAGCGCGATGACGACCAACGCCACGACCCCCCACTGCCAAGTGTCGACGAGGACGTGGGGGAGGCCGACGTCCAACCACCCGAAGCGCCCGACCAGCTGCTCGGCCAGCGATGGGAGCACGTGGGCCTGTCCGGGCAGGTGGCGCACGATGGCGGCCGACGTCGCCCCCAGGTGGGATCCGTAGCGCGCCTCCCAGACGCGGTTCAGTACGACGGCGCCGAACACCGCCGAGGCCGTCACGGCGATCGCCGCGCGGTTGTCGCGGGCGAAGGAGTGGCTGCCGCGTCCGGTGGTCAGCGCCGCGACGACGGCGAGGTCGAGGACGACCCAGACCGGTCCCGGGGTCCGGCTCAGGGCCAGCGCCACCCCGGCGGCGCCGGAGGCCCACCACATCCAGGCCGGCGGATGGCCGAAGCGCGCGAGCGCCAGCAGCCCGGCCGGCCAGGCCAGGGCGGTCGCGATCTCCAGCCCGCTCGGGTTGAGGCTTGCGGAGGTGAACAGCACCATCGGGGTCACGGCCGCGCTCGGACCGACCAGCGACCACGCCTCGCCGGTCCAGCTGAGCGCGACCGTGAGTACGAGGAAGACGGCACAGGTGGCGGCGGCGACCAGCCGCGCCGACAGCAGGGCCGCGAACGCCGTGTGGACGTGGCTCATCGCCAACGCGGGGGCGAGGTAGGGCATCGGCTGGTAGTTGCCGACCGGCGTCCGCAGCAGCTGAACCGAGCCCGACGGCCGGGCCGAGGCCAGGCAGCTGGCGGCGTGGGCCAGCCCGTGGATCTCACACGTCCAGCCCGAGGTCACCATTCCCCGCGGGACCGAGACCACGGTGGTCGCTTGGTTCAGCCAGTGCAGCATGGTCTCCGAGGACACGTGCGCCTGCCGCACCGTCAGGTATGGCTTCGGCGTGTCTCGCAGGTGTCCCTGCGCGACGCCGATGGCGCGCAGGTAATGGGCACCCTCGTCCGGCGAGGCGAACGGCGGGTTCGTGACCGACCAGCACAGCAGGTAGGCGACGTAGAACAACGCCACCGCCACCGGCAGAGCCCACACCCGTAGTCGACGCACGATCACAGTCTCGCTATACCGGGCGCTCAGCGCAGTGCCAGCGAGCCAACACCGCGACAATGCACAGCCGGCTCCCGGGCAGCACCGAGGTTCAGCCGCCGGTCGTGCGTGCGGCCACGGCGCCGGAGTCGGGTGCGTCCTGGCGGCTCTCCAGCCGCGCCAGGTTGACGACCGCCAGGGTCAGCAGCACGACGAGGACGGCCAGGGCAGCGCCGGTCCACGGTCCTCTTCGCAGGTGCTCGTCGAAGATGAGGACTCCGATGACCACGCTGACCAGGGGATCGACGGCCACGATGCTGGGCTGGCTGGCCGACAGCGGACCAGCCTGGTACGCCAACTGGCACAGGAACAGTCCGAGGGCGCCGACGACGATGACCGTGGGTAGCTGCCAGCTCGTGAGCAACGTGCCCAGCCCCCGCGAGAGGCGGTCCGAGCAGGCCTTGAGCAGGGCGGCATCGCTGGCGTAGATGATCCCCACCGCGATGCCCAGCGCGGCCGCACCCGTTGCGGCCGGCCGCACGCGCCGGGCGAGCAGCACGGCGCCCACCGCGACGACGGTGCCGGCCAGCGCGGCCAGCGCGGCCGGCAACCGGTCCACGCCCTCTTTCACGTCCGAGGTCGGCGCCGCGGCCGCGACGTAGAGGAACCCGCCCAGCGTGAGGACCAGCAGCAGGGCCCACCCCAGTTCGGCGTGGTCGATACGACGGTGGTGCAGGTTGCGGATGATCAGGGTGAAGAGCAACCCGCTGACCAGCAGCAGCTGGACCACGGCGAGCGCGCCCCGGTGCAGCGCGACGATCTGCAGGACGAGACCGATCAGGTCAGCCGCGATTCCGGCGAGCCAGAGCGGGTGATTCACCGTGGCGAGGACGAAACCGCCCAGGTTTTTCGGGGACATCGAATGCAGCGCGGGCCCGGTGGCGGCGCTGTTGTGTTTGAGATTGGTGGAGATCGCGAAAGCCAGGGCACTGAGCAGGCTGAGCGCGATGACCAATCCGCTGTTGCTCATCGGGTCCGATTCCGGGTCGGGCGACGTCGTGGTCCGGCGGCGCGGCCCGGTCGGTTCCTCGGCCGAGCGTCTACGGCACGGTAGCCAGTCGCGAATGTGAGCAACGTGTGGGGGTGGTCCCGTAGGCTTGGGGGGTGAACTCCCCGGCCGCCACATCGTTGTCACACCGACCGGCCCTCATCGTTTCCTCATGAGGATTGCCCATGTCACCGACTGCTACCTCCCCCGTCTGGGCGGTATCGAGCGACAGGTGCACGGTCTGGCGACGGCTCAGCAGGCCCAGGGACACGACGTCGAGGTGATCACCTCGGTCCCGGCGGGCCTGGCCGGCGACCAGGACAGCTTCCCCGTCCACCGTCCCGCGTCGCGGCGCCTGTCCGAATCGGGGATCGCTCCGATCCGCTACGGCAGCTCGTGGTCGGGAACGCGGACCGTGCGACGTGGCCGCTACGACGTGGTCCACGTCCACGCCTCGACCTTCTCTCCGCTGCCCTACCTGACCGCTCGTGCTGTTGCCGGCCGAGTGCCGGTCGCCCTCACCCTGCACTCGATGTGGGCGTGGGCCGCTCCGATCTTCCGCGGCGCCGACTGGGTATTGGGCTGGCGCGACTGGCCGATCGCCTGGTCGGCGGTGAGCCGGATCGCCGCCGAAGAGCTGTCGTCCGAGTTGCTCGGACGTTCGGTGGCGGTGCTGCCCAACGCGGTCGACACCGTCCAGTGGGCGCCGCCGGCTGAATCGCCGCGCCCGCCGTCCCGGGTACGGATCGCCACCACGATGCGCCTGGCCGCCCGCAAACGACCGCTGGAACTGCTGCAGATGATGCGCGCGGTCCGAGCCGGCGTCCCCGACTCCATCCGGATCGACCTCGACATCATCGGCGACGGCCCGCTGGCCCCGCAGCTGCGCCACTTCCTTGCCGTGAACGGTATGACGGGCTGGGTGCACCTGCTCGGGCAGCTGCCCGCGGAGGAGATCCTGGCTCGCTATGCCGATACCGACGTCTACCTCTCGCCGGCCACGCTCGAGTCCTTCGGTATCGCCGCACTCGAGGCCCGCAGCGCCGGGCTGCCGGTGGTCGCGTTCGCTTCGACGGGCACGGCCGATTTCGTCCGCGACGGGCACGAGGGCCTGCTCGCGCGCGACGACGGCGGCATGGTCGAGGCGATCCGTCGGCTGGTCATCTCGCCGGACCTGCGTCACCGCCTCACCGCCCACAATCGATCGGTCCGTCCGGTGCAGACATGGCCGTTGATCACCGCCGCGGCCGAGCAGTTGTACGAATCGGCCGACACCACCCTGAGACGCAACGCGCTGGTGGCCGCCCTGCGATGAGCCTGACCATGGTCTGCTTCCACGCCCATCCCGACGACGAGGCGCTGCTGACCGGTGGCACTGTCGCGATGGCCGTCGCGGCCGGGCATCGCGTGGTGCTGGTGATGGCCACCAACGGCGAGCAGGGTCTGGCCGAGCCAGGGGTGGCCAGCGCGCCCGATGCCCCCGCCCTGGGTGCTCGGCGACGAACTGAACTGCAGGCCTCCGCGGCGCTGCTGGGTTGCCATCGGGTCGTCGAACTCGGCTACCCCGACTCGGGAATGCACGCCGAACACGGGGGATTCTCCACCGTCCCGGTCGAGGACATCGCGCGCCGGCTGGCCGATATCCTCACAGCCGAGGCCGCTGACGTGCTGACCACCTACGACGCCCGCGGCGGCTACGGTCACCCCGACCACCTCCAGGTTCACCGGGCCGGGGTTCTGGCCGCCCACCTCGCGGGAACTCCGACCGTGGCCGAGGCGACCGTGGACCGCAGCCGGCTGGTCCGTGCCGCGCGCTGGCTGGAGCGCTTGCGCATCATGCCCGGAACGGTGTCGGCCGATCGGCTGGCGCGTTCCTACGCCGACCCGGCCGAGATCACCGACCGCGTCGACGTCCGCCGATTCGCCCGGGCGAAGCGGGCAGCCATGCGTGCGCACGTGAGTCAGGCCGGCGGCGGCGACAACGTGCGGACGCTGGCGCTGCTCGGACGGTTGCCCCTGCCCCTGTTCCGGCTGGTCTGCGGAACGGAATGGTTCATCGTGAGTGGCAGCCCGGCGATCTTACGATCCGGCCAACAACCGCTCGACGGCTAGTTCCGAACGTACGCATGGGCATGATGAAGCCATGCCTATTCCCACCCGCGCCTTCGCCCACGTCCGTCTGACCGTCACCGACATCGAGCGGTCCCGCGCCTTCTACGAGGATGTCTTCGGCCTGCCAGTGGCCTTCGAGCTGCCGCCCAACGCCGACGCCGAAACCCGGCAGCAGCTGTCGTTCCTCTACGGCGGCGTCATCTACCAGCTCGGCGACTCGCTGCTCGGCCTGCGGCCGGTCGGACAGGACGAGTTCGCCGAGAACCGGACCGGGCTGGACCACGTCAGTTTCGCGCTGTCCTCGCGGACCGAACTGGATGAGGCGGCCCAGAGTCTGGATGAGCGCGGCATCGAGCACGGCGGCGTGAAGGACATCGGCGCCGGGTACATCCTCGAGTTCCGCGATCCCGACAACATCGCACTGGAACTGTTCAGCCCCAAGAGCTGAACCCGGGCTTACTCCGTCAGAGGTCGAGCTTGCCCTGTTCGTAGACCTCGTTGGCGACATCGACGAGCCTGCGGCGGTGATGCTGACTCGCCAGGCGCAGCAGGTCGAAGGCCTCGTCGGAGGTGATCTTGTGCACGGCCATGAGAATCCCCACGGCGGTGCCGATGCGCCGATTGTTGTCCAGCGAGGCCCGCAGGATGTGGCTGGCGTCCTGCGCGCGGGCCTTGGACAGGGCGATGGCGCAGTGGGTGGCGAGCCGGTCGAGAACGTCCAGGTCGTAGTCGGCAAAGGCCGACGGTTGGCGCGAGTACAGATTCAGCGCGGCGTTGCTGGGCTCGTCCTCCAGGAAGAGCCGGTGGGACAGCATGCTGACCACCGAGGTTTCCCGCGAGGCTCGCGGTCCGAAGAGTGGCCAGCGCGGATCGGTGGCCAGATCGTTCGAGCGCAGCACGTGCCCGTATTCGATCGAATGCACGCAGGGGCCCTCGCCGGTCTCGTACTGCAGCTTGTCTACCTGCAGCGGAAGGTCCCCGGTGGCCGCGATCGTCCGGAAGCCGCCCTCGACCTGCAGCGTGACCGCGGCGTCCTCGGTTCCGTCGATCGTGGCGACTGCGTGCGTGACGATCGCGGCGAGCGTTTCTTCGACACTCGGGTGGGAGGCCAGCTCGCGTGCCAGCTCGGTGAAGTCACGGCTGACCTGAACGAGCCGATCGGTGCGCACCGGTTCCAGGTCCGACATGGGTAACCCCCTAGGTCGAAGAGTACGCGGGAGACCGTCCTAACGGCCTTGCCGACGCCGTCGCGACCGCGAGCTCAGGCCGGCGAGGAAGTTCTCCGCCTTCCGAAGGGTCGTGGTCGTGGCCGACGTCGGATTCCTGCGGGCCGAGCGAGCGCCCAGAGCCCGCAGCACGGCGCGCAGCAGGGGAATCGCGACGGCCAGGGCCAGCCAGGTTCGCAGCCGGCGGGAAAGAAAGACCCACATGTGTTGTCCTCACTTGGTTCGTGGCCCGTGTGCGACGAGCGCGCGCATTCCTGGTTTGGTGGCCTGCTTTGGGGACCGGCGAAGGGCACCCGGGTTGAGGGTGCCCTTCGCGCGGCCGTCAGAGCAACTTGCCGAGTCCGCCGATCACACCCGGCAGGTCGTTGGTGTCGATGCCGAACCTGGACAGCAGATTCTGGTGCTCGCTGTTGTCGGTGTCCACGCTCTGCGGCAGCTCGTTGCCCGCTTGCGCGGCTTCGTCGTGCTTGCCCTGGCTCTTGAGCAACTGCAGGATCTGGTCCTTGTCGATGTTCATCTACGTTCCACCTTCGGTGTGATCTCGGCTTCGAGCTCGGTCGTGCGGGGAGGTGCAGTGGCGGGGCGTGCCCAAGCGGCGCCTCAAGGACGATGCCGGCGTTGCGCCCCGCCACTGCGTTCGTGGACCGCCTATGCGGTACCGGTCGTGCGGTCTACAGGGCGGAGCCGTAGCTCGCCGGCCGCCCGTCCGTGGAATTCAGCGTGGCCGACTTGGCCTGCTGCGCTTGGCTCTTCACGCTCGGAGCGTTGCGGGCGGCGTCGGCGATGCGAGGCTTCTCCTCGTCGTACTTCGCCGCGACCGCTTCCCAGCGCTGGGACATCGTCTTGATCCCGCCACCGCCGACGGCGATGACCAGGATGCCGACGATCGCGGCAAGCGAAGCGTAGAGAACGGCGTTGACCACGTTGGTTGCGATGTGCAACTGATCCAGTGCGGCGATCAGGCCGAACGCGAGGATCAGGCCGGACGCGGCGTTGCCCAGCACCCGGGCATAGGACAGGCCGGACAGGCTGTTCTCGATGAGAGCCTTCACCGCGGCGGCGACGGCCGAGGCGATGATGACGATGATGATGGCCACGAAGACCAGCGGCAGGTAGGCGATGACCGCGTGCAGGTAGTCGCTGATCGGGTTCTGCCCGAAGACGCCGAAGGCCGTGGAGAGCACGAACAGCATGATCGCGTAGTAGACGACCTTGGCCAGGATGTCGGAGGCGTCGTACTTGCTCGAGGCCAGGGCTTTCTTGACTCCGCCTCGTTCGACCAGGCGGTCGAAACCGACGCGGGTCAACACGGCCGAGAGGGCCTTGGTTATCGCCTTGGCGATGATCCAGCCGACGATGAGAATGACGAGGAAGACAATGAACTTCGGTATGAACGTAGCGACGTTCGACCAGGCGTTCGTGACGCCGGTGCCGTAGTCAACAGCTTCGATCATGTGGTGGTTGTCCTTTCAGACAGAGATGCCCGGTGAGCAGGGCATTGTGTGAGACCGGACGGCGCTGTTTCCAAGTACAGCTCGGACGCTGCCGAGGCCACCCGAACCGTTCGGCACGATGGCAGTGGCGGTGGCGGTGGCGGTGGCGGTGCTCGACCGTCTCACGATGTGCAGCGGTGGTTGCGCTGGCCTTTCACCGGTTAGACACCGCCCGCGGGAAATGATCGCAACGCCTTTCTCACGGCCCGGCTTCCGGAGGATCCGAGCTGTTAGAGTCGGACCCACTGGACCCGAGGCTCGGAGGCGAGCCGGAAGTTCACGTCGCGTCCGATTTGATCGGCACGACCTGATGAGTTCCTCGCGCCGTCGGTACGTCCGGCGCGGCACGATCGCCTTGACCCGACAGGCGACCAACGCATTTCAGGACACGCCCGCAACTCGTACTCGGCCGTGGCAATCCTGTCCCGCTGCCGGAGTTCGCATGACCCAGAACCACATCCGCACCGTCCAGCCGTTGGCCGCCGCCAGCCGGTCGTCCACCCGCCGGTCGTCCACGGGTGGGTCCTTTCCGCGCGGTCGGGCCCGGACGACGAGGACCAACTCGTCCAGCGTGCCGCCGCCGGAGACCTCACCGCTTTCGGTGCCCTCGCCGACCGGCACGCGAAAGCGGCCTACCGAACCGCCTTTCAGCTGGTGGGAAACCACGAGGACGCCGAGGACGTCACGCAGGATTCGTTGCTGGCCGCCTGGCGCGGGCTGAGCGGGTTCGAGGGTCGGTCCCAGTTCTCGACCTGGCTGCACCGGATCGTCACCAACCGTGCCATCAACTGCCTGCGGCAGCGGGAACGCGGACGTTCGGTGACGGTCACCGCGCAAGCCATGGCCGACGTGGCCGGTGTGAGCGCCGGAGCCGACACCGAGGCGCAGAACCGCGGGACGGCTGATGCCCTGTCGCAGGCGATGCGGTCACTGCCCGACCGCCAGCGGACCGTGGTCGACCTCCATCACGTGCACGGGTTGAGCTACGCCAGCATCGCCTCGCAAACCGGTAGCACCGTGCCAGCGGTACGCAGCCATCTGTTTCGAGCGCGTCGGGTGCTGGCCGTGCTCATGGCCGACTGGGCCTGAGGAAACAACGTCGCCGGAAGCCGGTCTGGCCGACCCGGAGTGACGTGGTTGACACTGCTGCCCACTGGCGAGCCCGGGGCGACACGGACCTGATTTCGTCGCTCTCAGAGCATGAATCCAGGTGCGGCCGACAGTATCAGTCGGTGGGCCGTCGCCGCGCCGGCGGCCAGCTCGGTGCCTCGCCGCTGTACATCACCTGGTCGGCTACCTGGCGCAGCTTGAGGTGGTTGCGCTGCGAGGCGGTACGAAGCAGGTCGAAGGCCTGCTGCTCGGTCAAATGGTGCAGGGCCATCAGCACCCCGATCGCCATGCCGATCCTGCGGTTGGACTCCAGGGCCAGTTCGAGATTGCCGATCTTGGCCGTGGACCGGGCCGAATCCAGCGCGATGCTCGCGTGGTCGGCCAGCACCCCGCCGATGTCGATGAGCTCCTCGCTGAAGAAGTTGGCCTTGCCCGAATAGAGCGCCAGCGCCCCCAGATCGGTCGATCCGAGATCGAGCGAGTAGACCACGGCCGACCGGATCGGCAGTGCGTGCCGCTTCATCTCCGCGACGTAGGCCGGCCAGCGTTGTTCGGTGTCGAGGTCGTGCATGACGACCGTTCGGCGGCTGGTCAGAGCCTCGCGCGCGATGCCCTCCTCGACGCCGGTGAGGATCGAATGCAGCGCTTCGCCGAAGAAGCTGTCGGTCGCGGCCTTGAGGACCAGCTTGCTGCCGTCGGTGATCTCCCAGATCGCGGCGACGTCACAGCCGGCAAGCTGGGTGCTCAGTTCGGCGATCCGCTGCACGGTGTGGGAGTAGTCGGACTGGCTGGCCAGTTCTCGGGCGATGCGGGCGAAGAGTTGGACGCCGTCCATCGGTTCGGACACGAGGTGCTGCTTTCGCTTAAGCGCGAGGCCTCTGGCTAGACCCGTCCAAAATTATGGCAGACGCCCAGGAACCACCGTGCGGCTGCACCAGACCGTCCCCGGGGCCGGTTGGTCGGCCTCGGGGACGGTCTGAGCGGGTTGAGCGGATGGAGTCAGTGCGTTGGGTCAGTGCGTTGGGTCAGTGCGCCGGAAGGACGCGGGTCTTGTCGACGCGTACCCCCTTCAGGTCGCTGGCCCGCAGCCCCAGCAGGGTGAGGATGGTCGGCGCGATCTGGGTGGTCGCCACGGGCTTGCTGACGCTCCGCCCGCCGTGGACACCGGCACCGGAGACCACCAGCGGGACGTTGCGGTCCTCGAAGGATGCCCCGCCGTGCTCGGCGATCTTCTTCACGCCGCCGGTGTAGACCACGCCGTGCTGCGCGATCCCGATGAGATCAGGGGCATTGGGATCGCCGGCCCTGGCGTGCACCAGCTTGTCAGCGGCCGCGCCGGTGTACACCGCCTTCAGCCCTGACGAGCCGACCGTCGCCGAGTGGGTTCCCTTCGGATCGGTCGAGATGTTCGCCGGCGCGGAGTGGGTCAGCAGATAGTGCTTGGCGAACGCCAGCGCGGCGCTGGACCGGTTGGACAGCCACAGCAGCATCCCGTCGTCATCGACGGAGAAGCTGACCAACGCCGCCGCGCCGGGGTGGCTGGAGGCCCAGCCGGCGTTGATCGCGTCGATGATGGCGCCGTCGTCGACCCGCCGCAGGGAGGCAAGGTCCTCCGGTGACTGGCCGTGCTTGGCGGACAGGATGACGGTCGTGGACGAGGCCAGGTGCGCGGCGCGGATCGTGTGCTCGAAGAGAGCGACCTGGGCGTTGATGTAGTCCAGGGCGCTGGACAGCAACGGTCCGGGCTTGCCGTTGGGCAGGTAACCGCCGGCCACGCCGTTGGAGACCGGCAGCTTCTCGGCCGTCGAGACGGTCTGGAAGTTCATCCCGAAGATCGCCGGCGTGCCGACGTGCTTGGTCCCGGAGTGGTCGAAGCCCTTGATCTCGTTGACGACCGCGGCGACCTTGGTGCTGTCGTAGACCTTGGTGAGCGCGTTGTTCGTCGTCCAGTCGTCACCGGCCGAATCGGCCACCGAGTTGATCTCCGGTGTGAACAGATCCTGGATTCCGGTGCCGGAGGGCCCGTTGAGGATCTCGTAGGCGGGGTGCTTGTCCGACCAGGCCGTGCGCAGGCCGGCGGCCCGGACCACGTTAAAGACCGTGTTCACCTTCAGGTACTGGTGTGGGTAGATCGGCAGGCAGGTGGACGGGTTGACCGGCAACGCCGCCGGATCGAGCAGGGTCTGCGGCGTGGGGGTCAGCTTGAGGATGGCCTTGGTGATGGCGGCGCTGCTGTCGAGGGTCTGCTGCAGGGTGTTCGTCGGCAGCGCGGTCAGCGCCGGGTCGGTCAGCTTCTGGCCGGCGTCGAGGGTGATCGGGTTCTGGGACCGGTCGGCGGCCTCCGTCCACGCGACCTCGGTACCGCGCTTGGCCGTGCTGCAGTCGAGGGTGCCCGGCGGCAGGAGCGCGTGGTTGTACGTGTCGTCGTAGTACACGCCGGCCGTGCCCGCGTCGGCACCGGTGAGCTGGGCGATCATGCCGGGGAACGAGTCCGAGGGGAAGGTCGTCTTGGCCTTCGTGTAGCTGGTTCCCGAGGCGACGAGGGTGGCCAGGGCCGAGTGTGGATGCTTGCCGATGTAGTAGGCCAGATCGCTCTGATGCAGCCCGTCCACCGACAGCAGCAGCACGTGCTTGCTGGCCGCGTGGGCCGAGCCGGTGGTCGAACCGTGGCTGCCCGTGACATGCGGGGCGGCAGCGGCCATGCCGCCGACACCAGCCAGGGTCGAGGCCAGCACGGCGGCAGTCACGCCGACACCGCCGACGAGTGTGCGTTTCATGTCGCTCCTTCGACGCAGCGCGGTCGGCTGCGTTTCCGACCCTGTCTATTCGCCCGCGGACGGGCCGGGCTATCCCATTCGGGACAAGGATCGGCGAACAACAACACCCCGGCGGGTTAACACGTTCACATGCACGTGTGGTCCAGATCAGGGCAAGGACGCACGAGGCACTGTTATCGTCCGCTCGAGCGTTTGCAGGCCGCGGCCACGAGCTTGCAAGGCTGAGGCCCCCAGAGGAGTTCACCGTGCCGGACACCACCTGCCACATGTCGATTTCGCTGGACGGCTTCGTTGCCGGCCCGGACCAGAGCCGGGACGACCCGCTGGGCAAGCGGGGCGCTGAGCTGCACGGGTGGCACATCGGGGACCCGCGGGCGACCGAGGCGGACAGGATCGCGGCCGGTTGGCTGATGCGCCCCCGCGGTGCGTACGTGATGGGGCGCAACATGTTCGGTCCCGTCCGCGGTGAGTGGGACGAGCAGTGGCTCGGTTGGTGGGGCGCCGAACCGCCCTATCATGCGCCGGTTTTCGTGCTGACCCACCACAGTCGTGAGCCCATCGAGATGGACGGGGGGACCACGTTCCACTTCGTGACGGGTGGCTTCGACGCGGCCTACTCCGCGGCCTGTGAGGCGGCCGGCGAACGCGGCGTGGACATCGCGGGAGGGGCCTGGACCGTCCGGCAGGCGCTGCACGCCGGTGTGATCGACGAGCTCACCCTCGACATCGCGCCCGTCCTGCTCGGCTCTGGGGAGCGCATCTTCGACGGGATCGAGTCCTTCGGCTTCGAGCCCGCCGAGGTCCTGCATTCGCCGATCTCCACGCACATCCGCTACCGCCGGGTCGCCTGATCGTGCCCCCTTCGGCGGGCCGGCGGGCGGGGCAAGCCCACCGTCGCTTCCGGATCTCGGAGTAGCTGCCCACCCGGTCAGATGTAAGACACGTGTGGACACCAGCCCGTTCTGCCGCAGGTTGGCCACCCCGCCGTCCCCGGACTGGGACAGTGAGGCCATGCCATCGTCCAATCGCCGGGCCACCGGTGGAAACACCCCGGTTCGCTGGGTTACGAGTGTCCGTCTCGGCGTCGCGTTCGCGGTCGGCCTCGCGGTCGGGCTGCTGCTCGCCGTGCTCGGCGCGGCCCGGTACGCACCCGCGGTCGGCTGGGACGCCGCCGCTGCCACGCTGCTGCTCTGGACCTGGCTGGTGATCCTGCCGATGGGCTCGGACAAGACCGCCGAGCACGCGACGCGGGAGGATCCCACCGGGCCGGTGGCGGACGTGGTGCTGCTGGCCGCATCCGTGGTGAGCCTGGCGGCCGTCGGCTTCTTCCTGCTGCAGGCGAGCTCGGCCAAGGGATCGGCCCAGGACGTCCTCGCCGGCGTCGGGGTCGGCACCGTGGTGTTGTCCTGGCTCGTCGTGCACACCGTCTTCACCCTGCGCTACGCCAAGCTGTACTACACCGGCCGGGACGGCGGCATCGACTTCAACCAGAGCACCCCGCCGCGGTACACCGATTTCGCCTACGTTGCCTTCACTATCGGAATGACCTTCCAGGTGTCGGACACGGACCTGCAGACTCCGGCCATCCGCGCCACGGCGTTGCGCCAGGCGCTGTTGTCCTACCTCTTCGGTGCCGTGATCCTGGCCACGAGCATCAACCTCGTCGCGGGTCTGGCGAGCAGCTCCGGCGGCGGCTGACCGACCGGCCGCGCGGGCTACGCTGCTTCTAGCTACTGTCAGGGCAGTATCTAGAACCCATTGGCTTCCAGGGAGACGCTCGCCATGGCATCACCGGCCGAAGCCGAACGCCTTGATGCCCTGCACCGGTTGAGCATTCTGGAGACCGATCGCGAGGACGTTTTCGACGACCTGGCCAAACTGGCCGCGGTCATCTGCGCCAAGCCGATCGGGGCGATCAGCCTGGTCGACACCGACCGGCTGTGGTTCAAGGCGATCACGGGACTGGCCGCGTCCGAGGCCCCGCGGGTCTCGTCCTTGTGCTCCTACGTCACGCAGGTGGCGCGCGGTCCGCTCGTGGTGGCCGATGCGGCCGAGGACCCACGATTTCGCGACCACGCCTTCGTCGCGGGTGGCCCGAACATCCGCTTCTACGCCGGAGCCCCGATCGTCACCGGCAACGGGCACATTCTCGGCACGGTCTGCGTGGCCGACACCGTGCCCGGATCGATCACCGACGAACAGTTGTGGATTCTGACCACGCTCGCCGGCCAGGCCAAGCGGCTCATCGAGAGCCGTGCCGCTCAGCACCTGCTCAACGAGGCCCGTTCGGCCATCGACGCCATCGTCAGCATCGATGCCGCCGGCACGGTGGTCTCGTTCAACGACGGCGCCGCCGCGATGTTCGGCCATCACCGGGACGTGGTGCTGGGCCGGTCGGTGACCCTGCTCATCCCGCCCGGCTTCGTGGACGCCCACCTGGCCGGTCTGGAGCGGGCACGCACCGGCGGCCGGACGAGCCTGATCGGCGCCACGGTTGACGTCCGAGCGTTGCGCCACGATGGTCGGGAGTTTCCCGTCGAGCTGTCGTTGTCGAGCTGGGAGCGCGACGGCAAACAGTTCTACACGGCCGTCATGCGCGACGTCAGCGCCCCGCGCCGGTCGAGCGCGATCCAGGCGCTGATGAAGCGCTCCGCCGCCCTGGCGAACAACTCGACGACGCTGGGCCAGGCCTTCCCGCAGGTCGTGGAAGAACTCGCCCAGTTCTGCGGCGAGGGCATCGTGCGGGCCTGGTTGGCCGAGGACCGCGCCCTGGCGGCACAGCTCCTGCACACCACCGGCCGGCTCGTCCTCCATCCGCTGCGCCCCGGCGATCTCGCCGTGGCCCCGGTGCCCGCCGTCGAGGCCGTCGATGCCGACGGGATCGCGGCGCTGGAGACGGCGACAGGGGTGCAGCTGCTCGCGCCGGTGCGCGTCGATCTGGCCACCTGCGCACTGATCGCGCTCGAGGGCCCCCCGGAGCTGATAGCGGACACGGAGCTGCGGGCGGCCGTGGCTCAGATCGCCACCGACCTGGCCCACGTCGCACAGCGGGAGCGAACCGTTCAGCTCACGCTGCGGGCGCTGACCGATCCGCTGACGGGCCTGGCCAACCGCCGCAGCGTGCTCGAGACGCTGCGTACCCGGATGGACTCCCGCGCCGGCGACGTCACCGGTGCGCTGCTGTTTCTCGACCTGGACCGCTTCAAGAACGTCAACGACTCGCTCGGCCACGCCGTCGGGGACCAGGTGCTCAAGGCCGTCGCCGCTCGGTTGACGTCGCTGCTTCGGCCGGGGGATCAGCTGGCGCGGATGGGTGGGGACGAGTTCGTCGTGCTGTGCAGTCCGGACGTCAGCGGTGCGGAGTCCGCAGCCGCGGTCGCGGGCCGGCTGGTGGACGGATTGCACGAACCGTTCTCGGTGAACTCGACGGCGGTCTATCTCGGCGCGAGTATCGGAATCGCCCTGCTGCGCGCCGGAATCAGTGCCGACACCGCGCTGCGACAGGCCGACATCGCGATGTACCGCGCCAAGGACGGGGGCGGCAATCGCGCTGCCGTCTTCGATTCCGACATGGACCGCCGCTTCCGGCGGCGTCTGGACACCGACAGCGCCCTGCATCAGGCGATCGGAACCGACCAGCTCCTGGCGCACTTTCAGCCCATCGTCGATCCGGGCGACCGGTCCGTGCTCGGCTTCGAGGCGTTGATCCGCTGGAACCGTCCGGGGCACGGCCTCGTGCAGCCGGACGAGTTCATCCCGCTGGCGCAGGAGAACGGGCTCATCGTCGCGATCGGTCGCCAGATGCTTCGCTCGGCCTGCCAGGCGCTCATCGAATGGACGGCAACGACGGAATCGCTGCGCGCGTGCTACGTCTCGGTCAACGTCGCGGCGGCCGAACTGCACGACGACTACCACGACCGCGTGCTGCAGATCCTGGACGAGACCGGGCTGCCGCCCGAACGGCTGGTCCTGGAAATCACGGAGAGCGCCCTGCTCACCGACATCGATCGCACCCGGCAGATTCTGGAGAAGCTGCGCGTCGCGGGCGTGCGGGTAGCCCTCGATGATTTCGGAACCGGCTACTCGTCCCTGAGCTATCTGCGCCAGCTGCCCGTGGACATCATCAAGATCGACCGCAGCTTCATCGGCCCGCTGACCACGACGCCTCGGGCCGCCGCGCTGCTCGATGTCGTGCTCAACCTGGCCGAGGCCCTTGAGTTGAGTGTCGTCGCCGAGGGAGTCGAGACCGCCGAGCAGGCCGCCGCGCTGGATCTGAGGGGGTGCCGGTCGGTTCAGGGCTACCACTTCGGCCGACCCGTCGCGCCCGAGCGCATGACCGCCCAGCTCGGCCTCGACGAGCGGAACCGGGCTGTTCTGATCTGACCGGAAGTCGGCGGCTGAGCCTCGGCTACTTGACGACGGCGTCGATGGTCTTCTTGAGGGCACTGGGCTGCGCGGGGCTCCGGGGAGCCTTCTTCTTCGCGGCCAGCAATCGCTCGCCCATCTCGGCCAGTTGCTTACGTCCCAGCCCGGCCCGCACCTTCGGGAACCAGTCTTCTTCCTCTTCCTCGATGTGGTGCGTGACGTTCTCGATCAGGACCGTGGTCTTGGCGTCGAAGCGTTCGGCGTCGGGCTTGAGGGCGGCCAGCTCCATGACGAGCACGTCGGCCACGTGGTGCTCCTCGTACGACTCGAGGACGTCGTCTTCGAGATCGGGCAACAACCGGCGGACCTCCGGGTACATGATCTCGTTCTCGATATAGGTGTGCACGGTCAGCAGTTCGATCATCTTCTCGACCAGGCGTCCCTTGGTGACGGTGGCGTCCTCGCCCGCCTGCTGGAACTGCTTGAACAAGCTCTTGATCTCTTTGTGGTCTGCCTTGAGCAGGACGATCGCATCGGTGGACATGGCTGGCAGCCTCATTCGGTTGATGGGCCGCGCGCTGCTGGGCGACAAGGGCCAACCCTAGCGCGTATGCGTTGCCTACAGTGACGGTATGGGTTACGAGGAGCAGCACGACCGCCGAGCTGAGGGCAGCGATGACTCCGACGACGTTCTCACCGTGCTCCGCGAAGCATTCGACGTCGCCCGCCGCGGAGACGTCGCCCGGTTGTCCGCCCTGCTCGACGCCGGTGTTCCCGCCGATCTCACGAACAGCCACGGGGACAGCTTGCTGATCCTGTCGGCCTATCACCTGCACGCGGGCACGGTCGCGCTCCTGCTCGACCGAGGCGCGGACGTCGAGCGGGTGAACGACAACGGCCAGAGCGCGCTGGCCGCTGCGGTGTTCCGGCGGAACGTCGTTCTGGTCGAGATGTTGCTCGCGGCCGGCGCCCAAGCCGACACCGGGACACGTTCGGCCCGCGAGGTGGCCACGTTCTTCGAGCTCACGGACATGAGCGCGGTGCTCGACCTGCACGCGCAAGCGCTGAGACAGGACACGCCGGAGTGAGGGCACAGGTGAGCCCGGCCGGCCCTCCACGCTGAGGACCAGCCGGGCAGCGTGGGGGTCAGACCGCGGGCGGAACCGCAGAGGCCATGACCACGTCGGCGCGGGCCCAGACCCGGTGCAACCCGAGTGCGGCCGCGAGTTGCTTGACGAACGCCGAGTCGACGGCCGATCCCACGCTCACGCCGGGACCGTCCAACGGAATCCCCGCCGAGACAAGGACATTCCCGCCGTCACCCCATGCCGCCAGAGCCTTGCAGTGGCGGTAAGCCTCCTGCAGCAGCACCACCAGCTTGAGATCGCCCGTCGGGGTCGTCCCATCGGCCACCAGCACCGTGTCGAATTCGATCGAGCGGGTCGTCAGCAGTGTCCGTTCGACGACGACCTGAGTACGTCCCTTCTTCAGCATGCCGCCGTGCGGGGCGATGACGAGCACCGTCGCGCCCAGGCGTGCCGCTGCCTTGCTGAGCTTGTTGATCCCGGCCAGGTCGGAACCGTCGTCGGCGATCACGCCGATCTTGCGACCGGCGATGGGTCCCGGAGTCGTCACGATCTGGCTCAGGGCGGGGGAGGCGACGACGTCGACGGCCGGGTTTCCCTTGGGGGCCGGCAGCCCGAGACCCGCGGCTACCTGCGCGCAGAGGTCGGCATCGACGTTGGCCAGCACCGCCAACTCCCGCTCCTTGATCGCCTGCTCGTAGACCTTGCCCAGTTCGAAGGTGAACGCCTCGACGAGGTGGCTCTGCTCGAGGGGACTGAGGCTCTGGAAGAACAACGTCGCCTGGGAGAAGTGGTCCTCGAACGAGGCCGGGCTCTGTCGCACCACGGAGCCCTCGACGAGTCGAGCGACCTGGACGTAGCCGCCCTCAGCCTCGCTCGCGACCTCGGGCGCTCCGCCGTCGATGCTGTTCGGCCGGTAGGGCGCGATCCCGGTGTGTATCGCCGTCTGGTGCATGCCGTCGCGCAGCATGTCGTTGACCGGCGCGTGTGGCCGATTGATCGGCAGCTGTGCGAAGTTCGGGCCGCCCAGCCGGGTGAGCTGGGTGTCCAGGTAGGAGAACAGCCGTGCCTGCATAAGCGGATCGTTGGTGACCTCGATGCCCGGCACGAGGTGACCGGTATGGAAGGCGACCTGCTCGGTCTCGGCGAAGTAGTTGGTCGGATTGCGGTTCAGGGTGAGTTTGCCGACGAGTTGCACCGGTACGAGTTCCTCGGGGACTAGCTTCGTCGGATCGAGCAGGTCGATTCCGGCGTAGCTGTCGGTGCCGTCGTCCGGCATGATCTGCAGGCCGAGTTCGTACTCCAGATAGGCACCGGCCTCGATGCCGTCGGCCATGTCGCGGCGGTGGAAGTCGGGATCGCAGCCCGCTGCGATCTGGGCTTCCTCCCACACCAGCGAGTGCACACCGGCGAGCGGCTTCCAGTGGAACTTGACCAGACTGGTGGCGCCGTCAGCGTTGACCAACCGGAAGGTGTGGACGCCGAAGCCCTCCATCGTCCGGAGCGAGCGAGGGATCCCGCGGTCGCTCATGTTCCACATGACGTGGTGAGTGGCCTCGGTGTGCAGTGAGACGAAGTCCCAGAAGGTGTCGTGCGCCGACTGGGCCTGGGGAATCTCCCGGTCGGGCTGGGGCTTCGCCGCGTGGATGATGTCGGGGAACTTGATGCCGTCCTGGATGAAGAACACCGGCATGTTGTTGCCGACCAGGTCGAACGTTCCTTCGTCGGTGTAGAACTTCACCGCGAAGCCGCGGGTGTCGCGGACGGTGTCGGCTGACCCGCGCGAGCCCAGGACGGTGGAGAAGCGGACGAAGACGTCGGTCGTTCGCCCTTTGTTCGCGAGGAACCCGGCCTTGGTCACCGACGCGGCGGTGCCGTAGGACACGAAGATTCCGTGCGCGGCCGCCCCACGGGCGTGGACGACCCGCTCGGGGATGCGCTCGTGGTCGAAGTGGGTGATCTTCTCGCGGAGGTGGAAATCCTCCAGCAGGGTCGGGCCCCGGCTGCCGGCCTTGAGCGAGTGATCGGTGTCGGGAAGGCGAACGCCCTGCGCGGTGGTCAGGTACTCACCCGCTTGGGCTCGCGGCTCGCCGGTGCTGAGGGCGGTTTCGGCTTTGCCCGTGGGGCTGGTCGCGGCAGGCGCGGACTGATCGGGTTTGCGGCGGGGAGGCATGGCTGCTCCGGACGATAGAACCGAGGCGATTGTCTTCACCCGTGCTCGACGCTAGTCCATCGGTGGTGGGCTGTCACCCGATCCGACCGGCGCGCGGGGGTGTCTCAGCTTCCGGGCAACGCACCCGTGGTCACGAAAACCCTTGCCACGTCGGCCAATTTCTCGTTCGTCGTCTGGGACGCGCCGATCAACAGGTCGAAGGCCATGGTGCTGGTGATCCGGTGCCGTTCCATGAGAATGCCCTTCGCCTGGCCGATCACATCGCGATTGACCAGAGCCTGCTTGAGCTGGGTGGTACGGGTGGCATCGGCCAGCGCGAGCGCCGCCAGCGTCGCGAACAACCGCACCAGCCTGATATCGCGGGCGGCGTAGGCGTCAATCTGGCGGGAATACAAGCTCAAGGTCCCGACCCGGTGCTGTTCGACCCACAACGGAACGCACACCATGCTGCCGATCCCGAGCTTCTCCGCGGTCGGGACGACGTCGGGCCACCGGTCCTCGGTCTGCATATCGGTGATGACGATTTCCGCCTGTTGCCGGGCGGCGTCCAGGCAGGGACCGGTGCCGAGTTCGCGCTGGAGCATGTCCAGGGTGTGCGGCGGTTCGCCCAGTGTCGCCTGTGGCTCCAACTCGCCGCGCACGAGCAGGATCAGCCCGGCGTAGTCAGCGGCCTCGACGGTGTCGACCGCGCTGCGGACCACCGCGTCCAGGGTGGGTTGCAATTCCGCGTTCGGGACGTGCAGTGCCCGAGCGAGCCGGTCGAGGTTGGCCACGGCGGCCTCGTCCAGTTCGGCCAGGTCCGCCGAACTCGGCGGGGCGGAGAACGGGTCGGCAGCGGGCCAGCGGGATCGGGCGATCTCCGAAGCCGGCTGCCGAGCAGGGTTCTGCTCAGGGGATGACATCGTCCTACCGCCGTCCGTGTCGCCCGGGCTGTTGCCGGACGTGAGCCTCTGTCGGACTCGGCACCAGCCTATGCTCCCGGTTCGGGCCGCGACCGAGGGCTGTGCCGCACCGGCCCCCGTCTCAGTGGCGGGAGATGTCCCAGCGCCGTGGCCACCGCCCGTGTTCGCCTTCACTGTCGGGCAGCGGTTCGTGCACGTTGCCCGCGGTCGGAGCGAGCGTGGTCTTCGTCAGCGCACCGACCCGGAACAGCGGGCCCACCAAGGCCGAATAGACCTTGGGCAGCAGCCGGAATCCGAGGATCGTGATCGGGTTCGCCAGCCCGACCGAGATCCGGTCACGGGGATGATCGGCACACCGGAGGATCGCGGCGGCGACCTTCTCCGGCGGATCGACCGGGATCGGGGGCCGTGCGGCCGTCCCGGTGTAATTGGCGGCCTGGTAGTAGATCGGGGTGTCGACCCCACCTGGCACGACCGAACACACCCGGATCCGTGGCGCGTCGCGGGTCTCGAGCTGCCAGGTGCGCAGCATCGCGGCCTGCGCCCACTTGGCGGTCGCGTAGGCACCCATCGACGGCGCGACGATCGCTCCGACGAGGGAGTTGACCACGATCAGCGTGCCCCGTTTCTGCTTGCGGAACAGGCCGATCGACGCCTGGCCCACGACCAGGGTTCCGGTGACCGCTGTGTCCACCACGGCGGTGAACACGTCCTGGGGAAGCTCCTCCAGCTGTCCGTAGGCCATGACGGTCGCGGTGTGCACCACCACGTCGATGCGCCCGTGGTCATCGACCAGGTCGCTGACGATCCCGGCGATCGCAGTGGCGTCGCGGGCATCGGCCGGAGCCACCCGTACCGATCCCGCGCCGGCGGCCCGGCACTGGGCGGCGGCCGCTTCGAGCGTCGGCCGGCTGCGCGAGACCAGGACGAGGTGGGCGCCGCGGCCGGCGAAGGCGCGGGCCGTGGCCAATCCGATTCCGCTGGAGGCGCCGACGATGAGCACGACCTGGGCGTTCGAGGTGTCCTGGAGATCGGTCACGGCTGCAGGATCACCTTGATGCAACCGTCGGTCTTGTCGCGGAACATCTCGTACGCGGCGGGGGCATCGGCCAGGGGAAGACGGTGGGTCGTCAGCTGTCGGGTGCCCAGCGGATCGCTGTCGTCGGCGACCAGGGGAAGGAGGTCCTCGATCCAGCGCTTGACGTGGGCCTGCCCCATCCGCAGTTGGATACCGCGGTCGAACATCTCCATCATCGGCATCGGGTCGATCTCGCCACCGTAGACGCCGCTGACCGAGACCGTGCCGCCCCGACGTACTCCCTTGATCGCCGCGTGCAGTGCCTCCAGGCGATCGAGGGCGAACTTGTCCGTGACCTTCTGCGCGACGGCGTCCGGAAGCAAACCGGTGAGCTTCTGCGCGAGCGCGACCGGACGGTTCCCGTGCGCCTCCATGCCCACCGCGTCGATGACGGCGTCCGGCCCTCGGCCGTCCACCAGCTCGATCAGCGCGTCGGCGACGTTGTCGACCTGGCTGAAGTCCAGCGTCTCGATCCCGAAGCGAGCGGCCAGGGCCAGCCGTTCGGGCACCATATCGACGCCGATGACGCGTTCGGCGCCCTGATGCAGGGCGATCCGGGCCGCGAACTGTCCCACCGGGCCGAGTCCGAGGACCGCCACCGTGCCGCCGGGCGGGACGTCGGCGTACTGAACGGCCTGCCACGCGGTGGGCAGGATGTCGGACAGGAACAGGTACTGCTCGTCCGGCGGGCCGTCTGGGATCTTGATCGGGCCGAACTGAGCCTGCGGTACGCGCAGGTATTCGGCCTGGCCGCCGGGCACCGAGCCGTAGAGAGAGGTGTAGCCGAACAGGCTGGCGCCCTTGCCCTGGCTGCGGACCTGGGTCGTCTCGCACTGGGCGAAGAGGCCGCGCCGGCACATCCAGCAATGGCCGCAGGAGATGTTGAACGGCACCACGACGCGGTCGCCCACGCGAAGGTTGCCGGTCTCGCTGCCGACCTCCTCGACAACGCCCATCGCCTCGTGCCCGAGCACGTCGCCGGGCTTGAGGTAGGGGCCGAGGACGCCGTACAGGTGCAGGTCCGAGCCGCAGATCGCCGTGGAGGTCACGCGGACGATGGAGTCCGTCGGCTCCTGGATCCTCGGATCGGGGACGTCGATGACGTCGACCTTCTCGTTGGCCTGCCAGGTGAGTGCTTTCATGTCTGGTCTCCTCAAGGAGCGATGTCGTCGCGCGGGCGTGCGGGCTGTTGGCCGCACGCGAGCGCACAAGATCAGCCGCAGACATCCATCCCGGGAGCCAGGCCGACGCCGATCGTCGGCTGGGATTGAGCCGGATTTCCAGTCAAGCACGGCTTTCGTCCGGTTGCCACCACTCCGTACCGGCGGGTGAACAGCGCCCGGTTACCACATCGTTACGATCGGAGACGCTGTGTAGTTGTGGTCTTCGTTAAGCCGGGGTATGTTTCGCCTGAAGTTCGGCTGAGCAGAAGCCGACGTCGGGTCATGACGACTCGTTATCGGGGGGCTACGGATGGCCACGCAGGCAGAATTTCTGAGCACGACACGCTGGGGCAAGAAGGCAGGAATCGTCGCGATTGCGGCCTCTGCCTGCCTCATGTCTGTCGTCGGATCGCACGTCACCGCGCCCGCCTCGACTTCGCAGTCGCCCGTCCTGCACGGGGTCTTCACCGTGGCCAAGTGGGGCGACGACAAGGCGGACAAGGCGGCCAAGGACACCAAGGGCAAGAACGAGGCCAACCTGGACCCGGGCTCGCTGTACACCATCGAGTCCGCGATCGGCGCTCGCACCGTCTGGCAACGGCTGGACTCGCAGAAGCGTCAGATCACCGGCCAGGGTGTCACCGTGGCCCTGCTCGACTCCGGAACCGCGGCGGTGCCGGGATTGGAATCCGCCGGCAAGCTGACCTACGGTCCGGACCTGTCGATCGAGGGCAACGGCAGCCTCACCGACCAGGACACCTTCGGTCACGGCACACACATGGCCGGCATCATCGCCGCCCGGGACGCCGCCACCCTGACCGCGAAGACCATCTCCAAGCTCGATCCCTCCGTCCAGCTGGGCGTAGCCCCCGACGCCGGCCTGCTGTCACTGAAGCTCGCCACGACCGACGGCAGCACCGACGTCAGCCAGGTGATCGCCGCCCTCGACTGGGTCACCGAGCACCAGACCAGCCAGAACGGCTCGAAGGTCCGCGTCGTGAACCTGTCCTTCGGTACCGATTCCGTGCAGTCCTACCAGCTCGATCCCCTGGCGGCCGCGGCGGAGAACGCGTGGCGGCACGGTCTGGTCGTCGTGGTCTCCGGCGGCAACGACGGTAACGGCTTCGGCCGGCTGACCAACCCGGCCCTGGACCCGTACGTCATCGCCGTGGGCGCCTCGGACAACAACCACACCGTCGCGGGCTGGGCCAAGCCGACGGTTGCGGCCTTCTCCAACGGGGGAACCGCCGCACGGCACGTCGATCTGCTGGCCCCCGGTACCTCCGTGGCGTCCCTGCGCGCACCGGGTTCCAACGTCGATGTCAACCACCCCGAGGGCCTCGTCTCCGGTGACACCACCGGGCGGCTGTTCCGCGGCAGTGGAACCAGCCAGGCCGCGGCCGTCGTGTCCGGTTCGGTGGCCCTGCTCCTGCAGGCCTACCCGAACCTGACCCCGGACCAGGTCAAGGCTTTGCTGACCTCGAGCGCAACTCCCGTCGCCGCGAGCGCGCTCTACGCGGGCGCCGGACAGCTCAACATCGACGCGGCCCTGAGCGCCGTGGCCAAGTCCGGCAGCGGATCGGCGTGGAAGGGCATCGGCGGCAAAGACGCGCGGGCTGCCACCCAGGCCTTCGCCACCTCGACCGGCCAGGGGTCGATCAACGCGGCCCGCGGCGGCAACGTTCTCCTCGACGCCAACGGTGTGGCCCTCGACGGCGAAGTGGACGTCCAGGGGCAACCGTGGCGGTCCACGGACTGGTGGAACGCCGCCTCCTCACTGCACGCGTGGTCGGGCGGTCAGTGGCTGGGCACGACCTGGACCGGTCCCGGCTGGGCTCCGGCCGCTGCCAACGGGCTGCAATCGGCCCGCTGGTCCTCGGCGCGCTGGTCCTCAGCCCGCTGGAGCGATGCGGACTGGTCCTCGGCTCGCTGGTCCTCAGCTCGATGGTCGTCCGCGCGCTGGTCGTCCGCGCGCTGGTCAGACCACACCTGGGGCTAGACATGCGTGCCCGGCTGCGTGAGGTCGGATGGAGCGACGGCGTCATCGGCCTGGTCATCGTGCTCGGCGCGGCGGCGATGCTGTGCACGCAGCCACTGCCCCTGCTGGCCTCCGGTATCCCGTTGCCGCTGATGGGCGCTGCCCTGGCCGGTCTGTTCTGCTTCGGCGAACTGTTCCTGATGAACGTCGAGTTCCGCCGGCAGGCGCACTCGTTCACTCTCGCCGGGGTGCCGCTCGTGCTCGGCCTGTTCTTCCTGCCGCCCCTCGTGGTGGTGGCCGCACGGCTGGCCGGATCGCTCGCGGCCTTCGCCTACCAGCGGATCAGCGTCGAGAAGATGCTCTTCAATGGTGCGGCGTACGCGCTCGAACTCGGGATCGACGCATTGTTGCTGGGTCAGCTGCTCGGACATCAGCGGAACCTGACCGCCGGCGTGGCCCTGACCGGGCTGCTCGTGATCTCCGTGGTCGATCAGCTGATGTGCGCGCTGGTGCTCGTCATGATCAGGCTGCATGCCGGTCACGTCGGGGTTCGCGAGGCGTTCGCGGTCTTCGCCCCGGCCGCCGTCCTGAGCGTCGTCTCGACCACGTTCGCGATCGGTGCGACATTGCTGGTCGAACGCGGGCCGCTCGGCTGCGGCGTCGTGACCGTGCTGTCGGTCATCGGAGTCATCGGCTACCGCTCGCACGCGGCCACCCGGCGTCGTCACCAGGCGCTGGCACTGGTTCACGAGTTCGTCGCCGGCGGAGTCGGGGCGAGCTCGCTGGAAGTTCTGGCCGACCAACTGCTGTCCCGGATCCGCACGTTGCTGCGGGCGGCAGCGGTCGAGGTCCTCCTGCCCAACGAGCACGCCCGCACCGGCGAGGCCGACGTCCGCGCCGAAGGGTCTCCCTCCGCGGGCGTCCGGATCTGGATCGGCGAGGACGACCAGTTACAGATCACCCCGGCCAGCGTGAACCTGTCGGACTGGGTACTGGTGCGGGCCCTCACCGACGAGACCCCGATCCTGATCGCCCGCAACACCAAGGACTCCGGCCTGCGGCGGTGGCTGGCCGAGCGCGGTCTGCGGGACGCCATCGTGGTGTCGTTGCCCTCGGGCAAGGGCCTGGTCGGCACATTGACCGTCAGCGATCGACTGGGCGAAACCGCCACGTTCACCAAGGACGACGTCACACTGCTGCAAACGCTGGTGGGCCATCTCGCCGTCGCCGTCGAGAGCACCCGGCTCGTCGAGCGACTCGGTCACGAGGCCACCCATGACTCGTTGACGGGTTTGAACAACCGGGCCTACGTCTCCGATCGCATCGATCTCGTCGAGCGCGCCGGCCGGCAGGCCGCTGTGTTGATGCTCGACCTGAACCGGTTCAAGGAGGTCAACGACGTCCTCGGACACGAGATGGGTGATCGGCTGCTGGTCGCGGTCGGACGACGCCTGCGCGACTGCGCGCCCGCCGGGTCGGTCGTCGCCCGGCTCGGTGGGGACGAGTTCGCCATTCTGCTGACCGACTTCGACGAGGAGCAGGCGCTCGGATTCGCCGCGACCGTCGCCACGGCGATGGCCGTGACCATCCAGTTCGACGAGGCCATGCTCACCCCGGAGGCCAGTATCGGCGTGGCCGTCACCATCGGCGGCCGGGCGGCCGAACTGCTGCGCCGGGCGGACACCGCGATGTACGAGGCCAAGAACAAGGGCGTCACGATCGCGCTGCACACACCGGCGATGGACCAGGGCCGGATCGAACGGCTCGCGCTGCTGGCCGACCTTCGCGTTGCGCTCACCAGCGACCAGAGCCAGTTCGTCCTGCACTACCAGCCCAAGCTCGATCTACGGACGGGGCAGGTCACCGGAGCCGAGGCGCTGGTGCGCTGGAATCACCCGACCCGGGGCACCATCGCCCCGGATGTGTTCATCCCGCTGGCCGAATCGACCGGCCTGATCGAGCAGATCACGCCGCTGGTACTGGACGCGGCCCTGCGGGAGTGCGCGGGCTGGGACGAGGACCTGACGGTCGCGGTGAATCTCTCGGCGCGCAACCTGGCCGACAGTTCGCTGCCGGAGCGGGTCGCGAGCGCCCTGAGTCGGTTCGGGGTTCCCGCTCACCGGCTGATCCTGGAGATCACCGAGAGCAGCGTGATGGGTGATCCGGAGCAGACCATGCCGGTCTTGCACGCGCTGCGGAACCTGGGCACCTGCCTGTCGCTGGACGACTTCGGAACCGGGTACTCCAGCCTGTCCTACCTGCAGCGCCTGCCCGTCGGCGAGGTCAAGATCGACCGCTCGTTCGTGCTCGGCCTGTTCGGCGAGGACGACGCCAGCAGCGTGGCGCTCATTCGCGGGATCACCGGTCTGGCGGCGACGCTGGGCCTGCGCACCGTCGCCGAAGGGATCGAGGACCAGGCGGTCCTGGACGTGCTGCTCGGGCTTGGCTGTGACACCGGCCAGGGTTATCACCTCAGTCGTCCGCTGGCCGCCCCCGCCTTCCGGCAGTGGATCGCGGCCCGAAATCACAGCGCCTACCCAGCGCTGCGGTTGCTGGGCGAGGCCCGCGCGGCACGCTGACCAACTCGGTTGGTCCACCATGCGGCCAGACGGTCGCGCATAAGGCATCATTGTTCGCAGAACGTTCAACAAGCACCAAGCTCACAAGACCGGACAGCCATCCCGGATCGAGCAGCTGAACAGGAGATGGCCTTGTCCAGCAGCGCGCCCAAGCCTGCCCCTCGCTTGGCCGTCGGCCGCTGGCCGATGGTGATCGCCCTGGTCGCTACCGCGGTCCTGGTCACCTGCCAGGCGTTGTCGATGACCGCGTCGTGGGCCAGCGCCCGGTCCGAACGGCAGGCTTCGGCGCACGCCTCGGTGCTGCGCGCGGCGGCCGTCCTGCTGGTCGAGGTCCAGATGGCTGAGAGCGGCCAGCGCGGTTACCTGCTGACCGGGCGCGCGAACTACCTCAGCTCCTACGTCGGCGCCACCGGCGCCATCCCGCGCTCGCTGGCGAACCTGCAGAGTTTGGCGGGCGCCCGCGAGGCGTCGTTGCTCACCGCGATCTCCACCGAGGTCGCGACCAAGACCGCCGAACTGCAACGCACAGTCGCGTTGCGTCAGTCCGGCCGAGTCGGCGATGCCCTGGCGGTGGTCAATACCGGGCAGGGTCAACAGTCCATGGTCCGGCTGACCTCGGACCTGCAGGCTCTGGAAGCCCGCGCCCAGGCACGGTTCGCCACCGCGGACCGTCTCGCCCGCGACACCCGGGCCGCCGCCGTAGCGGCAGCGGCGGTCGGGACCTCGGTCGCGTTGCTCTTCCTGGGAGTGTTGTGCTGGCTCATCGTGCAGCGCCGGCGGCTCGCGCTGGCCAAGGCCGAGTCGGAGACCGACCGGCGCCGATTGCTGGACGAGCTCTCCGAGCTGGCCACCCATGACCCGCTGACCTCTCTTCCCAACCGCCGGTTGCTGCTCGACCGGTTGCAGCACGCGCTCGATCAGCGCGAGCACTCCTGTCTGGCGGTCATGTTCATCGATCTCGACAACTTCAAGCAGGTCAACGACGCACTCGGGCACGCCGCCGGAGACGCGACTCTCGTCGAGGTCAGTGAGAAGATGCGCGCCGCCCTACGTCCTGGCGACACGCTCGGACGGGTCGGCGGGGACGAGTTCGTCGCGATCTGCGAAGGGCTGCACTCGCGCGCCGAGGGTGAGCAACTCGCGCTCCGGCTCCAGCGCACCGCCTCGGCCCAGCCGGCCGCGGAGCTGCTGCCGGTCACCGCCAGCGTGGGTCTCGCCCTGGTCGACTCCACCGACGGGGTGATCGCCGGGCCCAAGTCGACCGGCACCAGCGGCGACAGTGTGCTCGGTGCCGCCGACGCGGCTCTGTACCGCGCGAAGGCCGCCGGCCGCAATCGGGTCGCGATGCACGGCGAGGCCATGGTGCTCTTCGCGGGCATCGATGACGAAGGGCCGCGCAGCCAGCAGGAGTTCAGTTCACCTCGCTGAGCTCTCCCGTCGACTGGTTGAGCCCTCCCCGGTAGTCGGCACTGCAGCTGGGCGCACGCCCGCGCTGAGCGCACCCTCCGGCTGAGGGCGTCCCCGCTGAGGGCGTCCCCCGCTCAGCGACGTTTTCCCGAGCGCTCCCTTTTGTTCACGCGTTGCGACTAGCCATTCTCCCTGACCTGTAGTTTCATTTGGTCTGTTCAACATTTAGCACCGGTTACTTGCTAGTTGTATGGACTGAGCTTTTAACGGGTGCCAGCCCGGCGAAGTACGCCCGGGCGGGCGAGGAGGTGGCAGATGGGGAGCGTTGTTACGGGCAGTCGTTCCTATCGGCGTGCACCCGTCGGCGCACTGCGCCCGGGCGTGTGCCGACACACGTCTGCAGCGGGTCCGTCTAACACACCGTGCGACGAGTGAAGGGAACGACCATGTCGGAACCTGGCGGCAGTCCGGTGATTGCGGCGTGGAAGGTATGGGCCGATGAGTGCCGGCGGACACGGCCTGAGGCAGCCTGTGTCGAGCGGGCGCAGCGTTGAGCGTGCAGCCCGCGGACGCCGTCGAACGTGTGGCCCCGCCCAGCGATGCAGACCTGCTGGCCGCCGTCCGGGCTGGTGACGACGAGGCCTACGCCACGCTCTGGTCGCGACACGAAGGAGCAGCACGCCGATTGGCGCGTCAGATCGCCAAGGCGAGCGATGTCGACGACCTCGTCAGTGAGAGTTTCTTGCGCGTTCTGCGCGCGATCAAGACCGGTGGCGGCCCCGATGCCGCGTTTCGTCCGTACCTGCTCAGCACGATGCGCCGGTTCAACATCGACGCGGCCCGGGCTTTCACCCAGCGGGTGACGCTCACCGGCGACGACAACGACCTCGACCTGTTTCCCGCTGACTCGGCTGCTGATCTGGCCGCCGCGACCGAGGAGCATCGCGCGGCGTGGGCGGCCTGGGCTTCCCTGCCCGAAGCCAGCCGGGAGCTGTTGTGGCACCTGCTGGTCGAGGAGGAGACGCCGGCCGCCATCGCGCCGATTCTGGGGACCACCGCCAACGGAGTCGCCTCGCGAGCCGTTCGGGCAAAGGAGCGGCTGCGCCAGGCATTTCTCACCCAACACGTCGCTGCCACTGATGACCCGCAATGTCGCCGTACCCGTGAACTCTTCGGTGGCTACGTCAGAAATGCATTGTCTGCACGCGATGCAGCCGCCGTGAAGGCGCACGTCCAGGATTGCGCGAGATGCACGGCCGCGCTCACCGAAATCTCCGACACCAACCAGACCTTGCGTGCGCTCGTCGTCCCGTTCCTGCTGGGCGGGGCGCCCGTCGCCGCCAAGTACCTCGCCGCTACCCACGCAACCGCCACACAGGTAGCCGCCACCCACGCAGTGGTAGCGACCGCGGCCCTCGGCGCGGGGCCGGCGGGAGGCGCGACCGGGTCGGTGGGAGGCGCGACGGGGTCGACGGCAGGCGCGGCGGGCTCGGCGGCCGGCACCGGGACGTGGGCGCGCGTCTGGAGCGGGCGCGCGGCCCGGTCCGTCGGTCGACGTGCCGGTTTCGCCCACGGGATCGTCGCTGCCGTGGTCGGCGCGACCGCGATCGTCACGGCGGGCGCCGTGGCCTTCGCGGTCGGAACCGTGTCCCGGGACCCCGGCCACCTCACGGTCGAAGCCGTCGCCGGCCTCGGGGCGCCGGCTTCGGGCGTTCGACCGGGCAGCCTCCCCGGCGTCAGCCCGGCGTCGTCCCGTCCCGCCGCACCGTCGATCGTGACGTCGCCTTCTCCCCGGATTCCGGCTGCTCCGGGGATTACGGCTGCTCCGGCGACTACGGCTGCTCCCGGGATTCCGTCGCTGTCCGCGTCGCCGACCGTGCCTGCCCCGCCGCCTTCGGTGTCCGCCTCCGTCGCGCCCTCTGTCGCGCCCTCTGTCGCGCCCTCGGCGGCGTCCTCGAACCCAGCGGCCGCGCCGGTCCCGCCACGTTCGGCCGCGCCGACCGCTTCCTTCGCGCCGCCGGCGACATCCTCAGGCACGCCCATCGTGGCCGTCCCGCCGCCCTCGGCGACGCCGGGCGCAGCGCTGCCGCCGGGTGTGCAGGGGGCGTCGATCGACTGGTCGGTCGTCGGTACGCCTGCCGGCGGCCTGACGTCCCTGGCCTTTCCCATCACGCTTGATTCCAGCACCCTGCACGAGGCCGGCGCGGCCGTGGTCGAGCAGTTCACCTTCGGCAACGCCGAGTCGGGCGGGACGATCGCGCTGCACCCGATGCCGAATCTGAACGGGACGCAACGGCTGCGGGCGGAGATCTCCAGCCTGATTCCGGGGACGACTTCGGTCGAGCCGATGTGCGGCACCCGCGCCGACGGCGGGGCCGGTCTCACCTGCGGAATCGATCTGGCCGCCGACTTCGGTCATCAGTACGTACTCGCGGTGATCGAATCCGCGCCCGACACGTGGTCGGGGGTGGTGACCGATTCGGTTACCGGGCGCACCCAGTCCATTGGCAGCTATGTCCTGCCGGCCGGGACCGGTGCGCTCGCCGGTGCCGGGAGTGGCTTCCTGTCCTACGATGCCACGCCTGCTCAGTGCACCCAGCTGCCTTTCGTCGGGGCCCTCTTCGGGGCGCCGACCTCGACCGACGCCGGTGGCTTGACCGGCACCGTGGTGCCGGGAGCGGAATACGGGGACCAGTGCTCGGGTCAGAGCGGCTACCGGGCCGATGTCGTCGGGGACTCGGTGCACGTCACCCGCGGCTGGATCGCCGACGGCAACCTTGCCCTGAACCGGCCCGCGAGCAGTTCCAGTGTGGAGACGCCCGCATTCCCCGCCGCCTTCGCCGTCGATAGCAACGGCGCCACTCGATGGTCGAGTCTGCGCACGGATCCTCAGTGGATCGTCGTCGATCTCGGCGCGGTACGTTCGCTGACCGGGGTGAGCATTCGCTGGGAGCGGGCCTTTGCGTCGGCCTACCAGCTGCAGGTCTCTGACGACGATGCCCACTGGTCCACGCTGGCCGACCGGACGAGCCGCGGGGGCACCGACACGATCACGGGCCTGAACGGCTCCGGACGCTACGTTCGGGTGTTCTGTACCGCGCGCGGGACCCGGTTCGGCGACTCGATCTGGGAGCTGCAGATCTTCGGCCACTAACCCGGCCACCCCCCCGTTGAGGTTGCCCTTGTTGTGGGTCCGAAGGCGTTGAGGTTGCCCTTGTTGTGGGTCCACGGGCGTTGAGGTTGCCCTTGTTGTGGGTCCGTGGCCGTTGAGGTTGCCCTTGTTGTGGGTCCACGGGTGCTGAGGTTGCCCTTGTTGTTGGGCGCCTTCCATTCCGAGCTGGCCGATCTAACGTCCTGGCGGCGATATACGGGCCGCACGAGGTAATCCGACGGGCGAACAGCGAAAGTGTCGGATCCGAGCCCACTCGATCGTCGTACTGCGGTAGGAACGATGACGACGACCCCGAGGAGCGAGAATGCGCTATCTGATGTTCGTGGCGACCGACCCCGACAACGACGCCGACCCCACCGGTGAGGGCACCATGCCCATCGAGGACTGGTGCGACACCTACGACGCCGCCGGTGTCCGGATCATGGGCGAACGGACCCGGCCCGCGCAGGACGCGACCACCGTCCGTCGTCGCCAGGGAAAGGTGCTCGTGACGGACGGTCCGTTTGCCGAGTCCCGCGAGTGGATCGTCGGCTTCGACATCCTCGAATGCGCCGACCTGGACGAGGCGATCGACGTAGCTTCCCGGCACCCGATGGCCGCTCAGGGTCGACTGGAGCTGCGACCGTTCTGGCCGTTCGAGGACGCTGCCGAAGAAGCGACGTGAGCCCGTCGACGGGGAGGGCGGCGTTCGGAGCGGCCTCGGGGCGACCGATGATGCCGGGGACGCCGAATGCGCCGCGCCGGTGGTGAAATCCCCGCCGAGAGGCACCGTGGATCACGCCGTGGCCACGGCGATCTGCGAGCAGCGGCTTCGGATCGTGGCCGCTCTGATCGGCGTGACGGGCGACTGGGATCTGGCCGAGGACGCACTCGCCGACGCCACCGAGCGCGCGCTGCGACGTTGGCCCACCGACGGGGTGCCTGGCAACCCAGCCGCGTGGTTGACCGTCACCGCCCGCCGACGCGCCGTCGATGTGTTGCGCCGACGTGCCCTCGAGACAGACAAGCTGGTCGAACTCGCCAATGATCCCGTTTTCGGGGAGGACGGCATGGCCTACGAGGTCTCGGCAGGCAGCGGCCGACCCGGCCCCGGTGGCCCCGGACCGGCAGTCTCGGGCACCGGCGCCGACGCCGGACTCCATGATGATCGGCTTCGATTGATCTTCACGTGCTGTCATCCGGCCCTGTCGCTGGAGGCCCGCGTCGCCCTGACGCTCAAGGTGGTCTGCGGCCTGAGCACACGGGCGATCGGGCGCCTGTTTCTCGTGCCGGAGGCGACGGCGAGCCAGCGGATCCTGCGGGCAAAACGCAAGATCGCGCATGCCGGCATCCCCTATCGGGTGCCCGATGCCCAGCACCTGCCCGACCGGCTCGACGGGGTGCTGGCCGTCGTCTACCTTGCCTTCTCGGCGGGATGGTCTGCCGCCCGCGACCCCGCGGCAGCGTCGGAGGCAGTACGTCTGGCGCGCCTTGTGGCGGAGTTGCTGCCGCTGGAGGACGAGGCGCGCAGCCTACTGGCGCTGCTGCTGATCCAGCATTCACGGCAGGAGGCCCGCCGGGTCGATGGTCGCCTGGTCACGCTCGAGCACCAGGACCGAAGTCGCTGGGACCGCTCTGCGATCGCCGAAGCCGACGCCCTGCTGGGGACGGGCGGTGCGGGGTGGGCGGGTGCAACGAGGGCAACCTCAACGGGTGGTGGGGGGTGGGCGGCTGCAACAAGGGCAACCTCAACGGGTGGTGGGGGTGCAACGAGGGCAACCTCAACGGGTGGTGGGGGTGCAACGAGGGCAACCTCAACGAGTGGGCGTGTGAACCGGGGTCCCTACCGGATCCAGGCTGAGCTCGCTGCCGTGCACGCCCGAGCCGAGCGCGCCGAGGACACCGACTGGGCGGCCATCCTCGGACTGTACGACGAGCTGCACGAACGGGCCCCCTCGCCCGTGAGCGGTGTCGCCCGAGCGGTTGCCGTCGGCATGGCGCAGGGTCTGGCGCGTGGGCTGGCCGAGCTCGACGCGCTGGCCGAACACCCCGCGCTGCGGGACTATCACCCCTATTACGCCGCTCGTGGGGACCTGCTCGCGCGGGCGGGGCAGCACGAGGCGGCGGCGCAGGCGCTGGCGCGGGCCGCCGACCTGGCCCCGTCTGAGATCGAGCGGACGCAGCTGCTCGAACGCCGCCGGGAGGTACTGCGCTCGCCTGGATAGCCGCGCCGAACGACCATGCCCGCGCGGCGACGCGCTGAGGCCGCTCAAGCTGGAGGACGCGATCGTTGATCGTTGGCCCGGCCCGGCCCGGCCCGGCCCGGCCCGGCCCGCTTCCGACTTATCGGACGAATCGCAGCGACATTGTTTCCGCGATGTTGCATTTCCCGGCGCCGGGTTTCAGGCGATGTAGGTCGGCTTCACTGGTCGATCCCCCGGCCGATGCGGGTCTTGATCACCCCGATGATCGCGACAGATTCGCTCGTGGTTCGCTACAGATTCGCCACCAGCCCGTCCTGGAGTTGTGCCCGTGATGCCGCGTCGGAATACCGCTGAGTCAGACTCGGCCGCAACCCCCGCCTCAGCGTCCGCGCCCACCTCAGCGTCAGCGTCCGCGCCCACCTCAGCGTCAGCGTCCGCGCCCGGGTCAGCGTCCGCGCCAGCGTCCGTGCCGGCGGGCCGTCCGACCCTCACGCTCGCGAGCGGTCTCCCCGCCGTACCGACCGAGGACCTCGCCCGCTTGCGTGCCCGGATCGCCAGCTTCGATGCAGCCCAGCGCATCAGCCGCGTCGGCTCATGGGAGTTCGACCTGACGACCGGCGAGCTGCGCGTCACCGATGCGCTGCTCGCGCTCTACGGCCTCCCGCCGGGCGCCCTTCGACAAGGCCGCCGGGCGCTGAACGACGCGATTCATCCCGAGGATCGGCCCGCGGTCGATGCAGCCATCGACGCCGTGCTCACCCAGGCGCGCCGGTTGTCCATCCGCTATCGCGTCATCCGGCCCTCCGACGGCCAGCTGGTCTACTTCGACGCCCGCGCCGAGCCCGAACTCGGCCCGTTCGGGCAGATCCTGCGGGTCCAATGCACGGTCGCCGACGTCAGCGAACTGGCCCGGGCCGAGGCGGAACTGACCAACGCCCATGCCGAACTGCTGGCCGCCCATGCCTTCCAGCAAGCGGTCATCGCCACCACGCCCGACGCCATCCATCTGTTCCATGTGGCCACCCGGCAGTACGAGCGAGCCAACCGGTCCGGGGCGCCCCTCATCGGCTACACCCGCGAGGCGGTCGCGGTGATGGCCGGAGACGCCGATCCGCTGCTGCTGCCCGCCGAGGACGCGGCACTGATCCAGGACCGTCTCGACCAGGCCTGCCGGTTACCGACGGGGGAGGTGCTGGCCTTCCGGCACCGCATCCTGCACGCCGACGGCACGGTCGGCTGGCTGTCCCGTCGGCTGAGCGTCTTCGCCCGAGACGCGCAGGAGCGCACCAGCGACATCCTGGTGGTGTCGCGTGACGTGACCGACGTCGTCGCGATGGAGGCGCGTCTGGCCCACGCCGCGCTACACGACGAGCTGACCGGCCTGCCCAACCGCCGGCACGTACGCGAACGGCTCATGGAGTCGTTGGCCGCCGGCCCTGTCCGCTCTGCCGGCCCTGTCGGCCCTGTCGGCCCTGTCGGCCCTGTCCGCTCGGTCGCCGAGTGCGCCGTGCTGCTGGTGGACCTCGACGGGTTCAAGCGCATCAACGACTCCTGTGGGCACGCCAGTGGGGACGCCGTCCTGCGGACCGTGGCCGCCCGGCTGAGCGACGCGGTTCGGGACGCGGATGTGGTGGCCAGACTCGGCGGGGACGAATTCGTGGTGTTGCTGAGTGTGCCGCCGGGCGCCGACGCCCAACGCCTGGCCTGCACCGTCGCCAACCGGATCGCCGAGTCGCTGCGGGGCTCGATCCGCATCGAGGGCGAGGAGCACCGGGTCACCGCCAGCATCGGGATCTGCCTGCCCTCGCTCACCGCCGCTCGCTCCGACACGGAGGTGGATGCCGACACGGTTCTCGCCGAGGCCGACGCCGCGATGTATCACGTGAAAAAGCACGGCGCCAACGGCCACATCGTCTACAGCCCCGATCTGAAGGCCACTTCGCTCGTTCACGACGAGATCGAGTCGGCCCTCCTGCGCGCCCTCGCCGAGGACACCGTCGAGGTTTACTTCCAGCCGATCGTGGCCGCCGGTTCGGGACAGCTGCGCACGGTCGAGGCGCTGGTCCGGGTTCCCGGCACCGATGGCCGGCACCTGGACGCGGGCACGGTGATCGCCGTGGCCGAGGAACGGAACCTGCTGGCCGAACTGGATGCTCGGGTGCTTCGCCGGGCCTGTGCTCAGGTCGCCGCCTGGCGGTGCGAGCCGGGCTTCGAACGGCTGGGACTGTCGGTCAACCGCAGCGCCATCGACATCGGCACGGCCGGTTTTCACGATCGCATCGTGGCGGCGCTGACCGGGTCCGGGTTGTCGGCCGAGGCCCTGACCATCGAGATCACCGAGACCGTCCTGCTCGACGCGACGTCGACGGCAGTGGCGGACCTGCGGCGGTTGCGGGCCTCGGGCGTGGGGCTCGCGCTGGACGATTTCGGGACGGGGTATGCCTCGTTGAGCTATCTGACAACGTTGCCGATCACCTGCATCAAGATCGATCGCTCGTTCACCAGCCGGATGCTCACCGATCCGACCTGCCGTGCCCTGCTGCGCGCGACCGTCGGCATCGCGGCCGACCTGGAGTTGAACTGCGTCGTCGAAGGCGTGGAGACCGAAGCCGAACTCGCCGCCCTGCCGGCGTACGAGCGGCTGTTGATCCAGGGTTACCTCTACGGACGGCCTTCCCGGGGCGATGTCAGCACGTTGGTTCGATCGCCGCGCCCGTCCGGCTGAGGGCTCTGCTCGCCGCGCTGTGTGCGCCGAGATCTGGTCGCCGCGACCTGCTCGCCGCGATCACGTCCCGTCAGTCGGCGCTGGTCACGCGGAGTTCGTTGCGAGCAGACCGAGCCGGTCGAGAACGGACCGGCCGATCAGGCGGATACGCATGCGCGCGGTCATGCCGCAATAGAAGATCGCGTCGGGCAACGGGTAGCTGCCCGGCCGGTCACCGATCCGGGCGACCGCGTCGCGGATCTGCCGCAGTTGGTGAGCGGTGAATTCCAGTGGAGCCTCCTCGGGCTGATAGCGACACCCGAGCGGGTAGTCCCGGCCGGCTTCGCGCGTCATCTCGATGTGGCAGCCGAGGACCCACCGGACCGGCCGGGTTTCGCTCAGCGTCACAAGGCGATCGAGGCTGTCCAGGAAGGCGGCCGTGTCTTCGACGTACAGGCGCCCGGGCAGCACCGTGTCGCCGGTGAGCAGGATCCCCGTCCAGCGGTCCAGGATCGCCAGCGACGCCACATGATGTCCGGGGATGCCGGTGACATCGAGGATCCGCCCACCGAGGTCCAGCTCGACGAGCTCCGCCGGCCACTGCCGAAATCCGAGTTCCCGCTTGATCGTGTCGACGTCGGCGGCCACCACACGAGTCGCGGGACGGTCGATGAAGAACGGGTCGCCGGCGACGTGGTCGCCGTGACCGTGGCTGTGGACCACCAGCAGCTCGTAGTCGGCACGAGGATGCGCATCGAGCCACCGCAACATGAGGTCGTCGACGGTGTCGCGGATCGTCCGGTCCGCCGTGGCGCCGGTGTCGTACAGCAGCGCGCGCCGGTTTCCGAAGAGCAGGAAGACGAACGGCGCCTCGTAGGTGGTGTCCTTGCTCTGCCGCAGGATGTAGGTGTGCCGGTTGTAGGCGTAGACCTGAACCGGCGGATCGGTCGGGCGGCTCCGGTTCCGGGAGCCGTGGATCCACTGCGCGGGTAGCTCCCCGGCGATCGGGGCGCCCGAGACGAAGTCATGATCCATCCTCGGAGTATGCCTGCCGAGCAACTGTGCTCGGACTGGGGCCGCCCTCCGCGGGGTCACCACTATCGATCAGACGGCAAGGAACTCCGCGGCCAGACTCACCTGCGTGCTCTCGCCGAGGACCAGATCGTAACGGCAGCGAATGTCGCGGTGGTCGATGGCCGAACCGGCTCGGATGCGTTCGACCAGTGCGGTGACGGCGAGTTCGGCCATGTCGGTGAAGTCCGGGGCGATCGTGGTCAGGGTCGGAATACTGAACCGCCCCTCCTCGATGCCGTCGAAGCCGGCCAGGCCGAAGTCGGCCGGGGCGTGCAGGCCGAAACGGTGCGCGGTCCGCAGGGCGCCGATTGCCAGGACGTCGGCAAAGCAGTACACCGCGTCCGGATGGCCGTCGTCGCCGAACAGGTGCTCGGCGGCACGAGCACCCTCCACCTTGCTGTAGGGCGCACCCGAGACGACGGGAGCGAGCGAGCGGTCGTAGCGGATTCCCGCCCGGCGCAGTGCCTTCTGATAGCCCTTCAGCCGCTTGACGGCGGTGGCATGGGGCGGATCGTCCTGCCGCCCGATGACCGCGATCCGCTGGTAGCCCTGTTCCAGCAGGTGCTCGGTGATCCGAAACGATGCTTCCACGTTGTCGAACATCACGTGGTCACACGGCCCGGCATAGTCCCGTTCCCCCAGCAACACCAGAGGAATCGCGCGACCGCGAGCCGCCAATGAGCGAGGGTCGAGCGTGAGGGGTGACATGATCACGCCCTCGATCAGCGGGTCGCGCAGACCCTCGGCCGCGCTCATCTCAACCGCAGGGTCCCCACCCGTCTCCTCGATGAGCAGGGTGTAACCGGCGTTGCGGGCAGCGGTGATCATCGCGGCCGCCACCTCGGCGAAGTAGGGATTTCGCAGGTCGGGAACGGCCAACGCGATCACGTCGGAATGGCCGGTGCGCAGCCGGCGCGCGGACAGGTTCGGCCGGTAGTTCAGTTCCTCGATGGCATGATGCACCCGGGCGGCGGTCGCGGCTGAGACCTTGCCGTCGACCTGGCGCAGCACGTTGGAGACGGTCTTGATGGACACGCCCGCCCGCGCGGCGACATCGTGCAGCGTCGGCTCACTCAACTGCCGCCTCCCCTCAGCTCGGTTCGTGAGCAGACTACCGCCCGGGGCCGCGTTGGTACAACGAAGGAACTCCGGGACGTCGGGTCGGCTACTGAATGCCCTCCTTGACCAGCTGCCACTGCTGGCAGTTGAAACCGGTAGCGGCCCATTGATCGGCGATCGCCCCGTCCGCCGTGGAGTTCTGGTAGATCTCGAGCAGCTTGGCGCTGTTGGAGTTCGTCACGGTCATGAAGCCGGAATCGGTTTGGGCCAGCGTCCAGCGTTGGGACGCGGTTCCCGCGGCCGGGTTCTGAATGGCGGCCGCTCCGTTGGCCGTCGAAGCGCCGGACACATCGAGCAGTTTGCCGCTGTTGAGGTTGGTGAACGTGTAGCCGCCGCTCACGGCGCCGATTCGCCATACCTGGGTGGGGTTGTCGGTGTCGCCCCACTGACCGGCCGGTGCACCGTCGGCCGTGCTGGCCGAGGCGATCTCCAGGTACTTGCCACTGTTGCGATTGGCCAGTCGGAACTCTCCGTTCGCGGCGAGGCCGGTCCGGTAGACGTCGATGGCGTCCAGTTCGGCGTAGGTGCCCGAGTACCCGAAGGTGATCGTGTTCGCGCCCGCGTTGAGAGTGGCGGTGAACTGGGCCCAGCCGTAGCGGTTCCAGTCCACCGTCTTCGGGTACGCCACGCTGAAGGGGGTACCACCGTTGACCCGAACCGACTGGCTGCTGCTGGCGCCCGTGCCGTTGTCGTACCGAACGTTGACGGTGTACGTCCCCGCGGTCGGCACACTGACGTGGTTGAAGGCCACGAGGCTGTCGGCGTAGTTGATGTTGCCGATCTTGCTGCCGTTGTCGGCATCGACCTGGCTGACCGTGCTGACGTGGGTGAGCGTGGCCCGCTCCGCCTCGTAGTGATAGGCGTTGAGCGGGACGGTGCCGACCCGGATGTCGTCGTATCCGGTGGTCCGGTTCTCGACGTTGGTGGCCTGGTACAGCGTCAACCCGTCCGGGCTGACGTCGAAGGACTGCGCGAAGCCGGCGAAGGTACCGCCCTGGCTGTCGGATGCGTCGTAGGTCGTGGCGAAGGGCAATCGCTCCCACGGCCCGTTTCCCAGGTTGTAGTTGACGTAGAAGTTCTGGCCCCCGCTGATGTTGCCAGCGCTGTCCACAGCCCACTTGGACGAAACCACGACCATCCCGTTCGGACCGCCCGCGTTGACCCAGCGGACGAACGGTGAGGAGCCCAGGCCACGGCCGTTGGGCAGCTTGATGGCGGTCCCGAGGCTGTTGGCCGTCCAAGTGAGGCCGTCGTCGGAGAACTTGTAGTAGACCACCGCGGTGTTCACCGACTGGCTCGGACGGTTGACGACCTCGTAGGTGGCCAGGTACTTCCCGGTGGGCAGCTTGGTCACCGTGATCATGCCGGGCCGGTCGCTCTGGTTCGGGATCGCGGCCACGTTGGCCTCCGCGCCCCAGGTCAGCCCGCCGTCGGTGGAGCGCCGGTAGGACACGGCCTGCAGGATCCCCCCGGCCTTCTGCCGCTCGTCGGAGAAGTAGCAGACCAGGTTGCCATTGCTGTCGAGGTTGAGCGAGGGTTCCCACACGGTGGTTGTCGTCGATGTCGGGCTCGGGTCATAGACCGCGGGGCCACCGGTGTCGACGGTGCTCAGCAGGGAGAAGGTAGCGCCGTGGTCGGTGCTCTTGTAGACGACGAGACGAGAGCTGGATCGGTCCGCCGGCATGATATTGCCGGCCAGCAGGATCGTTCCCGCCGCCAGCGCGCCCACGGTCTGTGGCACTTCGAACAGGAACGGCTGCGAGGTGAGCGTCAGGGAGGCGAAGTTGGTGCTGGGGACGACGTCGCTCAGGTGCGTCCAGCTACCGCCGCCGTCGTCGCTGGCGTAAATCGGGTAGATCTGCACACCGTTGACGAGCACGAGCTGGTCGTAGGTCACCAGCAGCCTGCCGTTACTGGTACCGCTGTGCTTGAGCGCGATGATTTTGGCGTACGTCGTTCCCGCGGGATCGAAAGAGCTGCCCGCCGCGGGCGAATACACCAGCGAACCGTTGCCGGTGGTGACGGCGGCGCCCGGCGAGGCGGGAACGAGTACCGCCGCCAGCGCCAACGCAGCGGCGGACAGGAACACGAGCAAGCGCTTGATGGGCATGATTCCCCTTCGGGTAAAGGTCATTCCTGCTGGCGGCGGGGCGATGCGGACGTGCGGGGGACCGCGCGATCGTGAGCTGTGTCACGCAATCGGTTCCTACGTTGTACTTGGTCCGCGAAAGGTCCGTCAAGACCTGGGGCCCGGTGTCCCGACTGTTACCGAATCGAGTCGGGCGGATGTCTCGTCAAGGGTTGACGCCGATGGCGAGGCGCAGGTACAACGTAGGAACCAAATTGCGCTCGACCGGAGCGGGGCATCCCGTGACAGCCGCACGCTCCGGTCGGGAAGCATTCATACGCAAGGGGAATTGATGCCCACACCAAGGCTCACCACGGTCGTGATCGACCCGGATCACCACCGTGGCCGGATCGATCGGCGGTTGTTCGGCTCCTTCGTCGAACACATGGGCCGCTGCGTGTACACCGGCGTCTACGAGCCCGGACACCCGGCCGCGGACGAGAATGGATTTCGCACCGACGTTGAGGAGCTCGTCCGGGAACTCGGCGTCACCCTCCTTCGCTATCCGGGTGGAAACTTCGTCTCGGGCTATGACTGGACCGACGGCATCGGCCCGCGGGAGAATCGTCCGCGCCGGCTCGATCTGGCCTGGCGCTCGATCGAGACCAACCAGGTAGGCACAGACGAATTCCTGCCGTGGGCCGCGGCGCTCGGTGTCGAGCCGATGATGGCGGTCAACCTCGGCACCGCCGGGGTCAACCAAGCCGCGGCGCTCGTCGAGTACTGCAACCTGTCCGAGGGCACTGCCTGGTCTGACCTGCGGCGTGCCAACGGCGCGGCAAAGCCCTACGAGATCGGGCTGTGGTGCCTGGGCAACGAGATGGACGGCCCGTGGCAGACCGGACACAAGAGCGCCGCGGAGTACGCCGCACTGGCCAACGAGGCGGCCAAGGCGATGCGCCTGGTGGATCCGGGCATCGAGCTTGTCGCCTGTGGCAGCTCCTTCCACGAGATGCCCACGTTCGGGTACTGGGAATCAACCGTTCTCGAGCAGGCGGGCGAGAACATCGACTACATCTCCATGCACGCCTACTACGAGGAATTCGACGCCGATCGCGCCAGTTTCCTCGCCTCCGCCGCCTCGATGGACACCTTCATCGACGGCGTCGTCGCGACCATCGACGCGGTGGCCGCCCGGACCCGGCGGCGTAAGCAGATCAACGTCTCCTTCGACGAATGGAACGTCTGGTACCAGTCGCGCTTCCCGGGCACCGAGGCGGTCGCGATCGATATCGCCGGCCCGCGGATCGAGGACGTGTACTCGACCCTCGACGCGGTCGTCGTCGGCGATCTGCTGTCGAGCCTGATCAACCACGCGGACCGCGTCAAGATCGGGTGTCTGGCTCAGCTGGTCAACGTCATCGCCCCGATCATGACCGAACCCGCCGGGCCGGCATGGAAGCAGGCGACGTTTCATCCCTTCGCCGCAGTGGCGCAGGCCGCCTCGGGTCACAGCCTGGTCACCCGCGTCGGGACGAGCGAGTTCGCGACCCGGCGTTACGGGGACGTACCTACGGTGGCGGTGTCGGCAACCCACGACCCCGAAACCGGGCAGGCGGCGATCTTCCTGACCAACCGGTCCGAGTACCCAGCCGAGGTCGAGGTCACCCACCGGGGCTTCGAGAGCTGGAGCACCACCGACGTGCGCACGATGATCGCCGATCAGCACGGCCCGCGTGACCGCGACGCCTCGGCTGAGGTCGGTCTGGTCTCGCTCGCCGCGGACGATTCGACGCCGGGACGCACGGTCCTCACGCTTCCCCCCCAGAGTTGGACCGTGCTGCGCGCCGACGTGGCGGCGGCCGACTGAGCACGACCGATCGAGAAGCACAGATCGAGTACCACCACCCGACCACAGACGAATCCATCCATTGATCCATCGATCGACAGACCAACAAGGAGCGAACTTCCATGGTTTCGAACGGTGTAGTTCCTAGCGGCCTTTCCCGCCGGACCCTGCTGCAGCTGATGGGTGCGGTCGGTGCGGGCACCGCTGCGGCCGGCGTGCTGTCAGCCTGTAGCCCTGGCACCACGTCGACGACCAAGGCGCTGGCCTCGGTATCGCCGAGCACGGCGAGCGGATCGGCCACGCTGTGGTTTCGTGACGATGATCTGTTGAAGGTCTTCAAGACGCTGCTGCCCGGCTTCAGCAAGAAGTACCCGAATGTGAAGCTGACCCTGGTCGGCGTCGACGTCGACACGAAGCTGCCGCCGGCGCTGGTCAGCGGCACCGGAGTACCCGACGGCTCCTTCTTCACCGACAACAACATTCTCGGTCAGGCCGAGCACCTCTATGACGTCTCGCAACTGATGAGCAAGTACACCGCCGACACCGTCCAGTACAAGCTGGACGTCAACTCCTACCAGGGCAAGCTCGTCGGCATCCCGTGGGACACCGACCCGGGCCTGCTGTACTACCGGGAGGATGTGCTGTCCGGGGCCAAGGTGGATCCCGGGTCGCTGACCAGCTACGACGCCCTGCTGAACGCCGCGCGGGAGATCAAGGGTCGCAACCCGAACGCGCGGCCGATCCCGCTGGAGCAGGACCCGAACCTGGCCATGCAGTGGCTGATGATGCTGGTCAACCAGCAGCAGGGCACCGGCATGATCGACGCCAACGGCAAGCTCACGATCGACACCGACGCCTTCCGCAAAGCTCTGACCTGGATCAAGGCCGTCGCCGACGAGGGCCTGGGCGCTCGCAGCAAGTTCGCCAGCTCGGCCCAGATCGCGCAGGCGGACGGCGACGTGATCTCCTTGGCGCCGTGGGCCATCTGGTTCAACTTCCTCATCCAGAGCACCTTCAAGAAGAGCGTCGGGCACTGGCGCGTGGCGGAGCTGCCGGCGTGGACGCCCGGCGGTGCCCGTTCGGGCGTGATGGGCGGGAGTTCGTTCGTCATTCCGGCCAAGGCCGCGCACCCCGAGCTGGCCTGGCTGTTCTACGAGTACGCGGTGTACAGCGCTGAGGGCTACAAGGGCGTGTTCGGCCCGAACAGCGTCTACCCGAACGGGATCAACACCGCACTGCCGTCGGTGAAATCGGCCCTTGACCCCGCGAACCCGTTGTTCAAGCCGTTGGCCGGATTGGGCAGCCAGTCGGTCTGGGACGTCGGGACCAAGGCTTCGCTGGCCATCCCGGCGGGTTACCGTATCCCAAGCTGGTTCAACCAGGCGGCCACCTACCTCGGTGCCAACCTGCAGAAACTCATGGACGGCAGGATGAGCGTGGACGATGTCGTGAAGAAGTCGGCTTCGGCGATCCAGACCAACCTCGTCGACCGGTCGCACTGAGCCGTGTCGGTCATCAGCTGGAACACCTCAGCACCTCGTTCGCCGGCGCTCGCGGACCCGCCCGTGCCGGTGCGCAAGCGTTCGAGGCTGCCGCGCGAATGGTGGGTGGGCTACCTGCTCATCGCACCGTTCTTCCTGCTGTTCGCAGCGTTCACCGCATACCCGATGATCTACGCGCTGGAGCTCAGCTTCAGTGACTGGCACGGAGCCGGCGTGCTGCACTGGATCGGGTGGTCGAACTACACCTATCTGCTGACCAACGCCGACTTCTGGGCCTCGCTCGGCAACTCGGCAGTGATGTGGCTGCTGATCGTCCCAGTACAGACGATTGGGGCGATCGCGGTCGCATCTGCCCTGACCCGGTCCAGGCTCCGATTCAAGAAAACCCTGCGGGTAGTGGTGATTCTTCCCTACGTGACGCCGCTGGCCGCGATGGCGCAGGCGTTCATCCTGATCTTCGACAACAACTTCGGTGTGGTGAACACCGTGCTGGGCTGGCTGTCCGGACCATCCGTCGGCTGGCTGACCACCACTACCTGGGCCAAGCCGACGATCGCGTTGTTCGTGCTGTGGAAGACCAGCGGGTTCGCGCTCATCATCATGCTCTCGGCGGTGCAGGGCATTCCGACCGACGTCTACGAAGCCAGCGCCATCGACGGCGCCGGTGCGATCCGAACCTTCCTCTCGGTCACTGTGCCCCTCGTTCGTCGCACCATCGGGTTCTTCATCGTCGTCTCCACCCTGGGTATCTCCCAGATGTTCCTGGAGCCGTACGTCCTGACCAGAGGCGGCCCGTACAACAGCTCCACTACGTCAGGGCTGTACCTGTACAACCACATCTCGGCATCGGACCTGGGCACCGGCGCAGCCAACTCGTTCCTGCTCGTGGTCCTGGTGTTCCTGCTGTCGCTGTTCGCCGTCCGGGTACTCCGGTCGAAGGAGGATTGAGCCGATGACCGCTACCGCCGACATCTCGCTGGACGGACCCGGCGGACTCCGCCGGCCGGCCACCGCAAGGTCCCGGATTCGCTCGCTGCTCGGCTACGGCGCGATGCTCCTGATCGCCGTGCTGTTTCTGTACCCCCTGTTCTGGATGATCACCTCGTCGTTCAAGCCGGGAGCGACCATTCTCAACAACCCGTTGTCGTTCAATCCGTTCCACGCGACCCTGCACAACTGGCGCGACATGTTCGCGCACGTCCCGATTGTGCGGGCACTGTTCAACACGGCCGTGGTCGTCGTGTTCAAGGGCGCCGTACTGCTCGTCTTCGCACCGCTGGCCGGCTATGGCTTCGCGAAGTTCGCCTTCCCGTTCAAAGGGTTTCTGTTCGGCTTTGTGCTGTTGACCCTGATGCTGCCGACCCTCGTGCTCATCATTCCGCTGTTGTTGGAGATGTCTCAGCTGGGCTGGATCAACACCTTTCAGGCCCTGATCCTGCCGGGCGCGATCGATGCCTTCAGCGTGTTCTGGATGCGTCAGACCATCAGTCAGATCCCGGACGAACTGCTCGACGCGGCGCGCATCGACGGCGCTGGACCGCTGCGGGCCTTCCGTTCGGTCGTGGTGCCGATCCTGCGACCGGCCCTGGCCGCGCTCGCCGTGCTGTCACTGTTCAACATCTACAACGATCTGGTCTGGCCGATCGTGGCCATCAACGACCAGCAGCATCAGACCCTGGCCGTGTTGCTGGCCGGGTTGTCCTCCAACGTCAGTGGTTCACAAGCCGGCGCCAGCAGTGCGGACCTGTGGGGCCAGCTGATGGCGGCCTGTACGTTCGCCACGATTCCGACGGTCCTGTTGTTCGTCCTGCTCCAGCGGCACTTCATTCGCGGACTGCTCGCCGGCAGCAGCCGCTGACGCCCGGCGGCCGGCCGTTGAACGGGCACCGAACACAGCGCGGCAGACCGAACAGAGCGCCCGCTGACCGAACAGGGACCGATCGAGGGCCCCGAAACCCCGACTCGGAAAGGGTTATCTCTTGGCTTGCACCCCCGCCGCCCGGCTTGTCCTGCATCCGGCCTTCGTCGTCGGCGACATCGACCGGCGCATGTTCGGCTCGTTCGTCGAGCACATGGGCCGCTGCCTGTACACCGGAATCTACGAGCCGTCGCATCCCACCGCGGACGCCGCCGGCTTCCGCGGCGATGTCGCGGCCCTGATCGAGGAACTGGGCGTTACCGCGGTCCGCTACCCGGGGGGCAACTTCGTCTCCGGCTACGACTGGCGCGACGGCATCGGGCCGGTGGCCCAACGCCCGACCCGGCTGGACCTGGCCTGGCGGTCCATCGAGCCCAACCTCGTCGGAGTGGACGAATTCCTGCCCTGGGCGGCCCGATGCGGCCTGGACCCGATCATGGCCGTCAACCTCGGAACGGCGGGGGTGCGCGCGGCCGCGGACCTGGTCGAGTACTGCAACCTGGCCGCGGACACCACGATCGCGGCGTCCCGGGTTGCCAACGGCCGTAGTGAACCGTACGGGATCCGGACGTGGTGCCTGGGCAACGAGATGGACGGTCCCTGGCAGCTTGGACACACCTCCGCCGCCGAGTACGGCGCCCGGGCCGCGGAAGCGGGCAAGGCGATGCGGCTGGTCGACCCGTCCATCGAGCTGGTGGCCTGCGGTTCGTCCAACCGACAGATGGCGACCTTCGGCTCGTGGGAGACCACAGTGGCCGAAGCGACGCTGGAGATCGCCGACTACATCTCGATGCACGCCTACTACGACGGAACCGGTCATCGGCGCGACTTCCTCGCCTCCGGCCGACGGCTCGAACGGTTCATCACCGATGTGGTTTCCACCTGTGACGCAGTCAGCTCGCGACTGAACTCCGACAGGCGGCTGATGATCTCCCTCGACGAGTGGAACGTGTGGTCTTCCGCTGCGGCCGGCTCCCCGGCCGGGGCACCGCTGAGGCCGATCAGCCACGCGCCGGCGATCACCGAGGACGTCTACCCCGCCCTGGACGCCGTGGTGCTGGGTGACCTGCTGATCGGCATGCTCAACCACGCGGACAGGGTCAAGATCGGCTGCCTCTCCTTGCTGGTCAACGTCAGCGCGCCGATCATGACCGAGCCCGGTGGTGGCCTCTGGAAGCAGTCGCTGTTCCATCCCTTCGCGGCCACCGCGGCTGCTGCTCACGGCGTCGCTCTACGGGTCCCGGTGCAGGCGCCGGAGTTCTCCACCCCGACCTCGGGAACCGTGGCCCAGGTCGCGGCGGCGGCCTCCTTCGATGCCTCGAGCGGCGCGATCGGGATTTTCCTGACCAACCGCGGCAGCCAACCGATCGAGGTCAGCCTGGACCACGCGGCGTTCTCCACCTTCACCGTCGATTCGGTCGCGGGGCTGGCCGCCGATGATCAACGCGATGTCCGCGATCTGGGCCTGGTCCAGTTCGAGGCCGTGAGTCCCGGGGCGCGGTCAACCTCGGTGCTGCTGCCGGCCGAGTCCTGGACCGTGGTCACCGGCCGAGCTTCCTGACCGCCGAGCGCGCGGCACCCCGGGACCCGCGGCACGACCCGGACGGTCGCCAGCCTTGTCGCCCTAGATTGTTAGCGTTAACATTCCTCTACTCGCCCGTGGCCCACCCACCCGACGCTCGGAGACCGCATGACCAGCCGTGCAACCGGAAACCCGTTCGCCGATCGCGAAGTATGGTTCCTGACCGGTAGCCAGGACCTCTACGGCGAGCAGACGCTGACGCGGGTCGCCCAGCAGTCCCAGGACATCGCCAAGCGACTCGACGAGCTGCCGGTCTCGATTCGCTGGGTGCCGGTACTGAAGGATTCCGACGCCATCCTGCGCGCGATGGTCGCCGCCAACTCCGACGAGTCCTGCATCGGCGTGATCGCGTGGATGCACACCTTCTCCCCGGCCAAGATGTGGATCCGCGGGCTGGACGCGCTGGCCAAGCCGCTACTGCATTTCCACACCCAGGCCAACGAGGCGCTGCCCTGGTCGAGCCTGGACATGGACTTCATGAACCTGAACCAGTCCGCGCACGGCGACCGGGAATTCGGCTACATCCAGACGCGGCTCGGCCTGGCCCGCACCACCGTCGCCGGCCACGTGGACGATCCGCACACCCGAGAGCGCATCTGTGACTGGTCCAGGGTCGCCACCGCGTACCAGGCCATGCGGACTATGCGGCTGGCCCGCTTCGGGGACAACATGCGCGGCGTCGCCGTGACCGAGGGCGACAAGGTCGAGGCTGAACTGCACTTCGGCACCTCGGTGAACACCTACGCGGTCAACGACCTCGTCGCGGTGGTGGACGCGGTGGAGGACGGCGCGATCGATGACCTCGTCACCGAGTACCTCGACCGCTACGACGTCGTGCCCGAGTTGCGGCCGAACGGCGACCGGCACGACTCGCTGCGTTACGGCGCGCGCATCGAGGCCGGCTTGCGGACCTTCCTCGACGACGGTGGTTTCACCGCCTTCACGTCCAACTTCGAAGACCTCGGAGGCCTGCGGCAGCTTCCCGGGCTGGCCGTCCAGCGGCTGATGGCCGACGGCTTCGGCTTCGGCGGGGAGGGCGACTGGAAGACCTCGATGATGCTGCGAACGCTGAAGGTGATGGCGCACGGCCGGCCCGGCGGCACATCGTTCATGGAGGACTACACCTACCACTACGGCCCCGGCCCGCAGCGCATCCTCGGCGCGCACATGCTCGAGGTCTGCCCGTCGATCGCGGCGGCCACGCCGACGTTGGAAATCCATCCGCTGGGTATCGGCGGGCGAGAGGACCCGGTGCGCCTGAAATTCTCCGCCGCTCCGGGCGCGGGCATCGTGGTCGGCATCTCCGACGTCGGCGCCCGGTTCAGGCTCACGGCCAACGCGGTCACCGTTGTCGAGCCGGATGAGGACCTTCCGAGGCTGCCCGTCGCCTGTGCCGTCTGGGAACCCGAGCCGTCGCTGGCGACCTCGGCCGAGTGCTGGCTGGCCTCCGGCGGACCCCACCACACCGTGCTGTCCACGGCCCTGGACGCGAGCATGATCGACACCTTCGCCACGATGACGCGAACCGAACTCGCCCTCATCGACCACGACACCACCGGTCGCGGTTTCACCCGAGAACTGCGGTGGAACCACGCGTTCTACAAGCTGGCCGGGGTGTGAGCCCCGTGGCGTCCCTCGAGCGCGATCCCGCGCAGAGTTTCACCGTCGGTGTGGACTTCGGCACCCTGTCCGGCCGGGCGCTGGTCGTCCGGATCAGCGACGGCCGGGAACTGGCCAGTGCGGTCTACGACTACCCCGACGGTGTCATCGACTCCCGGTTGCCCGGTACGGCGGACCCGCTGCCGGGCGACTGGGCCCTGCAGAATCCGGCCGACTGGGTGGGCGTCCTGCGCCACGCGGTGCCGGCAGCGGTCCGCGCCAGCGGTATCGACGCCGCCGACGTCGTCGCCATCGCCACCGACTTCACGGCCTGCACCGTTCTGCCGACCGACCGTGCGGGCACCCCGCTGTGCGCCAAGGCCGAACTGCGAGCCCGGCCCCACGCGTGGCCGAAGCTGTGGCGCCACCACGCCGCGCAGGGCCAGGCTGACCGGATCAACGCCCTGGCCCACGAGCGCAAGGAGCCCTGGATCGGCCGGTACGGCGGCCGGATCTCCTCGGAGTGGGAGTTCGCCAAGGCCCTGCAGGTGCTGGAGGAGGACCGGACGGTTTACGACGCGACCGAGCGGTGGATCGAGGCCGCGGACTGGATCGTCTGGCAACTGACCGGCAGCGAGAGCCGCAACGCGTGCACCGCCGGATACAAGGGGATCTTCCAGGGCGGGCAGTATCCGAGTGCGGACTACCTGGCCGCGCTGCATCCCGACTTCGCCGACTTCCCGGCGACCCGGCTGGCGCATCCGCTGTCGAATCTGGGCGATGCCGCCGGCCGCCTCACCGCCCAGGCCGCCGACTGGACCGGCCTGCCCGCGGGAATCGTGGTCGCCGTCGGCAACGTCGATGCGCATGTCAGTGCCCCCGCCGCGCAGGCGGTCGAGTCCGGGCAGTTGCTGGCCGTGATGGGAACGTCCACGTGCCACGTCATGTCCGCCGACATCCTCGCCGAGGTACCCGGAATGTGCGGCGTCGTCGAGGGCGGGATCATCGCCGGCAAGTACGGCTACGAGGCCGGCCAGAGCGGGGTCGGCGACATCTTCGCCTGGTGGGTGGACAACAACGTCCCCGACGCGTACCGGGCCGAGGCCGAGCGGCGCGGACAGTCGGTGCACGCCTACCTGACCGAACTGGCTGCGCAGGATCCGATCGGCGCCCACGGCCTGGTCGCCCTGGACTGGCACAGCGGCAACCGCAGTGTTCTGGTGGACCACCGCCTGTCGGGCCTCGTCGTCGGACTGACCCTGGCCACCAGGCCCGAGGAGGTCTACCGCGCGCTGCTGGAGTCGACCGCCTTCGGAACCCGACGCATCATCGAGGCGTTCACCGATTCCGGGGTGCCGGTCGACGAGTTCGTCGTCATCGGCGGTCTGCTCAAGAACGAGTTCCTGATGCAGCTCTACGCCGACGTGATCGGCCGGCCGCTGTCGATCGCCCTGAGTTCGCAGGGCCCGGCGCTCGGATCGGCGATCCATGCCGCGGTGGCCGTGGGCGCTTATCCGGACGTGCCTACGGCGGCCCGCTCGATGGGCAAGCTCCACAAGCACGCCTACCTGCCCGACCCGCGTCGCCAGGCTGCCTACGACGACCTGTACGCGGAGTACCTGCGGCTGCACGACTACTTCGGCCGGCCCGAGGACGACGGTGGCAACGCCGTCATGCACCGGCTGCGAGACCTGCGCGATCGTGCCAACAGCGCCGGGATCGACCGATGACCGCCGTCCGTGCGCTGCCCACCGTCGACCAGGCCCGCCAGCACCTCGTGTCCCTGCACGGCGAGCTGGTCCGCTACAACCTGGTCGTCTGGACGGCCGGCAACGTCTCGGCCCGCGCCCACGACAGCTCGGGTCACGACGTCCTGGTCATCAAGCCGTCCGGCATCGCCTACGACGAGCTCAGCGCCGAGGCCATGATCGTCTGCGACCTGGACGGGCGGGTGCTCGAGGGCTCCCTGGCACCATCCAGCGATACCGCGGCGCACGCCTACGTCTACCGCCATCGTCGCGACGTGGGCGGCATCGTCCACACCCACTCCCCCTACGCCTGCGCCTGGGCCGCCCGGCGCGAGCCGATTCCCTGCGTGTTGACCGCGATGGCCGACGAGTTCGGGGGCCCGATCCCCGTGGGACCGTTCGCGATCATCGGCGATGACGCCATCGGCCGGGGGATCGTCGCCACGCTGGCGGGCTCGCGTTCACCGGCGGTCCTGATGGCCAATCACGGGGTGTTCACGATCGGTGCCACCGCCACCGACGCGGTCAAGGCGGCGGTGATGTGTGAGGACGCCGCCCGCAGCGTGCATCTGGCGCGCCAGCTCGGCGAACCGGTGCCGATCGAGCCGGACGATATCGATCGGCTCCACGACCGTTACCAGCACAGCTACGGACAATCCGCGCGCTGACCGGGCGGCCACCCCGCACCGGTCCACGGGCCGGCGCACGGGGGCCGACAGGATCACGCGCGTCGGGGGCGTGGCGCTCTGGACCCGGGCCCGAGACTCTGCTTGGCTCGCAGCCGTGTCCGCGCGATTGACCTTCATCCTGCAGGACGAGGGTGAACTGTGGTTGGTCCCGGACTTCATCGTCGGCCCGGTGCCCGCGGTCGGCGACCTGGTCGACCTGAGAGGTGAGACGTGGCGGGTGGTGATGGTCGACGTTTTCGCCCGGCCGGACGAGCCGACGCACGGGGAGCACTACCGCATAACGGTGGAATTACGCTGACTATCGCGGCAAGAAGAAACGTGACCCGTACCGATGCGTTGCCGACCGTCAACCGATACCGTTGTCCGAACGCAACTGGTCCAGGCATCACTGAATCCCAGCCAGCCCGGACCGAGGGGTGCCATGTCCAAGCCGAGTCGTAGCCAGTTGGTCGAGTTGGCCATCAACCGCGTCAAGAGCGGGCAGTGGTTGATCGATGCGACCAAGGGTCTGGTCATCAGTCAGGCCCGGCAGCGGCCGATCGGCGTGCGGCGTGGGCAGGTCGAGGTGCGGGTTCCCGATCCCTCGACGGGTCTGGCCCACTGGGTCGAGGTTCCGTACCTGATCTGGCGGGTCGCGGTCGGTCCCCTCGAGGACGGCACCCGTCTGATCCACCGCAACGGCGACGTCTACGACAACCGCATCGAGAACCTGCAGGTCGACACCTTCGGCTCCCCGCGCGGCGCCGGCGGCACGGGCGGCACCGACAGCCGGACCGTGGACGCGGCCCTGACCCATGAGCAGGTCCAGGCCATCCGCCACCTGCTGCAGGACCCCGAAGCGTCCGAGGACGTGATCGCCGAGCGCTACGGCATCTCGTCTACCGCGGTCGGACTCATTCGGAGCGGACGCCGCTACCCGGTACGGACCGACGTGAGCGCCGACAGTCCGGAGCAGGTCCACACTCACTGAGCCGCCCGACGCTGGCCCTGAACGTCAGCGTCACACTCGTCGCATTCCGATGAGTAGTCTGCGCGTTGCTCGTGCGTTGTTCATCTTGATGTAAACAACCCGACTTAACGGGCCACAAACCTCACCCTTCGGGGACGGATCCGTCCCGAAAATCTCGAATGACGGGGTGGACGGTCGCGCGGTGTCGCATGAGCACGCACTTTCGACGCTTTCCAAGGTGGACCGGTTCGGGCCCAGGTTCATCTTCATGTCCGACCAGCAGGGTGGTTCGGACGCTGCCGGCGACGGACCCCGGGCGCGCATCGCCTGGCGATTGCTGGCGGCCAACAACCGCGCGCTCGGCCGCTCCGCGCACGCCTACGGTTCGGTAGCGGAGTGCGTCGCCGCGGCCTCCCGCCTGCACCAGTGGGTCCTCGACACGGGCACGGGACTGGAAGCCGTCACGGTGTCGGTCACCGACTCGTCCTGGCATTGGGTGCTCGAGGGTGCCGACCCGCTCGACTGCCTTGAAGGCGAGGGGGGCCGGTCCAGCCGGTCCAGCCTGGCCGCGTCGGTCCACCGGTACCAGCGCCGTCTGGAATGCCTGCGCGGGGCCGGCCAGTTCCTCGTGGCCGTGGCCAGCACGTCCCCGGCACTGGATGCCGCCGGAGCGACGGCCAGTCTGCGCCGGATCGGGCCGCGGCCGTTCGTGGTCTACGGCGGCAGCGGCATGTCCCGAGGGCGCTCATGAGTTCAGCGTTGTCCGATCCGTACATGGCGACCGGGGACGAGTCCGGTCCCGCACCGACGACCAGAACGCGCACAACTGGCGGTGCGCACTTTCAGATCTACGCCACCGCACCGGGTGCGCCGGTCGGATGGCGGTTGCTCAGCGCCAACAATCGTGATCTCGGCCGCGGTGGCGACACCTTCGCCGACTTCACCGAATGCCGGACGGCGCTGCTGACGATCCTGGCCAGGATCGACGGTCTGGAACCGCTCATCCGCCCCGGCCGGCCCAACCGCTGGCTGTGGGGCCTACGCGAGCACGGACGAATCGTGGTCAGCTCGGGACACCACTACGACCGCATCGTCCGCTGCGAGCAGGCCCGGCGGCAGTTCATCGATCTGGCCCGCAACGCTGCCATGCCCTCGGAGCTGACCTTGACGGCGGCCAGGCGCGCCACGGCCCGCACCGCCCGCGCGCGGGAGCCCTTCGCCGCGCAGACCCGCCGGCTCGGCCCCCTGGGTGGTCTGTCCGGCGAGCGCGTCCCGGCGATCCAGCCGGGCTCCGGTGTCCGGTATGCGCACCGGCACCAAGAAGTGGAACGTGGTTAGTCCCCTGTTCACCCGGCACCAGCAGTCCCGTTCGACTCGTCGCATCGGATAGACCGAGCGCAACCAGGGAGTCGGCCGCCGGCGCCGTGGCGGTGCCGTCAACCGGACGGCTGCGAGTGCGCGCACGAAGACCGCACTGCCAGACACCACATCAAGACGGGGGAATTCGCGTGTCGCAACCTGAGGTCGGCTATGTCGCCGGAGCCGACTCGGCCACCGCCGTCCTCGAGTCGTTCGGCGACCGGCCGCTGATGCCCCCACCGGCGCCGAGCCGCTCGGCGCCGGCGTCACTGGAGGCCCGGGCACTGTCGGCCTGGTTCGGCCGGCGCAAGGTGCTCGACCGGGTCAGCCTGACCATGCCGGCCGCGACCGTGACGGCTCTGATCGGGCCGTCCGGCTGCGGAAAGTCGACGTTCCTGCGGATGCTCAACCGGATGCACGAGTCGGTTCCCTCGGCGAAGCTGGCCGGTGAGGTCCTGCTCGCCGGGCATGACATCTACGAGCCGGGCGAGCGGGTCACCCACACCCGTAAGCGCATCGGCATGGTCTTCCAGAAGCCGAACCCGTTCCCGGCCATGTCCATCGCCGACAACGTCACGGCGGGACTCAAGCTGACCGGCACCCGGGTCAGCCGGTCGGCGAAGGCGGATCTCATCGAGCGGTGCCTGTCCCGGGCCGGGCTGTGGGACGAGGTCAAGGACCGTCTGAGCTCGCCGGGCTCGGCGCTGTCCGGCGGCCAGCAGCAGCGACTGTGCATCGCGCGCTCACTGGCCGTCGAGCCCGAGGTGTTGCTGATGGACGAGCCGTGCTCGGCGCTGGACCCCACCTCGACGTACCGGATCGAGCAGACCATCCACGAGCTGGCACCGGAGGTGACCATCGTCATCGTCACCCACAACATGCAACAGGCCGCCCGTGTCTCGCAGCAGTGCGCGTTCTTCCTTGCCTCGCAGGGCACTCCGGGCGTGATTGTCGAGTCCGGCGACACGAATCAGATCTTCACCAATCCCGGCGACGAGCGAACCGCCGACTACGTCAACGGCCGCTTCGGCTGAGCTGCGGACCTCGACATGACTCTCACCGACAATCTCGTCGAGCTCGAACGCGGCGCCGATCCGGACCAGCCGCGCGAGCTCGATCCCGGGCTGCCCCCCTCTGACAGCGTCTTTCGCTCCGTCGTGCTGGGCATCGGCCTCTTCGTCCTCGTGATGACGGGCTTGATCGGGTTGTTCCTTGGTTATCAGGCGATTCCGACCCTGCATCACTACGGCCTGAAGTTCTTCACCGAGAGCAAGTGGCAGCCGACGACCGACACCATCGGGATCGCCGCCGTGCTGGTCGGCACCGTCGAGGTGGCTTTGGTCGCCCTGGCGATCGGGTTCCCGATCGCACTGCTGACCGCGCTGTACATCAGCGAGTACGCCCCCCGCTGGTTGAAGTCCACGCTCATCGCGCTCGTCGACATGATGGCGGCGATTCCCTCGGTGATCTACGGGATCTGGGGCGCGCTGTGGCTTGAGCCCAAGGCGATCTTCCTCTCCCGCTGGCTGAGCCAGAACCTCGGCTGGATACCGATCTTCAAGGTCGACACCGACCCGAACGCCGCGAGCTGGGCGAAGACGCAGTTCAGCGCCTCGGCCTTCATCGCCGGCATCGTGGTGGCGATCATGATCGTTCCGCTGGCCTGTGCCGTCATGCGCGGAGTGTTCGACCTGGCCCCGATCGGCGAGCGCGAGGCGGCCTACGCGCTCGGCTCCACGCGTTGGGGCATGATCCGTGCCGTCGTACTGCCCTTCGGCCGCGGCGGGATCATCGGCGGGACGATGCTGGCCCTCGGCCGCGCCCTGGGCGAGACGGTGGCCGTATTTCTCATCATCTCCACCGCCTACGACATCAAGATCAAGATCCTCTCGGTCGGGACCCAGACCACTTCGGCGCTCATCGCCTCCCTGTTCGGGGAGGCGACCAAGCGGCAACTCTCGGCGCTGCTCACGGCGGGCTTCGTGCTGTTCCTCATCACCCTCGGCGTGAACACGGTCGCTGCGATCTTCGTCAATCGCAGTCGGAGTGGGGCGGGCGTCGATGTCTGAGCCGACGACGCGAGGCAGCAACGTGCTCGATCCCGCCGACAACCACCGCCGCATCCCGGCCGCACCGGCCGGTCCGATCGCCGTTGAGCCCTTTGCCGATCAGCGGTCCGTCGATCTGCCGCTCGCCGATCAGCGGTCCGTCGATCGGCCGGTCGTCGATCGGCCGGTTGTCGTTGCGCCAACGGGCGATCAGCCGTTGGCCGATCAGCCGTTGGCCGATCAGCCAATTGTCGATGAGCCGTTCGCCGCCGCGCCGCTGGTGCAGGCCCCGGCCGACGTGCCTCGGGAACTCGGTCACCGCACGCTGGACGGCACCGCCTCGCTGCTGGGCTCGATCGTCGGCTCGCTCGCGCTGACCTGGCTCGTGTACGAGGGGATGCTCGCCTTCAGTGGCGTGGTCGGATTCGCGCTGAGCTGGTGGGCGGTCTTCGTCCTGCTGTATGCCCTCGTCAGCCGGATGGCCCACCCGTGGATCGAGGTCCAGGATCGGCTCATCTCGGTCGTGGTGACCAGTGGCGCGACCCTGGTCGGACTGGCCTTGGCCAGCACGCTGATCCACGTCTTCGTCAAGGGCTGGCCCGCGCTGCACCATCTGAACTTCTACACCCATGACATGTCCGGGGTCCGACCCACCGCACCTCTCACCGAAGGCGGGGTCTCGCACGCGATCACCGGTTCGGCCCTGCAGGTCGGTATCGCCGTGGTGATCTCGCTGCCGCTGGGCGTCGGCACCGCGGTCTACATGACCGAGGTCGGCGGACGGTTGTCGCAGACGGTTCGCACCGTGGTGGAGGCGATGACGGCGCTGCCCGACATCCTGGCCGGCTTGTTCGTGTACACCGTCCTGATCATCGCGCTGCACTGGGACCGCACCGGACTGACCGCGGCGCTGGCCCTCGTCGTGACGATCATCCCGATCATCGCGCGCTCGGCGGAGGTGAGCTTGCGCGTCGTTCCGAACGGCTTGCGGGAGGCCAGCCTGGCCCTGGGTGCCTCGCAATGGCAGACGGTGCGCCGCGTCGTGCTGCCCACCGCGCGGTCCGGGCTGGCCACCGCCCTCATCCTGGGAGTCGCGCGCATCGCCGGGGAGACCGCGCCGTTGCTGATCGTCTCGGGCGCCTCGACCTACTTCAACCGGAACCCGATCTCCGAGCCGATGAACTCATTGCCGCTGTTCATCATCACGGCCGTGCGCAGCGGGCAGCCGCTGTTCATCGCCCGCGGCTACGGCGCAGCCGCGCTACTGCTGCTGATCGTGCTGGTGCTCTTCGCCGCCGCGAGGTTCTTCTCCCGAAACCGCGGCGGAAGCCGATGAGCGGTGCCCTGTCACACAAGCCCTGTCGCACGAAACCCTTTCCGAGCTGGAAGATTCTCACCGAAGGACTGCTCAGATGTCTCGCCTGAATGGGAGTTCCCCGCGCACTCGCCGATCGCTCATGGCGGCCGTGCTCGTCGCGGCCGCAGCTGTTTCGGCCTCTGCCGCCGGCGTCATCGCGACCGGAGCTCCGGCCGGTGCTGCCGCCAGCCATGACCTGATCACCGGAACCGGCTCGTCCTGGGCGGCCAACGCGGTCAACCAGTGGGTGGCCGACGTCAAGGTGGCCGGGCTGCGGGTGGTCTACACCGCACCGGGATCAGCGCAGGGGCGCAAGGACTTCGCGGCGGCCAACACCGATTTC